>OZ246946.1:2850000-3883547 GCA_965232015.1 Vicinamibacteria bacterium | reverse complement strand
TCCCAGTCCTTCGACAGTCCGGAGCGGAGCCGGTCCGGGAGCGCGATGCGTCCCGACGCCGGAGTGCGGAGCCGGATCGCGAACGCGCCGCCGTCTCCGTCCGCGTACTCGCGGTAGGCGCGACCGTCGTGGAGCAGCCGCTCGGCCACCTCGCGATAGGCGTCGAGCCGATCACTCTGCCGGTAGGGCTCGAACCGGCCGCCGATATCGGGGCCCTCGTCCCACGAGAGTCCGAGCCACCGGAGCGAGCGCAGGATCGCCGTCTCGAACGCCGGCTTCGATCGCGCCTGGTCGGTGTCCTCGATGCGCAGGATGAAGGCGCCCCCCCGCTGGCGGGCGAAGCCGTAGTTCAGGAGCGCCTGGTAGGCCGTCCCCACGTGCGGATCGCCGGTGGGCGAGGGCGCGATCCGGGTACGGGTCAACGCGGCGACCCCCGGCTCAGACGGTGACGTGACGGTGGAACGCGACCCACTCGACGACCAGCAGGACGAGGGCGAACAGCGCGAGGATCGGCCACAGCACGGAGACCGGCGCCGAGGCGGGAGGCATCGCGGCCGCCGGCTCTCCCGCCCACGCCGACCGGTTCAGATCCGAGGCGGCGCGGTCGAGCAGACTGGCGGCGACGACGACTTCGCGGCCTCCGCCGGCGACGTAGTAGAGCGAGGGCTCGGCAGCGTGGAACGAGAGGTCCGACCCGATGCGCCGGGAAGGAACTTCGCGGCCATCGGCGTCGAAGACGGCGCCGTCGGGGATCGTCACCCGGACCGGACCCAGCCCGGAGCGCCGGACCTCGACGTCGGTCAACCAGCTCAGCGCCCGCGTCAGGAAGACGGGGAAGTCCGGCTGGAGCGCCAGGTTCGACTGCGCCAGCGGGAACGCGAGGGCGGCCGCCCGGAACGGCTGCTCGCGAACGGCGAGCAGTCCCAGCCTCGAATCACCGAGGAGGATCCGCCAGCCGGGGCGTCCCGGATCCGCCTCGGCCGCGGGATCGAAGGCTTCGACATCACGGGCCAGCGCGTCGCCGAGATCCACTTCGGAGACGACCGGATGCGATTCGCGGCCCGGGCGCGCCGGGAGCGTGACGGCGGCCTCCGTCGCGCCGTCGAGGCGCGACGGGAGCCAGGCGGCCGATCCGGAACCGGCGAACAGGATCGGCCGGGGCGGCGCCTGGGGCGGCGGGTCGCCCTCGATCACGACCAGATCGAATGCGTCGGGATCGAAGTCGGCGAAGGCGTCCTCATCCTCCGGCGCCCGGGTGAGACTCACGCGCGGGTCGAGCCGGAGTGCCGCTTCCCAGTAGGGACTCTTCTCGCCCGCGAGCAGAACGCGCAGCCGGTTCCGCGACGGAACGTAGGCGTGCGCCACGTCGTCGGCGGCGAGACCATCGGCGCCGGCCCCCGCGATCACGGCGCGCACCGGCCCGGACACGAAGCCCGCGAGCGGCACCGTCTCGCCGCGGGGCGCGCCGGGCTCGACCCGGAGGGTCCGTCGCACCGACGCGCCGCCGGAGCCATCGATCTGCAGGACGACGACGCCGGCGTCGGCGGCCGCCGTGTGCCGGACAACCTCGACGAAGGCTTCGAAGCGACCCGGATCGGTCGGGAGCGGACGGACGTCGAACGCCGTGATCCCGGCGTTGTCCATCGGCTCGAAGACCGAGATCGCCCGCACCCCATCCGGGACCTCCGAGACCCGCACGCCGTCCCCGATCAGGACGATCTCGGCCCCGGCGTCCGGACCCAGCAGGTCGGCGACGTCCGGCAGGGCGTGCTCCGCATCGAAGACCGGCTCGAGGGCGTCCACCGCCTCGAGGGCGGCGCGCCGATCGTCGAAGGAGCGACCGCCGCGCTGGCCGCCGGTGTCCAGAATCAGGAATTCGGTCCCCGGGCCCGACGCTTCGAGGATGCCGCGGGCGTGCGCCGACGCCCGGTCCCACCGGGTCTCCCCCTCCCCGGCCGCCGCCGCCATGCTGGGAGAGGTGTCGAGCACGAGGACGACCCGGCCACCGGTCCGGGCGCCGCCGGGTACCGGCTCCGAAAGAGCCAGCACGACCGCCAGCGAGGCGAACAGCGCGACGAGCAGCGAAATCAGCCACCGCCAGAAGTCCTCGCGACTCCGGCGCTCGTCGAGCACCCGACGCCAGATGAGATTCGACGGGACCGTGATCGGCTGGGGCTCGGGGCGGACCCAGTAGAGCACGAGCACAACGGCTCCGGTCAGGAGCAACCCGACCAGGATGGCGAGCGGCGCGGCGGCGAAGCCCAATGGTCTGCTCCGGAATCGCTAGCGGATGAAGCGATCCTGCTTGAAGATGTCGAGGACGGCTTCCTCGAACGGAACCCCGGTGCTCGCGAGCGCGAACCCGAACCCGTAGCGGGAGCAGTAGTCCTTGACTTCCTGGCGATGGGCCTCGAGCGCCTCGCGGTAGCGGGCGAGCAGCCGCGGCGTGACCCGCACCCGGCGCTCCGACCGGTCCTCGGCGTCGGTGAGCAGCGCCTCGTCGGGAAGACGGGGATCCTGCTCCTCGGGAGTGAGCACCTGAACCACGACGAGATCGTGCTTCTGGTAGCGGCACTGGTCGAAGGCGCCGAGCAGATCCTCCGGGTCCATCAGATCGGAGAGAACCACGGCCAGCCCGCGCTTCCGCCGCGACCCGAAGAACGCCCGGAAGCACTGGGTCAGCGAGGTTCCGCCCCCGGTCTCCCCGGCGTCGAGGAACCGGAACGCGCGGTAGATCTGGTTGCGTCCGCGCTTGGGCGGCATCCACTCCCCGATCCGCGGGCCGTACCAGGCGATCGAGATCAGATCATGGTTCATGAGCGCGATGTAGGACAAGGCGCCCGCCATCTTGCGCGCGTAGTCGAACTTGGGCGGAGCGCCGAACCCCATGGAGGCGCTCTGGTCCACGAACAGATACACCGGAAGATCCGCGTCCTCCTCGAAGACCCGGAGGACCAGCTTGTCGAGCCGGAGGAACGCCTTCCAGTCCACGTCGCGGGTGTCGTCCCCGTCCACGTAGGGGCGGTAGTCGGCGAGTTCGATGCCGGTGCCGCGCTTCCGGGCCCGATGCTCGCCTCGGTGGCGGGTCGGGAGCATCCGGGTCGCCATGAGCTTGAGGTATTCGATGCGCTCCATGAACTCGGCGTCGAAGAGGGTCTTCGTTTCGCTCATGGGAACCGGCGCGCCTCGGGGAACGGAGCCTGCCGGCGCGGCGACCACCGCACGGAAGTCAGGCGCCCGGGGTCGGGACCGAGGCGACGATCTCCCGGAGGATGTCGTCGGTGTCCACCCGATCGGCCTCGCCCTCGAAGTTCAGGAGCATCCGGTGCCGCAGCGTCGGCATGACACTGTCCCGGACGTCCTGCGCCGACACGTGCAGCCGCCCGGCGAGGAGCGCCTTGACCTTGCCGGAGAGCACGAGGGCCTGCGTGCCCCGGGGACTCGCGCCGAACTTGACGTAGCGGTTCGTGAGCGCGTGGGCGTAGGGCGAGCCGGGATGGGTGCCCATCGTGAGCCGGATGGCGTAGTCCTCGACCGGACGGGCCACCGGCACCGAGAGCACCGTGTCGCGCATCTCGAGGACCTCGTCGCGGGTCACGACCGCGTCGGCCTTCGGCTCCTCGACGGACGTGGTCCGCTCCACGATCTCGCGTAGCTCGTCCTCGCTGGGGTAGCCGATCCGCAGCTTCATCAGAAAGCGGTCCATCTGGGCTTCCGGGAGCGGGTAGGTCCCCTCGAGTTCGATCGGGTTCTGCGTCGCCATGACGAAGAACGGCTCTTCGAGGACGTGGGTCGTGTTGCCGACCGAAACGCTCTTCTCCTGCATCGCCTCGAGGAGGGCGGACTGCGACTTGGGCGTCGCCCGGTTCACCTCATCGGCGAGCATCAGGTTGCAGAAGATCGGGCCGGGCTGGAAGTCGAGGATCTTGCCTCCGGTCTCGGTCTCCCGCACCACGTTCGTGCCGAGGATGTCGCCGGGCATCAGATCGGGCGTGAACTGAATCCGGTTGAAGCGCAGGTGCATGGCCTCGGAGAGCGTCTGCACGATCTTCGTCTTCCCGAGTCCGGGGATGCCCTCGAGCAGGACGTGCCCCCGGGTGAGCAGGCAGATGATGATGTTGCTGATGACTTCCTGGTTGCCGACGATCACCTTGCCGACTTCCGCCTGGATGCGGTCGTGGCGCACCCGGAAGGACTCCACGCGGCTGTCGATATCCGCTGCGGCGTCGGCCGCCTTGGTTTGGGGGGTCACGGATCGTTCGCTCCTTCGGGTTCCTCGGGGGAAACGGCGGTCTCGCGGATGAGCAGGAAATAGGCGCGCACCAGGGCGCGGAGACCGGCGGGGACCTCGGTGCGGGTCACGACCGCCTCTTCGGCATACTCGGCGAGCGACGTCACCGAGTCGTAGTCCACGGTCGCGTCCTCGCGCCGGCTCTGTCGTTCGACCATCTGCTCCGGAACCGGCTCCTCCTCGAACGTGGGAGGGATGGCCTCGAGTTCGAGCTGGACCTCGAGACTGGTCGGGGCTCCGAACACCTCCGACTCGCCCCCGCCGCCCGGGCCGGTCATGTTTCCGGCGGGACCCGCGTCCATCGGGATGGGCGCGCCCATCTGGCCTTCGGCCGCGACCATCTGGACCTGTCCCGACATCCCGGCGGCGCCCTGGGGCATGCCGCCCGCCGGCTCGCCCCCTTCGCCCGCCTGGGGCTGGCCCCCTCCGTCGCCCTCACCGGGAAAGGGCATCTGCTCGCCACCGGCCTCGCCCGGGGCCGCCATCCCCTCGCCTTCCATCGCCTGCATGTTCTCCGCGAGCTGCTGGAGAGCCTCGTCGGCGCTCATGCCCCCCTCCATCAGCTCCATCATCTCGTTGGCCGCCGCCGCCAGCGCATCCCCCTCGGAGCCCGCCTCGAGCGCTTCGAGGAGCGCCGCCAGCTCTTCGGGGCTGCTCGCGGTCCGCATGGCTTCGGCCAGACCCTCCAGCCATTCGGACGCGGTGTCGCCGTCGGCCGAGTCGAGCGCCTCCGCGAGGCCGGCGAGCGCGGCCACCACGTCCTCGGAGGATTCGGTGAAACCGCGCTCCTCCATCGCCGCGGCGAGCGCAGCGTCGGCGCCCGCCGCGTCGTCGGGCGTCTCCGGCAGCCGCAGCTCGCCGGCCCGAAGCTCGGCGAGGATCTCTTCGGGAGACCGGGCTTCCTCGCGGGCGGCGGCGATCTCCTCGGACTCCTCCTCGGTCGCCGCCTCCACCATCGGGTCGGCGGCGAGGTCGGAGAGACCGGCGGCGATCCGGGCCCGAACCGCCTCGGGAATCAGCGCGCCCTGGCTGAGAGGGAGCAGGAGCGCGGCGAGGCCGAGCGCGGCGAAAGCGGCCCAGGCCCTCCGGGGCGGCCGGACCGAGAGCAGGGCGCCGGCGTCGAGCCCGTCGGCCCGGTCGCGGGCTCGTTCGACCTGGAGCTGCTCCCAGGCGGTGGCGGGTTCCTGATCGTGGAACCACTGCGCCGAGGTCAGTTCGTCGTGGAGCTCGGCAGCCCGATCTCCGGCGGCGGCGGCGCGGTGCAGATCGGAACCGCGAACGAACCGCGCGACGACGAACCCGGCGCCACCGACGGCGACGGCCGCCGTCAACCACGGCAGGCCGTCTCCGAAGAGCCGGGGCAGCACCATCGCCACCGCGACAACGGCGGCGACCCAGCCGAGATCGCGCCACGCCGCCGCCAGACGGAGGCGGCGATCGAGGCGTCCGACCAGACCGTGGAACGGGGTCTCCGGCTCGGGAGCGGTCGGGGTCCGACGGGGAGTCATCAGTTCTCGGGGTCGGCGCCCGCAGGCGGCCCGAACCGGCGGAGTGTATTCGGTCGCGCCGTGGAGGCCGCGACGGCCGGCTTTCAGGAGGCGCCGACAGGCGTTTCCCGGGCTAGAATGCGGGGCCGATGAGCGGCGGCAGACCGGGAGAAGGATCGGACTGGCGGGCGGCGCTCGACCGCGTCAACGCGACGCTGGACCGACTCGCACAAAGCGGCGCAGAAGCGGACCGGCGAGCGAAGGCGCGCCTCGTCGAGGATGAGCGGCGCTGGGCGAGGGCCGAGCGCGAGTGGGAAGAAACCCGGCGACGCGGAAAGGAGTTCGACCGGCGGCTCCGTTATCTGGACAACCTGTTCAACGGACCGTGGGGCAAGCTCATCGAGACTCTCGTGGAGGGCGATCTGGTCGCGCTGCTCAAGGAGCGCGGCATCCGGGTGAACCACACCTGGACGAACCGGAAGCTGGCGTTCGAGGGGTACCGGCGCGAGGTGGACATCCTCGCCGTGAACGGCAACGAGGTCGTAGCGGTCGAGGTCAAGACGACGATGAAGGTGGCGGACGTGGACTACTTCCTCAAGATGCTGCCTCACTTCAAGAAGCTGGCGCCCGAGTACCGGAACCACACGGTGTACGGAGCGGTGGCGTACCTCAAGGCGGACGAGTCGTCCGACGCCTACGCCGAGCGGAAGGGTCTGTTCGTGATCCGGGCCACCGGGAGCAGCGCGAGCATTACGAACAACGACAGGTTCGAACCCCGGGCCTTCGCCTGACCGCCCGGGTCAGGACCAGCGCGCCGCGTACACCGGCGGGAGTTCGTGGGTCACGAGATCCCACGAATCACCCTGGTCCTCGGAGATCCACAGCGCGCCGGTCGTCGTCGCGAGCGCAAGGACTTCGCCGGTGGCGTCCACCGCCAGCCCGTGGCGGTACACGACGGCGAACGAGTCCTCGGGAAGCCCCCGATCGAGGAGTTCCCACGAGCCGCCGCCGTCCCGCGTCCGGGCGACCACCATCCTGCGATCCACCGGCACCCGGCACTCGTCCTTGACCAGCGGAACGCTCCACGCCGTGTCGCGATCGGATGGATGGGCGGCCACCGCGAACCCGAACGAGGAAGGCGGGACGTCCAGCGAGGTCCACCGGCCCGCGCCGTCGTCGGACCGGAAGAAGCCGTTGTGGTGCTGGCACCAGATCCGGTTCCGGTCCGCAGCGCACCACGCCAGCCGGTGAGGGTCCTGGATCGCCGGATCCTCCCGGCGGTCGGGCGGCACGTAATCGGCGAACATCCCGCGCGTCGAGACATCGAAGGTCTCGCCGCCGTCCTCGCTGACCCACACCCCGCCGCAGGAGATCCCGCAGACCACCCGGCGGCCATCGGGAGAGACCAGGATCGAATGGATCCCCGGCTCCGGGAAGCCGCCTCCGAACCACTCGGCGCGCGACGGCTCCTCCCACAGCGCCCGGTTCAGCGACCACGACCGGCCGCCGTCATCCAACCGGAAGAGAGCCCCCGGGATCGTCCCGCACCAGAGCGACCCGGGAACGGGGCCGGCGGCTTCCAGACACCACAGCAGGCTCACCGACGGCGCCTTCTCGTCCGGGGCCGGCGCCGCCGGAAGCGCGGGCGCCGGGAGGTCCTCGAACGAGGCCCCCTGGTCCTCCGAGACCCGCAGCTTGACGCCGAAGTGGCCCAGATCCATGGCGGCGTAGAGACGACCGTCCCGCGGATCGGGAAGGATCTGGGACACCGGGTCTCCCACGAAAGCGGCGCGGGCGATGCGCCATTCGCCTCGGCGGACGCGATGGAACGCCAGATAACCCTTGCGGGTGCCGAGATGGAGCACCATGGATCAACCTCCCGAGAGCGCCTGCATCACGTGGACTTCGGACCGGTCGGTGACCGGATCGCCGAGTCCGATCCGATCCGCGATCGCCCGGCCGTCCACATAGACGACCACATGAGTGCGCAGCCGGCCCTGGTCGTCGAGAACGTAGGAGCGGAGACCAGGGTTCATTGCGAAGACCCGGGCGAGGACGGAGGAGACGGTGGCGCCGGAGACCTCGGCGGTGTCCGCCGCAATGTGCCGCCGGAGGTTCGGCGTGAAGTGAACGCGGGGCATCGGAGAAGGAATCAGCCGGCGCTTCCGGCGGCGCGGGTCAGCGCCGATCCGACGGGGATGCGGCCCGGAGCGCGGCGGCGAGGTGAGCGAGAGCGTTCTGGACGATCCGCTGGTTGTCGGGGCCGAACCGGAGGAGGTGCCGGCTGGCGTCGTCGAGCCGCTCCAGCACGGGAGATTCATACTCGTATCGAAGGGTGACTTCCCGCAGCCGGATCGGCGCCTCCGGGACCGGAACCGAGACGAGTCGGTCGAGGGCCGCAAGCAGGGCCTGCAGGAAATTCCGCTCGGGTCGCCCGACTTCGGCGTAAGCCTCCTCGAGCAGGGGCCGGAGCCGAAGGATGGCCGACGCCAGCGCATCGCTGTCCGCCTCGGCGATCGCCGCGGTCACCCCGTCGTAACGCGCGAACGACTCGGGGGAGGCGATCGGACCCTCCGGCTGCTCCAGCGCCAGGAACGACTCGCGCGGCCCCAGCCCCGCGAGGGCGCGGCGGGGCGAGTTCCCGTCGGCCACATTCTCCACCGCGATCACGATGTTCCGGATGAGGTCGTCGCCGAGCAGCCACGCGAGGGCATCCGGGTGCTGGGTCAGGACCGCGAGGAGCGCCCGGACGAAACCGTCGCTGAGGTCGAGCGAAGGCAGCGGCGGGGGCTCCTCTACCGCCGGCGGCTCCTCCACCACCGCAACCGGCTCGACTTCCGGCGGGGGCGGCGGGGGCGATCCCCGGCGCAGGAGCCATGCGGTGAGGCCGGCGCTGACGACGGCCGCCACCAGGACCGCGATGACAACGCGCCGGCCGGTGTTCCGGGACCTGGGTTTCAGCCCGTCGCCGGGCGCGATCTGACCCCAGTCGTCCTCATCCAGGCGACGCGCCGCCCACGAGACGTCGGGCCGGTCATCGTCGATGGGCGGACTCACGGTGAAGGGTTCCAAATCGGATCATAGCCGGGTTCCGGGAGGACGACGGCGGGGAGAATCGCCCGCTGTGCGCCTCGGGTGACCGGCGCTCGGGCGGCCGCTCCCGGGAATGCGACGGCGCGCCGCCATCCGCCGGGGACGCCCGGCGGCATCCGGGCGGTAGGATCTCGCCGCGGCGATGCTCCGGCTGCGTAACCTGGCGATCGTTGCGCTGATGGCCTGGGCGATTTACTCGTTCCTGCCCGCGGGACGAAAGGTCCGGCTGGGAGGCAAGATCCGCGAGTTCGGGCGCGCGCTCGTCGTGTCGCTGGTCCTCTACTGGATCCTCATGCTGGGTCGCGCCTGGTTCGCCGGCTGACCGCTTTCCCGGCCGCGCCGCGGCCTGCGTCCCACCCCCGACCGGGCGGGAAGGAGATCACGATGGAATCACGCCCGAAACGCGCTCCGGTGCGTCGGACCGAACGGGAGTGGAAGAAGCGCCTCACCCCCGAGCAGTTCGCGGTCACCCGGCAGGGCGCCACCGAGCCGCCGTTCACCGGTCGTCTGCTGTCGAACCACGCCTCCGGCGAATACCGGTGCGCCTGCTGCGACGCGCCGCTGTTCGGCTCCTCGGACAAGTTCGACTCCGGATGCGGCTGGCCGAGCTTCACCCGCCCGACGGAGCAGGAAGCGATTCGGACCTCCGAGGACCGCAGCTTCGGGATAATCCGCACCGAGGCGAAGTGCGCGCGCTGCGACGCCCACCTCGGTCACGTCTTCCCGGACGGGCCGGTCGAGGCGACCGGCGACCGCTGGTGCATCAACTCGCTGGCGCTCGACTTCCGCCAGGCGCCGCCACCGGGCGACGAAGGGGACGACGACGACCGCTGACCCCTGGATGGCGGCGGCGCTGCTGATCCCGGCCGGCTTCGTCGCCGGCGCCGTGAACACGGTGGCGGGAGGGGGCTCGTTCCTGACGCTCCCGCTCCTCATCTTCCTCGGGCTGCCCCACCAGGTCGCCAACGGCACGAACCGGCTCGCCATCCTCATCCAGAGCGCCGGCGCCACCGCCGCGTTCCGCCGGGCGGGCGCCGTCGCGACCCCGATGCTGCTCCGGCTGGGTCTTTTCGCCGTTGTCGGTGCGGCGCTCGGGAGCGCTCTCGCCCTCCGGGTGGGAGAAGCCGCGTTCCTCCGGGTGCTTTCCGTCGTGATGATCGCGTTCACGGTGATCCCGCTGCTCGCCCGCCGCGCCCGACCGGGCGCGGAGGCCACGCCCCCCGACCGCCCCGGACTCGCGCTCGGGGTCGCGTTCGTCGGCGTCGGGTTCTATGGCGGGTTTCTGCAGGCGGGCGTGGGGTTCCTCGCGCTCGGCGCGACGTCGTGGGCCGGGATTCCCCTGGTGGCGGGCAACGCGATCAAGGTCGCCTGCGTCTTCCTGTTCTCCGTGGTCTCCCTCGCCGTCTTCGCCGCCGGAGGCGCGGTGCACTGGGGCGTCGGCCTGGCGCTCTCCGTCGGCACGCTGGCCGGGGCCCTCGTCGGAGCGCGACTCACGCTGGCCGCCGGCGAGCGGGTGCTTCGCGGGATCGTCTCGGTGCTCACCGTCGCCTTCGCCGTCGCCCTGTGGCTGAGGACCTGAGCGGATCGCCGGCTCCGTGGGAGATCCCGGCGAACGCGGTCCCCCACCGCCGCTTCCGGCTGAAGCTCCCGGGGTCCTTTCCGCTCGAGAGCGGCGCCCGCCTGTCCGGGATCGAGGTGGCGGGCGAGACCTGGGGGGATCCGGATCCGCCGGAGGATCCGGAGAACGTGGTTCTCATCTGCCCGGCCCTCTCCGCCGACGCCCACGCCGCCGGCCGCGGCGGCGCCTCCGAGTCCGCCGTGGACGGGTTCGGCGCCGAAGGGATCGCGACGGACGGCCTCGGCTGGTGGGATCCGATGATCGGGCCCGGAAAGGCCTTCGACACCGGAAGACTCTTCGTCGTGTGCCTGAGCCTCCTGGGAGGGTGCGGCGGCACCACCGGTCCGACGAGCCCGAACCCGAAGACCGGCCGCGCCTTCGGCCCCGACTTCCCGGTGATCACCGTCGGGGACATCGTCCGGGTTGCGCGTTCCGGGCTCCGGCGGCTCGGCGTCCGACGGCTGGCGGCGGTGGCCGGGGGCTCGCTCGGAGGGATGCAGGCGCTGGAATGGGCCGCCGCGTTCCCCGACGAAGTCAGGGCGGTCGTGGCGGTCGCCACCACCTCCGGACTCGCGGCGCAGGGGATCGGCTGGAACTGGGTGGCGCGCCGCGCCATCGCCTCCGACCCCGACTGGAGGGGTGGGCGCTACGCCGAAGCCGGGGTGGCTCCGAAGGCGGGACTCCGGGTCGCGCGCATGGTCGGACACCTCACCTATCTCTCGGCGGAGGGCATGGCGGGGAAGTTCGGCCGCCGACTCCAGGACCGGGAGGACTTCGCCCCGGATCTCCACGCCGCCGACTTCGCCGTCGAGTCGTACCTGCGCCACCAGGCGGACAAGTTCGTGCGGCGGTTCGACGCGAACGCCTACCTCGCCCTGTCCCACGCCCTGACCCGTTTCGACCTCGCCCGGCGGCACGGCGGCGGCGACCTCGAGGCGGCCGCGCGCCGGTTCCGGTGCCGCACCCTGCTCCTCTCCTTCACCTCGGATTGGCTGTACCCTTCCGATGACTCGCGACGGCTCGCCGCGGCCCTCCGTCTGGCCGGAAGACCGGTGCGGCACGAGGACATCTCCACCCGTTACGGCCATGACTCGTTCCTCCTCGAAGCGGCCCGCATGACTCCCGTGATCCGATCGTTCCTGCAGGCTCCGGAGGCCGCCGACCGATGAAGGGGTCGTCGAATACAAGACGAGCACCCGTGCACCAGGAGCTGAGCGCCCCGTCAGCCGAGACCCGGGGCTTCGGTTTCGCCACCCGCGCGATCCACAGCGGCGCCCGGCCCGAGCCGACCACCGGCGCCCGGGCCACGCCGATCTTCCAGACGACCAGCTACGTCTTCGAGGATCCCGAGGCGGCCGCGGCCTACTTCAACCTGCAGGAGTACGGCAACACCTACTCCCGGATCATGAACCCCACGGTCGCCGCCTTCGAGGAGCGCATGGCCAGCCTCGAAGGGGCGGTCGGGGCGGTCGCCTTCGCCTCCGGGCTGGCGGCGCAGGCGGCGACATTCTTCACCATCCTGAAGCCGGGCGACCATGTGGTCGCCTCGAGGGCGCTCTATGGCGGCACCCTCACCCAGCTCCGTCACCTCGCCCGGAAGCTGTCGTTCGAGGTCACCTTCGTGGACCCCGATGACACGGCCGCCTGGGAGGAGGCCGCCCGCCGCGAGACCCGGCTGTTCTTCGGCGAGACGATCGGGAACCCCGGGGGCAACGTGCTCGACATCGAGGCGGTGGCGAAGATCGCGCACCGTCGTCACACGCCGCTGCTGGTGGACAGCACCTTCGCCACCCCGTGGCTGTGCCGCCCGCTGGAATGGGGCGCCGACATCGTGGTCCACTCCACGACGAAGTTCCTCGGCGGCCACGGCACCAGCATCGGGGGGGTGGTCGTGGAATCGGGACGGTTCCCGTGGGACAACGGGAAGTTCCCGGGGATCTCCGATCCCTCCCCGGCATACCACGGGCTCGCGTTCCCGGCCACGTTCGGGGAGTACGGGTTCCTGATGAAGCTGCGCGCCGAGACCCTCCGCGACCTCGGCGCCTGCATGTCCCCGTTCAACGCATTCCTTTTCTCGCTGGGCGTCGAGACCCTGCCCCTCCGGATGGAGCGGCACACCGCCAACGCGCTCGCGGTCGCCGAATTCCTCGCCGGCCGCCCCGAGGTCGCATCGGTGGCCCATCCGGGGCTTCCGGGAAGCCGGTATGCGCCGCTCGTCGAGAAGTACCTGCCTCGGGGCGCGGGCGCCGTCTTCTCCTTCGATCTGCGGGGCGGACGGGCGGCGGGGGTGCGCTTCATCGAGGCGCTGAACCTGTTCTCCCACCTCGCCAACGTGGGCGATGCGAAGAGTCTCGTGATCCACCCGGCCAGCACCACCCATCGCCAGCTCACCGGCGAAGAGCTCGCCGGCGCCGGAATCTCGCCGGGCACGATCCGCCTTTCGGTCGGGATCGAGGATCCCGAGGACCTCATCTGGGACCTGACCCGCGGACTCGAGGCCGCCGGGGGCTCCGGGAAGGAGGAAACGTCCGCATGTCCGACGTGATCGCCTACGACATCGCCCCGCGACTCCCCCCGGGGACGGCCGACGCTCCGGATCTGTCCCGCTACCAGGACGCCTCGCGGATCCGCCGGATCCTGTCCTCCGCCCGGACGGTGGCGATCGTGGGGCTCTCCCCGAAGGAGCTGCGGGCGAGCTACTTCGTGGGCTTCTATCTGCAGCGCAACGGCTACCGGATCCTCCCGGTGAACCCGATGGAGCGCGAGATCCTGGGCGAGCCCAGTTACCCGAGCCTGAGCGCGCTTCCCGAGCCGGTGGACATCGTGAACGTGTTTCGGGCGCCGGCGGCCGTGCCCGGCATCGTCGAGGAGTGCGCCGGACGCACCGGGGCGCTGTGGCTCCAGTACGGCGTGATCCACGAGGAGGCGGCGCGGCGCGCGGAGGAGCTCGGAATCGAGGTCGTCATGGATCGGTGCATGAAGGTCGAGCACGCGCGGCACCACGGGCGTCTCCACTGGCTCGGCTTCGCGACCCGGAGAATCGGAGCCCGGCGGGCCGACGCTCCTTGAGCGACGGGACGAGGCCCGCCGGCCCGAAGCGGATCCCGGCCGGCAACACGATCCTCCGCGAGTTCGTCCGAAATCCCCGGGAGGTCGGGGCGGTGCGGCGGAGTTCGCGCGCCCTCGGCGACGCGCTGGCGAGCGCGGTGCGCTGGCCCGCCGGCGGGACGGTCGTGGAGGCCGGGCCGGGCGACGGGGCCATCACCGAGAGGCTCCTCGCAGCGAAGCCGGACGGGGTGCGCTTCCTCGCGGTCGAGCTGAATCCGACCTGCGCGGAGGCTCTGAAGACGCGCCTCCCGGACGTCAAGGTCATCGTGGACGATCTGGTGAATCTCCCCGCGATCTGCGACCGCGAGGAGGTCGGGCGGCCGGACGTGGTAGTGGCCACCCTGCCGTGGTCGCTGGTGCCGCGCGACCGGCAGTTGCGGCTTTCGAACGCCATGCTGGCGGCTCTCGCGCCCGGGGGCCAACTGCTCTTCTACATCTACGCCCAGGCGCTGCCGTTCTGGCGGCGGTCACCGTTCGCCCGGATCCTCGAGTCGCGGTTCGCCCGGGTGGAACAGGGGACCGTCACCTGGAAGAACCTGCCCCCAGCGGTCGTGGTGGACTGTCGGGGATTGCGGTAGGCCAATCCAGCCTGTGGACAAAGTCACGCGGCCCGGTTCTCCCGGTAGGGGCTCGAGCGGCGATGCCCAGTTCTCCCGGTGGGGGCTCCGCCTGGCCCCCACCGGGAGAACTGGGTCAGCCGGGCGCCGCCCCCACCGGGAGAACTGGGCCACTCTCGGTGCTCACGCGACTTTATCCACAGGCTGAATCCCCCCGATCCGGCCGGAGCCGAGGCATCGGCTTCCGTCGTAGAAGACGGCGAACTGGCCGGGGGCGATCCCGGGATCGGGGGCGTCGAGGACCACCTCCCCCCGGGCCGCCTTGCGACGCCGAAGCGTCGCGCCGACGAGTTCGGGGCCGTGGCGCACCTTGACCAGGAAGCGGCGCTCCCCCGCCCCGGGAGGCGCGGCGCCGATCCAGTGGAGCCCGTCCACCGGGAACCGCCGGATCGGAAGGCCGGCGCCGCGGCGGACGAGCACCACGTTCCGGTCGGGATCCTTCCCGACGACGTACCAGGGGCCACCCGAGAGTCCCAGCCCGCGCCGCTGGCCGAGCGTGAACAGCCAGTGGCCGGCGTGGGTCCCCAGCTCGCACCCGCTCTCCGCCTCGACCACAGGTCCCGGGCGCTCCCCCAGGTGCGCCCGGACGAAGTCCCGGTAGCGCACCCCGCCGAGGAAGCAGATCCCCTGGCTGTCGGGACGGCCGCTGGGCGCAAGGGCCATCCGGGTGGCGATCCGGCGCACCTCGGTCTTGACGAGGTCCCCCACCGGGAACAGGAGCCGTTCGAGCTGCGCCCGGGAGATCCGCGACAGGAAATAGGTCTGGTCCTTCACCGGATCCGGAGCGCGGTGGAGCTCCGGCCCATCGGGGCCTTCGACCCGCCGCGCGTAGTGGCCGGTCGCCACCCGGTCGAACCGGCCCGGGCCCACCGCGCCCTCCGCCCACTCGAGGAACGCCCCGAACTTGATCCGGGCGTTGCAGAGCAGGTCGGGGCTGGGCGTCCCGCCGACCACGAGTTCATCGAGCAGGTAGGCGACGATCCGCTCCCGGTAGGCGCGCTGCAGCGGCACGACGTGCAGCGGGACGCCGAATCGCGCCGTGACCGCCCGGACGAAGCGCAGGTCCTCCTCCCACGGGCAGGTCCCGAGGAAGTCCAGCTCGTCCTCCAGCCACACCTTGAGGTAACAGGCCTCCACCCGGTGGCCGGCGGCGACGACGCGGGCGAGCGCCACTGCGCTGTCCACTCCCCCGGACACCAGGGCGGCGACTCTCATGAGTGTCGGGCGGGGCGAGGAGGGGGCCGAAATCCGTTGCAACTCCTGCAGCGTGGACGGTCGGCGCGACGAGCACGGCCCCCTCCTCGCCCCGCTCGGCGCTCCGCGCCTCTGATCGCAACCTTCGCTCCGCTCCAGGTTGCGATCAACGTCACTTTCTCTCTCGGAGAGGGGAGAAGCATCCCCCCTCTCCGAACCTCTCCCCCCTCTGGCTCGTCGGTCTGCCGGAGCGCCGGACTCCACCAGTTCTCCCGGCCAGTTCTCCCGGTGGGGGCGGGGGCGGGGGCGGGGGTCGGGGCCGAGAGACGGATCTGACTGGCGGCGGACGTCGAGCGCCTCTGACTCTCTCGCAGGCTGCGCATCCCGGCCGATCATCGCATTGGCGGTAACTGCCGGTCCGGGAACCGCGTAGAATCACGTTGACGCCATGCCCGACACCCCTTCCACCCCGGCTGGCCGCCTCGTCTCAATCTGGGTCAAGCCCGCCCCCGGCGAGCCCATGACCCCGTGCGCCGACGGAGAGCTGATCGAGGGACAGGGCCTCGCCGGCTCGGCCCCGCCGCGAGGCCTGCGGCAGGTCACGATCCTGTCCCGCGAGGGCTGGCGCCGCGCCGCCGCGCAGGCGGGACAGCCGGACGCCGACCCGGCGCTTCGGCGCGCGAATCTGCTCGTCGCCGGCGTCAACCTCGAGGAGACGCGGGGGCGCACTCTCGCCGTTGGCGGGACCCGGATCCGCATCCACGGCGAAACGAAGCCGTGCGAGCGGATGGACCGCGGCGCGCTGCCGCTGCGGGATGCGCTGCTTCCCGAATGGCGCGCCGGCGCCTTCGGGCAGGTCCTGGTCGGCGGGGCGATCCGCCTCGGAGATCCGGTCGCCTGGGACGACTGATCGAGGGAGAAGGCGGGTGACCGAGGCCCGCCTCCGGCCGTTGCCCCCGCTGCCGGACGACGTATCCGGCCCGGAACGGGACGCCCGACAGGTCGCGCTCGCGGTGCGGCGGGCGGGCGGACGGGCGCTCATCGTGGGCGGCTACGTGCGCGACCGGATGCTGTTCGGCGTCTCCGGCGGCGAGCCCGACCTCGAGGTCTTCGGACTGCCGGTGAAGCGGCTCGAGCGCGCGCTCCGCCGCCTCGGCCCGATCTACCGGGTGGGGCGGGCGTTTCCGGTTCTCCGCGTCGGCGGGCTCGCCGTCGAGATCGCCCTGCCCCGTCGGGAATCCAAGACCGGACCCGGCCACCTCGGCTTCGCGGTGACGGCCGACCCGTTCATGGATTTCCGGGAGGCGGCGCGGCGCCGGGACCTCACCCTGAACGCGATCGGGTTCGACCCGCTCGACGGCGAGATCCTCGATCCGTGGCTCGGGGCCGAAGATCTGACCCGGCGGCGGATGCGGGCCACCGACGCCGATCGCTTCCCCGAGGATCCGCTCCGGGCGCTGCGGGTGGCCGCGTTCGCGTCGCGCTTCGGATTCACCGCCGACGAGGAGCTGGAAGCGCTGTGCGCCCGGCTCGACCTCGCCGAACTCAGCCCGGAGCGCATCTACGACGAAGTCTCCAAGCTCCTGCTCGGGGAGCGGCCGTCGGAGGGCTTCCGGTTCCTCGCCCGGACCGGTCTGCTCCGCTTCCTCCCCGAAGTGGAAGCTCTCGTCGGCGTTCCCCAGGATCCCGAATGGCACCCGGAGGGGGATGTGTTCGTCCACACCCTGCTCGCGCTCGATCGCGCCAGCGAGGTCGCCCCCGCGGATCCGGAGGAACACCGGACCCTGCTGTTCGCGGTTCTCTGCCACGATTTCGGCAAGGCCGTGACGACCCGCCGTCATCGGGGCCGGATCCGTTCCTCCGGGCACGAGCCGGCGGGCGGTCCCATCGCGCGGCGGTTCCTCGAGCGGCTGCGGGCGCCCCGGCGGCTCACCGACGCGGTCGAGGCGCTGACCCGTCGCCACCTCGCTCCCGCGCTGTTCCCCCGCCAGGGAGCGAAACGCGGCGCCTACCGACGACTCGCCCGCGAACTCGCCGCCGCCGGGACCACGCTCGAGATGCTGCTGCGCGTCTCCACCGCCGACCGGATGGGCCGGACGACCGCGGACGCCCGGGCCCGGCGGTTCCCGGCCGGGGACGCCTTCCGGGCGCGGGCGGAGGAGCTCGGCATCTTTCGGGAGCCGCCGGTGGACGCGGTGACCGGGAAGCACGTCCTCGCTCGGGACATCCCGCCGGGGCGGGCGGTCGGCCGGATCCTCGAGCGCGCCCGCCGGATCGGAGACCAGAGCCCGGAATCCGATCCGGAACGGATCCTCGACCGGGCCCTCGGTGAGCTGAAAATCGAAAGGAGGCCATCGTCGTGACTCCCGGGCCATCCATCCCTCCTCCGCCGCCGCGGCGCCATCCCGTCCGGCCCACCACCTGGATCGAGCCGGAAAAGCTGCGCGAAGCGCTCGGGATCCGGGTCACTCTGGTCGCCGAGACCTTCCAGCGGACCGGCAGCTTCAAATTCCGCGCCGCGTGGAACCGGGCGCGGGGATCCGGGGCCGATCACCTGGTCGCGGCGTCTTCGGGGAACTTCGGCCAGGCGCTCGCCTGCGCCTGCCGCCTGCTCGGCAAGCGCGCCACGATCGTCATGCCGCAGACCTCGGCGCAGGTGAAGGTGGACGCGGTGCGCAGCCACGGCGCAACGGTCGAACTCACCGACGTCCGGGTCGAGCCGCGGGAAGCCGTGGTCGAGCGGATCCTCGCCGCCGACCCGGAGGCGGAGGCGGCGAGCGCCTACGACGACCCGCTGGTGATCGCCGGGAACGCGACCCTCGGCGTCGAGATCGGCGAGCGGCTGCGCGAGTGGCCGGCGGAGCGGCGGGACCGGGCGGTCGTGGTCGTCCCGGTGGGAGGGGGCGGCATCAGCGCCGGGATCGCCCTCGGACTCGAGGCGGCGGGCTTCCCGAACGCCCCGGTCCTCGGGGCGGAACCGCTCCTGGGCAACGACGCCGCCCGATCGCTGCGCGCCGGCCGCCGGATCGGCCTCGAACGCGAGTCTTCGACGATCGCCGACGGCGCCCGGGTGGCGATGATCGGCGCGTGGAACTGGGCGGTGATCTCGGAGCGGCTCGACGGCATCGTCGAGGTTCCCGAGGAGTCCATCGCCACCGGGGTACGCCGTCTGTTCGGCGAGGCGAACCTCAAGGCGGAGCCCACCGGCGCTCTCGGCGTGGGGGCGGTGCTGACCGATCCGGATCGGTTCCGCGACCGGGAGGTCCTCTGCGTGGTCACCGGAGGGAACGTGGATCCGGCGGTTTACGCCGACCTGCTGGCGGACGGGTGATGCCGACCCTGCTCCTGTTCCGGCACGCGAAGTCGGCGTGGGGCGATCCGGGGCTCTCCGACCACGACCGGCCGCTCGCGCCACGGGGGCTCCGGGACGCGCCGCGGATGGGCCGATGGCTCGCCCGGGAGGGACTGGTTCCGGACCGGACCGTTTCCTCGACGGCGGTGCGGGCGCGTCGCACGGCGAGGCTCGCGCTGGAAGCCGCCGGCGCGCCGCCCGAGTCGCTGACCGTGGACGGGAGGCTCTACGGCGCCACTCCGTGGGGGATCCTGGCGGTGGCCTCGGAGGCGGCCCGCCGGAGCGGGTGTCGAAGGCTGATGGTGGTGGGGCACAACCCGGGTCTGGAGGACCTCGTCCGGGGCGTCCGCGACCTTCCGGACCATCTCGCCTCCCGCCGCAAAATCTTCCCGACGGCGGCCCTCGCCGTGGTGTCGGTGAAGGGCTCCCGCGACGATCTCATCGGCTTCGACGCCGACCTCCAGACCCTGATCCGACCCCGGGATCTCGAAGCCTGACGGTCGCGGCGGCGCGGCGGGCGACCCTGCCCACGGTCCAACCGGTTGACAGGACGGGACGCCCGGCGTACGGTTCCGGCCTCGTGGGGACGGGGTCTCGCCCGCGGCTTCCGTTGAGGATGCTCATCCCCCATCGGCGGCACCCAACAGCATCGTCCGGCGATCAGGACACGAACCGAGGACCCATTTGGCAGAGATCATCGTTCAGGAAGGCGAGTCCATAGACATCGCCGTCAAGCGCTTCAAGCGACGGGTGCAGGCCGAGGACATCATCAAGGAAGTCAAGCGGCACGCGTTCTACGTGAAGCCCGGAGACAAGCTGCGACAAAAGCGCGCCGCCGCGCGAAAGCGCGCCCGCAAGCGTCGTCGTCGTCGGAGCCGGCGCTGACAACGGGGAGTCCCGCGGGGCTCCGCGTCCTCCTCGTGGGAGGAGGCGGTCGGGAGCACGCCCTTGCCTGGCGCCTCGCGCGCAGTCCCGAGCTGGGCGCCCTGATCGCGGCGCCGGGCAACCCCGGCATCGGACGACTGGCCCGGCTCGCGCCGGTGAGCGCCGGCGATGTCCCGGGGCTGGTGCGGCTCGCGGCCGATCAGGCGGTGGACCTCGTGGTCGCCGGGCCGGAATCGCCGCTCGCGGACGGACTGGCGGACCGCCTCGCCGAAGCCGGGGTCCCCTGCTTCGGTCCGCGGGCGGCGGCGGCGCAGCTCGAGAGCTCGAAGGCGTTCGCCCGGGCGTTTTGCGCCCGCCACCGGATCCCGGCCCCCCGCCACGCCACCGTGCGGGACGCCGACGAGCTGCGGCGCGCGCTCGCCGGGGAAGAACTCGGAGAGCTGCCGGTCGTCAAGGCCAGCGGTCTCGCCGGCGGGAAGGGGGTGCTGCTCCCCGACGATCCCGAGGCCGTCGAGCGGGAGGCGCTCGCGCTGCTCGAGGGCCGGCTCGGCGCGGCCGGCAGCGAGGTCGTCCTCGAGGAGAGGCTCGAGGGCCCCGAGCTGAGCGTGTTCGCCGTGACGGACGGCGAGCGCGTGATCCACGCCGGAACAGCGTCCGACTTCAAGCGCCGCTTCGACGGAGACCGGGGACCGAACACCGGAGGGATGGGGAGCGTGAGCCCCGGCCGGGGGATCGGTCCCGGGCTGCTCGCGCGGATCCGCCGGGAAGTCATCGAGCCCACGGTCATCGGCCTCGCCGCGGAGGGCGCGCCCTACCGCGGCGTGCTCTACGCCGGGCTGATGCTGACCGCCGAGGGGCCGAAGGTGCTCGAGTTCAATGTGCGTTTCGGGGATCCGGAGTGCCAGGCGCTCGCGCCCCGCTTCGACGAGGATCTCCTGCCGGTTTTCCTTGAGGCGGCGCGGGGCGAGTTTTCGGCCGCCCGCGCTCCGGCGCTTCGCATGCGGCCGGAACCGGCGGTCACCGTGATCCTCGCCGAAGCCGGCTATCCGGGACGCATCGAGGCGGGGACGCCGATCGCCGGACTTCCCGACGCGGTGGAGGCCGGCGAGGACGCCTTCGTCTTCCACGCCGGAACCCGGGAGGGAGCAGGCGGCATCGAAACCGCCGGCGGACGGGTCATCGCCGTCACCGGACTCGGGACGACGCGGGCGGACGCGCGCGCAACGGCGTACCGGACCGCCGGGTCCATTCGCTGGGAGAATTGCGACTTCCGCCGGGACATCGCCGCGGAAGCGTGACATTTGGAGCGCCGGACTCCCGTCCGGCAAGGAGTCAGAACATGAGTTCCGAAGCGGGCCCGAAGGTCCTGATCGTGATGGGGAGCCCTTCCGACACCGAGGTGATGCGGGAGTCGAAGAAGGTGCTCGAATCTCTCGGCGTGTCGTGCCGGATGGGCGTTTATTCGGCGCACCGGACCCCGGCGCGGTCGGCGGCCCTCGCCGAGAGCGCCCGGGCGGGCGGCGTCCGAGCGATCATTGCCGGCGCCGGCGCGGCGGCCCACCTCGCCGGCGCGTTCGCCGCCCGGACCACGGTCCCGGTGATCGGGGTTCCGCTCGCCGCGACGCCGCTCGCCGGACTCGACGCCCTCCTCGCCACCGTCCAGATGCCGGGCGGGTTCCCGGTCGGCACGATGGCGATCGGCAAGCCGGGAGCGCAGAACGCCGGGTTCTACGCGGCGCAGATCGTGGCGCTCGAGGACCCGGAGGTCGCCGAGCGGATCGCCGCCTGGCGGAAGGCGAAGGCGGCCGCCGCGGAAGCGGCTTCGGACGCCATGGAAGCCGAGTAGGGCGCTCGCTACCCGGGAGGGTCCGGGGAGCGGGCGGCGAGCTGACCGCAGGCGGCGTTCGCGTCCCGCCCCCGGCTCCGCCGCAGGGTGGCCACGTAGCCGGCGGCGCTCACGAGGGCGAGGAACCGCTCGGCGTCGGCTTCGGTTCCGGACCGATGGGGCGCCCCGGGCGCCGGGTCGGACCACGGGTTGAACGCGATCAGGTTCACCCGGGCCCGGACTCCGGCGGCGGCGAGCCGGCCGAGCTGGCGAACGAGCGCGCGGGCGTCATCGGGGCGGTCGTTCTCCCCGCCGAGCAGCACGTATTCGAGCGTGATCCGGCGACGGGGGCGCGACGGCAGCTCGGTGAGCGCGGCGAAGATCTCGGCGATCGGATGCCGGCGGGCGATGGGCATGAACCGTCGCCGGGTCGGGTCGTCGCCGGCGTGGAGGCTGACCGCGATCCCGACCCGGGGCGCGGCCCGACCCAGTCGCCGAATCTCGTCGGGGAGGCCCACGGTGGAGACCGTGATCCGGCGCCACGGGACCGCGAACCCATCCGGGTCGGTGAGCAGATCGAGCGACTCGAGCACCGCGTCGGTGTTCAGGAGCGGCTCTCCCATGCCCATGTACACGATGTTGGTCCGCCCGGACGGTCCCGCGGCGCGGTCGCGCGGGCCGTGGCGCTCGGCGAGGAGGACCTGGGCCGCGATCTCGCCGGCGGTGAGGTTGCGCCGGAACCGGACCGCGCCGGAGCTGCAGAACGTGCAGGCGAGGGGGCACCCCACCTGCGTCGAGACACAGACGGTGAGGTCGGTGGGAATGTCCTTCGCGCCGGCCCCGGTCGTCGCCCGCGGAAGAGCGCGGCCGGAGCGGCGGCGGACCGCGGTGCGCCGGCTCCCGATGGCGACGGTCTCCACCCGCAGGCCGTCGTCGAGTTCGAGGAGCAGCTTCACCGTCCCATCGGACGATCGCTCGCGCGCCGCAACCCGGGGGTGACGCACCTCGAAGCGATGCCCGAGCTCTCCTCGGAGCGCCGCCGGCAGGTCGGTCATCGCGTCGAGCGAGGCCACGCCCCGTGCGTAGAGGTGGCGATGGATCTGCCGGCCGCGATAGGCCGGGAGACCGAGTTCCCCGGCCAGCTCGGCGAGTCCGGCCCGCGAGCGGCCGAAGAGGTTGTCCATCGCCCGGGCACCATACTCCGTCCCGCGAAGGGGGAGTGGGACGAGATCTGGCATCCAGGTTCGGTAGAGTGACACCCGGGACGGATTCGGCGTCCAATCGGGCCCGTGCGTGTCTCCACGTCCTCGCCGGGCGCGGCCGTAGAATCTGTCTCTTGATGCGGCTCCCGCCGCCGGCTCAGAGGAGGGACTCTTGCCGCGACTCGACTTCAAGGGCAAGGTCTTCGTCGAGAACCACCACCTCGCAGTCCCCTTCCACGAGCTCGTTCCGGTCCGGGACAAGGGTCTGAGTGCGAAGGCGAGCCTGCGCGACAACCTGATCATTCACGGTGACAACCTCGCCGCGCTGAAGGCGTTGCTGCCGACCTACCAGCGCAAAGTGAAGTGCATCTGCATTGACCCGCCCTACAACACCGGCAAGGAGGGCTGGGCCTACAACGACAACGTGAACTCGCCGCTGATGAAGAGTTGGCTCGGGCGGGTAGTGGACCGGGACGACCTGACGCGCCATGACAAGTGGTGCTGCATGATGTTGCCCCGCCTCAAGCTGCTGCGGGAACTGCTCCGGGACGACGGCGTCATCTTCGTGTCCATTGACGACAACGAGGTGCACCACCTGCGCTGCCTGATGGATGAAGTGTTCGGTGAAGAGAACTTCGTGTCGACTATCGTATGGGAGAAGGTGTACTCTCCAAAGAGCAGCGCGAAGTACTTCTCCGACAACCACGACTTTGTTGTCGCCTACGCCAGACAGAGAGACTCGTTCAAGAGGAACCTCCTCCCGCGGACCAGCGCGGCCAATGCTCGCTACAGAAATCCGGACAACGACTCCCGCGGTCCATGGAAGCCCAGCGACCTATCGGCACGGAACCCGTATAGCAAAGGAACTTACGAGATAAGGTGTCCAGGCGGGCGCGTCATCGCCGGTCCACCGGCGGGGAGGTATTGGTCCGTCGCAAAGGACAGTTTCTTGGCTTTGGACCGGGATCAGCGCATCTGGTGGGGGAGCGACGGCAACCAGGTACCGGCTTTCAAACGCTTCTTGGCTGACGTGCAACCGGGAGTCGTGCCCGAGACCATATGGACCTACAAGGAAGTGAGCCACACACAGGGGGCGAGAAAGACGCTGCTCCAACTCTTCCCCGAAGACACGCCCACTTTCACCACGAAGCCGTTCGAGCTCATCCAGCGGATGGTGCTGCTCAGTACCGATCCAGACTCCATCGTCCTCGATTCCTTCGCCGGCTCCGGCACGACGGCGCACGCCGTGCTCGCCCAGAACGCGGCCGACGGAGGCAACCGGCGGTTCATCCTCGTCGAGTGCGAGGACTACGCCGACCGCATCACCGCCGAGCGCGTCCGCCGGGTGATCCAGGGTGTTCCGACGGCCAGGGACGACGCCCTCAAAGCGGGTCTCGGGGGAACGTTCAGCTACTTCGAAATGGGCCGACCCCTGCGTCGGGAGTCGCTCCTCGACGGCTCGAACCTGCCGCCCTGGGAGCGCCTCGCCGCGTTCGTGTTCTTCACGGCGACCGGACAGGAGTTCGACGCCGCCGAGACGAACCAGGAGACCGGCTTCATCGGCCGGACTCCCACCCACGATGTCTTCCTGTTCTACGAACCCGACGTGGAGAGACTCAAGGAGATCGCCCTGACGCTGGAGGGCGCACGCGCGCTGCCGGACGGCTCGCGGCGACGACTCGTCTTCGCACCCACCAAGTACCTCGATCGCGACTTCCTGCATCAGTTCCGCATCGACTTCCAACAGCTCCCTTTCCAGATCTACGAAGCGATCGATCGGCTGGAAGCATGATCCTCAAGGATTACCAGAAGCGGACGGTGTCGGTCGTCCGTTCCTTCCTGGAGCAGCTCGCCTTCTTTCGGGACAAGGATGTCGCCGCGCGAAGGCAGGACCCCGACTGGGGCTTCGATTGGGTCCAGCGCGCCTGGGAGAAGGCGACGCCGGGGCGCGCCTACCACCCGCGCCGGAGCGGACTTGGGGCGCATCTGCCAGCCTTCTGTCTGAAGATCCCGACCGGTGGTGGCAAGACCCTTCTGGCGACTCGGGTCATCGACCTCGTCAACATCCACTTTCGTCGGTCCCGGAGGGGCCTCGTTCTGTGGATCGTCCCCACGACGCAGATCTACAACCAGACGCTGCGGGCGCTGAGGGATCGCGATCACCCCTATCGGCAGCAGCTCGATCTCTCATCGGGTCAGCGTACGCTCGTTCTCGAGAAGACCTCCTCATTCGGCCCCCGCGAGGTCGAGGCAAACCTGTGCATCCTCGTGCTGATGCTCCCGTCGGCGAATCGGAAGACGAAGGAGACGCTCAGGATATTTCGCGACAGCGGCGGATTCGATCGGTTCTTCCCTCCCGACGGCGACCCGACCGCGCACGCTCGACTGCTGGAGAGGATGCCCAACCTCGACACGTTCGAGGAGGCCACCGCGTTCTGGGGCCGCACGATCAAGACCTCTCTGGGCAACACCGTGCGCCTCCTGCGGCCGCTGATCATCCTCGATGAGGGGCACAAGGCGTACAGCATCAACGCCAGAGCGACCCTGGAGGGCTTCAACCCCTGCATGATCGTCGAGCTGTCAGCCACTCCCGCCCATGGGGCCAACGTGCTCGTCGAGATCCTGGGCAAGGAGCTCCTCGACGAGGAGATGATCAAGCTGGACCTCCACATTCGGAACAAGGCGGGCGCCGATTGGCGGGGCACTCTCCTGGAATCGGTCGAGCACCGCAACTTCCTCGAGGCCGAGGCGCGGGGCCATGACGCCGCGTCCGGGGCCTACATCCGTCCGATCTGCGTGATCCAGGTGGAGCGGACGGGCAAGAAGCAGAGGCAGCCCGGAGTGATCCATACCGAGGACGTTCGCGAGTACCTGCTCCAGCATCCGGGGATCGCGCCGGAACACATCGCCGTCAAGACCAGTAGCCGGGACGAGCTGCGGGAAGTGGATGACATCGGCGGGCTGCTGTCGCGCGACTGTCCGATCCGGTTCATCATCACCAAGCAGGCGCTCCAGGAGGGTTGGGACTGCCCCTTCGCCTACGTCCTGACGATCCTCACAAACCCGATGTCAAGGACGGGACTCACCCAACTCGTGGGCCGCATCCTGCGGCAGCCCTATGCGGAGAAGACCGGCGTCGCCGCACTCGACGAAAGCTATGTCTTCTGCTTCAGTCGTCGGGGCCACGAGATCCTGCGGGACGTGAGGAAGGGTTTCGGAATGGAGGGTCTGAAGGACCTGGAGAATCGTGTGGTCACCGATCGGGACGCGGACGCTTCGACCCGGACCCTGACGACCCGGCAGAAAGCAGAGTTCCGGGCGGCGGCCAGAGACCTGGTGCTTCCGGCCTTCATGATCCGCGACGCGAACGGCTGGCGGCCGGTACGCTACGAGACCGACATCCTGTCGCGGGTGCCCTGGGACGATATGGATCTCGCCCCGCTCGCCGATCTGGCTCTTGGCGAGGAGCGGGACGAAGATGTCATGTTCCGGGCGACGGTGACTGGCGCAGCGCAAGAGCAGCGGCCCGACGCGATGGGCGGCTTCGCGCCTTCAGCGGTCGAGAACCCCGATCGTTTCCCGGCCGATGACAGCGCCGACCCGGTGAATCCCGTCTTCGCGGCCAGCCACCTCCTCGACCTCGTCCCCAATCCCTGGCGCGGCCACGAGATGGCGCAGCGGACGTTCTCGGCGCTGCTCGATCGCCATCCGACCGAGCGCGTCCACGCCAGTCACATGCTCATCCTCGAGGCTCTCCGACGACACCTCGAGAGAGAGCGGGACCGACTCTCACGTCAGGTGTTCCGGGAACTGCTGGAGTCGGACGCGATGCGGTTTCTCGTCATTGCGAGTGATCTGGGATTCCAACGCCTGCCGGACCAGCTCGAAGTCCCAAGGGCGAAGCGCGCGAACCGGGAGGATGGGAGCCCCTACGAGCGCAATCTCTTCGACATCACGACCGAAGACGCCCTCAACTCCCTGGAGAACAAGGTCGCCACCTACCTCGACCAGCAGGCCCGGCTGTTCTTCTGGTACCGCAACCGCTCGCGGAAGGACTACTTCGTCCAGGGGTGGAAGCCGCGCCGCATCTATGCGGACTTCATCGTCACCTTGCGGGGCGATGAGCCCGACGCCGATGACG
Organism: Vicinamibacteria bacterium; assembly: GCA_965232015.1. Classification (GTDB taxonomy): domain Bacteria; phylum Acidobacteriota; class Vicinamibacteria; order Marinacidobacterales; family Marinacidobacteraceae; genus JAJEAO01. Next base: position 3,856,734 of record OZ246946.1, on the reverse strand, counting down.
GCTTCCACCAGGTGTTCGTGGTCGAGACCAAGGGCGTTCACCTCAAGATGTCCGAGGACACCAACTACAAGCGCTCCATCTTCGACATCTGCACCGAGCATGCGCGCAGGACCGATTGGGCCGAGTTCGTTCCCGCAATGCAGAGCAAGGCGATGCGCTTCGAGATCGTGGACGAGGAGGAATGGGAGGCCCGACTGAACCGGATGCTGTTTCCGGAGAGCTCGTGACTCTCATCGGCCTCGCCGGCTGACCGAGGGGAGTGGGACAGGATCCGGCATCCGGGTCTCGTAGTCTCGAACCGATGAGAGACTCCATTCGGGAGCAGCCCAGCGCCTTCTCCTGCCGCGCGGCGTGGCTCCTGGCCGCCTGCTTCCTTGCCCCGCACTCGGCGGTCGCGTATCGCTTCTATCCGGCGGGCGACGAGATGATCCCCTCCGCGGCCGGCGCGCTCCGGTGGGGGGAAGACGCCTTTCCCCTTCGGTTCCACCTGCAGGACAACATCCCCGGGTATTTCGAGGAGACACTCTGGCGCAACATCGCGCGGGACAGCCTCGCCGAATGGGACCGGGTGATCACCGCGGACATCTCGCTGCGCCTCGAATCCGGATTCGCGCCCGGCGAGGAGCCCAGCGGGACCGACGACCGATTCACGATCGGGTGGAGGGCCGACGACGACACCTTCGCCGGGAGGGCTCGGTGGTGGAGTTCCGTCTCGACCGGACGGCTGGCGCACTGCGACATCGTCATGAACTCGGAGTGGTACCAGGATCGCCTCGATGAGGGCTGGGACTCGGAGGCGCTCGAGGCGAGCTCCCGGAACACCCTCGTCCACGAAGTCGGCCACTGCCTCGGACTGGACCACACCGAACCCCACCCGATCCCCGTTTGGATCTCTTACGTCGACGATACGCCGCCGATCCCCGCCGGCTTCCTGCCGGAGACCGTGATGTCCTATGGCGTCAGCCGCCGGGCCGTCCTGACGCGTGACGAGACGACCGGGATCTCGCTCCTCTACCCCACCGCGGCGTTCACCGGGTCCCGCGGCGGAGTTTCCGGCCGGATGGCGGGACGGCGAGGCCCCGTCCCGTTCCACTACGTCCAGGCGGTCTATCCGGGGAGCCGTCCGAGGATGGGACCGGGCGCCTTCGCCGACGAGGAGGGGTTTTTCCACCTCGAAGGACTCGAACCGGGAACCGTCCTGCTCTGGATCCACCCCATCCTGATCATTGGCGCCAACGCCCACGGGGACATGCTGGTCGAAGCCGCAACGAGCGGCGGACTGGGCCTGATGGACCAGTGGCACTGGGTGCGCGTCACCGAGGGCAGGACGGTGGGCGTGCCGGACATCGAACTGGCGGAGGGCCGGTGATGGACGCGGGACACCGATGGGCCGCCCTCGGGGTCGCGGTCGGGCTGGGCCTCGCCGGCTGCGCTGGAGACGGCGAATCCGGGGCGCAGGCGCCGGCTCCCCGTCCGGCGCCCTCGCCCGAGCCTCCACCGCCTCCGACCGTCACCTGGATCGGCTTCGCCTCTCCCACGGAGGTCGAGGTGTTCGCGGGCAGCCGGACCCGCGTCTCGGTCACGGTTGCCGGCGAGCCGCTCGATGCGCCCTTCGACCTTCGCCTCGACCACGAAGCCCCGGCCGAATCGGTGCTGATCCCGGACGAGGTTCGAGTGGAGCAGCGGGGCCATGGAGCGTTCGAGATCGAGCGACCGCCGGCATCGGGGTTCGAGGCTGCGAGCCGACACGAGGTCGTCCTCCGCGCTCCCGAGGACGGCCTGCCGGCGGGCGTGGCTCTGTCCGGGAACCGGGGCCGCCTCGGCGTGACGCTGCCCGAGTCGGATCCCCATGGCTGCTCGGGGTTCCGGATCAGCGCGACCGCCGAGCGTTTCGACCGCCGCGGCGGGTTCTCGTCGGCGCAGCTCCGGTTGGAGGGCCCGGAGCACGTCGCCATCCGCTTCCCCGGGCCCTACTGGGACGATCGCTTCGAGGCTTGGGACGAACCACCGGATCTCCCCATCCAGCCCTCGGACGCGGCACCGGTTTCCCTCGTCTTCCCGGACGCCATGCCCTACCAGAGTGCCGGGGGCGGCGGGCACTCGCAGCGGGTCTCGCTCGCCTGGTACGAGGATCTGGAACTGGAGGCGGTGGCGCCGGGCTGCGCGCCGATCCGCCTGCGCTGTCCGGTGGAGACGATCCTGACGCAGGGTTGCCGAGGCTGACATCGGGAGCGCCGGTGGCGCCGGTTGGCCAGGGCTCTCGGTGCCGGACTGGAGTCCGGCGCCAGTTCTCCCGGTGGGGGCCCGGCAAGGGACTGGAGTCCGGCGCGCCGGCAGTCCGACCACAACCGGTTGTGGTGTGCGGACCTCAGGACCACAACATGTTGGGGTCGGCCTTGATCGCCCGCCGGAGCGGTGCTAGCCTCGCCCGCTCGCCGGGAGGGGCGTGGGACCGCCCGCCGATTCCAGCCAGAGACGCTTCCTTGTCTTCCGAAATCCGCCTCCGCGTACTCGCCTCCGGCAGCTCCGGGAACGCGGCCGTTCTCGGCAGCGGCCGCACCCGACTGCTCGTCGAGGCCGGCCTCTATCGCAAGGCGCTTGACGCCCGACTCGAGCAGGAGGGGCTGCGACCACGACAGATCGGCGCGGTGCTCGTCTCGCACGAGCACGGCGACCACGCCCGGGGCGCCCTCACCTTCACCGTCGAGCACGGGATCCCGATCGCCTGTTCCCGCGGCACCTGGGAGCGCCTCACCGCCGGTCGGTCGAATCGGCTCCCCCGCTGGATCCGGCTCCGCCCCGGGCGGCCACGCCGGCTCGGTGACGTCACGGTGGTTCCCTTCCCGACCCCCCACGACGCGGCGGAACCCTTCGGTTTCCGGTTCGAATCGGACGACGCCGCCGCGGTCCTGGTGACCGACCTCGGGCACCTCTCGGAGCCGGTGACCGAAGCCATCGTCGGAGCGCAGTTGCTGCTGGTGGAGTCCAACTACGACGAGGAGGCGCTCTGGAACAGCCGCTATCCGATGATGCTCCGGGACCGGATCGCCTCGCGACGAGGCCACCTCTCGAACGGGGCGCTCGCCCTCTACCTGCGCCGGGGCCTCCCCGCGTCCGTGCGGACCGTCGTCCTCGCCCACCTGTCCGCGAACACGAACTCCCCGGACCTCGCCGAGCGCACCGCCCGGCGCGCTCTCGACGCCGCCGACCGGTCCGAGGTCCGCCTGGTGGTGGCCTCGCGGCGAACCGCCACCGAGGCGGTCTCCACCGCGCCCCCCGCTCCCCGTCCGGCGCGGCGGACGAGGCGGCCGCCGTCGCTGTTCTCCCTGCCGCGACCCCCTTCGGTTCGCGTCCGCCGCGTCTGAGCCATGCTGACCGATCGCTATGTCCGCCCCGACATGGGGGCGCTCTGGACCGATGAGGCCCACTTCGCCTCCTGGATGCGGGTCGAGGCGGCGGCGGCGGAGGCGATGGCGGCGGAAGGCATCGTGCCGGAGACGGCCGCCCGGGCGATCCGGGACCGCGCCGACTTCAACGTCGCCCGGATCCACGAGATCGAGGCGACGACCCGGCACGATGTGGTGGCGTTCACCCAGTGCATGGCCGAGTACGTTGGCGAGGAGGGGCGCTGGATCCACTTCGGCCTCACCAGCTCGGACGTGGTGGACACCGCGCTCGCGACCCGCCTCGTCGCCTCCTGCGACTTGCTGCTGAAGCATCTCGATGCGCTGCGGGTCGTGCTGAAGCGGCGAGCCGCCGAACACCGGCGCACGGTCATGGTCGGGCGCACGCACGGGGTCCACGCCGAGCCGATGACCTTCGGGATGAAGCTCGCGCTCTGGTGGGCCGAAATGGGTCGCCACCGGAGACGGCTGGGCGCCGCCCGGGAGGCGGTCCGGGTGGGCAAGCTGAGCGGCGCGGTGGGGACGTTCGCCCACCTGCCCCCTTCCGTCGAGGCCCGGGTCTGCGAGGCGCTCGGCCTGCGGCCGGCGCCGATCTCCACGCAGGTCGTCCAGCGGGACCGCCACGCCGAGCTCGCCGCCGCGCTGGCGATCCTCGCGGGCGGCCTCGAACGCATCGCGACCGAGATCCGGAACCTGCAGCGCACCGAGATCCGGGAAGTGGAAGAGCCGTTCGCGGCCGGGCAGAAGGGATCCTCGGCGATGCCGCACAAGCGCAACCCGATCGGCTGCGAGAATGTCTGCGGCCTCGCCCGCGTGATCCGGACGAACCTGACGCCGGCGCTCGAGAACATCGTGCTGTGGAACGAGCGCGACATCTCGCACTCGTCGGCGGAGCGGATGACGATCCCCCAGAGCTTCCTGCTCTCCGAGCACATCCTGCTCCGGCTGACCCGAATCGTGGACGGGCTGCTGGTGTACGAGGACGCGATGCGCCGGAATCTGGAGCGGATGCGGGGCATGGTGTTCAGCGGCCAGGTGCTGCTGGATCTGGCGGCGCGGGGGGTCTCGCGGGAGGACGCCTACCGGATGGTTCAGGCGGCGGCGATGCGGGTCTGGGACCGGGGGACCGCGCTCCGGGACGAGCTCGCCGACGACGACCGGATCGGAGCCATCCTCACCGCCGACGAACTGGATGCGGCGTTCGACCTCGCGGTGCAGTTCCGCCACCTCGATGTCGTGTTCGAGCGGGTGTTCACCGGGGAGGATTCGGCTTGAGTTCGCTGTTTCGGGCGCGAGTGCTGGTGCGGTTGCAGCCGGCCATCTACGACCCCCAGGGCGAGGCGATCCGCCGCTCCCTGGCCTCGGCGGGCGTCGAGGGAGTCGAGTCGGTCCGCCAGGGCAAGCTGATCGAGCTGGAGGTCCGGGCCGCTTCGGCGGGCGAAGTCGAGGCGCGGGTCCGCGAGATCGCGGCGAGGGTGCTCGCGAACCCGGTGCTCGAGGACCACGTGGTCGAGATCGGGCCCGGCCCGGACGAACCCGACTCCGACGAACCCGACCCGGTCTGATGGCGCGGCGCCGATTCGCGGTCCCGGTGTTCCCCGGGACGAACTGCGAGGGGGACGTGCTCCACGCGCTCCGCACGGCGGCGGATCAGGACGCCGAGCTGGTCTGGCACCACGAGCGTTCGCTCGCCGGATTCGACGCCGCGGTGGTCCCCGGCGGCTTCGCCCACGGCGACTACCTGCGGGCGGGGGCGCTGGCCCGGTTTTCTCCGGTCATGGAGCCGCTCGCCGCCATGGCGGAGTCCGGCCGCATGGTCGTCGGGATCTGCAACGGGTTCCAGATCCTCCAGGAGGCGGGCCTGCTCCCGGGGGCGATGCAGCGCAACCGGTCGCTCGCCTACGTCTGCCGCGACGTGTGGGTGCGGACCGAGGAGACCGGGTCGCCATTCACCGCGGCGCTCGCCCCGGGTGAGACGATCCGGCTCCCGGTGGGCCACGCGGAGGGAAATTTCCACCTGCCCGACGACGAACTGGAGGCCCTCGAAGCCGCGGGTCAGGTCATCTTTCGGTATGCCGAGGCGGACGGACGGCTGACCGACGCCGCCAACCCGAACGGCTCCCGCCACCACATCGCCGGCGTACGCAACCGGCGGGGCAACGTGGCCGCGCTCATGCCCCATCCGGACCGCGCCTGGGAGCCCGCGCTGGGCGGGGTCGGCGGCCTCCGGCTCTTCGAGAGCCTGGTGCGATGGGACGAGTCGTGAGCGGGGACGATTCACTCGCCGGGCTGGAGGAGGCGCTCGCCGCCGGCCTCACCGCGGCGGAGTACCGGTCGCTGCGAAAGCGACTGGGACGGACGCCCAACGTCCCGGAGCTGGCGATGCTGTCGGCGATGTGGTCGGAGCACTGCTCCTACAAGTCGTCGAAGCGGGTTCTCGCCGGCTTCCCCACCGAAGGGCCTCAGGTCCTCCAGGGGCCGGGCGAGAACGCCGGGGCGGTGGCGATCGGACACGGGCTGGCCGCGGTGTTCAAGGTGGAATCCCACAACCACCCCACGTTCATCGAGCCCTTCCAGGGCGCGGCCACCGGCGTGGGCGGCATCCTCCGCGATGTCTTCACCATGGGCGCGCGGCCGGTGGCGCTCATGAACGCGCTTCGATTCGGCCCGCTCGACGTCCCGAAAAACCGCGCCCTCCTCACCGGAGCGGTGGCGGGCATCGCGAACTACGGGAACAGCATGGGGATCCCGACGGTGGGCGGAGAAGTGGCGTTCGAAACCTGTCACTCGCTGAACCCGCTGGTGAACGCCTTCGCGCTCGGCGTGGCGCCGGTGGACCGGATCTTCCTCGCCCGGGCCGACCGCCCCGGGGACACGGTGTTCTGCGTGGGGGCGAAGACCGGCCGCGACGGCATCCACGGGGCGTCCATGGCTTCCGCCGAGTTCGATGAGGCCGCCGAGGCGAAGCGCCCCACCGTGCAGGTCGGCGACCCGTTCCTCGAGAAGCTGCTCATGGAAGCCTGCCTCGAACTGATGCGCGGCGACGCGGTGGCCGGGATCCAGGACATGGGCGCCGCGGGGCTCACCTGTTCCAGCGCCGAGATGGCGTCGGCGGGCGGAACCGGGATCGTGATGGACCTCGACCGGGTGCCGCAGCGCGAGTCGGGGATGGCGGCCTGGGAACTCCTGCTGTCGGAGTCGCAGGAACGGATGCTCATCGTGGTTCGGGTGGGTCGGGAACGCGAGGTCGAGCGGGTGTTCGAGCGTTGGGACCTCGATGCGGCGTCGGTCGGTCGGATCACCGAGGACGGGCTGCTCCGGGTCCGGCACCGGGGCGGAGAGGTCGCGGCGGTGCCGTGTCGGCTACTGACCGACGAGGCGCCGGTGTACGAAAGACCCCGGGCCGCTCCCGCGTCGTTCCCCGAGCCGGAAGTGCGGGCCGGGGACCTGGGGGAGCCCGCCGACTGGAACGAGGCGCTTCTTCGGCTCATCGGCTCCCCCGGGCTCGCCTCCCGTCATCCGATCTACGAGCAGTACGACCACATGGTCCGCAGCGACACGGTGGCTCGCCCCGGCGGCGACGCCGGCGTGATCCGGATCAAGGGGACGCCGCTGGGCCTCGCCATGACGCTGGACGGGAACGGCCGCTACGCGCTGCGGGACCCGCGCCGGGGCGGCGCGCTGGCGGTGTCGGAGGCGTGCCGCAACCTCGCCGCGGTGGGCGCGACGCCGGTCGGCGCCACGAACTGCCTCAACTTCGGCAACCCGGAGAAGCCGGAGGTCATGTGGCAGCTCGCCGAATCGGTCCGGGGGATGACCGAAGCGCTGGAGGCGTTTTCGGTCCCCATCACCGGCGGCAACGTGAGTCTCTACAACGAGACCGACGGGGAGGGCATCTTCCCGACCCCGGTCGTCGGCGTGGTGGGCGTCCTCGACGATGTCTCGGGGGTCGTGCGCCAGCACTTCGCCGAGGAGGGAGACGTCGTGTTTCTGCTCGGGCCGCGGGCCGGCGACGCGATCGGAGCGAGCGAGTACCTGAAGGTGTTCCACGACCGCACCGACGGGCTGCCTCCGGCGCCGGATCTGGACGCCGAAGTCCGGCTGCACCGGCTGCTCCGCGCGCTGGCGGGGGTCGGGATCTCCCGCTCGGCGAAGGACCTGTCGGAGGGCGGGCTGGGGCACGCGGTGGTGGAGTCGCTGTTCGCCCCGGACGGGACCCGGATCGGAGCCTCGTTCGAGCTGGAGTCCGATCAGCCCCCGGTCGCCGCCCTCTTCGGCGAAGCCCCGGCGCGCGCGCTTGTCAGCGTCCGACCCGGCGATGCCGACGCGCTGGCCGCGCTCGCCGAGCGGCACGGCGTACCGCTGAGGCGCATCGGGCAAGTGGGCGGGGGCGAATTCGCCGTTCGGGTGAACGGCGCGCCCGCGATCCGGGTCCCGGTGGATCGGGTGGCGGACGCGTTCTTCCACGGGCTCGCCCGCGCCGGGGTGGGATAGCATCCGGAACCGACCGGCGTCGCGCCGCGACGGTCCGTCCGCAGCTCCCGGGGCGCTCCCGGGAAGAACTTCCGGGAAGAAAAACTGATGCATCCCGACTCCGCGACGAGTGGGCGGCGGGCCGCAGCCGGCCCCTCCCTCGCCGCCGGCCAACACGGGTTCCGGGAGGAGTGCGGCGTCGTCGGGGTCTGGAACCACCCGGAGGCGGCGCGGCTGGCCTACCTCGGTCTCTACGCGCTCCAGCACCGGGGGCAGGAGGCCGCCGGGATCGTGGCCTCGGCGGGAGACGGCGGCCGCCTTCGCAGTCTCACCGGAACCGGCTATGTGGCGGATGTCTTCGGGGCCGAGGAGCTCGACTCGCTCGCGGGCCCCACCGCGATCGGCCACACCCGCTATTCCACCGCGGGATCGAGCAGCGAAGAGAACATCCAGCCCATCCAGATCGAGTGCAAGTTCGGCCAGATCGCCGTCTGCCACAACGGGAACCTGGTGAACGCCCACCTCCTGCGACAGCAACTGGTGGATCGGGGTTCCATCTTCCGGACCACCTCGGACACCGAAGTTCTCGTCCACCTGTTCGCCAAGTCGGGGCAGACCGACGAGTTGGAGGCGGTGGCGGAGGCAGTGCGCCAGGCCGAGGGCGCCTTCTCGCTGCTGTTTCTGACCCGGAACGCGCTCTACGCCGTCCGGGACCCGCGCGGGTTTCGGCCCCTCGTCCTCGGTCGGGTCGGCGACGGCCACGTCGTCTGCTCCGAGACCTGCGCGCTGGATCTCATTGACGGGGAGTACATCCGGGATCTCGAAGCCGGCGAGATGCTCAAGATCGACGACTTCGGAGTCCGGTCCATCCGGCTGTTCGACGAGGCCCCGATCTCGCAGTGCATCTTCGAGCAGATCTACTTCGCCCGCCCGGACAGCCGGGTGTTCGGCCGCGATGTGTACCGGACCCGGATCCGGCTCGGTCGCAGCCTCGCCCGAGTCGCGCCGGTGGAGGCCGACGTGGTCGTCCCGGTGCCCGACTCCGGGCTGGTGGCGGCGATCGGTTACTCGCAGGCGTCCGGCATCCCGCTGGAGATGGGCCTCATCCGCAACCACTACGTGGGACGCACGTTCATCGAACCGAAGCAGTCCATCCGGAACTTCGGGGTGCGGGTGAAGCTGAACCCGGTCCCCTCGGTCCTCGCCGGACGCCGCGTCGTCCTGGTGGACGACTCCATCGTGCGCGGCACCACCAGCCGCAAGCTGGTCCAGTTCACCCGCAACGCGGGCGCTTCCGAAGTCCATTTCCGGGTCTCCTCGCCCCCGACGACCGGCCCCTGCCACTACGGCATCGACACGCCCCTGCGCTCCGAACTGATCGCGGCGCAGCACACCGTCGAGGACATCCAGGCCTTCCTGAACGCCGACAGCCTCGCCTACCTCCCGCTGGAGGCGCTCGAGGACTCGGTGGAGGAGGAGCGGGACCGCTACTGCACCGCCTGCTTCTCGGGGAACTACCCGCTTCCGGTGCCCGAACCGGAGCAGATGCGCAGCCTGTTCGGCCGCGACCGCCGCTGAGGCCGGGTCACGCCCCGCTGCGGCGCCGTCCGGGGGGACACGGCGCTCACCCGTGAGCCGGGTCGCCTGCCCTTGCGATAGGCTGCCGAGCATGGGTCCGGAAGTCATCGCCATCATCGTCTCGGTCGTCACCGTCGGCGTGAGTCTGGCGGCGCTCATCCTGCAAGGTCTCAAGTCCCTGCGCGGAGATCTGGCGGAAGTACGCGCCGGACTGGGCGCCGCTACCGTGGAAATCCGCACGGGCCTGGATGCGGCAACCGCGGAGCGGCAGGCGATTCGGTCCGACCTCCACGCCATCGGCGAACGCGTCGCCCGCCTCGAAGGGGCGTTCCCCTTCCTGCTGGGCGCACAGGCGGCAGCGCCAACGTCGGACTGAAGGCCGCGAGCGCCGCTCAGGCCGGATCGCCCGCCACTGCGATAGGCTGCCGAGCATGATGGGTCTGGAAGTCATCGCCATCATCGTCTCGGTCGTCACCGTCGGCGTGAGCCTGGCCGCGCTCATCCTTCGGAGTCTCGGGGCGCTGCGGGCAGAACTGCGCACCGGGCTCGACGCGGCGACGGCGGAGCGGCAGGCGATCCGGTCCGGCCTCCACACCATCGGCGAACGCGTCGCCCGGCTCGAAGGGGCGTTCCCCTTCCTGCTGGGCGCACAGGCGGCAGCGCCAACGTCGGACTGAAGGCCGCGACCGCCGCTCAGGCCGGGTCGCCCGCCACTGCGATAGGCTGCCGAGCATGATGGGTCTGGAAGTCATCGCCATCATCATCTCGGTCGTCGCGGTCGGCGTGAGCCTGGCGGCGCTCATCCTGCAGGGTCTCAAGTCCCTCCGCGGAGATCTGGCGGAGCTCCGCACCGGTCTGGATGCGGCAACCGTGGAGCGACAGGCGATCCGGTCCGACCTCCACGCCATCGGCGAGCGCGTCGCCCGCCTCGAAGGGGCCTTCCCGTTCCTCGTGGGCGCACCGGTCACGGCGCCGCCGTCCGACTGACGGACGGGAGGGAAGGCCCCGGCTCTACAGCGGCGCGCCCTCCGCGTCCACCCGGACGACCGGGCCCACCGGGAGCCCGGCGAGTTCGGGTTCGAGCGCGTCGCCATCGCCGACCACGACCAGCGCGCTGCCCTCGAGCCCGAGATAGGTCCCCGCCGCCTCGGTCGCTTCGTCCGGCGTCACCGCCTCGAGGAGCGAGGCGTACTCGCGGATCCAGGGGATGCCGTCGCCCCGCCGCACCGCTCCGGTGATGGCTCCCCGCACGCCCCGGATCGTCTCGAAGGCCTGGGCGTAGCCGCGGATGAGCGACTGCTTCGCCTGGCGCAGTTCACCCACCCGGACCGGGCGGCGACCGGAGGCGAGGGCCTCCACCTCGGCGAGCAACTCCCGGATCCCCTCGCCGGCGCGGTCCAGATTCAGCGAGGCGGACGCCGTGAACATCGAGCCCCGGGCCAGCCGCCGCCAGCCCGCGAACGCGCCGTAGGTGGCGCCCATGCGCTCCCGGAGGTTGAGGTTCAGCCGGCTGGAAAAGCCGCCGCCGAGCACGGTGAGCGCGAGCCGGAGGGCGTAGCGGCCCGGGAACCCGCGCGGGGGCCCGGGACGGCGCCAGGTGACGACCGCCTGCGGACCCGGCTGCTCCATGGCGTGGAGCAGTACGCCCGACTCCACCGGGCGCGGGGCGGGCACGTCGGCGCGGGTGTCGCCCGGTTCCGCGCACCACCCGCCGAAGACCCGTTCGAAGGCGGCCTCGACCTCGTCCGGGTCGAAGTCGCCGCAAGCCACGAAGAACGGCCGCTCCGCTCCATCGGGCGCGGCGAACCGGGCGCGGTGGAAGCGGGTGAGATCGTCGGTGGTGATGCGGGGGAGCGTCTCCTCGTCGCCCCGCCAGCCGTAGGGATGGTCGTCCGAGAAGACGCTGCGCCCCACGATGCGCCCCGCCACTCCGGTCGGGTTGGCGCGCGCCTGCTTCAGCCCGTCGAGCCGAACCGGGACCATCCGGGCGAGCTCCGGCTCAGGAAAGGCCGGGTTGCGGAGGAGGTCGGCGGCGAGTTCGAAGGACTTCGCCGTGTGTTCGGTGAGGCCCGACCAGTGGACCCCGAACCAGTCCGGTCCGGCGGTGGCGCGAACGGCCGCGCCGGCGCGGTCGGCCTCCGCCTCGAACTCGCGGGCGGTGCGGGAGGTCGTGCCCCGCGACATCATCGCCGCGGTGATCCCGGCGAGCCCCGCGAGCCGGCGCGGCTCCTCCGCCTTGCCGCCCGGGATGCTGAGCCCGGCCACGAAGTGGGGTAGATCGCGGCGGGGCAGCAGGTGGAGCCGCATCCCGCTGCGGAGTTCGCGGATCTCCGGGAGCTCGGGGGCGAACTTCGGCGCCCTGCCCCGCCGCGGCGGCCGCTCGCGGTCGGGTTCCGGGGGGAGCGTCGCCGGCTCGGGCCCGGGACCAGCGGCGGGGTCCGACCATGCATCCGGCCCGACGACGGGAGCGGCCGGGGGCGGCTCGCCGTCCTCCACCGGACCCCTGCCGGGAGAGACGGCGCCGTAGAGGAGCTCGATGCGGGGCGCGAGCAGGTACTCGCGCGCCACCCGGCGCACGTCGTCCGAAGAGACGCGGCGGAACCTCACCCAATCCTCGCCCAGCCGGTCGGGGTCACCGAGGAAGGTCGTGTAGCGGGCGAGAAGATCCGCCTTGGTGGCGAGCCGCTCCAGTGCGGCGAGAAACGCCACCTGCGCACTCGCCTTGACTCGAGCCAGCTCGTCGTCGGTGGGTCCCGTCTCGACCATCCGGGCGATCTCCTCGTCCATGGCGGCGCGGAGACGCTCGAGAGGGACATCGGGCCGGGCGGTGGCCACGACGCCCGCGATTCCGGCCCCGGTCAGCGCGTGGTGGAACGCGGAGACGTTCGACGCGGTGCGGTCCTCGTGCACCATCCGGCGGTAGAGCCGCGAGTTCAGTCCGTCCGAGAGGATGTTGGCCAGCATGTCGAGGGGCGCCTCGTCCGGATCGAAAAAGGGCGGCGTGGGCCAGGCGGCGTAGAGACGCGCCTGCGGCACCGCTTCGGGCACCGCGATCCGGCGGGTCTCCGGGAGCCGCACGCGAGGGAACTCGGGCCGACCCGGCGTCGGCCCCGGCGGGATCGGGCCGAAATAGCGCCGCACCAGCTCCCGGGCGCGCCGCCGCCGGAAGTCGCCCGCCACCACCAGCACGGCGTTGTTGGGGACGTACCAGGTGCGGAAGAAGTCGTGAACCTCCCCCAGATCGGAGGCGGCGAGCTGCCCCATGTCCCCGATCACGTCCCACGAGTAGGGGTGTCCCGCCGGGAACAGCGTCCGGAACAGGATCTCCCACGCGGTCCCGTAGGGGACGTTGTCCATGCGCTGGAAACGCTCGTTCCGGACCACCTCGCGCTGGGTGTCCAGCCGCGACTGGTCGAGCACATCAAGGAGGTAGGCCATCCGGTCCGACTCGGCCCACAGGACCAGACCGAGGGCCTCCCGCGGCACCGTCTCGTAGTAGTTCGTGCGGTCGTGGCTGGTGGTCCCGTTCACGCCCCCGGCCGCCAGGCTGGCGCCCGCCTTCTCCATGAGCCGGATGAAGTGGCGGTTGTTGTGCCGCGAGCCCTCGAACATGAGGTGCTCGAACAGGTGCGCGAACCCGGTGCGCCACGGGCGCTCGTTGGCGGAGCCGACATGGTACCACAGCGCCACGTGGACGACCGGGAGCCGCCGGTCTTCGTGGAACAGGACCCGAAGGCCGTTCTCGAGGGTTTCGAGGGAGGACGGCACCGAGACCGTGGACGCCATCGTGGCGACCGCGGAAACGGCGCGCCCGGAGCCAGGGGAGGGGGCGCGGGGCGGCACAGGCGCGGGCAATATACTCGGCTGACTTCAACGGTCTCGATGGGTCTCTTGCGAACGGCGGGGCGGGTGGTCTCCCGGGCGGGGCCGCGGTTCACCCCGTGGCTGCTCCTCGCGGGATTCGCCGGCGGGGGGGCGGCCGTCGGAGCGCAGCCGGACGACCCGTTCACCGCCGACCGGCCCGTGGAGGCGATGGCGGGGAAGCAGGTCGTTTTCGAGACCACTCACGGGATGTTCGTGATCGAGGTCCTCCCGGAGAAGGCCCCCAACCACGCGGCGTTCTTCCTGCTGCAGGCCGAACAGGGGAACTACGACGGCACCGCGTTCCACCGGGTCATCGCCCGGGGGATCGTCCAGGGCGGAGACCCGGTGACGAAGGATCCAGGCGCCACCGCGGACTACGGCGCCGGCGGACTGCTGCGGTTGGCGCGGGAGCCGAACGACGAGCTCCACGTCCGGGGCGCGGTCTCCGCGGTCCAGGTTCCCGGCCAGCCCGACAGCGCCGGCTCGCAGTTCTTCGTCGTGATCACCGACCAGCCCGGGCTCGACGGGCAATACACCGTGTTCGGACGGGTCGTGGAGGGCCTGCGCCCGCTGACCCGAATCTCGGAGCTCCCCGCCGACGCGAACGGCCTTCCGGCGGCACGGGTCGAAGTCGTTCGCGCCACCGTGCGGGACCGCCCGCCCGAGGTCGCGCCCCCGTTCACCGACGAAACCGACGCGGAGCTCGCCGGGTGGCGGGCGGTCCTCGAGACGCGACTCGGAGAGATCCGCATCGGAGTGTTCCCCGACGTCGCCCCGAACCACGCGCGAAACTTCCTCCGCCTCGCCGCGCTCGGCGCCTACGACGGCACCGCCTTCCACCGGGTGGTCCCCGGCTTCATGGTGCAGACCGGGTGGATGGAGACGCGCGAACCCGAGATCCCGGAGGCGGTGGAACGCCAGATCGTGAACCTGCAGCCCGAGTTCAACGACCGGCCCCACGTCCCGGGGACGGTTTCGATGGCGCGGCTCGACGCACTCGACAGCGCCATGACGAGCTTCTTCATCATGACCGGAACCGCCCCGGCGCTCGACGGCGAATACACCGTCTTCGGCGAGGTCCTCTCCGGCTACGAGATCGTCGAGCAGATCGTCACGCTGCCCGCCGGCCCGGACGAGGCGCCGCTCGAGCGCATCGAGATCCTGCGGGCCCGGGTGGAGCGGGCCGCGCCGCCGCAATGACCGCGCCCTCATCCGGCGGCGTGCTCGATGTCGCCATCGTCGGCGCCGGACCCGCCGGGCTCGCCACCGCGATCGAGTGCCAACGGCGCGGCCTGTCGGCCGAGGTCTTCGAGAAAGGGACGCTGGTGGACACGATCCGCCGCTTCCCGGTCCACATGGTGTTCTTCACCTCGCCGGACCTGCTCGAGATCGGCGGGATCCCCCTCGTCTGCGCCCGCGACAAGCCCACCCGGCAGGAAGCGCTCATCTACTACCGCAAGGTCGTCCGGCACTTCGATCTGAAACCGCGGCTGTTCACCCGGGTGGAGCGGGTGGAGCGGGGCCGGGACCGGTTCACGCTGCATCTGGCGAGCTGCCGGGACGGCATCCCCGATCCGGCGCCCGTCGTCGCCCGCAACGTGGTGCTCGCCGTCGGTTACTTCGACAACCCGAACCGGCTGGAGGCGCCCGGCGCGGATCTGGCCAAGGTCCACAGCCGCTACGTGGAGACCCACCGCTACTTCGGCTCCCGGGTGGCCGTGGTCGGGGGCGGGAATGGCGCCGTCGAGGCGGCGCTGGAGCTGTTCCGGGCCGATATCGAGGTCACGCTGATCCACCGGGGCGAGACCCTGTCCTCGAGCCTCAAGTACTGGGTCGCACCAGACATCGGGAACCGGATCACCCGCCGCGAGATCCCGGCGCATCTCGGCTCGGTCGTGGAGGAGGTCCGCCCCGCCTCGCTCATCCTGCGCGACAGCGGCGGAACCGTCCGCGAGATCGCGAACGACTTTCTCCTGCCGCTGATCGGCTACCGGCCCGACTACCGGTTCCTCGAGACGATGGGAGTGCGCAGCGCCGGGCCGGACGGCGCTCCGGTGACCGACCCGGAGAGCTTCGCCACCGAGGTGCAGGGGCTCTATCTGGCCGGTGGCGTGGTCGCCGGCCGCCGCACGAACCGGATCTTCATCGAAAACGGTCGGTTCCACGGGGAGGCCGTCGTCCGGCACATCGTGCGGGAGAGATGACCGCGTCCGGGACGGCGGCTCCTCCGTTCCCCCGCCGCCCGGGGCGCCGCGACTTCACCCGGCTCCTCGCCGGCGGGCTGCTCGGCGCCTCCGGGTGCGTCGCCCGGCCGCCCGGGAACGCGGCGCTCGATTGGCGGATCCGGGGGGCCCGGATCGTGGACGGCACCGGGGCCCCGGGCCGGGTCGCCGACCTCGGGATCCGCGGCGGGCGGTTCGTCGCCCCCGAGGGAGCGGCGCGCCGCGAACTCGACGCCGCCGGTCTGGTGGCGGCCCCGGGGTTCATTGATCTCCATTCGCACGGCGACCTCGTGCTTCTCGCTCCCGGACCGGCGCGCGCTCGGCTGATCGCCGGACGCCTCGCCCAGGGCATCACCACCGAGGTCATCGGGAACTGCGGACTGGGCGCCGCGCCCGTTGCGGGCGAGGCGCGCGAGCTGGCGCCGGGGGTCCACGCGTGGATGACGCCGGAGGGAACCCGGTGGGACTGGGGCGGGCTCCGGGACTATTTCGACCGGCTCGAAACGCTCGGGACCCCGGTCCACGTCGCCGCGCTCGTCCCCCACGGGCTGCTGCGGCTGGCCGCCATGGGTCTTCGACCGGGAGCGCCCGACGCCGGGGAGCGGGCGACGATGGAGCGGGCGCTGGACGAGGCGCTCGCGGAGGGAGCGCTCGGACTGTCGTGCGGCCTGATCTATCCGCCGGGCATGTTCAGCGACACCGAGGAGCTGGCGGCGCTGGCCCGGCGGCTGGCGCCGCACGACGCGGTCTTCACCGCGCACGTCCGCGGATCGAGCGAAACGCTCCACGATGCGGTCGGGGAGCTGATCGGGATCGGGCGGGATGCCGAGGTCCGGGTCCACCACAGCCACGCCGAAGCGGTCGGGCGGGGTCACTGGCGCGGCGTGGAGTGGCTCCTCGAGCGGGAACGGGAGGCGCGGCGGCGGGGAGTCCGCGTCTCCGCCGACATGTTCCCCTACCCGGTGGCGGCGACGATGATGGCGGCGATCTACCCCCCGTGGTCGCTCGAAGGCGGCATTCCCGAGCTGCTCCGGCGGCTGCGGAACCCGGCCTCCCGCCGCCGGATCCGCGAGGAGATCGAGACGCGCCGGCCCGAGTGGCCGCCGTGGAGGCCCGGCGGCTGGCCGCACAACCTGGTCGGGGCGGTGGGCTGGGAGGGCATCCGGGTGGCGAGCGCCGCCGGCCCGGACGGGCGGGGCGCCGTCGGGCTGTCGCTCCTGGAGCTGGGCGAGCGCCGGGGAGTCCACCCGTTCGATGCAGTCTCGGATCTCATGCTGGAGGCGGAGGGCGGCGTCGGGCAGTTCGTCCTCGACATCAGCGGGGAGGACGGCCTCCGGAAACTGGCGACGGACCCGGAGGTCGCGTTCATCACCGACGCCAACGACTACGGACGCGGCGCGCCCCATCCCGCCGCCTGCGGCGCGTTTCCGCGGGTCCTGGGACGCTTCGTCCGCGAGGAGGGCATCCTGTCCCTCGAGGAGGCGGTCCGGCGGATGACCTCCCTGCCCGCCCGGATCGCCGGCCTGCCCGATCGGGGGCGCATCGCGCCCGGGCTCCCCGCCGATCTGGTCCTCTTCGACGCCGGGCGGATCGCGGACCTCGCCACCCTGGAGGCGCCCCGCCGACGCGCCACCGGAGTTCGGGCCACGTTCGTGAACGGAGTCCCGGTCACCTGGGAGGGTCGCTTCACCGGAGCCCAGCCCGGCGAGATCCTCCGGCGCGCCTGACCGGCGGCTTCCGCGCTCCGACCCGCGCCGGCCGCGGCACCCCGGGCTGTTAGAATTCCCCCCGGATGGCCAATCGTTCCCGACAGACGTTTCTCAAGCGGCGCAAGGAGAAGGAGCGGGCGGCCCGCCAGAGGCTCAAGGAACTGAGGCGGCGGGAACGGGCGCATGAGAAGGCGGCCGCGCATCGAAAGCGCCGCAGCGGACCGGACCCGGACATCGCCGGCATCAAGCCCGGCCCGCAGGAGCCGGTGTGGAAGATGGCCGGCGTGCTCACCGAGGACGAGGTCCACGAGATCGAGCTGGAAGAGGCCGAAGCGGAAGAGAAGAAGTAGCGGGCCCGCCCGGCGCTCCGCTTACCGGCGCTCCGCCGAGCGCACCCCCTCCAGATTCCTCCGCGCCGGCTCGTGGTCGGGATCCAGCTCCAGCGCCCGCTCCAGGCTCCGGACCGCGGCCTCCCGCCGACCGAGCCGGAAGAGGGTGGCGCCGATGTTGGAGTGGATCGCAGCGTTCTCCGGGTCGTCCTCGATCTGCCGCTCGTAGAGCTCCAGAGCTTCCTCGAAGCGCCCCTGTCCGAAACGGACCGCGCCGAGGCGGTCCAGCGCGTCCGGGTGGCGGGGGTTCACCTCCAGAGCCCTCTGGAAGCGCTCCGCGGCATCCTCCGGCGGGCGCTCCAGTTCGAGCAGCGCCTTCCCGATGAGCACCTCGCGGGCCGGGAGCACGCTCTCGACCGGCTCGAGGACCAGAGCCCGCTCCATCGCCTCCACGGCCTCGTCGTAGCGCCCCAGCTCGAACAGCGCGCTCGAGCGCCCGGCGTGCGCCGAACCGAAATCCGGATCGAGGTCCAAAACGGCGCCATACGCCTCGAGGGCCTCCTCGTGACGCTGCTGCCGGCGCAGTGACTCGGCCATGTTCTGCAAAACCCCCGGCTCTTCCGGCCGGAGCCGTCGAACGCGGCGCAAGAGGGCGTCCGCCTCTCCGGCCCGTCCCTGTTCGGCTCGCAGGTTCGCCAGGTGCGCGAGAGCGACCGGATCGTCCGGAGCCCCGGCGACGAGCCGCTCAACTTGCTCGGAGGCTTCGTCGAAACGCCGCAGCCGCCGAAGCGATTCGGCCGCCATGAGGCGCATCGCGGTCGCGGCGGCGAGATCCGGCTCGAGCTCGAGCGCTCCGAGGATGGCCTCCGCCGCTTCCTCGTGGCGGCCGGTCTCGAACAGGACCTGCCCCAGGCCGGCGCGCGCCAACCCGTTTCCCGGGTCCCGGTCCACCGCCTCCCGAAACAGGGGAATGGCGCCCTCGGAGTCGCCCTGTCGTCGGGTGACCTCGGCCAGGTTCTGGATCGCCTTGGCGTGGTCGGGTTCCAACACGAGGGCCCGGCGGAGCTCGGCTTCGGCTTCCTCGAAGCGCTCGACGTTCAGGAGCGCCAGCCCGAGGTTGGAATGGGCGCTGGCGACATTCGCCGTGGTCCTCAGGGCTTCGCGGGCGGCCGGGAGCGCTTCTTCATGCCGACCGGCATCCGTGAGCGCCGTGCCCAGGTTGAGCCAGGCGTCCCGGGCGTCCGGGTTCCGCTCCGTGATGTGGCCGAAGAACGTGGGCGGATCCCGATAGATGCGCGCCTGGCGAAACGTCGCGACCGAGAAGAAGAGGAGGATGCCCGCGAAGGCGACCGCGCTGGCTCGCCTCAGGTTGGGCCCGAGTCGCTCGACGCCGCTCGTCGCGACCCCCACGGCGACCGCCATGAGCCCCAGCCCGGCGAGGTACTGGAAGCGATCGGCCACGTAGGCGAACTGCATGTAGCCGTAATCCACGAATCCGAGGACCGGGGAGAGCGTCACCGCGAAGAAGGCCGCCCCGACGAGCGGCCCGCGTCCAAGGCGCCCCCGCAGGACCCACAGCAGCGCCGCGGAGACGAGCGCAGCGACCGGCCACACCCAGCCCGCCCAGTCTCCCGCCCGGATCTCCCAGCGGGGATAGATCACCGGCATGTCCCCCGGCCAGAGCAATCGGCCCGCGTAGAACCACAGGGCGCGCCCGGCGATGAGCAGCCGCTCCGGCAGCGAATGGTCGAAGGTGAGGACCTCCCGGGTCCGGTAGAACGCCACGTCCGCCACCGTGATGACGGCGGCGGTCAGGAAGAACGGCGCGGTCCGCAGAAGATCGGTCCCGCCGATCCTCCCGGTCTTCCAGAAGCGGTGGATGAGCAGCCAGGCCGGGAGCGTCACCGCGATGGACTTGCTCAGAAGCGCCGCCACGAACAGCAGCAGGGACCCGGCATAGCGGGTCGTTCGCGAGTCCTCGAGGTAACGGAGCCAGGCCCGGAAGGCCCCCAGATAGAAGAGCGTCGAGAGCAGATCCTTCCGCTCGATCACCCAGGCCACCGACTCCACGTGGAGGGGATGGACGGCGAACACCGCGGCGATGAGCGCAGCCCCGGGAACCGGGAGCTGCAGCAGCAGGCGCCAGACGAGCACCGTGCAGCCCAAATGGAGCAGCAGGTTCACGACGTGGTAACCGAGCGGCGCAAGCCCCCAGAGCTGGTACTCCAGCCAGAAGCTCGTGTACACGAGCGGCCAGTAGTGCCCCTCATAAGTGATCTCTCGGGGCGCGAACCAGATCCGGGACAACCCGGAGAGACCGTCGCGAATCAGGGGTTCGTCGGCGAAGACGAGGTCGTCCCAGACGAAACCGGCCGAGAGCGCCGGGAAGTAGCTCACCAGGATGAGAAGAGCGAGACCGACGGCGATGAGAGCCGTCCGGCGAGCGGGTCCGACCGATCGCCCCGGAGCCTCCCCGGAGGCCGGAGCCGGCGCGGAAGCCTGCATCCGGGGACGCTGCTTCCGCAGCCGTTTTCGCGCGGCCTCGTCCCGGTGAGCGAGCCGAGGGTCTCGACGGGGACTCATCTCGAGCCGCCGACTCCTTCGGTGCGATAGACGAACCGGTTCGCCGCGATGAAGTTGACCGCGCTCGCCCCCACGACGCCGAGCAACAGGGCGAGGAAGCGCTCCCGACCGAAGAACGCGACGTTGGAAGTGAGCATCCAGTAGGCGCCGAAGTTGAGGGCCAGGGCGACGAGACTCGAGAGCGTGAAGCGGCCCCACTGGGAAGCGCGCGGCGTGCGGGGACGGTCGCCAAACGTCACGATCCGGTTGAGGCCCCAGTTCCAGCTCACCGCCATCCAGAAAGAGAGGAACCGCGCCAGGAGGTGGTGGGTCCCCAGCGCCTGGAGGCCGAAGTAGAAGCCGGAGTCCACCGCCAGACCGCTCCCTCCGACCAGGGCGAACGGAACGAGCCGCGCGAGGAGCGGGAAACGGAAGCGGTAGAGCCGACCAAGATGGACCAGGGTGTTGCGCTGTTCGCGCCAGTTCATCTTGCTCACGCCGCGACTCCGATCCCGGAACGAGATCGGGATCTCCCGGACCCGGAGCGGGCCGCGAACCATGAGCTCCAGAGCGATCTTGTACCCGATCGGATCGAGGCGGGACGGATCGGGGAGCCGGCGTCGGTCAGCAGCGAAGAACCCGGACATGGGATCGGAGCAGCGGACCAGAGGGCGCGCGAGCAGAGTGGCCGCCCACGAGTTCAGGCGCCGCCCGAACCCCCAGTCCTCGGCGATCGCCGCTCCCGGGGCGTAACGCGCGCCGAGAGCCAGATCGCACCCGTCTCCGAGCGCTGCGAGCAGGTCCGGAATCCGATCCGCCGGGTGGGAGAGGTCGGCATCCATCACGCAGACGCGGTCGAAGCGCGCCGCCCGGATCCCGTCCAGCACGGCCAGCGAGAGATCGCGGCGCGCTCCCCGTCGCACCTCGATCCGCACCGGTAGCCGCTTCCCCAGCGCCTCCACCACCGCCTCGCTCCCGTCATCCGAGTCGTCATCCGCGAGCAGCAGCTCCCATTCGAGCCCCTGCCCGGCGAGCGCCGCCCGGACCCCCTCCGCGAGGGCCGGGATGTTGTCCACCTCCCGGAAGGTGGGGACCACCACCGACACCCCCGGCCGGGGCCAGGCGACCGCCGCCGGAACCGGGTCGCTCAGCGGACCTTCGCGGAGTAGTTGACCCCGACGAACACGCGGACCACCGCGCCGGAGTCGTCGAGTTCGAAACGCACCAGCTCCCCGTGGGCGCCGTAGCCGTCACTCTCGAGCCGGAAGACGTGGGGCTCGTCGGTGGGACGCAGCAGGCCCTTCGAGCTCTCCGGGTCCTCGGACAGCGGGGACAGGATGGCGAGCTCGTCGCCGAGGCGGAGGACGCTGGTGTCCCCCCAACGGTTGCGATAAACGCCGAGATAGCGCTCCCAGTCGGCCGCGAAGACGCGCTTCTCCTCCGGCTTCGCGCTGGCCGCCAGGTGCGGGGCGACCCACTCGAAGGCCTTGTTCACGAATCGCGCCGGGTTGCCATCGCCGCCGTTCGTGAACACCACGACGCCGACTCTCTCTTTCGGGCTCAACTGGGTCTGCGTGCGGTAGCCGGGGTAGGAGCCGCCGTGCCCGACCAGGTCGCGACCTGTGGTGTGGCGGACCGAGAAACCGAGCCCCCATCCGCTCTCCCAGTCGGGCTGGAGCCAGTGGACCCGCTGCATCTCGAGCAGGGTGTTCGAGTCGAGGACCTCCTCGCTCCGACGCTCGCGGACGCGGATCTGCCACATCAGGAACCGGAGCATGTCCGGCACCGTGGAGGACAGTCCGGTCGCCGGGTCGAAGGCGTGAGCGTCCACGAACGGGAGGATCTCGCGCCGGCCGTTCGGCATCCGACGGGTGTAGCCGGTCGCGAGCCGGTCGAGCTGCGCGGCCGGGACCGGGCCGACGGTGGTGGAGTCCATCCCGAGCGGCCCGGTGATCCCCTCCGTGACCAGCTCGGCGAAGAAGGCGCCGCCGGCAGCCTCCGCGACCATGCCCGCCAGCGTGAACCCGAGGTTCGAGTACTTCCACTTGGTCTCGGTGGCGTAGGTCGTCTCCTGATCCGCTACCGTGGCGCGCACGGCGTCGGCGCCGGGAAACTCGAAGTCGGTCCACGCCGGGTGGGCGGACTCGCGCGGCAGCCCGCCGGTGTGGGTGAGCAGGTGTCGGACGGTCAGCGGACGCGCCTCCGGATGGCGGTTCCGGATGGCGAACCACGGGAGGTGCTCGGTGACCGGGTCGTCGAGGCGCAATGCGCCGGCGTCCCGGAGGCGGAGGACGGAGATGGCGGTGAACAGCTTGGAGTGGGAGGCGATCCGAAAGATCGTGTCCTCGCTCATCGGCGTCGGCGGGTCGAGTGAGGCCATGCCGTAGGCCTTGAGCCAGACCACGTCCTGGTCGTGGACGATCCCGATGACGAGACCGGGCAGCCCGCTGTACTCCAGGCGGGCCCGAATCCACTCGTCGAGGAGCGTGATCCCGCCTCGAACCGCGGGATCCTCGCCGGGGGACTGGGCCGCGGGCGCTGGAGTGGCGAGCAGGAAGCCGCCGAGAAGCAACCCCGGCAGCAGGCTGGCGCCCCGGCGGGATCGCCGGATCACGGATCGCATCATGTTGAACCTCCTCATGAACCTTCCGGGAAGCGGGACGACGACGAGGCGCCGACGCTCCTGGCGTCAGCGCCGAAAGACGATCCGCCCGTCCACGATGACAACGGCCGTCCGGGCCCACGTCGAGATCGGATGGGCGTCCCACACGACGAGATCCCCGTCGAACCCGGGCGCCAGCCGGCCGAGACGATCTCCGACCCCGAGGATGTCAGCCGCGTCGCTGGTCACGGCGGCCAGCGCCGCCTCGCGGGGTAGTCCGTGGGCCGCCGCGAGGACGGCCTCCATCCACACCGAGCGGCCCCGGCCGGCGAACGTCGAGAGGGCGATCCGGACCCCGGCGCGATGGAGGATGGCCGCCGCCTCGGGGGTGTGGTCGCGCAGTTCCATGGGTCCGCCGTCTCCGATGCCGAGCACCATCGGGCCGACCACGACCGGGATGTCGGCGTCGGCGAGCCGGTCGGCGACGGCCGACGCGCCCGCCGCCTGATCCACGACGAGCCGCAGGTCGAACTCGCCGGCGACCCGCAGCGCGGTCTCGATGTCGTCGGGGGTGTTGGCCAGTATCCGGAGCGGGATCTCGCCCGCGAGAAGACGGCCCAGGGTTCGACCCGCTTCGCCCTCGATGGAGTCCTCGCCGGCGGCGATCAGCGTGTTCCGGAGCTCGTAGATCATGCCCTGCCGCGTGGTCCGGGCGGTCGGCGCCTCCCGGCCGGGAGGCCGGTTCCCCACCGCGCTCTCGCCGAACGAAGCCGCCACCGCGACCTCGTCGTCCACGACCGCGGTCTCGCGGGACCCGGCGAGCTTCACGACCGCGCCGGTGCCGCCGAGGACGAGCCTCGAATCGGGGGCGAGATAGGCGGCGGTGACGCCGGAGCGGAGCCAGAGCGGGGCGAGATCCTCGCGGAACCGGTCAGCGGCGCGGGCGGCCGGCAGGACGGGACCCTCCCCGAGCGGAGGCGGCGTCTCGTCGTCCTGCCCTCCCCCGGCGCCGAGGAGCGTGTGGGCGTCGAGAAATCCCGGGGTGACGACCATCCCCTCGGCGGAGACGACCTCGGCGTCGGCGGGCGCCTCCAGATCGGGCCCCACCGCGGTGATCCGGCCCGCCTCCACCAGCACGGTGGCGCCCCGGAGGATCTCTCCGTCGCCGGTGTGGACGTCGCCGCCCACGATGGCGAGCGTCTGCGCCCCTACCGGCAGCGCCAGCCAGCCAGCGGCGACAACGGTCGCCAGCGCGGCGCGGCCCCATGGGAAGACGTCGAACATCACCAACCCCGCGGGGCTCTCCCGCCGAAGACGTTGTATCCGGTCTCGCGGTTGAAGACCTCGACGCCGTCCACCCAGACCCGCTCCACCAGGCTCTCCCACGCCAGCGGATCCGGGCCGTCGAGGAGCACGATGTCGGCGTCCATGCCGGGCTCGAGGCTGCCGATGCGGTCCTCCACGTGGAAGATCCGGGCGCCGTTGCGCGTCAGGGCCGCCAGCGCTTCGGCGGGCGGCATCCCGCGCCGGACGAACATGGCGCCGGTGTGCCGCAGGAAGTACTGGTGGCCGTCGGGGTGATCCTGATGGAACGCGACCACGCCCCCGAGCTCGGCGAGGCGCACCGGGCCGAGGAGATCCGGGCTCTCGGGGCTGTCGAACGGGAGGACCGGACCGAAGCTGACCGGCACCCCGAGGCGGGCCATCTCCTCGGCGTGGACATCGGTTCGGCCACCGTGGTGGACGTAGAGGTCGAGATCGAACCGGCGCTTCAGCTCGAGGGCGTAGCCCATCTGGGCCTCGCTCGACGAGTGGACCCCGACGACCCATTCCCGGTCGAGGAGCCGCCCGAACGCCTCGCGGGTCAGATTGCGCGGTGGCCGCGGGTTCGACGGGTCGGCCTCGTGCGCGGCGAGTTCGTCCAGGTAGGCCTGTCCGGCCTCGAGTTCGCCAGCGAGAAGATCGAAAACGCCCTGCTCGGTCTGGGGGAACCCGGGATAGGGCGTGGTGGCGCGGATGGCGAACTTCATCCCCGCCGGAGCGAAGAACATGTTCTCGACGGTCCCGCCGCGCATCTTGACGAGGACCGCCTGGCCGCTGTTGGGACTGCGGCTGCCGGTCGTGATGTTCTGGGTCGTGACCCCGGCCGCCACCGCGATCGCGAACGCGGGATCGCTCGAATCGAGCCCGTCCATGGCCCGCACGTGAGCGTTGATCGGGCTCGACAGTTCGTTGTTGTTCGAGCCGGTCGCCGGGAGGTTCAGCACCTTGAACCCCATGTGGGAGTGCGTCTCGATCAGCCCCGGGATCACGCTCTTGCCGGTGGCGTCGAGGACCTCCGCGCCCGCCGGGATGGCGACGTCGGCCCCGACCGCCTCGATCTTCCCGTCCCGCACGACAACCACGCCGCCGGGGATCGGGTCCGAGGAGACCGGGTGGACCACGCCGCCGGTGATGGCGAAGAGGCCGGGGACCGGCTGGGTGGGGGCGCATGCGGCGAGCGCCGTCAGCCCGGCGGCCAACGCCGCGGCGGTCCCGCGCTGTAGAAGCGGGGCTTGGACTCCCGGGACGGAACGCACGGCGCTCCGATCGTAACGGAAGGACGCAGTGGCAGGTGGGCGCTGGCGAAACTGTCGGAGCGTCAGACTCCGGTCCGGCAACGATGGAGCGAGGCTCTTCACCAGTCCGTAGCCGCCAGGCGGGGGGCTCCCGGGCTTCGACAGATTGCCGGACTGGAGTCCGGCGCTCCGACAGGGGGGCGCCGGTCGGGTGGACCTCTCGGTGCCGGGCCCCTACCGGGAGGACCGGCGGAGTCCGGCGCTCCATAGGGAGCGCCCGGGCCCTAATGCAGCGTGTCGTAGCGATCGAACCGGGCGCGGCGGCGACGGCGCTGGATGTCGTCCCAGACCCGACCCAGCGGCGTACGGCGGCGGTAGCGCGGCAGCAGCCCGTCGCGCCGCAGCAGCAGGTAGCCGGCGACGATCCCGCCGAGGTGGGCGATGTGCGAAATCCCGTCGCCGGTCGCCGAGATCGAGCTGACGAACGCGATGAAGCCGAGCACGATGACGAAGTGCCGCGCGCTCATCGGGACCAGGAAGAAAACGAGCACCCGGGCCGACGGAAACAGCATCCCGAAGGCGAGCATCACTCCGTACACCGCACCGGAGGCGCCGATCGTGTTGGCGTAGAAGAACGCGGGGAGCGGCAGCATCGCGACGAGCGCCGCCCCCACCCCGCACAGGAGGTAGTAACGCACGAACCGGCGGCGGCCCCAGATCCGTTCCAGCGGCGCTCCGAACATGTAGAGCATGAACATGTTCACGAACAGGTGGAACAGTCCCCCGTGAAGGAACATGTAGGTGAAGGGCCGCCAGAGTTCGAGCGCGAGGACCCGCGGGGGGTTCAGGCCGAGGAAGGCGGTGATCCCCGGCAGCAGGGCCTGGGCGAGAAACGCCAGTCCGTTGGCGACGATGAGCTGACGGACCCCCCGTGGCAGCCCGCCGTCACCGCTGAGCGGCGAGAGTCCGGTCGAGAACATCCGGATCAGGACGCCCGGCGGGCGGTCCGCGGGGTCCCGAACAGCTCGCGCAGGTAGCGCCCGGTCCAGGAGCGCGGATCCTCGGCCACTTCCTCCGGCGTCCCGCCAGCGACCACTTCCCCGCCCCGGTCGCCGCCCTCGGGGCCGAGATCGATCAGATGATCCGCCGTCTTGATGACGTCCAGGTTGTGCTCGATGACCAGCACGGTGTTGCCCGCCTCGACCAGCCGATCGAGCACCTGGAGCAGCCGGGCGATGTCGGCGAAGTGGAGGCCGGTCGTGGGTTCGTCGAGGATGTAGAGCGTGTTCCCGGTGGAGCGCTTCGCGAGCTCGCGCGACAGCTTGACCCGTTGGGCCTCGCCGCCGGAGAGGGTCGGCGACGGCTGTCCCAGCCGGAGATAACCGAGACCGACGTCCTCGACGGTCTGGAGGATGTTCAGGATGGAGGGGCGCGAACGGAACACCTGAACCGCCTCCGCCACCGTCAGGTCGAGGACCTCGGCGATGTTCTTCCCCTGGTAGCGGACGGTGAGGGTCGCCTCGTTGAAGCGCTTCCCGGAGCACACCTGGCAGGCGACGAAGACATCGGCGAGGAAGTGCATCTCGACGCGGATCACGCCGTCGCCGTTGCAGTGCTCGCAACGCCCGCCGGCGACGTTGAACGAGAACCGGCCGGGCTTGTAGCCCTGCGCCCGCGCCGCCGGGAGCGTCGCGAAGAGCTGACGGATCCCGTCGAACGCCTTGGTGTAGGTCGCCGGGTTGGACCGCGGCGTCCGTCCGATGGGCGACTGGTCGATGTCCACTACCCGGACGATGTTCCCGAGACCCTCGATGCGGGTGTGGGCTCCCGCCGGACGATCCGTCGCGCCGAGCGCCCGCTTCAGGCCGCGGTGGAGTACGTCGTACACCAGCGTACTCTTTCCCGCGCCGGAAACGCCGGTCACGCAGGTGAGGGTCCCGAGGGGGATCCGGACGTCCACGCCCTTCAGGTTGTTGGCGCGGGCGCCGACGATCCGGATCGCCCGCCGCGATCGTCGCCGGCGCCCGGGGATGGCGATCTCGAGGTCACCCGACAGGTAGCGACCGGTCAGGGACTTCGGATTCCGGCGGATCTCGGCGGGCGTCCCCTCGGCGACGACCTCGCCCCCGAAAACACCGGCGCCGGGCCCGAAGTCCACCACGTGATCCGAGGCCTCGATCGTCTCGCGGTCGTGCTCGACGACGACCACGGTGTTTCCGATGTCCCGGAGGCGGTGGAGGGCGTCGAGCAGGCGGCCGTTGTCGCGCGAGTGCAGCCCGATGGACGGCTCGTCGAGGATGTAAACGACCCCGGTGAGCTCGGAACCGATCTGGCTCGCCAGCCGGATGCGCTGCGACTCGCCGCCGGACAGGCTGGGTGCGAGCCGGTCGAGCGACAGGTAGCCGAGCCCGACGTCCTGCAGGAACCGCAGTCGGTTCCCGATCTCCTTGAGCAGTTCGGCGCCGATGACCCGGGCGGCGCCCTCGAGTTCGAGCCCGTCCACGAAGGCGAGCGCGTGCTCGATGGACATCCCCGACACGTCGGCGATCGAGCGGCCGCCGACCTCGACTGCGAGAGCCTCCGGCCGCATGCGCGCTCCGCCGCAGGCGCGGCAGGGGCGGTTCGAGAAGAAGCGGGCGTAGTAGCGCCGCGCCCGGTTCGACGAGGTCTCACGCATCCGGCGGGTCAGGAGCGGGAGCACGCCCTCCCATTGGACCCGGCGGGTGAGGCGCTTCCAGGCGACCTCGACCCGCTCGGATCCCGCGCCCTGGAGGATCAGGTCGCGCTGGTCGCGGGGAAGTTTCGACCACGGGGTGGTGAACGAGATCCGGTACTGCCGGGCGAGCGCCCGGATGACCGACGCCTCCCAGCCGTCGCGCTCGGCGAAGCGGCCCCACAGCGCCACCGCGCCCCGATTGATCGACAGCGACGGGTCCGGCACGACGAGGTCCGGGTCCGCTTCGCTGCTCGCTCCGAGCCCGTTGCACGCCGAGCACATGCCCTGCGGGCTGTTGAACGAGAAGAGCTGAGGGGTCAGGTCGGGGAACCCGGTCCCGCACCCCGGACAGCCCGCCTTCTCGGAAAACACCCGGTCCTCCGGCTCGCCCACGACGGCAACCGAGAGCACCCCGTCCGCCTCCTTGAGCGCGGTCTCGACCGAATCGGTGACCCGGCCCCTCCATTCCTCGTCGGGCGGCCCCCGCCGGATGAGGCGATCCACGACGATGTCCACGTTGTGTTTCTTCCGCTTCTCCAGCGCCGGAACTTCCTCCACCAGCCGGATTTCGCCGTCGAGGCGGGCGCGGGAGTAGCCGCGGCGGAGGATGGACTCGAGAGTGCCGCGGAACTCGCCCCGCCGGTTCACGACGACCGGCGCCAGAACGAGGAATCGGGAGCCCTCGGGCAGGGTCGCCAGTTCGTCCACGATCTCCTGGGCGCTTTGCGGCTTCACCGGACGGCGACAGCGGGGGCAGTGGGCCTCGCCCACCCGGGCGAAGAGGACGCGGAGGTAGTCGCTGATCTCGGTGATCGTCCCCACGGTGGAGCGGGGGTTGTGGCTCGCCGACTTCTGATCCACCGAGATCGTCGGGGACAGCCCGGTGATCGTGTCGTAGAGGGGCTTGTCCATCTGCCCGAGGAACTGGCGGGCGTAGCTGGAGAGCGATTCGACGTAGCGCCGCTGCCCTTCGGCGTAGAGGGTGTCGAGCGCCAGCGACGACTTTCCGGAGCCGGATACGCCGCTCAGGACGACGAGGCGCTTCTTCGGGATCCGGACGGTGACGTTCTTGAGATTGTGCTGCCGGGCGCCCCGCACCACGATGGTGTCGGGTTCCATGCGAATCGGAGAGTCTATTCGCCCGGGCGGGCCGGGGAGGGGGCCGAGTTCTGCAGGATGGCGCCGGTCGGAAACGTGGGGAGGCGAGTGGGGCCCCCTCCCCGGCCCGCTCGGCGCTTCGCGCCTCAGATCGCAACCCTCGCTCCGCTCCAGGTTGCGATCGGCATCACGTTCTCTCTCGGAGAGGGGAGAAGGGTCTCCCCTCTCCGAACCTCTCCCCTCTCTTCCGAGCGCCGGCAGTCTGGTGGAGAGCTGCGCTCCATGCGAACGGCCCTGCCCCACAATCTCCGGCGTGAAGGGAGACCGCGTCGCCCCCCGCCCCTCCCCTGCCGGGAGAGACAGCCGAGAGAGCCAGCCGGGGAACCTCCGCCTACCCGGACTCCACATCTACGCGATCCTGTTCGGGCTCATCCTGATCTCGGCGGGCCTCACCTGGGTCGTTCCCGCCGGCTCCTACGAGCGGACCGCGCTTCCGAACGGCCGCGAGAGCGTGGTCCCCGGCTCCTTCGAAACGGTGGACCCCGCTCCGGTGGGGGTCATGGATGTGGTCACGGCCATCCCGGACGGGCTCCGGGACGCCGCCAGCGTGGTGTTCCTCGTCCTGCTCGTGGGCGGCTCCGTCGGCGTCGTCGCCCGGGCCGGGATCCTGCGTCTCGGCATCGCGCGTCTGCTCGCGCTCGCCCGCAACCGCGTCGAGGTCCTGCTCCCGGTCCTCATGTTCGCCTTCGCTGCGCTGGCGGCGGTGGTGGGCATGCAGGAGCTCGCCATCGCCTACCTGCCCATCGTCACGCCGCTGCTGCTGCGGCTCGGCTGCGACCGGATGACCGCGCTCGCGGTCTGCCTCCTTCCGACGACGCTCGGTTCGGCCTTCGGCCCGGCGGTGCCGGCCACCGTGGGGATCGGACACCAGATCGCCGGTCTGCCGATGTTCTCCGGAGCAGGCTACCGCGCCGCCTTCTGGCTCGCCGTGCAGGTGGCGGCTGTCTGGTTCGTCGTCCGCCACGCCCGGAGGACGCGACGCCCGCATCAGGATCCGGCGCCTCCCGTCAACGAGGGGGCCGCATCGAGCCGCCGGGAACGGATCGCCGGGACGCTGGCTCTGATCCTCGTCACCGGCTTCGTGGGCGCCGTGCTCCGCTTCGGGCTCGATTTCGAGCAGATCTCGGGACTCTTCGTCGGGATCGCGGTGATCATCTCGCTCGCCGCCGGACGCCGGGTGAACCGCATCTGCTCGGACTTCGACGCGGCGTTTCGGGAAATCCTGCCCGGAGCGCTCATCTGCGGCGTCGCCCGCGGCGTGCCGATCGTGCTGGAGCAGGGCGGCATCCTCGACACGCTCGTGTTCGGACTCGAGACGCTGGTCGGGAACCTGCCCGCCGGACTCACCGCCGTCGGCGTCCTCCTCTCCCAGACCCTCTTCAACTTCGTGGTGCCGTCGGGAAGCGGGCAGGCGCTCGTCACCCTGCCCGTTCTGGTCCCGCTCGCCGACCTCGTGGGACTGACCCGGCAGGTCGTGGTGCTCGCGACCCAGTGGGGAGACGGGATCACGAACATCGTCTTCCCCACGTCCGGCTACTTCATGGCGGCGCTGGTGGTGGCCGGGATCCGGCTGCCGGCGTGGCTGCGGTTCTACGCGCCGCTCTTCGTCATCGTGCTCGCGATCGCCGTCAGCGGCCTCATCCTCGCCCAGGCGATCCGCCTCGGACCGTTCTGAACCGCGGCCGCGGGTAGGCTTCGAAGCCGCCCGCGAGGAGGCTCTGTTGACGACGCACCGGCTCATCCCCGAAACCCTGACCGCGGAGGCGTTCGCCCCCTTCGGCGAAGTGATGGAAGCGAAGGAGCGACCGGCGGAGGAGCGACGCTTCTTCCCGCTGGACTTCCGGATCTCCGGGCGGACCACGATGGACGTCATCTGGCAGCCGCTCGCCGAGCCCCGGTTCCACTGGATCGAGCGGCATTTCTCAGTGACGCAGACCTTCGTTCACCTCGGCGGCCCCCCCGCGGTGGTGGCGGTCGCCGCTCCGACGGACATGGAGGACGAGACGGCGATCCCCCGGCCCGAGGAGATGAGGGCCTTCCTGATCCGCCCCGGTCAGGGCTACGTGTACCGGACCGGGACCTGGCACTCGCTCGACCGGTTCCTGTTCGAGCCGCCGGGCGCGCGCTTCCTCATCGTGAACGTGGACCCGAACCCGACGCAGTTCGTGGACACGCAGGAGATCTTCGACACCCGCTTCGAGATCGCGGCGCCCGGGGGCCGCATCCGCTGACCGGGCAGCGCTCGACACCGTCCCCTCAGGGGAACAGCTTCAGCAGCGCGACGATGAGGGCGACCTGGGCCATCATGGCTCCGTAGATCCAGCGGATCAGCTCGGCCTTCAACTGCGTCCGGGCGACTTCGATGTCCTTCGTCAGCTCGGCCCTCACCCGCTCCAGGCCCACATCCAGCTCGGCCCTCACCCGCTCCAGGCCCACATCCAGCTCGGCCCTCACCCGCTCCAGGCCCACATTCAGCTCGGCCCTCACCCGCTCGATGTCGGCCTTCAGCTCCGCCTTCACCTGCTCGATCTCGGCCTCCAGCTCCGCCTTCACCCGCTCGATGTCGGCCTTCAGGGCCAGCTCCGTTGCCGCCAGGTCGGTGGAGGTAACGAGGTGGCCATTGAGCAGCCGCACCTGCTCCTCGACGAGCGCCTCGGCCACCGGCTCGGCCAGGCCCGCCTCGGTCAGGCGCTTCACGAATCGGTGCGTATCGAAGTGTGTCTCGGCCATCACCATCATCGGATGCTAGCGCGCCAGCCATCGCTGCGCGACCGCGCGGATGCGCTCCCCGCCGGGGCCCCGTTCCGGGGACCGGGAGGGGTGTCATCTTCTACGGTGGCGTGACGTCCATGACCAGGACCGCAGCCCGCCGGCGCTCGGCGGCAGTGAGCCCTTTCACCACGGCGTTGCGCAGATCCTCCGGCGTCGCCGGCCTCCTGCCCCGCTCCAGCGGCGCCGTCTCTTCGGGACCGAACCAGAGCACGAGATAGATGCCCAGCCCCTCGGTGGCGGGATCGGTGGCGTAGCAAGCCAGGAGCTGCTCTCGCGCCGCCCGCCACAGGTCGCGGTGCGCGTTCTTCTTGATCTCCACTGGCACGTTCCAGGGGCCGTACGCGACCCGGATGTCCGCGCGACGGTTCTTCGCGTACTGCCCCTCGGGCTGCGCGTCGCACCCTTCGGGGAGAAGCGGACGCAGCATCGCGAGCAACGCGTCCCGGCAGGCATTCTCGTGCTTCGGTTCCCGCGCTTGCCCGGACTTTCCGGGCTCGTTCCAGAACTGTCGCCAAAGGTTCGCGTTCGTCGTCCTCAGTTCCCGACCGAGGCGAGTCAGACGGTCGAGCACCAACGCCCGTAGATCGGCGGCGCTTGCGGGCGCCCGGTCCCGAAGCGCCTCGATGACCGCTGCTGGTTGTGGAAAGATGTGGCTTGCATCCCGTCGGAGGACCCGCTGCTCGGAGAGCACCTGCTCGACCATCGGCCGCCAGGCGGCGAGGGCCGAATCCGACGCGAGTCGCCCGAGCGCGTGGGTCGGCTCCGGTCCGGGGAGCCCGGCGAGCGTCTGGATCAGACCGCCCACGAGCTCTGGAGTTCCGCCGCGAGAAAAGAGGACTCCCGGTTCTACTACGAGTGGGCGGCAACGCGAGCCGAAAGTCCGGATGAAGAACTCCAGGGAACCAGCGTTCAGCCGCTCGGCGATCCCCGGTCGGGTACGGCCCACGAGGGTGTGGAGGAAGGCCTCGAGTCCATCCCATGGGGCCCGAACACCCGACATCTGCTCCGAAAGGAGGGGGATGTACCGCTTCGGATCGAGGAGCAGGCCGCCCGCCATCCAGCGTACGCGGGCGGCCTTTGTGGTGCTTGCTTGCTGGGCCTTGCGGGCCACGATCCGGCTCAGCTCCTGAACGCCGCGGCTTTCGAGCTGGTGCAGGCCGGCGCACAGCAGATGATCGAGGAGAGGGAGCTGGGCTCGCCTGGCGCGAGCCGGAAACGCTCTCAACAGCGGCAGCATCGCCCGGCGCGCCACAGCACGGTGATCGTCTCGCGCGAGCAGGTAGAAGTCCGTGATGGCTGGATCTCCCGTCGCCAACAGAACGCGCCCGACGACGACGAGGACCTTGGCGACAACGTCCGGGCGCTCGGCGATACATCGCTCGTACCACGGCGTCTCCTGGCCGAGCCCCGGCTGGAGCAGCCGGCAGGCGAGCGCCACCTCGAGACGCGTCTCCTCCAACCGGGTGACTTCGGCTGGCGCGCGCTCCGCCAGTCCCATGAGCACCGGCCAGACGAACGCGCTCATCCGGTCGCGCCTCCGAAGCCGAAGGAGCTCCTGCGCGGAGGGCAGATCCGGTCGCTCTACGCTGCGCGACAGCGCCAGGACGGCCAGGTTCCCGAGGTGCTCGTCGCCCCCGAGCGCCTGGATGACATGATGCCGCCCCCCTTGTGTGCCCTCCGAGCGCAACCCTCGGAAGTAGGTGTGGGCCAGTGCGTCCAGAAGGCCGGGTGTTGCGAGGTTCCGTTCCAGCTCCTTCCGCTGGGACTGCGCCGCCACGAGCAGACCACTGTCCGCTGCTCTCCCTCGGCGCAAGTGGAGGAACCGGATCCGATGCGCCAGGTGGTTCTTCGGCAGGGGAAAGCTGAGGAGCCCGCCCAGAAATCGGGAGGCCTTCGAATCCTCGCCAAGGCGCCGACGGGCGTCCGCGAGCGCCGCGTCCACCGCCACGGGTCGCCGCGACAGCGCGGCGATGAACTCCCGTAGATGCGTTTCCCTCAGTGTGCCCCGGCCCGTCGCCACCGCTTCGTCGAGATGCCAGCGGCCGATGTCCTCGGGCAGCTCGGAGCGGTACAACAGTTCTCCGAGGTGGTACGACGGCGATTCCAGACTGCGGATCGGTTCCGTACGCAGAGAGAGCCGGATGATCGCCTTCTGCTTATCGGGTCGGGCGGCCAGCCACTCGCGGATCCCGTTCGCGGCCTCGTCGCCACCCGGTCCCCCGGGACTCAGAAACCCGTTCTCGTCCAGACCGACCCGCAGCCAGGCGAACAGTCGAGCTGTTTCGACGCACTCGCCGTGGACCCGGACAGCCCGAGCCAGCAGGATGGATCCCAGATCCTCGTAGTCCAGACGGGCCAGCTTGTCTCGTGCGCCGTCGGCGCCGCTCGCCAGGATGTCGAGGTGTTCGGGAAGGTCGGCATCTGGACACTCCTTCCCCAGCCGATTCAGAAACGTCCAGAGCGCCCCGACGATTCGACGGGCCGAAGGTGAGAGCTGCGTCCACAGTTCGCGAGGCGCCATAGCGCCGGGATAGAGCTGATCGAGCAACGATCCGAGGAGTTCGCCGTCGCGGTCTTCCACGGTCCCCTGCCGCACCTCGTCGAGCAAGGAGCGGAGTCGCTCGATCCGTTGCGCGCCTTCGGGCAGGAGGCGGACCCACGCATCGAGCGCCGCAACGCGTATCTCTCGGCCCCGCGCAGGATCCCGAACGACACGCAACAGGCTGTCCCTCGAAGCGGAGTTCGATACGCCGTGGCCGAGCGCCTCGACGGCCAGCAGCATGACACCCAACTTCGACTCGCTGCGATCCGGGTCCTCCACCACCTCCCGCAAGACCTGCGTCATATCGGCGCCGGCAAGCGCCCGACACGCCATGTCAGACCACCGCGTCTCGTGGAGCCGATGCGGGTCGCGGGCGACGGCTCGCAACAGGAGCCCCTTCTCCTCGACCGTGAAGTCACCAACGTCGCCGTACATCAGAACCGCGACCGGATCGAGCTCGCTGAGGGAGCGCCGCAACGCCGGAGACAGCGCGGCGAGCCAGGCGGCGAGGCTTCGGAGAGGAGTCGGCGGCGCCCCGTCGTCCGCGCCGAGCAGGCTCAGCACGCGGGTTCCGGGTAGGCCGTTCTCAACAAGATCGGCGAGCGTGCGCGCAGCGAGAAACGCGGCGAGGTTCGCGTGGACCGGCTCGAAACACCCTTCGCCACCAGCGGCGAAGAGCCGCGTCCGGAGCGCCGCGCGGACAGCCGGCGAGAGGGCCGCGCCGTAGTCCTCCGGTAGGACATCGCCGGTCCCGGAAACCGACGGCGAGGATTGGTGGAACACTCCCCCGCCAAGCAGATGCGCCGCGGAGATCCACCCCGCGGCCTCCAGAACGGCTCTCGGGCTGGCCGGTGCGCTTTCGGCGGCCTGCCCGATCCGGTGCTCCTCGTTGGTCTCTCGAGCGAGCTGCCGGACCCCGTGTTCCATGACCTCGCGCTGGCTCTCCGGCCAACAACCAGTCTCCCCAAACGCATTCAGGATGAGATCCAGAGTCTGGGGATTCCGCAGGATCCCTTCCATTCCACGACGGAACGCCTCCGCCAGGAAGACGCCGGAGTCGGTGTCCGAACGACGCGACTCGACAAGAGAACGGATATCGGCGTCGTCCAGCGGGTCGAGCTGTAAGACGAGGACATTCCCATCGGGGGAGACGGACTCGAGATGTTTCCGATCGTTGTTGCCGAGCCAGTCAGCCTCCCGGCAGGAGAGCCGGAATGACGGTCGCCCGAGGCGATCGAGGCGGCCGCGAATCGCGTCCAGCGGGGTGCGGCCGTCCGAGCAGCCGGCTCGAACCTCGTCGAGGCCGTCCAGGAACAACGGCCCGGCCTTCCACTCGGGATGAGCCCCGGGGTCGAGCGCCAGGAAGTCGCGCACGGAGACGAACGTCGAACTCCCGCCGGCGGCGTCGGCCTCGCGCCGAAACGCCGTCGTCTTCCCCGCCCCGGGATCACCGAGAAGCACGTACGCCACAGCCCGTCCGTAGTCGGACAGCGGTCGCCGCTCGCCCCCGCCCCCGGGAGCGATCCGCGTCACGGTGCGCCCCAGGATCACTCCCAGCGCTCCGTCAGCCAGCGCTCGGCCGGCTCCGCGAGGAACTCCACGAGCGGTACGCCTTCGGCTCCCACCATCAGGCCCCGCGCCCCGGGGAACTTCTTCCCGAACGCAGCGAGACCGGAATGGGGCCCGCGGGGATCTCCCGACTTCACTTCGACGGCGAGAACGTGAGGGCCGCGCTGCAGAACGAAGTCCACCTCCTGACCCTTGAACCGCCAGTAATGGAGGCTGGTCCCGGGCCGGCGCGTGCGGTACAGATGGGCCCCCACCGCCGACTCGACGAGCCGTCCCCAAAACGAGCGGTCGGCGCGCGCCTCCTCGGGGTCGTGGCCCGATGAGGCCGTCATCAGCGCCGTGTTCAGCACCAGGAGTTTCGGACTCGCACGGCGTTGAAGCGGGTTCCTCGCGTAGTTCGAGAGGCCGGCGACGAGCCCGGCTGCCTCGAGGAGTTCGAGGTAGCGGGCGATCGTCGTCGTGTTCCCCGCTTCCTGCAGGTGACCGACGAGCTTCGTGAACGAAACGATCTGTCCCGAGTAGTGCGCGCTCATCTCGAACAGGCGCTTCATGAGGACCGGTTTGTCCACCCGCGTCAAGCCCAGGATGTCGCGCTCCACCGTCGGGAGGACGCAACCGTCGAGCACGGCCTCGCGCCAGGCGTCCACGCGACATCGCTCGGCGAAGTCGGCCGCCCCGGGATAGCTGCCGTAGAACAGGAACTGCTGCAGATCGAATCGGAACGCGGCGGCCATTTCCGCAAGCGACCAGTGGTGGACGGGGAGCGGCGCGAAGCGGCCCGCCAGGCTCTCCTTGAGCCCCTGCTGGAGGCGAAGAGGCGCCGAGCCCAGAAGGACGATGTGGGGGCGACGCCGAAGGCCGCGATCCTCGTCCCAGAGACCCTTCACGACGGTGGACCACCGGGAAACGAGCTGGATTTCGTCGAGGACCAGCACGGCGGGAGGCCGCTCCTTCGCCAGCCGTCGCGCCTCCCGCCACTGTGCGACGATCCATTCGGGATGGGGGAGCGCGGACACGCGTCCGACCGTGCTCCGCCGCTCCCGTACGGCATCGGGAGGGGGCTGGTCCGCGGCGCGATAGAGCGTACGGTGCGAGTTCTGCCGCCGGAGGCCTGCGAGGGCCTGGTCCGCAATGGTCGTCTTGCCGCACTGCCGGGGCCCGAACAGCGCCGTGATGCGCCTCGGAGGGCCCGCGAGTCGCTCGATGAGCGCCGCGACCTGGGATCGCTCGAACGCGGGCGGAAACCTCATGGCGCGTGGGCGAGAGTCCAGTCGATTACGCATATGAGTATTCTTACTCAGTAGAGTAATCTTCTTGAAGACAGGAGCAGGAGCCCGTTCCGGGGACCGGAACATCCGTGCTGGTCCCGGTCGGCCACCGACGTCGCTGGCGGCCGGACCGGCAACCTGCTGAGCGCCGCCGTCCCCGGGGTCTCAGCGCCGCGGGATCGTCCCGGTCGGGGGCGCCGCCGCCCGCGGCTCGGGAAGCATCGCGCGACGCGGGCGGCGGCGGAGCCCGATCGCCCTGTCGTCCGAGGGACCCGGTAAGGTCGGGAGCATGGATGAGGGACTCATGCTCGAGACGATGCGCAGGACCGGTGGCCCGCGCCCGACGCCGGGCGTCGCAGCGAGGATCGCGCTGGCGCTTGTTGCGCTCTTCGCCGCCGGGGCGTGCGCCGCGCCGCCGACCCCCGATGATCCAGGCCGCGGCCGGGCCGATGTCTCCGCCGTCCTCGACGCCCTCCACACGATGGCCTCCGAGGCGGACTTCGACGGCTACTTCGCGCTCTACGCCCGGGAAGCCGTTTTCCTCGGAACGGACGCCACCGAGCGCTGGACGCGCGAGGAGTTCATGGAGTACACGCGGGCCCGGTTCGACACCGGGACCGGCTGGACGTACCACCTGCTCGAGCGGCACGTCTCGGTCGCCCCCGATGGCCGAACCGCCTGGTTCGATGAGCGGCTCGAGAACGAGAATCTCGGCGAGACGCGGGGCAGCGGAACACTCGTGCTGGAAGAGGGGCGCTGGAAGATCGCGCAGTACAACCTCACGATCCCGATCCCGAACGAAATCGCCCGCGATGTCGCCGAACGGATTCGCGCCCTGAGCCGAGGCCGCTGAGTCCAGCCCGGAGGCATCCCGTCCCGCGGCGGCGAGACGGGGAGTGGCTCAGCTCCGGGCGGAAACGAAAGCGTTCACGCAGCCGGTGTAGTTCGCGGCGATCTGCGCGATCGCGGCCGCCTCGTCGAGTTCCCCGGCAAGGAAGTCGGTCAGGGGCGCCTTGAAATTGGTGCGCCCCACGGCGAAGCCGATGAACCCTTCGACCGGGGCGGCGACCCGGAGCCACTTGTGGACCTGGACCGCGTCCGAGCCCCGACCGAGGACGATGGCGCCGACCCGCCGCCGGTGATCGCCGCGTCGGCAGGCCGCCGCCACCCGGCGGGCGTCGGCCTCGGTGTCCACGCCCTCGATCTTCCAGATGTCGGGCTCGATCCCGAAGTCCTGGAGGCGGTGGATGGCGCGCACCATGTGGCCGGGACGCAGCTCGCAGTCATAGGCGTCCCCTGCCTCCCGGTCCTCGTCGGTCGTCGCGGGGACGAGCAGCTCGAACATGAAGAGGCGCCGCTCGGGTCCATGGAGGTAGTCGGAAACGAGCCTCAGCCGGGTGAGCTGCTCGACGGCCGTTTCCACCGCATCGTCGGGATGGAAGCGGACGAGCACCTTCACGATGTCCGGCCGATGGTGACGAATGTGGCTCACCCAGCCCACGTCGTACTCGAGGTCGAAAACCGGCTGGCCGCTCTTCTCGATGCACACCGCCCGCGGGATGCCCTTCGCCGCGGCGTCGGCGAGCACCTGGCTGCCGAACTGGGAGTCCACCAGCACTCCGACCTGCTCCTTCGGGACGCCGCCTTCGATCGCCGCGAGGAGACCCCGGTAGATCAGTGTCTTCGCCGCCGAGAGGGCGGCGAACTGATCCCGCGCCGGGCTGATCCCGGCGGGACCGCGGAACCCGAAGAACCGGGTGAAGCTGCCCCGGTGGTCGAAGGGCTGGATGAAGAGAGGCTGGTCGTGGCCGATTCCGGAGTCTTTGTGCATGGCTGGAAGCGGAATTCTACGGGTGCGGGGCCGAGCGGCGTTCAGGCGGGAAGGAAGCGTCCGCGCCAGAAGTCGGAGTCGTACGAAATCGCCCGGCGGATCCCTTCAGACCGCATCCCTTCGACGAAGATCCATGACACCCTCCGACGGCGCCCCGCGAGGAGCCCCGCGACGCCCCGCTCGCGGATCTCGCGCCCGATCCGGAACGACCCGAAGCAAGGGGGCGCCACGGGGTCGGGGAAATCGGTGCGCGCAGGCCATCCCGCAGCGCCGCCTCTGGATCGAGATCGTCTCGATCACCACCGCATGACGCGTCACCAGCTCTCCCCCCGCCCATGCGGACCGCGGCGCACCTCACGGCTTCGCTGTGGACGCGGCCCGGGGGGATTACCTGACCGTTTCCCCGTGCTCGGCGAGGTACGCCTGCGAGTCCTCCGCGCTCATCAGCGGCACGACCTTGTCCGGATCCATCCGCACCATGACGTAGTGGACCTCATCCTCGATCTTCACGAACTGGTGGCCGGTCCCGGCGGGGATCACCAGGACATCCCCCGTTTCGACCTCGTGGACAACTCCGTTCCTCACATC
This sequence comes from Vicinamibacteria bacterium, assembly GCA_965232015.1. GTDB lineage: Bacteria > Acidobacteriota > Vicinamibacteria > Marinacidobacterales > Marinacidobacteraceae > JAJEAO01. The sequence continues at coordinate 3,816,989 of OZ246946.1, read as the reverse complement.
GGCGGCGTTGTGGCCCGGGCCATTCAGGAACCGGACCGCGCGGTAATCCGGCGGACGCGGCTCGGCGTCCACCAGGTCGGGGCCGGTGAGGATGGAGGCGGCGCCGTCCACCACGAAATAGACCTCGGTGACGAGGCTGTGCTCGGCGACCGACTGCGGACGGGGCTCGTCGAGCTGGCCCCGGCGGAGATACGCGACCTGCACGTTCGCCTTCCCGATGTCGAGCGAGCGGACCTGCTGGTCGGTCACGCTCGTCGCCTCGGCGACGCGGCGATACGCGGCGAGCTCCTCCTTCGGGACGAACTCGGCGGGGCACATGTCGCAGCTCGGCTCGGATTGGGAGCCGGGCGCCTGGGCGAAGAGCATCCCGGCGCCGAAGGCGGCGGCGAGAAGGGCGACGAAGACGATGTTGCGCATGAGATTCCTCCGGTGAGAGCGCGGGCGCGCCGGCGCGCCGCTGCCGGGCGCGGCAGGCAGGGCCATACGACACTGCCGGGCGGGGCCGGGCAGGGCCATACGACACTACCGGGCGCCGTCGCGCCGGGCGCGGGCCTCCTCGACGAGGGCGACGACGCGATCCACCGTCTCCTCGAGGGTCAGGTCACTGGTGTCCACCCGGTGGGCGTCCTCCGCCTGCCGAAGCGGCGCCACCTCCCGTGCGGCATCGGTGCGGTCCCGACGCTCGAGTTCGGTCGCCACCGCCGCCACCGGCCGGCCCCCCTCGTCAGAGGACCGGCGCGCCGCCCGAACCTCGGGGCGGGCGTCGAGGAACACCTTCACCGGAGCGTCCGGGAAAACCACGGTCCCGATGTCGCGCCCCTCCATGACGCCGCCGCCGCCCGCCGCCTGACGCCACCGCTCGACGAGCACCTCGCGCAGCTCGGGGTGAACCGCGACCCGGGATGCGCCCCTCGACACGTCCGGCGCCCGGACCGCCACCGCGACGTCCTCCCCGTCGAGGAACACCCCTCCTTCCGGATCGAGCACGACCCGGAACGCGAACGGACGCACCGCGTTGGGATCCTCGAGGTCGGCCCGCTGGCGCATCGCGGCGAGCGCCACCGCCCGGACCGACGCCCCGGTGTTGAAGTAGCCGAGCCCGCAACGTCCGGCGACCGCGCGCGCCACCGAACTCTTCCCGGAGCCCGCCGGGCCGTCCATCGCGACCACGAACGGCGCGTCCGTTTCCGGGGAGCGGTTGGCAGGGGTCCCGGAACCCTCGGACGGAGCCCCGACTCGCGGTTCCCCGCGCGGCGGGGGTGGCGCGGAAAGGGGAGAGCGGCGGACCGGGGCGCTTTCCAGCCCCACCAGGCGGCGCAGCTCCAGAACCTCCGCCGGCGTCAGCTTCCTCCATTGGCCGGGGCGCAGGCCGGTGTCCATGAGGTTCCCGACGCCGGTGCGGTGGAGTTCGAGAACGGGGTGGCCCAGCACGCTCAACAGCCGTCGGATCTCCCGGTTCCGGCCCCCCAGCAATCGGATCCGCAGCCGGGTGCGGCGGCGTCCTTCGGCCCGGTGCGGGAAGCGGGCGATCACCTGCGCGGCGTCCAGCCGGAGCCGCTGACGGTCCACCCGGATTCCCCGACAGGCCCGGTCGAGCACGGCGTCCTCGGGGAGCCCCCGCACCGTCGCCAGATAGATCTTCGGAATCCGGAATCGGGGGTGGGTGACCCGGTAGGCCAGGTCGCCGTCATTGGTGAGAAGCAGGAGTCCCGAGCTGGCCCCGTCGAGCCGCCCCACCGGAGCCAGCGACCGGAACGAGGGCGGCACCAGGTCCATCACGATGGGACGTCGGGCGGGGTCGGAACGGGTGGTGAGAACTCCCGTCGGCTTGTTCAGGATCAGGTAGCGACGGCGCTTCCGGCGGGCGCTCACCCGGGCCCCGTCCACCCGGATCTCCTGCTCCCCCGGATCCGCCACCACGCCGAGGCGGCGGACCACGACCCCGTCGAGGGTGACCCGCCCCTCCGAGATCAGACGCTCGGCCCCCCGGCGCGACGCGATCCCCGCCCGGGCGATCAGCTTCTGGAGACGTTCGGCGGCCATCGGGTCAACCGGCTTCGGCGCTCGGCGACGGCGGTGCGAGGCCCCCGGCGGCGGGGTCGCCGAGCTCGCCCAGCCGCGGCAGGTCCTCGATGCGATCGAGTCCGAATCGCTCGAGGAACCCCTTCGTCGTCCCGTAAAGGAGCGGGCGGCCCACGACCCGCTTCCGCCCCCTCGTCCGGATGAGTCGTTGCCGAAGCAGCGTGGTGACCACGCTCTGCGAGTTCACCCCGCGGATGTCGTTCAGCTCCGGGAGCGTGAGCGGCTGGCGGTAGGCGATCACCGACAGCGCCTCGAGCGCCGCCTGGGTCAGCGCCTCCTCCTTGCGGGGAGCGAGCAGGCGTTCGATGGGCTCACGCCACTCCTCCCGGGTCGTGAGCTGGAGCCCGCCGGCGATCCGCACGAGCATGAGCCCCGATCGTCGGGCGTCCAGCCGCGCCTCCAGCTCGCCCGCAGCCTCCCCCACCGTCGCCTTCCCGACCTCGAGCGCCTCGGCCAGCTTCGCCGGCTTCAGCGGGGCGCCGTGGGAGAACAGGAGAGCCTCCAGCGCGGCGGCGAGATCCCCCCCGCCGGCGGCGAGCCCTCCTCCGCCGCCGCCGGCCTCCGATGACGGGTCCGGCCTCATGCGGCGTCCCCCGGCGCGGTCCCGACGATCCGGATGGGCCCGAAGGCCTCGTTCTGGAGGACCGAAACCCGACCCCGGCGAGCCAGCTCAAGCAGCGCGAGGAAGGCCGCCACCAGCGCCGGGCGAGCGGCCGGACCGGCGAGATGGGGCCCGATGAAGTCAAGCAGCAGCTCCTCGAAGTCGCGGACGGTCCCCGGGGGCAGAGCGGCCTGGAATCGCGCCTGCAGCTCCGCAACCGGGATCGTCCGTCGAGGCAACGGGGGCGCCGGCCGGGCGCGGGCCCGCGCCACGACCCGGCGAAACGCCTCCACGACCGCGAACAGGTCGAGCGGCGCCCCCTGTGCTCCGAGCACCGGGGACGCCGGATCGGCTTCGTCCTCGACCGGGAGCAGCTCGAGCGGCGGCCGGGACCAGACCGAGCGGCGCCCTTCGAGACTCTCCCGCAGCCGGGTGGCGGCGGCGCGGTAGCGGGCGTATTCGGCGAGCCGCGCCTCCAGCCGGGCGAGGGGGTCGTCCTCGGCGGTCGAAGGGGGCGGAGCCGGCCGGGGGACGAGCCGGTGCGCCTTGATCCGGAGCAGGGCCGTCGCCAGCTTGAGGAACTCGGACCCCACCTCGAGATCGAGCAGCTCCATCACCTCGAGCGCTTCGAGGTACTGCCGGGTGAGAGGAGCGATGCGGAGCCGGAGCGGGTCGGCGCGGCCATCCCGGGCCATCCGGAGGAGCAGCTCCAGGGGACCGTCGAAACCCCGCTCGACCCCGGCTCCGGGGGCGAGCCGGATCCGCCAGGCCACCGCCGCGGTGCCGTCCGCTTCCGGATCCGCCGCGGCGGACCGATAGAGCGCGGGATCCATCCGGAGACCGGCCGGATCCCTCAGTCGGCGGCCGGCGTCGCGGGACGAACCCGGGGGGCGCCCCCCGGCGATCCGGCGCCGGGCAGCCGGACCGCCGCCCGAACCCGCTCCATCGTGGCCGACGCCGCCTCCGCCGCGACTCTCCGCCCGGCGTCGAGCACATCCAGAACGTCGTCGGGTCGGCGCTCGTATTCGCGCCGCCGCTCCGCGATCGGCCCGATCGCCTCGATGAGATGGTCGGCCAGCGCGCCCTTGCACTGGATGCAGCCGATCCCCGCGCTCCGGCAGCCAGCCGCCGCCCACGACCGGGTCTCCTCGTCCGAGAAGATGCGGTGGAGATCGAAAACGGGGCACCTGGCCGGGTCGCCGGGATCCTTGAGGCGCTTCCGCGCCGGGTCGGTCTTCATCGTCCTGAGCTTCGACCGGACCGTTTTTTCGTCTTCGGCGAGGCCGATCGTGTTGCCGAAGCTCTTGGACATCTTCCGGCCGTCGGTGCCGGGCAGCCGGGGCGACGCGGTCAGCCGGACGGCGGGCTCGCTCAGCACCGGTCCGAAGATCCCGTTGAAGCGACGGGCGATCTCGCGGGTCAGCTCGATGTGGGGACTCTGATCCTCCCCCACCGGCACGACCGCCGCGTCGTAGATGAGGATGTCAGCCGCCTGGAGGACCGGATACCCGAGGAAGCCGTAGGTGTGCAGATCGCGCTCCCGCAGCTCGCGGAGCAGGTCCTTGTAGGTGGGCACCCGCTCCAGCCACCCGAGCGGAACGACCATGGAGAGCAGCAGGTGGAGCTCGGCGTGCTCGGGAACCTGCGACTGCACGAACAGGGTGCAGCGGGACGGGTCGAGTCCGACGGCGAGCCAGTCGGTGGCGATATCGAGGGTGTTGCGGCGGAGGTCGGAGGTGTCCCGGTAGTCGGTGGTCAGCGCATGCCAGTCCACCACGCAGTAGAACGCGTCGAACTCGTCCTGCATGGCCACCCAGTTGCGGTAGGCGCCCACGAGGTGGCCGAGGTGGGAGGAACCAGTCGGCCGCATCCCGGACAGAAGCCGGGGGCGGCGATCGCGCGGCGGCGGTTCGCTCCCGGAGGGCGGATTCGTGCTGGGCATCGGAGCGCGGCGATTCTACGGGCCGGGCGGTGGCTCAGGGGCCGGATTCCCGGCCGGCGCCGGGTCCTTCGCCGGGGCGTCCCGGTGGAACCGGACGTGGAGCCGACGGGCCAGCGCCGGCCCGACGACCGCGGCGAGATCGGGCTCCGAGGCCCGCGCCACCCCGCGCAGGCTGCCGAACCGGCTCAGCAGCGCCGCCCGGCGGCGCGGTCCGATGCCGGGTACGGCGTCGAGCGCGGACCGGAGGGTCGCGGCCTTGCGGGTGCGGCGGTGGTAGGCGAGGGCGAAGCGGTGGGCCTCGTCGCGGGCGCGCTGGAGAAGCTGGAGCGCCGGCGAAGTGCGGGGCAGGCGCAGCGGCTCGGGCGCGCCGGGAAGGTAGATCTCTTCCTCCCGTTTCGCCAGCCCGGCATGCGGGACGTGGCTCAGGCCGAGATCGTGGAGCGCGGAGGCGGCCGAGCCAAGCTGACCCGGTCCGCCGTCCACGAGCACCAGATCGGGGAGTTCCCCCCCTTCGGTGAGGACGCGGCGGTAGCGTCGCAGCACGACCTCGCGCATCGCGCGGTAGTCGTCGGGTTTTCCCGAGAGGCTCCGGATCCGGAAACGCCGGTAGGCCGAAGGCAGCGGCTCGCCCCGCTCGATCACGACGAGCGAAGCGACGACTTCCCGGCCGCCGAGATTCGAGATGTCGAAGGCCTCGATACGGCGGGGCTCGTCGGCGAGATCGAGCGCCTCGCGAAGCGCCGCAACCCGGCGAGCCGCCATCTTCCCGGCGTCGGTGAAGTCGAGTTCGAAGGCGATCCGGGCGTTCCTGGCGACGAGCTCCACCAGCCGGCGGCGCGCGCCCCGGACCGGAACATGGACCTCCACCCGGCTGCCCCGTTTCTCTCCCAGCCACTCGGAGACGAGATCCCGCTCCGGGAGGTCGCGCGGAAGCTCGATTCGGGGCGGCACCTCGCGCCCGAGGTCGTAAAAGCGCAGCAGCGCGGCCTCGAGGAGCCCGGCGTCGTCGAGGGGCGGCAGGTCCCGAAGCGGGAATCCGTCCCGGTCCACGACCTTGCCGCCGCGCACCACGAACACCGCGAGGTGGGCCCGGTCCCCCTCCCGATGGAGCCCGAAGACGTCGAGCGCCCGCCCGTCGGTCGCGGCCACCTTCTGCCGATCGTTCAGCTCGGCGAGGAGACGCAGGCTGTCCCGGAGGCGGGCCGCCTCCTCGAAGTTCTCGGCGTCGGCCTCGGCGCGCATCCGGCGGGAGAGCGACGAGGTCAGCTCCCCGGTCCGCCCGAGCAGGAACAGCTTCGCGGCCTCGGCGGCGCGGCGGTACTCGTCAGCCGAGCAGACCGTCTCGACGCAGGGGGCGATGCAGCGCTTGATCTGGTACTGGAGACAGGGACGGGGCCGCCGGCCGTTCAACTGCTCGCGGCAGTTGCGGATCCCGAACAGCCGGTGGGTGAGGCCCATGCTCCGACGGGCGAGGCTGGCCGGGAACCACGGACCGGCGTACACCGCTCCATCGTTTCCTGCGCCCCGGACGATGTGGACCCGCGGGTACTTCTCGTTCAGTGTGAGCCGCACCAGCGGCGGGTTCTTGTCGTCCCGCAGGAGGACGTTGTAGCGGGGTTGCCGCGTCTTGATCAGGTTGTTCTCGAGAAGCAGCGCCTCCCGCGCCGAGTCGGTGACGACGACCTCGATGTCGGCGACCCGCGACAGCAGGCCGCTCCGCCGCGCGTCCACGGGCGTGGTGCGGAAGTGCGACTGAACCCGGGCCCGGATCGAGGCCGCCTTGCCCACGTAGAGCGTCTCCCCCCCGGCCGACTGGAACAGATAGACGCCGGGGGTCTCGGGAAGCCGGGCGATCCGGGCATTCAGCCCGGGCGCGGGCTCGGCGTTGGTCGGCGCGGCGGTCATGGAGCGCCCCTCTCCGGAACGGCGCGGGTATGGAGCGCCGGTCTCCAGACCGGCAGGGGTCAGGGAAAGCACCCTCTGGCCAGCGCGCCGCCCCGGAGAGCGGCGCTCCATACTACGATCCGGCCCATGCAGGCCATCCGCATCGAGCAGCACGGTGGACCCGGGGCGCTCCTCCTCGGAGAAGCGACCGACCGCGCCCCCGGACCCGGCGAGGCGGCCGTCCGGGTGGCCGCCGCCGGGGTGAACTTCATCGACACCTACCACCGAAGCGGGCTCTACCCGGTCGCGACCCCGTTCATTCCCGGCGTCGAGGGCGCGGGCGTCGTCGAGGCGGTGGGCGACGGGGTGGACGCGCCGGCGCCCGGCGACCGGGTGGGCTGGGTCATGCAGCTCGGTAGCTACGCCGGCCGGGCCGTGCTGCCCGCCGACCGGCTGGTGCGGCTTCCCGAGGCCGTCTCCGAGACCCGGGCGGCCGCGGCCCTGCTTCAGGGAATGACCGCGCACTACCTGGTGCGCTCCACGTTTCGGGTGCAATCGGGGATGCCGGTCCTCATCCACGCCGCGGCTGGCGGGATGGGCCTTCTCCTGTGCCAGATGTGCCGACGGCTCGGCGCCCGCGTGTTCGGCACGGTCTCCACCGAGGCGAAGGCGGAGGCGGCCCGGAAGGCCGGGGCCGATGTCGTGATCCGATACACCGAAGTGGACTTCGCCGACGCGGTGCGCGACGAGCTCGGCGACGACGGGCTCGCGGTGGTTTACGACTCGGTCGGAGCGACGACCTGGGAGCGGAGCCTGTCGCTCCTGCGTCCCCGGGGGATGCTGGTCCTGTTCGGGAACGCCTCCGGCCCGGTCCCGCCGATTGATCCGCTCCTGCTGTCGCAGGCCGGATCGGTCTATCTCACCCGGCCGACGCTCGCCGACTACTCGCGCACCGGCGACGAACTGCGCTGGCGCTCCGGCGAGGTCTTGGGCGCCGTCGCCTCCGGGGACCTGCGGGTGACGATCCACCAGGAGCTCCCGCTGGCGAAGGCCGCCGAGGCCCATCGCCTGCTCGAGAGCCGGGCCACTTCGGGGAAGCTCCTGCTCCGTCCGTAACAGCCTGTGGATAAGGCCGGGAGAACTGGGCATCGCCGCTCGAGCCCCTACCGGGAGAACCGGGCCGCGTGACTTTGTCCACAGGCTGTTAGGCCCTATCCCGGTCCGCCCGCGAGCGTCCGGAACGCGGCGGCGATCTCCTCCGGCGAACGCCCGGCCCCGAGCGCGGCGACGAGCAGCATCCGCGCCTTCAGCCCGTCCAGATCCTCCCCGGAGATCACGCCCGCCCCCAGCACCGGATCCGGCAGCGCCACCCGGCCCGCGCCGGTGCGGGTGGTGAAGACCACGACCGCTCCGGCCGCCAGCGCGGCTTCGACCGCCTCCATCGCCGGGGGCGGCGCGTTGCCGCGTCCGAACGTCTCCACCACCAGCCCGCGGGCGCCCTCCGAAATCGCGCCGCGGATGGACGCCGCCCCGCCCCCGGCGGTGAGCCGCACCAGCTCCACCCGGGGCTCCACCGCGGCGGCGGGCAGGTGCACCCGCCGGAGGGGCGACGAGAACAGCCAGACCTCGCCGTCGTCCACGAGGCCGATCGGGCCGGTATCGGGGGAAGCGAAGGCGTGGAGCGCGATCGAGTGGGTCTTTTCGACTTCCCGGGCGGCGTGGATCTGCGAGTTGAGGCAGACGAGGACACCCAGATCCCGGGCTCGCGGAGACGACGCGACGCGGATGGCGTCGAGGAGGTTCCGCGGCCCGTCGGTGTCCTCGAACCGCGGCGGCCGCTGGGCGGCGGCGAAGACCACCGGCCGGCCGGCGGGCAGCAGCAGGTCGAGCAGGAAGGCGGTCTCCTCCAGCGAGTCGGTGCCGTGGGTGACCACGACCCCGGCGAGCGAAGGCCGTTCGGCGAACACCTCCGCGACCCGCTGCGCGAGGCCGAGCTGGACCTCCGGCGTCATCCGCGAGCTGCCGATCCGCACGTAGTCCTCGGTGGTGACGGTCGCCACCTCGTCGAGGCCGGGGAGCGCGGCCCGCAGATCGGCCGCGTTCAGGGGGCCGGCGGCGCCTCCGGAGATCGTGCCCCCGGTTCCGACGAGGTGGACTTCGGGCCGCGGCTGGGCGACGGCGGCGGCGGGCGCCATCGCCGCGACGAGCGCGAGGGCGCGAAGGGAGCGGAGGCGGGAGAAGGAGCACATGGCGCGCCTAGTATGGAGCGCTCCCCGGGAATCGCTCAGAGGATCCGCCACCACGGCGTCGAAAGGATGCCCTCGGTCGCCCACCCGGTCTCCGCGCCGGCATGGAGCACGAGTCCGGCGCGGGCCCGGCCCGGGTACTCGCGGCGAAACGCCCGCAGGTGGGCGAGACTCCGCGCGTCGGGGGACGCCCGGGTCGTCACCGCGATCGGCGCGAGGCCGGACGGGGTGTCGAGCACGAAGTCCACTTCGGCGTCGGTCGTGGTGCGCCAGTGGAAGAGGCCGATCGCGCGCCCGGCGGAATCCCGCCATGCGAGCAGATCGGTGAAGATCAGGTTCCGCAGGTGGCGCCTCCCCGGAGGGGGATGGCCGGCGAGATGGAGCGCCAACCCGGTGTCGCTCCAGTAGCCGCGCGGCGACTTGATGAGCCGTTTCCGCCCGCGCTCCCGCAGCGCCGGGAGCGTCACGAGGAGCCCCGCTGCTTCCAGAAGCCGCAGATGACGCCTCACGGTCGGCTGCGGCATCCGGACCGCGCGCCCGAGCGCCGTCTGGTTGACGACCTGGCCGACGCGAAGTGCGGCCGCCCCCATGAGCCGCGCGAAGGCCGGCCCGGACTTCACCGGCGAGAGACGCGCCAGCTCGCGCTCCCGGAACCGGGCGGCGTAGTCGCGGAACCAGCGCTTCCGCTCCTGCGCCCGCCGGCGTCGTCCCATCCCGGGGAGGCCTCCGCGCCGGGCGAGCCCGGTCCAGTCCGGCAGGTCCCGAGCGAACGGCCACAGCGGACGCCCCGGCGCGAACCGATCGCCTGCCAGGACCTCCGTCCAGTCCCGATCCCGGGCGGCCACCAGCTCGCTCCACCGCCCTCCGACGCCCTCGCGCTCGCCTCGCGTCATCGGCCACAACCGCACGGTTCGGCTCCACCGGGGATTCGGCGCCGGCATCCGCGACCAGGCCCCGGGGAGGACGGAAGAAAGGAGCAGGCAGCGGCCGACGCGGGGTTTCCGGCCGTTCCCGCGGAAGACCCGGGCGAGGAGGCGCGGCGTCCGCTCGAGGCGGTCGAGAGTGAGCGGCCCATCGGCCTCGAGAGCCTGGCTGGCGGCGTCCTCGGCCCCCTCCCCTTCCAGCGCCAGATAACGCCGCGGGGGTCCCGGAATCAGGTCGCGCGCCAGCGTCGTCTTTCCGCATCCGCGGGGGCCGCTGAGCACAACGACCGGCGCCTCCCGGAGCGCCTTCCGAACCCTTCCGAGAGCCAGGCGGGGAAGGAGAGGAGATGCCATCCGGGAGGGCGACAAGACGGCCGGCGAGTATAGGGAGGAGCCGGGATCAGTCGTCGCCGTCCGCCGCGGCATCTTCGCCATCGGCGTGGCGGTAGGCGCGGGCGAGCAACTCGACCGGGTGCGCCACCTCGGCGGCGAGGCCGGCGCGTCGGACGCCGGCGGCGAGCTGGAGGTGACAACCGATGTTCCCGGTGGCGATCAGCTCCGGCCTCGCCGGGGCGATCGCTTCCATCTTCCGATCCAGGACGGCCATCGAGCTCTCATGTCGAGTGATGCTGTAGATGCCCGCCGAGCCGCAGCAGCGCTCCGGATCCCGGAACGGGACGAGCTCGATCCCGGGCACGGCGCCGAGGATCTCGAGCGGTTCGTCCCGGATGCGCTGGGCGTGGAAGAGATGGCAGGGGGCGTCGTACACCGTCCTCGTGGGCCGCGTGGCCGAGGCGGGGGCGGGGGCGGGCGCTTCGAAACCGCCGCGGACGAGGAGCGCCGACACGTCGCTCACCCGGGCCCCGAAGGCCCTCGCCCGATCGTCGCCGGGGAGCAGCTCGCCGGTTTCGGCGAGCGCCGCGCCGCAGCCGGCCGCGGTCGTCACGATCGGACCATCGCCGGGGAAGGCGTCGAGGTTCCGCCGGGCCAACCGCCGCGCCTGGTCGCGCAGCCCGGCGTGCAGATGGAGCGCTCCACAGCAGCGCTGAGCCGGCGGAACCTCGACGTCCCAGCCGTTTCGGGCCAGCGCCTCGGCGGCCGCCCGGCTGGTCTCCGGCCGCAGATGGGCCGCCACGCAACCGAGGAACAGGGAAGCCCGCCCCTTCCGGACCGGACCCTGCGCCGCGAACCGCCGGGGCAGCCGCTCGTGGGGCGGCGGCTCGGGCAGCAGCGCCTCCCTCGATGCCCACCTGGGGGCGAGTCGCCGAAGCGCCGCCCGGACCAGCCGGCGGAGGCCGAGCCCGGATCCGAGTCGCACGGCAGCCATGGCGGCGGCGAGAACCCGGGGGCGGGCCACGACCCCGCCGAGCAACACGCGCCGGAGGAAGCGGGTGCTTCGGGACTCGACGCCCTCCTCGTCGAGCAGCCCCCGAACGCCCTCCACGATCGCTCCCACTTCGACGCCGGCCGGGCACACCGTCTCGCAGCCGCGGCAGGCCAGACATTCGTAGAGGTCCTCGGCGATGCCGGCGCTCGGCTCCAGCCGGCCCTCGAGGAGGGCCCGGGCGATGTACACCTGTCCGCGGGGCGCGAGGGACTCCCGGGGAGCGTTGCCGTAGGCGGGACACGCGGGCAGGCACAGCCCGCAGTGGACGCAGGCGAGGGTCTTCCCGTAGAGCCGCTCCCGCTCCCCGTGGAGGGGAAGCGTGGGCCCGGTCACGCCGCGCTCTCCAGCCGGCCGGGAGCCAGAACGCCGTCCGGATCGAGCGCCCGCTTGAGGCGCGCATTCAGGGCCCGGATCGGACCGGCCGGCGGAGGATGGGAGGTTCCGTGTTCGACCTTCCAGCCCGGGGGAGCGGTCTCGACGACGAGGGACACCCCCGGTTCCCGGGCCGCGAGAACCTCGTCGAAGGCGGCGGGAGGCGCGCTCGCGAGCGCCCGTCGCTGGTCCGGGAAGGCGATTGACGGCCCGAGCGCGGCGAGCCGCCACGCCGTCCGCAGGACCGCCGCGCCCGCTCCGCGCACGGCGACGCCGAGCCCGCCGTCAGCCCGCGGGATGCCGGGGAAAGCGTCCCGAACCCCGGCCCACAGCGCCTCGGCGGCCTCGGCGTCTGGTTCCTCCGCCGGAGCGCCCACCGCCGCCGCGACGGGATCGGCGGGGGCCGCCGCCTCCTCGGCGAGTCCCTCGAACCGGACCGCCAGCCGGAACCCGCCGGTCGTCGGGAGCCCGTCGCGTCCGGTTCCCGGCGGGACGACCGCCACCACCGCCGGGGCGGTGGCGGCGGCGAGACCGTCGAGCACGCGGTCGGCGAACCGGCCGGCGTCATCGTCGGTCGGGAGCGCGAGGAGGATCGTGCGCGTCGCTTCCGGTCGCGCCGAGAGGCGCAGCGTCACCCGGGTGATGGCGCCGAGGGCGCCGAGCGAACCGGTGAAGAGCTTGGTCAACTCGTAACCGGTCACGTTCTTGACCACCCGGCCCCCGGCGCGGATCCGGCGGCCGTCGGGGAGGATCGCCGTCAGGCCCAGCAGCAGATCGCGCGGCCGGGCGCCCGGAACCGTCCGGATCCCGGTCTCGCCGGCGGCGATGACCCCGCCGAGGGTGGCCCGATCCGGCAAGGGCGGGTCCAGCGGGGCGAACTGACCCGCCGGAGCGAGAGCCGCGTTCAGCTCCTCCACGGTCGTGCCCGCCCACGCCTCGACCACGAGGTCCCGCCGATGGTGCTCGATGATCCCGGACAGCCCCGACAGATCCAGCAATCGGTCCACGCGGGCGGGCGGATGGCCGAGGTCCAGCCGGGTGCCGCCCCCGCGCAGCACGACCGCCTCGCCTGACGCCGAGGCGGCGGAGAGCGCGGCGACGATTTCGGCCTCGCTCCGCGGCCGCTCGACCCGGACGACCGCGACGCCGTCCACGCTCTCCATGCGGGCGCTCAGATCCAGGCGCCGGGGACCGCCGCCGCGGTCCGCCCCGGCCCGGGGAGCGGCGCGGCCGCCTCCGAGCAGCCCCCCCGGAGCGGAAGCACCTTCCCCGGATTCATGAGCCCGCTGCGACTCCACGCCTCCCGCACCCGCCGCATCGCTTCGAGGTCGTCTTCCCCGAACAGCATCCCGAGCGCGTCGCGCTTCTCGATGCCCACGCCGTGCTCCCCCGAGAGCGCGCCCCCGAGGCGGATGCACATCTCGAGCATCTCGTGGCTCGCCGCCATGACCCGCTCGCGCTCGTCCGGGTCGCGGCCGTCGTAGGCGACGCAGGGGTGGAGGTTCCCGTCGCCGGCGTGGAACACGTTGGCCACGTGGATCCGGTGGCGTTTCCCGATCCGCTCCACTTCGGCGATCGCCTCCGGGAGCCGGGACCGCGGCACGACGCCGTCTTGCACGTAGAGGTCGGTCGAGATCCTCCCCATCGCGCCGAACGCCCGCTTCCGGCCGAGCCACAGGCGCTCGCGCTCGGCATCGTCCCTGGCGATCCGGATCTCGAGCGCCCCGGAGCGCTCGAGGATGCGCTCGACTTCGCGCCGCTGCCGGGTGACGACCGCGTCGGCGCCGTCGAGCTCGAGGAGGAGGACGGCCCCGGCGTCTTTCGGGTAGCCGGCGTTCACGCCCGCCTCCACGACCTCGATCGTCGCGGCGTCGAGCGCCTCCATCGCAACCGGCACGACCCCGGCGGCGACGATCCGCGAGACCGCCTCGCAGGCCGGCACGAGCGCGGGAAACGGCGCGAGCAGCGTCTCCACGCGCTCCGGGAGCGGCAGGAGACGAACCGTCGCCTCGGTGGCGATCCCGAGGGTGCCTTCGGAACCGGTGAACAGCCCGAGCAGGTCGAGCCCGGCGGCGGCGCCCTCCTCGCTCAGCTCCACGATCTCGCCGTCCTCGAGCACCACCGTGGCCGAGACGATGTGCGACGTGGTCGCCCCGAGCTTGAAACAGTGCGGGCCCCCGGAGTTTTCGGCGATGTTCCCCCCGAGGGTGCAGGCCGACTGGCTCGACGGATCGGGGGCGAAGAACAGCCCGAAGGGCTTCGCCGCCCGCGAGATCTCGAGGTTGACCACCCCGGTCTGGCAGCGCGCGGTCCGCTCCCGGGGCGAAACCTCGAGGACCCGGTTCATCGCCGCGAGCGAGATCACGACCCCGCCCTCGAGCGGGGTCGCGCCCCCCGAAAGCCCGGTTCCGGCGCCCCGCGCGGTGAAGGGAACCTCCGCCTCCCGGCACGCCCGCACGACCGCCGCGACCTGCTCCGTCGTACGCGGGAGCGCCACCGCCTCGGGCGCACTCCGATAGGCCGTGCTGCCGTCGCACTCGTAGGGCAGCGTGTGCTCCGGGCGCGTCAGAAAATCATTCACGCCAGGCACAGCAAGAACAGATCGGGGGCGGCCGACGTTCCGGGTGAATGATGGTGCAGGCATGAGAACGCAGCGGACCCCGGAGGGGGCCCGCCCGGCTGCTTCGCCCGATATACTGCCTTCCCTTGGATTTCGAGTCCATCGCGCCGCTTCGGCGAGAGTGGCATCCATCCTCGGGGCAACGGAGGAGAACACGATGAGGATCGCTCCGGGCGCTCTCGCCGCGCCGACGGACCACCCGGTCGAATCACCGGAAGTCGTCGCCGGGCAGATGAAGGTCCTGCAGCGGACCGTGAAGCTCGTGACCCGTTCCCGGGTGGAGCTGCACAATCTGAGTGACCGGATCCGGGAAGAGGTCCGCGCTTCGGGCATCCGGGCCGGTTTCCTCGTGGTATCCACGCTCCACACCACGACCGCGCTGTTCATGAACGAGTTCCAGGCCGCGCTGATGGCGGACCTGACCGAGTTCCTCGAGCGGCTCGCGCCTCCCGACGGGGGATACCTCCACAACTGCGAGGACACCTCCGACTGCGAACGGAAAAACGCCGATTCGCATCTGCGGGCCACGCTGCTGGGCCAGAACGTGACCGTCCCGATCGCCGATGGCGAAGTCTCCATGGGGCAGTGGCAGAGCATCCTGTTCGCCGAGCTCGACGGCCCCAAGAAGCGCACCGTCACGGCGCATCTGATCGGGGTCTGACCCCCGCCCCGGACCCCCCGCCGGGCCCGGCCGGGGGGGCGTCCTTCCTGGCGCCCGATGCGACGGCCCCGGTCGCCGTGGTCACCGGCCTGGCGCCCGATGCGACGGCCCCGGTCGCCGTGGTCACCGGCCCGGCGCCCGATGCGACGGCCCCGGTCGCCGTGGTCACCGGCGCCAGCCAGGGGCTCGGCGCCGCCGTCGCCGTCGAACTCGCCCGGCGCGGATTCCGGGTCGCGCTCGCCGCGCGCCGGCCGATGGGCCTGGTGGCGGTCGAGAACCGGATCCGGGCCGCCGGCGGCGTCTCGTTCGTGGCCCCGACCGACGTCACCGAACCTGCTCAGCTCACCGAGCTCTTCGAGGAGACCGAACGGCGTCTCGGCCCGCTGTCGGCGCTGGTGAACGCCGCCGGCGCCGCGCTGCGAGCGCCGGTGGTCCAGACCAGCGAGGCCGACTTCGATCGCATGGTGGGCGTGAATCTGAAGGGGGTCTTCCTCGCCACCCGCGCCGCGCTGCGCCACCTGATCCCGCGGCGCAAGGGGCGCATCGTGAACCTCTCGGCGGCCGCGGGCCGAATCGGGGCGCCCCGGCTGGCCGCCTACTCCGCCGCCAAGTGGGGCGTGCTCGGGTTCACCCGGTCCTGCGCCGAGGAGCTGCGTCCCGCCGGCATCTCGGTCTTCGCGGCGTGTCCCGGTTCGGTGGATACCGAGTCCTATCGCACCCTGATCCCGGGCGCGAAGGCGCGCTCGTCTCCAGAGGAGGCGGCCCGCGCCATCGGCTGGCTGGCGAGCGAGGCGCCCGCGGCCATGACCGGGGCGATCCTCGACCTCCCGGGCTGACGCGCCGGAGCGCACCGCGCTCCATCCGGCTCGGCCATTCGGGCCTCGTCAGGGGGCCGGCTGCACGACCCGGATGTCGCCGAAGGCGGAAAAGTGCCGGACATTCCAAGTGAGGAGCGTCGCGGCGCCGCCGTGGATGGCCGACCGGGCGATCAGGGCATCATGGATCCGACCGCCCTGGATGCCCTGCTGCGGCGATTCGTCCAGGGCCCGCCACACCTCGCTGGCCGGAAGCTGAAGGACCGGAACATCCCGGAAGTTGACCCGGATCAGCCTCACCGCATCCCCGGCTCGCATCCGCCACCTCGGGATTCGGGTCAGCACGGAGTACATCTCGATCAGGGAGTGCGCGACCACCACCAGTTCCTCTCCCGCCCCGCGACGCCGGTCCATCTCGCGGCGCGAGCTCGGATGATGGACATGCCAGGAGCAGGTTGCGGCGATCAGGACATTGGTGTCGCAGCAGAACCGGATCACTCGTCTGGCTCGGTGTCCGTGGTGTTCTCGCGGATCTCGGCGATCGCTCTCGTGACGTCATCGGATGAAAGAGGCGGGACCGGGGTCCCCGCGTTCGCGACGACCATGGTGCCGCGGCGCTCGAATCTGACGGAGAGGGGCGCCGGCTCGATCAACACTCCCGACGACTTCAGCCGGAAGCGGACGCTTGTCCCGGGGCGAAGCTGCGCTGTTTCCCGAAGAGACTTGGGAATGACCACCCGACCGGCAGAATCCATGGCAGGAGACATGGCGAAAAAATACCACGTGTCACGGCACTCCTGATGGTGGATGAGGCGCCACCGGCCACCACCGCCCTCCCGGCCCGCCCGACGGATGTCCCATGGAGCGGACGTCCCATGGAGCGGCGCTCCACAAGGCGCTCCATCGGGGGCTGGACGCCCGAATTCGCATACGCTCCGAAGTCGCCCCATGATCGGAACCCGTCTTCGCCCCCTCGCCGCCTGCTGCCTGTTCGCGCTCGCCTCCGCCTGCGCTCCCGCCGGCCCCGCTGCCGATGCGATCTACACGAACGCCGTCGTGGTGACGGTGGACGACGACTTCCGGATCGCCGAGGCGTTCGCGGTCGTGGACGGACGCTTCGCCGCCGTGGGATCGGAAGCGGAGGTGCGCGACGCCTTCCCGGGCGGCGCGGCGGCGGAGACCGATCTCGCGGGTCGCACGGTTCTGCCCGGCTTCAACGACAACCACATCCACCTCGGCCCCGGACGCACGCTCCAGCCGTGGCGGGATGGACTCGTCCCCGGGCTCCCCGAGTGGTCCGCGACCGCGACCGAGCCGGAGGAACTGTTCGCCGCCGTCTCCGCCGAGGCGGAGCGGCTCGGACCCGGCGAATGGGTCCGCGGCGGACTCACCCGGATGGACTGGCCCAACGCGCGGGTCCCCGACCGGTGGCTCCTCGACGAGGCCGCGCCCGCGAACCCGGTCGTCCTCACCCGCGGCCCGCACACCTACCTTCTCAACTCGGAGGCGCTCCGACTCGCCGGCATCACCCGGGACACGCCCGATCCCGAGGGCGGCTGGATCTTCCGCGACGAGAACGGCGAGCCGAATGGGCGGGTTCTCGAAGCCGCCCGCCGGATCGTGGACCGGGTCATGCCGCCCTCGCCGCCCCTCGATCCGGAGCAGGGCTTCGAGGACATGCGCGAGTCCCTCCTGGCCCTCGCGCGGCTCGGGATCACCAGCGTGAACATCGCCGGCGTCCGCCCGAACGGGATCGCGGCGGTTCAGGAGCTGTACCGACGCCACGCGAACGAGCTCCCCCGGGCGACCATGCAGGTCCGGCTGAGCCCCGGACACGACACCTGGGACGATCCGGAGGAGGGCATCCGGGCCGAGATCGAGGCGCTCGAGGCGCTCGACATCGTGACCGGCGACGGGGACGACCGCTTCCGCATCGGGGCGATCAAGATGAGCGTGGACGGCGGGCTCAGCGCCCCGGTGTTCTGGTCACTGGAGGGGTACGAGGATCGTCCGGACTTCTTCGGGGCGATCCGGATCCCGGCGGAGGTGTTCCATCCGGTGGCGCGACGCGCCCACGAGCTCGGCTGGCAGCTCGGCATCCATGCCATGGGGGACGGCGGCGTGAAGATGGTCACCGAGCAGATCGCCCGAATCCTCGAGAAACTGCCCCGCGACGACCACCGCCACTACATGCACCACGTCGCGGTGAAGCCCCCCGACGAGACGATCGCGCTCATGGCCGAACGCGGGATCTCGGTGGCCAGCCAGCCTTCGTTCACCGTCGGGCTCGGCGCCTACGCGGAGGAGGCGCTCACCGCCGAACGCGAGGCCACCCAGAACCCGACGAAGTCGCTCCTCGACGCCGGAGTGCGCGTCTCCCACGGCTCGGACTCCGCGCCCTACGGACCGCTGATCACGGTCTGGACCGCGGTGACCCGTCGCGGCTACGACGGGGAGGTCAAGGGCCCGGAGGAAGCGGTATCCATCGAGGAGGCGCTGCGGCTCCACACCCGCGCGCCGGCGTGGTTCACCTTCGAGGAGGACGAGAAGGGCGCCATCGCCCCGGGCATGCACGCCGACTTCATCGTGCTCGATGGCAACCCGCTGACCGTGCCGCCGGACGACCTCCGCTCGCTCCGCGTGGAGCGCACGTTCATCGCCGGCCGCGAGATGCCGCTGCCCTGACCCATCGTCGCGCTCCGGGACGACGCGGATCTTCGCAACCCGGCGAAACGCGACCGGAAAGAGCCGGTCTCTCTATGGAGCGCCCATAGGTGCCGGTCTGGAGACCGGCGCTCCATAGGATCCCCGGTCAGGGGATCGTGGCGACGCTCGTGGGGCGGATGGAGTAGAGGACCCGGACCTCTCCGGGGCGGCGCCACTCGTAGCGGTCGGACCCGGTGTACTTGCGGGCGAGGCGATCAATGCCCTCCTCGGCGCCCACTTCGGTGATCCGCTCGACGCGGCCCCGGATCATCAGACAGCGGTAGGGGTCGTCGGGGTGCACCGCCGAGAGCGCCACCCGCGGATCGCGACGGATGTTGCGGTCCTTCACCCGCCCCACGGCGGAGTTCACCATGATCAGGTCGCCGTCGGTCTCCACCCAAACCGGGGAGACCTGCGGGCTGCCGTCCTCCATCGAGGTGGCGAGGTGGGCGAACACCCGGGTCGCGAGGAATTCGCGGACCTCGGGGGCGAGGATGTCGGTTCGGGGCATCTGGGTGGTCCTCTCCTCGCGCGTCAGTTGGAGCGATCGAGCTCCCGATCGATCTGCTGCATGAGGCTGGGCAGCGGCAGCGCGCCGCCGAGGTAGCGCCCGTTGGCGAAGACGGCCGGAGTCCCGTCGAGGCCGAGGTCGCGCGCGGTCGCGAAGTCGTTCTGGACCTGCTGGTAGTGCCGTCCCGAGTTGAGGCACTCGGCGAAGGCCTCGGTGTCGAGGCCGATCAGGCGGGCATGCTGCTCGAGGGTCTCGAGGCCCAGGTTCTCGTCGGTCCAGAGCGCGTCGTGGTACTCCCAGAAGCGCTCCTGGTCGCCGGCGCAGATCGAGGCCTCGGCCGCCTTCTGCGCCTGCGGGTGGATGCTCCGCAGCGGGTAGTGCCGGAACACGATCTGGATCCGATCGCGGTAGTCCTCGTGCTCGCGCAGCTCGTCGAGGCCGACGTTGAACCGGCGGCAGTAGGGGCACTCGAAGTCCGAGAAGACGACCAGCTTCACCGGCGCGTCTTCCGGGCCGAGCGCGGCGTGCCCGGCGGTCTCGATCTCCACCCGGTAGTCCGGGACGCGCAGCTCCCACTCCGCCTCGTTCAGCATCACGTTGCCGTGGCGCTCGATCATCTGCGCCAGCTTCTGGTTCGCGATCTGCCGACGCAGGTCGGCGCCGATCTGCTCGAGGGAACGGCCTCCGAACTGGTTCCGGTTCGCGTTGTAGATCGACTGGAGTTCCTCGTCCGAGACCTCGGGATAACCCACTTCCTCGGCGTAGTAGCGGTTCAGGGTCAGCCCCATCCCCTCGGCGGCCGCCTCCATGACCTGCTCGCGAGCGGTCCGGGTGGCGCTTTGCTGCAGGAGGTCGTGCACCTCGGTGAAGTAGTTCGTGCGCAGCCGGGCGAGCTGGTAGCGGTCGTTGTCGGCGAGGTCGGAGATGACGATCTCCTCGCCGTTCAGGACCCCGAGGACCTCGGAGTCCATGGTCGGGGGCAGCAGCGGGTCGCCTGACCCGCCCGCGGCCCCGGCATCCGCGGTTCCGCCGGCGCAGCCGGCAGCCGCCGCGGCCACGGCCGCCAGGAGCGCGACGGCGACGAAACGGGGAATCGGACTACGCATGGGAACACCTCGCGGGACGACGGATTCAGCCGAATCCGGAAGCGGGGGAAGCCCTCGGCGACCGTCACCCGAACCGGGAAGGATACTCCGCGCCTCGTCAGCCCCTCGGCGCCGAACCCTCCGCCCGGCGCGCGGCGGCCATCGGGCTGGTGACGATCAGCGTGTAGGGCCCGTCGTTCACCAGCGCGACCTCCATCATCGCGCCGAACCGCCCCGTCGCCACCGGAACCCCCTCGGCGCGCAGCAGCGCGCAGAACCGGTCGTAGAGCCCTTCGGCCTCCGGACCGCGGGCGGCGCGGGTGAAGGACGGCCGCCGACCCTTGCGGCAGTTGCCGAGAAGGGTGAACTGCGAGACGGTGAGACAGGCTCCGCCCGTCTCGCGGACGCTGCGTTCGGGACCGCCTCCCGGGTCACGGAAGACCCGGAGCCCGGCGATCTTCCGCGCCAGCCAGGCGGCGTCGGCCTCGGCGTCCCCGGCCTCGACGCCGAGCAGGACGAGAATCCCCCGCCCGATCCGGCCCACCGGCTCCCCCTCCACGGTCACCGACGCGGACGAGACCCGCTGCACCACCGCGATCACGACGATCGGCCCTCGCCCGGCCACCGGCGAAGGACGAACCCCGGGACGCGCATCCAGGCGAACAGTACCCCGGGCGAGCGCCGGAGAAGGAGCGCCCCAACCCGTCAGTACCATGCGGGCCGGGTCGTCGCCATGAAAAGCAAGCTGCCGCTGGGCATCCAGAATTTCCGGGAGATCCGCGAAGAGGGCTACTACTACGTGGACAAGACCGCCTATGCGAGCAGCCTGGTGAACGGCGGCAAGCACTATTTCCTGTCTCGCCCCCGGCGGTTCGGGAAGAGCCTCTTCGTGGACACGCTCAAGGAACTCTTCGAGGGGAACGAGTCTCTCTTCCGGGGTCTCGCCATCCACGACGGGTGGAACTGGTCGGTCCGTTCTCCGGTGATCCGGTTCGATTTCAGCGGCGGCAGCTATCGGGAGCCCGGATTCCTGGAGGCTCGCATCGCGGAGCGGCTCCTGGCCGCGGAGCGGCAGGCAGGCGTGTCTTCCCGTTTCCGGACGGCGTCCGGGCGTTTCCTGAACCTTCTCGAGTCCCTCCATCGCGACACCGGGCAGCGGGTCGTCGTGCTCGTGGACGAGTACGACAAGCCCATCCTCGACGCCCTCGATGACCGCGAACAGGCCCGGGCGAACCGCGACCTGCTGCGCGGCTTCTACGGCACGGTGAAGTCCGCGGACGCGCATGTGCGGTTCACTTTCTTCACCGGAGTGAGCCGGTTCACCAGAGTCAGCCTCTTCTCGGATCTGAACAACCTCACCGACATCACGCTGCACCTGAGGTTCGCCAACATCTGCGGCTACACCGATTCCGACCTGGACGAAGTCTTTGCTCCGGAGCTCGAAGGACTCGATCGCGAGCGCATCCGCGACTGGTACAACGGCTATTCCTGGCGCGGCCCGGAGCGGCTGTACAACCCCTACGGCATCCTTCTCCTGCTCGACTCCCGGAAGTTCCAGGCCCACTGGTTCACCACGTCCACCCCCGGCTTCCTGATCGATGTCCTGCGACGACGCGGCGTACTTTCCCCTGACCTCGCCGGAATGACCGGCACGGACGAGCTGCTCTCCGCCTTCGATGTGGACGAAATCGAGCCCGAGGCGCTCCTGTTCCAGACCGGCTACCTGACGATCCTCGACGAGCGCGATGACGGGTACGGCCCGGTGTACCGGCTCGGCTATCCGAACCGGGAAGTACGGCAGGCGTTGAACCGCAACCTGCTCCAGGCCATGACCCCGGCGCGGGTCGGAACGCCGGGGGCTCGGCTGCGGGCGCTGCTCCACGAAAACGACTTCGCGGGTCTCGAGAAGTTCTTCCGCGCCTTCTTCGACGCCATCCCGTACGAATGGCATACGAGGAACGAGATCGCGCGCTTCGAGGGTTACTACGCGGCGGTGTGCTATTCCCACCTGGAGGCGGCGGGGCTCGAAGTCGCGGTGGAGGAGTCGAGCAACCGGGGGCGGGCGGATCTGGCGGTTCGATTCGGGGGACAGGTGTTCCTCCTCGACATCAAGGTGGTGGAGCGCGAGCCGACCGGCGCCGCGCTGGCTCAGCTTCGCGAGCGGGACTACGCCGCGAAGTACCGGGCCTCGGGTGAACCCGTTCATCTCATCGGGATCGAATTCAGCCGGGAGACGCGGAACATCGCTGCCCTGGAAGCCGCCCGCGCCTGAACCCAGGTCAGTCACGCCACCGATTGGACGGCATCCGGCATCGAAGAGTTGAAGCGGTTCTGGGGCGATTTCGGCCCCGAAGTGGCCCGCAGAGCTCGGAAGTGGCGCAAACTGTGGCTGTTCCGGGGGGGGGGTGAAGTGGTCTTTTCGTCCACTCCCGGCGTCGAAGGCCGGATAGTTCGCCATCTACCTGCGGGGGAGGGCGCGCACACCTTGACTCAGCGGCTCCGGCGGCGAGTGGAGCCGCTTCAGCCGCCCCCCGGGAAGATGCAGCGCAGGTTGGCCGTCACGCGCCACTCTGGAGAGTGGCGTTCCATGGGGTCATCCGGGGACGCCCCGGGGCGGACCGTGGGTCCCGCGGGCGGAGGGCGGGATGCCGTAGGCGCCGAGCAGATCGGACACGTTGATCACGGCCTCGAGCTGGTGGATGTCCACGCGGCTCACCACCGGGAGCGAGTCCATCCGGAGTCGTCCCATGAGCGCGAGGACGTGGTCAATGGATTCGTCGGCGTGGACGTGCGGGTAGTCGCGACCCTCGAGCAGCTCGCCGAGGCGGGCGTGATCCTGGCGGAAGGCGTGGCAGCGTTCGAGTTCGACGAGCGTGATCAGGCCGGAGAGGCGATTCCCGCGAGCCACCGGCCACGAACGCCGGCCGCTCAGCGCCACCCGTTCGAGCGCGTCCTCCACGGTCAGATCGGGGGAGAGGAGTTCGCGGGGCGGCCGCATCGCTTCCCGGACCACCGGGTGGCGCAGCTCGCCCTCCGCGGGAGGCAGCCGGACGCCGTCCTGAAGCGCGAGCGCCTCGTACACCGGGACCGGCTGAAGCCGACGGGAAGTGAAAAACGCCGTCAGGTTCGCGATCATGAGCGGCACGATGACGGTGTAGCTCTGGGTGATCTCGAAGATCATGAACACCGACGCCATCGGCACCCGCAGCACGCCCGCGAAGACAGCGCCCATCCCGACCAGGGCGTAGGCCCCCGGTCCGGCGGCGAAGTCGAACCACTGGTTCGCGAGGCTCCCGACGACGCCCCCGAACATGGCCCCCATGAAGATGCTGGGACCGAAGATGCCGCCGGCGTTCCCGGAGGAGTAGGCGATCAGGGCGAGGACGAGGTGGAGCGCCAGCATGGCGGCCATGGCGCCCACCGGAAGGCGGCCGTGGAGCGCCTCGCCCACCGGGCCGTAGCCGACCTGGAAGGAGCCGGGAAGAAGGACCCACGCCGCGGTCACCGCCAGCCCCCCGACCGCCGGGTAGCACCAGCGACCGGCCGCCGGCAACGACTGGAACCGGGCGCGCAGCCACAGCAGCCCCCGGACGAAACCCACCGAGAGCAACCCCCCGGCGATGCCGAGCGCCGCGTACACCAGCAGCTCCGCCGGATGGTTCAGCTCGTAGGCGGGCACCGGGAACAGCGGCTCGTCCCCGAGCGACAGGCGGAGAACCAGCCAGCTCGCCACCGCGCTCAGCACCACCGACCCCAGCACCCGGGCGTGCAGGTTCCCCACGATCTCCTCGAGCGAGAACAGGATGGCCGCCAGCGGGGTGTTGAAGGCCGCCGCGATCGCCGCCGCCGTCCCCACCGGGATCAGCTCCCGGCGGCGGGCGTTGTCGAGCCCGAACCGATCGCCGATCCACGCCGCGAGGCCGGCGCCGATCTGGACGGAAGGACCTTCGCGCCCGAGCGGGACGCCGCTGCCGAGGGTGAGGGTGCCGCAGAGGAACTTGCCGAGCGGCGTCCGCAGGGGGATGCGCCCGTCGCGCGCCACCAGCGCGGTCTTCGTCTGGGGCACGCCGCTGCCGCGGGCTTCGTCAAACCAGCGATGCAGCAGGAACCCGGCGACCAGCGTGCCCACGATCGGCGCGCCGTAGCGGGCCGTTCCCAGCCAGTCGCCGTGGACCACCGCTTCGGCGAGACGCTCGGTGACCACGATGAACAGGACGATCGCCCCGCCGACAAGGGCCCCGATCCCGATCGTGAGGCCGGTGAAGAATCCCGGCGTCTCGCTCCAGCGGCCGTCGGCGAGGGTCCGGAACGCGCCGGTGAGCCGTTCCCGCAGCCGGAGTCGCAGGCGGAAGCGCCGGGCGTTCACGAACGTTGCGGCGACCGGTCGGCGGCTCCGAGCAGAACCCCGGTGAGCACACACGCCGCGGCCCCGATCAGGTTGTAGTAGAGGTAGCTGATCCCCTCCACGCCGAGGGCGCGGGGGAGCAGGTCGGCCGCCCACACCGCGGCGATCCCGGCGAGAACGGCGGGGAAGGCGCGCCGCGCCCCGCGCGCGGGGAAGGCGGCCGCGAGGACGAAGGCGCCGAGGATGGGTCCATAGAAGAAGGACCCGATGCGGTTCACCGCCTCCACGGCGGAGCCCAGGCGTCCCATGTAGAGCGCCGCTCCGGTCGCCATCGCCCCCCACAACAGGATGCCGACCCGCCCCGCGCGCAGGTAGTGCCTCTCGTCGGCGTGTTTGCCGGCGCGCTCGCGGAAGCGCCGATAGAAGTCCACGACGCTCGCGGTGGATAGAGCCGAGAGCTCGGACTCGACCGTGGACATGGCCGCCGCGAGCACCGCGACGAGGATGAGGCCGACGATCCCGGCGGGGAGCTGGGTGAACACGAAGGTCGGGAAGACGTGGTTCGTGTCCGTCCACGGCTCACCCTTCGCCTCCGACGCCGTCCGGATCGCGTCGGTGCGCGCCTCCTGGAAGGCGGCGTCGGCGGCGAGGAACCGCGCCTCGGCGGCATCGGCCTCCGTCTCGGTGGCGGCGCCGGCGAACGCGAGCGCCGCGCCCCGGCGCTCGGTGAACGCGAGGTCGTGGCGCGATTCGGCCTCCCCGAACGCCTCCGGCCGCGCGGCTCGGGTCTCCTCGAGGGTCACCGGGTCGAACAGGACCGGTGGCTTCTCGAACTGGTAGAAGACGAAGAGGAGCGCCCCGGTGAGCAGGATCACGAACTGGATGGGGATCTTGGCGAAGCCGTTGAACAGCAGCGACAGCCTGCTCTCCCGGAGCGAGCGGCCGGTGAGGTAGCGCTGCACCTGGCTCTGGTCGCACCCGAAGTAGGAGAGCATCAGGAACAGTCCGCCGAGCAACCCGGTCCAGACGGTGTAGGTGAGCCGCGGGTCGGGATCGAACGAGATCGTCTCCAGCCGTCCGGTGGCCCCCGCCAGCCGCAACGCCTCCCCGACGGAGAGTTCGTCGGGAAGCCCCCAGATCACCGATCCGAGGCAGAACAGGATGCCGAGGAAGATGATGAGCATCTGCCACGTCTCCACCCACATGACCGCTCGCATCCCGCCGAGCGCGGTGTACACGGTGGCGAAGCCGCCGATGAGCAGGATCGTGAGGGTGGCGTCGAGCGAGAAGACGACCGCCAGGACGACCGACGGGGCGTAGATCACGACCGCTCCGGAGAGCGCCCGGCCGAACAGGAACAGGAGCGCGGTCAGCGAGCGCGTCCGCGGGCCGCACTTCTTCTCCAGGTACTCGTAGGCGGTGAAGACCCGCGCCTTGTAGAACAGCGGCACCAGGGTGAAGCAGAGGATCACCATGGCGATCGGCAGCCCGAAGTAGATCTGGATGAACCGCATCCCATCCACATAGGCCTGCCCGGTCGTGCCGACCAGGGTGATGGCGCTCGCCTGGGTGGCCATCACCGAAAGACCCATGGCGTACCACGGCATCGAGCGGCGCGCGAGGAAGTAATCCTCGATGCCTCGGTTGCCCCGACCGGTCAGATAACCGATCGTCGCGATCAGCCCGAAATAGGCGGCGACGACGATCCAGTCGAGGGTCTGCATCGCGCCGGCGTCAGGGCGCGAACGCCCGGGAGAAGAGGAACAGGAGCCCGTAGGTCAGAACTGCCACGACGAGCACGGCGCCGTAGAGCCGTCGCCAGGTCCGGAACAGGCCGGTCGGGGACGGGGGCTGATCGCCGGTGGAACTCATCGAGGGGCCGCCCGGAGCGGCGGGGCCGATCGTTAGACTCGCTGCGGCCGCGGTCTTCCGCGCCGGCGCCGGGTTGCGATCGCATCCCGGGACCGGAGAAGGGCGGGCCGCCGCTCCGCGGGCGGGCATTATGGCCGCCCCCGGAAGAAAGCCCGGAACCCGGAGTAAGGAGTACGCCATGACGAACCTCGCCACCAGGAGCCTTCCGGAGTCGCCGAGAGCATGGCGCGGCGCCGCGCGGTGGCTGGGAATCGCGCTCCTCGCGCTCGCGGTCGCCACCCCGGCGGCGGCGCAGATCCGGCCCGCCGCGGAGGACCGCGGGGCCACCGGACTCGGGCTCAAGCTCCGGAAAGTCGCATCCGGCGTCTCCGTGCTCACGATCACCGCCCATCCGGACGACGAGAACAGCGCGCTCCACGCGCTCCTGAGCCGCGGGCTCGGCGCCCGGGTCTCGCTGCTGACGCTGACGCGCGGCGGCGGGGGACAGAACGAGATCGGCCCCGAACTGTTCGACGGGCTCCGGGTGCTCCGGACCGAGGAGCTCGCGGCCTCGCATCGGCTGGACGGCGTGGAGCAGTACTACGGGCTGGTCTCGGACTTCGGCTACTCGTTCAGCGCCGAGGAAACGCTCGAGAAGTGGGGCGAGGAGGAGACGCTCGGCGAGATCGTCCGCATGATCCGGGAGCTTCGCCCGGACGTGATCCTGACCCTTCCTCCGGAGGGCGCCGGCGGCGGCCAGCACCACCAGGCGACCGGGCGGATCACCCACCTCGCGTTCGACGCCGCCGGGGACCCGAACCGGTTCCCGGAGCACTTCGAGCTCGGGCTGCGGCCGTGGCGGGCCGAGCGACTATTCGTGGGCGGCGTCGGCGGCGGAGGAGGCCGTGGCGCCGGAGAGGTCGTCGAGATCGCGACCGCGGTCTGGGATCCGCTCCTCGGAAGGACGTGGGCCGATCTCGGGCAGGAAGCCCGCTCGGCGCACCGGTGCCAGGGCATGGGACAGGTCCGCGCTCCGGGCGCGCTCACCGGCCCCACCACCCTGGTCCCGACGCGGGGCGGTCCGCTCGTCGCGGGCGACGCCGCGGCCGCCGGAGGGCTGTTCGGCCCGCTCCCGGTTGGGGTCACCCGGATCGCCGCCTTCCTCGAGGGCGAGGACGGGGCCGTCGCCGAGGCTTCGGAACGACTCGACCGGCTCGCCGCCGCGGTGGCCGAAGCGCAGGATGGGTTCTCGGCGACCGCGCCATGGGAGGCCCTGCCCGGTCTGCGCCGGGCGCTGGCTGAAGTTCGTTCGCTCCGCAGCGACGCTCTCCCCGAGGGGCTCACCGAGGCGAGTCGCTTCGAGGTCGCGCACCGGATGGAGAAGCGGGAGGAGCAGATCGCCGAGGCGATCGCCCTCGCCCACGGCCTGGTGGCCGAGGCGGTCAGCGACGCCGGTCACGTCGTTCCGGGCGGGCGGTTCGCCGCCACCGTCTCGGTGCTCGGAGGACCGGTGGCGCCGATCACGGTGACCGGCGTCCGGCTGGACGCGCCGGACGGCTGGAGCGTGGCGGCGGGACGCGCGGAGGCGGACGCGCCCCGACCCGGACCGCCGCGGCGGCCTCCCCCACCCGCGTTCGGCGCCGGGGATCTGCCCCTCGAGATGGGGCCCGGGACCGCGCTCCGCATCGAGTTCGGCATCGAGGCGGCGGCGGACGCGGCGCTGAGTCGGCAGCCCTGGCGGGACGTCCCCGGCCGGGACCGCTTCGTTCCCGAGTCGCCCGAGCTGTTCGGCGCGCCGGCGCGGCCCGCTCCGGTCGAGGCGCTCGTCGCGTTCCGTTCGGGCGAAGGGGCCGACGCGGTGGAGGCGTTCGTGCGCCTGCCGGTCGAGTACCGCTACGAGGGACCGTGGGTCGGGACCGAAAAGCAGAAGAGCGTTTCGGTGCTCCCCGCCGCTTCGGTGGCGGTCTCGCCGGAGATCGTGGTCTTCCCCCGGGGCCGGGAAACGCGGCGACTCTCGGTGTCCGTCGTCCATCGCGGCAGCGGACCACGCGCCTACCGGACCGTTCTCCATGCGCCCGACGGCTGGACCGTGGAGCCTCCCGACGCGCGGGTCGCGTTCGACGGCCCCGGCGAGCTCCGGGTGGAATTCGAAGTGAGCGCGCCCGAGGGCGGCGCCGACGGTCGCTTCGCGCTGTCCGCCGAAGCACGGCCCGAGGACGGGGGTCCGGCCTACGCCGAGACGGTCCGGGAGATCGCCTACCACCACATCGAGACCCGCTACCTGTTCCGGCCCGCCGAGGCGCAGGCGCGCGTCCTCGACGCGGTCGTCGCGCCGGTCCGGGTCGGCTATGTGGAAGGGGTCGGGGACGAGGTCGCGGAAGCGATCGAACAGCTCGGCGTGGCTCTCTCGTTCCTCGACGAGCAGGATCTCGCCGAGGGCGACCTGTCGCGCTTCGACACGATCGTGCTCGGCGTGCGCGCCTACCTCGCCCGGCCCGACCTCCGCACCCACAACCAGCGGCTCCTCGACTTCGTGGAGGGCGGCGGGACGCTCCTCGTCCAGTACAACAAGTTCGAGTTCAACGCCGGACCGTGGGGGCCCTACCCGGTCTCGGTCGGCCGGGGCCGCATCACCGTGGAGGAAGCCCCGATGAATGTCCTGATCCCCGAACACCCGGTGTTCCGCACACCGAACGCGATCGGCGACGACGATTGGGACGGCTGGGTCCAGGAGCGCGGGCTCTACTTCCTCGCGCCTTCGGAGGATCCCCGCTACCGGGATCTGCTCGCCTCCGAAGACCCGTTCCAGTACAACGCCGGCGAGAAGCGCGGCATCCTGGTCGAGGCGCGCCACGGCGAGGGTCGCTGGCTCTATCTCGGGCTCGGGCTGTGGCGCCAGCTCCCCGCCGGGACGCCGGGCGCCTACCGCCTGCTCGCCAACCTGCTCAGCCTCGGCCGCGCCCCGAGCGCCACCGACCAGAACTGAGATCCGCCCCGAAGGACGCACCGGCGCCTCGGACGGAAGCCGAACAGGCCAACTTCACCTGGTTCGGCGGCGACTGTCTTGTTATGAACTAACGTCAGTGTTTGGTCTGATGTTATATTGTCTCCATGAGCATGTCGTCCGCGGGCTTCCCGAATCCGTTCCGACCCGGAGCCGGGCACGCGCCGCCCTACCTGGCGGGGCGAGATGCGGAACGGGACGAGTTCCGCCGATTGTTGGAGCAGACAGCCGTCTTCGAGAACTTCGTGCTCACCGGGCTCCGTGGGGTCGGCAAGACGGTCCTGCTGGAGACCCTGCGGCCCATCGCCCACGAACAGGGCTGGCGCTGGGCAGGCGCGGATCTCTCTGAGGCCGCCAGCGCGACCGAATCGAATCTGGCCGTCCGTCTGTGTGCGGATCTGGCGCTGATCACGGGAGCACTGGGCCAGCGGCGGGCGGCGCCCCCGGCCATCGGCTTCGCATCGGGTCCGGCAGAGTCCGAAGAGCCACTCTCGTTCGAGCGGCTCCTTGCGATCTACGACGAGACCCCCGGGCTCGCCGTGGACAAGTTCAAGGGCGTCATCCTGACCGCATGGGAAGTCATCGCGGCATCGGGCGCCGCCCGCGGCGTCGTCTTCGCTTACGACGAAGCGCAAAACCTCCGGGACCATCCGGACCGGCGCGAGTTCCCGCTCTCGCTCCTCCTCGATGCGTTCCAGAGCCTCCAGCGCCAGGGCGTGCCGGTCCTGCTGGTCCTCTCGGGGCTCCCGACGCTGTTTCCGCAGATGGTCGAAGCTCGCACGTTCGCCGAGCGGATGTTTCGCGTGTGCTTCCTCGAACGCCTGAGCGAGGCCGAATGCGTGGACGCCATCCGGAAACCGATCGAGGACGCCGCCTGTCCACTCCGGCTGGACCGGAAGTCGGTCGGGCAGATCGTCCGGATGTCGGCGGGCTATCCGTATTTCGTCCAGTTCATCTGCCGCGAGGTCTTCGATGCGTTCCTCCTGCGGCTCGAGCAGGGGCAGACTCCCACCGTGCCGGCGCGGGAGATCGAAGCCAAGCTGGACACCGACTTCTTCTCCGGCCGCTGGGCCCGACTGACCGACCGGCAGCGGGATCTGCTGCGGGTCGCCGCGAGCCGCGCGCAGCCCGACAGCGAGTTCGCCGTCCGGGAGCTAGCCGAGCGATCGAAGGAGATGCTCGAAAAGCCCTTCAGCCCCAGCCACATCCATCAGATGCTCGGCGCCCTCGCATCGCGCGGTCTCGTCTTCCGCAACCGTTACGGACGCTACTCGTTCGCAGTCCCCCTGTTCGGACGCTTCGTCCAGCGACAAGGGGGGGCCTGACCGCCCAATGGCGAGTGCTTCCGGCATGAGCGTGACCGGGCGCTGGGGACGCCAGCGCATCGGTCTGGTTCTCGGACTGGCGCTTCTGATCGGGATCCCGCTGGTGGAGGTCCCCGGGATGCCGGGCGAGGCCCAGCGGATGCTCGCGGTGGCCGCGGTCATGGCCGTCTGGTGGGTCACCGAGGCGGCGCCGCTCGCGGTGACCTCGCTGCTGCCGCTGGTCCTGCTTCCGGTCCTGGGCATCACCGGGGCGGCGGACGCAGCCGCCCCTTACGCGAACCACCTCGTCTATCTGTTCCTCGGCGGGTTCATGCTCGCGGCGGCGATGCAGCGGTGGGGGCTCCACCGGCGGATGGCGCTCAGGATCGTCCTCGCCATCGGAGGATCGCCATCGCGGATCGTCCTCGGGTTCATGGCGGCGTCGGCGTTTCTCTCGATGTGGGTCTCGAACACCGCGACCGCGGCGATGATGATGCCGATCGGCGTGGCGGTCGCGGCCGCCGTCTCGGACGCCGTCCACGGACCCGACCGGCGGCCGGGCCCGGGCGAGTTCCCGTTCGCGGTCTGCCTGATGATCGGCTGCGCCTACGCCTCATCGATCGGCGGGTTCGCCACGCTCATCGGCACCCCTCCGAACGTGTTCCTCGCCGGTTTCCTCGAGAGCACGCTGAACATCCGGATCTCGTTCCTCCGTTGGCTTCTGTTCGCGCTGCCGATGACACTCGTATTCCTGCCCGCGGTGTGGCTGTGGCTGACCCGGATCGCCTTCCCGATCCGGATCCGGGAGATCCCCGGAGGGGACGCTCCCATCCGGGCCGCCTACGAGGCGCTCGGCCCCATCTCGCGGCCGGAGAAGCGCCTCGCCGTGCTGTTCGGCGCCACCGCCCTCGCCTGGATCCTGCGGCCGGTGTGGACGGCGCTGCTGCCGACCGGCTCGCTGATCACCGACTCCACGATCGCGATGGCTTCGACGGTGGCCTGCTTCCTCGTCCCCGCCGGGAAGGACGGGGAGCGGATCCTCGACTGGAAGTCGGGCTCGAAGATCCCGTGGGACGTGCTGATCCTGTTCGGGGGCGGGTTCTCGCTCGCGAACGGACTCGAGGTGAGCGGGCTCTCACGGATCCTCGGCGCCCAGATCGGGACGGCTTCCGATCTGCCCACGCCGGTCTTCGTGGTGCTCGTGACCCTCACCGTGATCCTGCTCACGGAACTCGCCTCGAATCTGGCTTCGACCGCGATGATCGTGCCCATCCTCGCGACCGTCGCGGCCGCCGCCGGGATCCCGCCGCTGGTGCTGCTCGTCCCCGCCACCGTCGCGGCGTCGTGCGCCTTCATGCTGCCCGCCGCCACCCCCCCGAACGCGATCGTGTTCGGCACCGGACTGTTCACGGTCCCGCAGCTCGTGCGCGCGGGAATCGGCGCGAACCTCATCGGAGCCGCGCTCGCGAGCCTGTTCGCGGTGTTCTGGGTGCCGGTCGTCTTCGGCTGACCACGCCGCCTCGGCCTCTCCGCGATCGAGTCCCGGCGGGCCGCGACTTCGGCATCGCGACCGGTGAGCTGGAGATCCTGGGCGAGATGGTGGGAGTGACCGTCATCTTCGCGGCCGACGGCACTGAGCCCCTCCTCGGATGCACCGCGCTCGAATCGGCGGGGTTCGAGCTGGACCACGTGAGCAAGGGCCACCATATGCGTGAGTACCCACGCCCCGGTTACTTGCGTTCCGACTCCCGGACGAATCGCCACTCATTCCGCTTCTTCCGAGGCGTAGCAAAAATCGACCGGGCGATGCTCTCCGTCGAGTCAAAGATCGGCGGTGAAAGCCGAACCTTCACCGGGCGACCGCGTTCCTCGGGCTCGCCCGTCTGACTCTCCGGCGTCTGCCCCCTCGTGCCGATCGCGGTCACCTCGCCCCTTTCCGTCGGTTGCAGTCTCTACACAGCATCTGGCAGTTCGCCTGGACTGTCGGTCCGCCTCGACTCCACGGTGTCCGGTGGTCCGCCTCCATTTGACTGAGTTTGAACTGCTCGCCACACATCGCACACCGCCCGTCTTGCGACTCATATGCGCGCTGCTTCATTGTCTGACTGAACGCCCGAATCTTCAAGTGTCTCTCGTCGCCCGTCAAAACGTAAGCGTAGATCCCAGACTGCCGCTTCACGTCGTCATCAGCAATCAGCCGCTTCGTCTCCGCCTCGATTTGCTTCCGATCAATCGGAGCGTCCCGATAGTCACTGTAGAGCGAACCCCAATCCACGCCTCGCATCAACTTAGGCCGCGTCTTGAAGCACGACTCTACCCATTCGATCACACTACGAAAATGCCTCCAGACCTCCGTCGCATCAGAATCGTGTTGATGCTGCCCCATGTACTCGTCAATCTTGCCGCGACTAATCCACTTGATCGCGGTCTCCAAGTAGTCCTGTCGGACCGGTTTGCCTCTCACATAGGCACTGCCGATCTTATAGGCCGCGCATCCGGTCCGGCTGAAGTGCCGCTTGGCATCCGACAACCACGACCCGGCATAAACGGCGTTCCGCAACTCTTGGCGTGTGAGCCTCTCACCAGCGATATTGATGATCTTAAACCACGCGAGCTTCTCACTCGCGGTCCCATCGCACACATACACATCTAGCTGGTAACCGAGGATCCGCCTCTGCTCGTCATCCTGGAGATTGTCGAAGTACAGCCCGTCAACGGAGTAGTCGCCCTTCACATATTGTGCGATGGAAATGGTCCGCTGCTGGCCGTCAATGATCTCGTAGGTCCGATCGTTCCTAG
Organism: Vicinamibacteria bacterium; assembly: GCA_965232015.1. Taxonomy (GTDB): domain Bacteria; phylum Acidobacteriota; class Vicinamibacteria; order Marinacidobacterales; family Marinacidobacteraceae; genus JAJEAO01. Next base: position 3,783,851 of record OZ246946.1, on the reverse strand, counting down.
CCGACCAGTACATGACGTTCAGCGGAAAGCCCTTGTTGATTGTCTCCATGACGGCATCACGCTGTTTACCAGTATAGACGAACTCACGTTGGAACGGCGGCCGGATGTCAAGTGTGCCGCCATAACCTACCACTCCACCGGCACCGTCATCATGGTAGTCTTTCACAAGGTCACGGACAGTGATCTTCGTCGGTTCGACCTTCACGATTTCAGTCTCCTATTACGGATGAGGATTCGCGCATAGACCTGCCTGTAGTGGTATCCATCAACCGTGTAGTGTGTCTTCTTTATCGGACCGTCTATTCGAAGAACTGGACCATCATTCAGCTTGGTAACTTGGCTTCGCTTGCCCGACCCGCTGATCTGCACTTGGGGCAGGTACGTCTTTGTCGCCGCTCCAAACCATGTTTTTGCTATTCCCAATATCTCGAATTGATCGGGATTATACCGGTCAAGAAACGTAATGGGAACTCCCATTGGGCCACCGTAGTCGTCCGGGATATCAGCCACCTTATCGACATTGATCGCATCGTAGTTGTCGTAGTGCGGGTACTCGTTTGGTGAATACCTGCGGTAGAGGATCAACTGTTCCTGCCGCTTGGCGTGGTTGAGATTAGTGAACCATGCGGCGTTACCTAAGCGTCCCTTGATGACTCCGTTGACGACTCTATAGGCGCTCCCTTCCCTCGCAGTGGTCTCTAGTATCTCTGCGTAGTCCTCCGGCACATCGAACAGCATATCTTGACCCTTCGGCGTGACACCCAGCCAAACCTTGTTATCCTTGATTAAGGGAAACACTTCCTTGTATGTGATCGCGTTCTGGCTTCCTAGAATCAGGAACCTCTTGCCGTGTTGTATCAATTGCCGCAGGTACTGACGAAACAACGAGAAGGGCGGGTTCGTCACCACAATATCAGCCTGCGCTAAGAGCCTGATGCACTCGCTACTTCGAAAATCTCCGTCCCCTTCGAACTCACGGATGCCAATGTCTCTAACTTCGGGCAGTCTGCCACCCCTAGGGTTACCCGTGTATTCGAGCCATATTGCTCGCTCCGAGTCGTGGCGACTGAAAAGGTCACGAGCTTGGTTCTTGTAGCAGGCGGTGATAAGACGCTTCAAGCCCAACCGTTTGAAGTTGTAGGAGAAATAATGAAAGAAGTTGGAGACGCGAGGATCGTCGCAGTTGCAGTAAACCACCTTGCCGCGGAAATGCTGTGTGTAGTGACGGAGCTCGTTCTCTATATCGGGGAGTTGCGTGTAGAACTCGTCGTTCCTCGCTCGCTTGGCGCGTGTAAGAGACCTGTTAGCGGCCATTCGATCTCTTCATCGTGGTACCTTGGCCGGCAGGTCACCATAGCGTGACCGCTTCCCGACGAATCCACCGGCGAGTGCGTCCATCTGGTTGAGCGTGTCTGCGTCCGGCATGTTGTTCCGCCCCGAGAACTCGTCCACATACCGCTCCGAATGCTTCACGCTCATATAGTGGTGGGTGCCGATGTACCGGCGCTTCAGCATGCTCCAGCATGACTCGATCCCCTTGGTATGGGCCTGCCTTCGGACACACTCGCCGGCCGAGTGCTTGGCGGGGGCGTGGGTGTAGTCCCGGAGCCCGCGATATCCGCCGTGGTCATCGGTGATGATGGTGGAGCCCGGCTCCACCACTACCCGGGCGAACCGCTGGAGCGGCTCGGCGTCCGTGCGGGAGACGACGGTGGCGACCACCTCGCCCGCGTACCAATCCTTGACTCCCGCCACTGCCGTCCTTCCGACGGTGCCCGTGCCGGTCATGGCCTGCCGCTTCCAGTTCGGCTTCGGCATGTTCGTCTTCGTGCCCGCGAAGTAGGTCTCGTCAATCTCGACGAGGCCTGCGAACCATATGGCCGGGCTGTCGCCCCAAGTCCTCCGGATGCGGTGGGCGCAGTACCACGGCGACTTCTGCGTCACGCCGAGGTCACGGTGCAACTGCATGGAAGACCGGGCCGTTAGCCCGGTGGTGAGCACATAGACGGCTATACCCCAGACCTGATACCCGAGCTTCGAGCGCCCATGCCCTTTCCCTGCCGAACAGAGAAATGGCTCCGGCATGGGCAGCAGCGGAAGGGCATGGTGGGATGCCTCGCGCCCGCGAGCACGTTGGCCGCGTCGCACGCGGGGGCAACGTGGTCCATCCGGGCAACGGACAGGAACGAACCCATCATGGGCGACGGCATCACTGAGGGAAGAGCCGGACGATATCCCGAGGGAGAGGCCCACTCGGTAGTGCCGTGCGGGGGCGTTCCGTGCCATCTAAGGACATTCTGGCAGGTCATTGCCCGCCCCGCAAGCATGAATCGTTGAACTAACCGCGATTTGGGCCAGCCCGTGTCATACATCATATGGGTACTCGCTTATCTCGTCCCCTGAGCAAGACGTTGGGAGGGCTCCCGCCGGTCCGCGTGAAGCCGAGTGAGGCGAGTAAGCGCCCGCCCGGAACCGAACCCGCGGAGTTCGCTTGACGCGTTCAGCCACCGATCCAGTTGCTTCTGCGGGGCGATGGGTCCACCGCGTTGACTGGCGACCGGAATCCCGCCCCTCCCGTCACCACACCCGGGTATCCGCATTACCGACACATCGGAATCCGAATCTCTACAGTCCAGCCTCAGCACGTGTCAAGTCCGCCCGTTTCGTCGCCACCGTGAGCCATCCGCGATGCAGGCGTTCCGTCTCGTTGATCACTCTGTTCCACGTGCGGTAGTGGGACCGGACGCCTGGCATCTCCAAGTTTTTTCTCATGCTAGCCCCATCCGTAAACCCCGCTGCTATCATGATGCCGCTAATCTTGGGCGGGTTCTTGTCGTGCGCGCACCATTCCTTAACCTGGCCAAGATAGTCTAGGAACTTCGCCACCTCCCCGGCGGATGCCTTGTAAACGCGCCCGCCACTCGTCTTGGCCCGCTTGATCTCGACAACGAGGATCTCATCCACGGCTGACGGGGCCGAAGGCTGCATCGCGAACAGAAAGTCCATGCGCTTCCCTACATCCGGATCGGGCTCATACTTGATCCCCAGCTTCTCCACGCGAACCTCATCTCCCAATAGGTGCCAACGTGGGTCGAGCAACCAGATATTCTCCTTGATGTGCCGGTGAATGGTCGGCACTTCCTTCGCCCCCTCTTCCACGTATGTTTTCAGCTGATCGATAGCCTTGAGCCTCGTCTCGATGATCGTCTGGTTACGACGCGCGTCAATAAGCCCGAACCGATGGATGACGTCCCAGATCAGGACCTGTGCGTCGGGTGCCTCCTTGTCGATATCTTCCCACATCTGACGCACGAGTTGGTCATCGCGCGCGTTCACCACTTCGTGCATGACTCGCATGACTTCGGCGGGCGACATCTCTGTTGCCGCAAGGGCAGTCGGAATACGACGGAGCGCCTTACGCTGATCCGTCGTGAACGGTGCTAGCAGCGCCTCTAGCTCGGCGTCGATCTCTTCCTTCACCGTTCCCGTGCGCAGCTCGCGGCGCTCTCGAAGAGACCATGCCACCAACTTGCGCCCCCACGCAAGGAAGGGATCCAGAGTATCGTCCTCCAGCCTCAGTTGGTCTCTATTCGCCTGGATTCGATCCTCCTCGATATCCAGACCCTGGTCTAGCCAATTCGCCTCCACCTCCCCAACCATGTATTCGAGTCCGAGCTGATTCGACACGCCACCGACCCGCTCGAAGTGAAACGGCCGCTGAGCCATCTTTCCACGCGCAATCACCGATATCCCGCGCTGGCCCTCGTCCGCCAGCGGCCTCTCTGTGAATCCGATCCACCACCGAACCCGTTGGCCATCGGAGAGCTCTTCAGTTGCCCAATCACCATCCACGTGCAGGCTTCTTCTGGACCTGTCGCCTGTCATGTCGCGAGGCAGTCGAATCTGCACGTTGTAGTTGAAGCGTGAGAGTGGCTTACCGTTAAAGAAGATTCGCATCCTGTTCGCGTCCAGAGCGAAGCGCCTCGACATGGAGTTGAGAAAACGCTCCTCTCCGATGGCTCGCTTCATGCGGAGTCCGGACAAGGTGATGCGCGTGCCGTGGACGATGTCTTTGCCACACGGCGACACCAGAGAGGACAGATCGCGAGCGCGCTCCGCCGCGTAGCTGCCTCCCGCCCGTCGAAGGCGGATGTGGTCGTAGTTCAAACGAAAGTCAATCGGATGCACCTCTTCCGTCGGTGAGGCCTGGGCCACGCTGTAGCACTCGAGAATCCGCGCCGTCCCGAAAGCCGCCAGTTTGCCGATCCCCTTTCGTCCGTGAAGAGGCCGACCCCCTCGGGACCGGTCCGAGTTCGCTTCTACCCTACGCTTGCGACCGACGACAAGGTACTGATCCGCCGCCTCGGTGTGGGTCATGCCGTGCCCATCGTCAAGCACGACGATCTTGGAGCTCTCCGTCCACGGCTCGCCGAAGGGAAACTGTACCCACACGTTCGCGGCGTCGGCGTCCCACGCATTGGAGATGAGCTCGGCGATCGTCGCGGTGGCACTGGGATACATCTGCGCTCCGAGCTGTTCGACCAACGCTCCCAGAAACTTCAGCTCCAGACCTACTTTGTCGCTCACGCCGCCTTCCCCTCTCTCGCTGTCTCGACGCAGCGCCTAACGGCGAGACCCAGCGCCTCCGCAAGCCTGACGGGCACCGCATTGCCGATCTGCCGCTCGATGGACTCATGGGTACCTACAAATCGATAGCTCGGCGGGAATGTCTGCAAGAGGGCAGCTTCGCGGAGGCTGATACCGCGGTGCTCGCTCGGGTGGACGAAACGACCGCATGACGGCGTGGTGCACTTGGTTGTCATCGTAGGGGCCGGCCCCGTCCGCCGGATCCTTCCGTAGGGTGCCCACGCTCCCTTTCGCTTGATCCGCTTGTGACAGGCCAACTGAAGGTGCGGCGGGAGGTCGAATCGATTTCCTCCCGGCGGAATGGCGCGAATGCGCTCCAGGACCAAAGGCGTCGGCCTGCGAGCGCGGTGAAGCGGATCGCTCGTGCCGTCGATCGGTCCGGCGAGGTCGATCACGTCACTAGCGTTCGGTGCGGTCGCGTCGAAAGAGTCGGGCACCATCGTGTCCAAGTCATCGGGCAGCAGGCTCCTAGCCCTCACGCGAATGGCTATCGCGATAAGTCTGCGTCGTCGTTGTGGAACACCGTAGTCCGAGGCAAACACATCGTAGGCTCGAAAGTCATTGTATCCGGCTCTCTGGAGCTTCGTTCGAAGGCACTCAAAGCGCGGGTCGCGCGCTACCCCCGGGACATTCTCGAAGAGGACCGCGGCAGGGAGGAACTCTCGCGCAAAGCGTTCGATCTCTGCAATCAGGTCGTTCCGCGAGTCCGACGCATCCATCCTGCCGAGCGTCGAGTAGCTCTGACAGGGAGGACACGCAGTGATCAGGTCGAGACTGCCAACTGAAAGCTCGAGCTGTCTTCGCAGCGCTCGCGGGTCCACGCTGCGGATGTCCCGGGCTAGGACCGACACCTCAGGATGATTTACGGAGAAGGTACGGGCGGCATCAGCCGCCTCCTCCACTGCCGCGAGCACATGGAAGCCAGCATTCTTGAGGCCTTGTGTGGCGCCGCCCGCGCCAGCGAAGAGATCGAGAGCCGTGAGCATGAGGACTACAGCAAAACGAGGTTATGAAGAAGGGCCAGCCCTTGGGCCCTCGTGTTGTTGCCATGGATCAGGTGACACGGAGAGGCCTGAGAAGGCCTAGGAGTTCGCCGAACGCGGCTGTGAGGATAGCGGTCGCGCCTCGCACTGCCAAACATCTGGGCGAGCCGAGCGCGGCCGCCGGCCACGTCGTCCCATGTGTTCCGGGGGACGACGCTGAGCTTGGATGGCGGAACCGCCGCCAGGATCCGCGTGTCGGGGGCGATGCTCACGCGGTCCAGTCCTCGCCTTTGCGGAGCCGCATCAGGTCGCCCAACGGGTCAGGCCTCTTCTTCCACTCGGCGTCGATGGCTCGCAGACGCGCCATGACCACACCGAGGGGATCGTCACTCAGCTCCTCGAAGCTCCGGATCCGGAACGACAGCATCAACCACTTTCCCTGCCCGTTGCGCAGCCAGCGGCCCTCTCCGTGGACACGCAACGGCGTCCGGAACAGGTGCGCCGCAATCCCCCTCGCCAGGTCCTGATCCGCCTCACAGTGGTGCACTCGTCCCGAGTTCCGAAGGTGAACCGGAACCTGCTCGCCCCGTCCTCCCACGCGGATCGGAACTCCCTGCACGGACCCCGAATCGCGGATCGGGCCGATCTCCCGCTCGCCATTGGTGGAGGGCGCCAAGCTCAGCACCGGCTCACCGGCCGCGCCCCGGAGCGTGGCGGAGCCAGCGCCGTCTGCGGAGAGTTCGGTCCGTAGTTGGCGAAGCGCCTTCGTCGGCCTCTTGGGAGCCGTCCCGTCGTCCAGCGCCGCCACCCGGGCGCGGATCCCGGACACCGCGTCGTCCGGAGCCTCGAACGCCGCACGCAGGCTCCCCTCCCCGATCGCGACGAGCGACAGCCCCTTCGGGTCTCCCAGCGCGGTGCTCAGGAGGGAGAGGTAGCGGGCGAGGCGCCCCACCGGAACGGTCCGCGGGGACAGCCCGGCGATCTCAAAATCCAGCCGAACCCGGTGCTCGTCTGTCGGTCCCATGTCGCGTTCCGCCCTCCCGTGTCGGCGTCCCGAGCGCCTGCCGTGATGGTACCCGCCTACGACGGGCCTCGTGCGGAGGGCTCGGGCCTAGAATCCGGGTGCGATGATCGAGTCCGAGCGATTCACCTCCCGCCTGTGGGCCGGGATCGAACCCACCTGGAAGGAGATCCTCCGCCACCCGTTTCTCCTCGGGCTGGCTGACGGGAGCCTCGACCGGCAGGCGTTTCGGTTCTATGTGATCGAGGACGCTCTCTACCTCCACGAGTTCGCCCGCGCGGTGGCGTTGCTGGGAGCGAAGGCGCCGCACCCGGACATCACCGAGGCGCTCTGCGGCGACGCCGTGGAGACGATCCGGGCGGAACGGGAGCAACTCGGAGGCTTCCTCGAGGAGCTCGGCGGATCGCGGGACGAGCTGTTCCGCCGGCGACAGGCCCCGACGAACCAGGCCTACACCAGCTACTTCCTCTCGCAGGTCTGGTCGCGGCCGTTCCACGAGGGTCTCGCCGCGGTGCTGCCGTGCTACTGGATCTACGCCGAGGTGGGGAAGAAGCTGCTCGCGAGGCCGCCGTCGCCGGATCCGCTCTACCGGCGGTGGATCGAGAGCTACGGCAGCGAGGAATACGACGCCGTGGTCCGCCGGGTGGTGGGTCTCACCGACGAGGTCTCCGCCCCGCTGGGGGACGACGCCCGGCGCGCCATGGCCGCCCACTTCGCGATGAGTTCGCGCTACGAGTGGATGTTCTGGGACATGGCGTGGCGGCAGGAGGCGTGGCCGCTCTGAGCCGCTCGAGGCCCGCCGTCCACCGGCGCCTCTCCTCGCACGCCGCTCGCGTCCTTCGCGCCGGCGCGATCGCGGCGCTGACGCTCCTGACCGCCGCCTCGGCGGCCGCGCAGGCGCATCCCTACTTCGCCGTGTTCGGGGAGGCAGGCTCCCGGCGTCCGGGCTGGCGGATGGGTTGGAACGAGGACGGGCTCTGCTACCCGACCATGGGCAACTGCGACGGGAGGCACGACGGCTTCACCTGGGTGGACCGGGTCGCGAGCGGCGGGCAGACCGGGTTCGGGATCGCGTGGGGGAGCGGCCTGGGCGCCGGCCCACGGCTGGAGATCAGTGTGGACGCCACGCTCCCGAGCGGCGAAGTCGGGGGCGAATCGCTCGGCAACTTCTATCTCGACGACACGAGGAAGCCGTTCCCCGACGCGGGGACACTCGGTCTGTTCGGCGCCACGGAGGAGGAAGCGCTCCTCGGCGAGCTGGCCCCGGTCGAACGCGATCCCGACTACAACGGGGCCACCTATTCGCGAGGCTTCTCCGGCCTGGGCGCCGCGACCGCCACCGTGAACTTCCTCTACGACTTTCGGGAGTTGCGCGGATTCACGCCGACCTTCGGGGTCGGATTCGGCTACAGCGTGGTCACGGCCCGGCTGCGGTTCAACGCGTCCTACGCCGGCCATCCCGATCTGGAAACCGCCAGCGATTCCCGGTTCGTCGGACGCAGCGTCGCCCTGCGGCTCACGCTCGGGGCGCACCGACGCCTCTCCGACCGGTTCGGCGTCGGCCTCGAGGGCGTCCTGACCCGGGTCGGCGAGGCGGCGGGAACCCTCGCTGCCGAAATGCACCCGAGCTCCCTCGAGTCGGGCCAGGCGATCCGCGACCTGCGGCGCTTCGCCTTGCGGCTGGTGGTTCGGACCTACTACTGACCCGCCGCCTGGCGGAGTCGCGGCGGCGACTCAGCGGATCCAGACGGTCTTGCGGTTGGTGAACTCGATGAGGCCGTCGGGACCCAGCTCCCGGCCGAACCCGCTGTTGCGGGTACCCCCGAAGGGGACCCGGGGATCCGACTTGGTGATCCCGTTCACGAACACCGCCCCCGCTTCGACTCCCGCGATCATCCGCTCGGCGCGCTCCCGGTCCGAAGTCCACACCGAGGCGCCAAGCCCGTAGGGGGTGGCGTTCGCGATCCCGATCGCCTCTTCCTCGCCGGCGAACGGGATGAACGTCGCCACCGGCCCGAACAGCTCCTCCCGGGCCGCCGGGGATCCCGGAGGCGGCGCGGTGAGCATCCCGCAGGCGGAGTAGAAGCCGCGACCGGGGGCCTCGCCTCGCCAGCTCAGCTCGGCCCCCGCCGCCACCGACTGCGCGACCTGCTCCTCCAGCCGGTCGCGCAGATCCTTCCGCGCCAGCGGGCCCACCGCGGTCCCGGGCGCGAGCGGATCTCCGACGACCGCCTCCCGGAGCCGGGCCTCGAAGGCGGCGGCGAACCGATCGAAGATCCGCCGGTGGACGACGAACCGCTTGGCGGCGATGCAGCTCTGCCCGGAATTGATCAAGCGGGCGGCGGCTCCGGCAGCGGCGGCCTCCTCGGGATCAGCGTCCTCGAACACCACGAACGGGTCGCTGCCTCCGAGCTCCGCCACCATCGGCTTCAGCGCCCGCCCGGCGAGCGAGGCGACCTCGCTCCCGGCCCGGGAGCTGCCGGTGAGGGTCACGCCCCGGATGCGGGGGTCGGCGATGGCGTCCGCGGCCTGCTCGTTGGTGAGGAACAGGTTCGAGATCAGGCCCTCCGGCGCTCCCGCCTCGGCGTAGAGCTCCACGATCCGCAGCGCGCACTGCGGCGCCGAGGGGGCGTGCTTCAGGACCATGGGGTTGCCGGTCATGAAGTTGGGCGCGGAGACCCGGATCACCTGCCAGAGCGGGAAGTTCCACGGCATGATGGCGAGGATCGGCCCGATCGGGTCGTAGCGGGTGGTCGCCTCGCTCCCGTCCGACGGATAGTGGCGGGGTTGGAGCGAAGCCTCCGCGGTCTCGGCGTAGTGGCGCGCCACCCACGCGCACTTCTCCACCTCGGCGACGCCCTGGGCCAGGGGCTTCCCCATCTCGAGCGCCATCAGGCGGGCGAGGGAGTCGCGATTCGCCTCGAGCCCGTCGGCGAGGCGTTCGTTGAGCCGCCTCCGCACCGCGAACGGCTCCCGCCGCCAACGCTCGAACGTCCGTGACGCCCCGTCGAGCGCGGCGTCCAGCTCGGCGTTCCCGGCGGTGGGGAAGGCGGCGAGGGTCTCCCCGGTCGCGGGGTTCACGGTGCGGTAGAGCATGGGGTCGGACGGGTGAGACACGACAGCCGATCCGGTCAGGGCTGCTCGCCCGGGGGGTGGAGCCGGTTGTACTTCCGGCCGACTTCGAGCAGGGCGTCGAGCGGCAGCGCTTCCCGGGTGTTCCCATCCCGTCCGGTGACGGTCACTGCCTGGAGCATCGAGTTGTAAACCGCTTCCTCGGTGGCTTCGATCGCAGCCTGGAACAGCGGCGAGAGCCGGTCCCCCCGGAGCACGGCGCCCGCTTCGAGGGACGAATCGCTGCGGAAGCCGCTGCGGAGCGATTCCGCGCTCGAGAAGGCGATCACGAAATCGCCGCTCCCGTGCGACGACGTCGCTCCGGTCCGGGCCAGCCCGAGCATCGCCCGCCTCGCCAGCCGGGTCAGGCCGGGTGAACGGATGGGCGCGTCGGTGGCGAGCACCATCATGATCGAGCCGTCCGGGTTCTCTTCGCCATCCGGCGCCGAGCCTTCGCCGTCGCCGCGCACCTGGTCCCGCAGATAGAACCGACCGAGCTCCTCGCCGACCGGGAGCCCGTCCATCGTGAGCACCCCGCCGTAGTTGCTCTGGACCAGCGCCCCCACCGTGTAGCCGCCCAGGCTCTCCGGGAGCCGGCGGGATGAGGTGCCGATCCCGCCCTTCCAGCCGAACGCGGAGGTTCCGGTTCCGGCGCCCACCGCGCCCTCCTCGACCGGGCCGGACGACGCGCCCCGGATCGCGGCGTGGACATGGCGCTCGGTGACGTGCAGGCCCCGGATGTCGTTCAGGAACCCGTCGTTCGTCTCGCCGACCAGCGGGTTGACCGACCGGACGCCCTCGTTTCCGCGAAGCCCGAGCACGTGCGTCACTACGGCGCGGGCGGCGTCCCAGACCGAGAGCGTGTTGGTGAGGACGACCGGCGTCTCGATGGTGCCCAGCTCGACGACCTGGGTGGAGCCGGCGAGCTTCCCGAAGGCGTTCCCGATGTGGACCGCGCCGGGGACCTTGTCCTGAAAGAGGTTCCCGCCGTGCGGCAGGATCGCGGTCACGCCGGTCCGCACCGCGTCTCCCTCGATGACCGTGGTCTGGCCCACCAGCACTCCCGGAACATCGGTGATCGCGTTCTCCGTCCCGGTCGGAAGGATCCCGGGGCTCAGTCCGATGTCGCGGGCGCGGGGCCGGGCCGCGTCCTGGCCGGGAGCGGCGGCGGCCAGCAGAACGGCGCACCCGGTGACGAGCGCAACGCGAAGACGGTTCGTGGGCATGGCGACCTCCCGAATCGGGCGTCCGGGGGGAGGTTCGGACGCACGACGGCGGAGAATACCCGGGATCGAGCGGAACCTCCTCCGGCCCTCGGCCGTTGAAACGACTCGCACACGATGACCTTGAACCGATCGCCGCGGCGCGCCGCGTTCCCCGCCGGACTCGCCCTCGCGCCCGCCTTCCTCGGCGCGAGCGCCTGCGGCGTCGCCTTTTCGCCCGAGCTGGGCGCCGAGCAGATCGAGGTCTTCACCGAAGAGTTCGCCCCCGGCGACCGCCTCGAGGTTCGCAACACCAACGGACGAATCACGATCGAGAGCTGGGAGCAGGCCGCCGCCGAGATCACCGCCCGCAAGGTGGGGTCGAGCCGATCCGCGCTCGAGCAGATGACGGTCGAGATCGTGCGGACCAGCGACGGGGTCCGGGTCCGCACCCTCTCCCCCCGGAGGGGCGGTCCCTGGGGCCACCGCCGGGGCCGGGTGGACTATCAGGTGCGGGTTCCAAGGCGCGCCGACCTGCGCATCGACTCGGTGAACGGACCGGTGGAGGTGTCCGACATCGAGGGCGAGATCGAAGCGCAGACCGTGAACGGGCCCATCCGGCTCCGCGGCCACGACGGAAACGTGACCGCGCAGACGCTCAACGGCGGTATCGAGTGCGAGCTCGAGCGCTTCGGCGACGGGACCGAGCACTCCTTCCGCACGGCGAACGGGCGGGTGGACCTGACCTTCGGCCCCGGCGCGAACGGGCGGGTCGACGCCGCCGCGGTGAACGGTCAGGTTCGGCTCGACCTCGACGGCGCGGAACACCTCGACGCTCCCACGCGGGGGCGCAAGCGGGTCCGGATCGGCGACGGCGACGGAGAGTGCCGGGTCCGCACCGTGAACGGCGCGATCCACATCCAGACCGCGGATCGCTGATCGACCGGACGCCGACCGGGCGTTCACCCGGCGGCGAATTCGGGGCGACGCTGGATCTCATCCATGACGACGAGGCCGGTGAGAGGCGCGAGCGTGATCTCGGGATTGGCCAGGCGACGCAGATCAGCCTCGCGCTCGAGATCGAAGACATGGGCCTTCGGCTCCGCGGCGGCGATCTGCCGGGCGAGCGTCGTCTTGCCGCACTGACGGGGACCGAGCAGAGCCACTGCCGGATGCACCCGGAAGGAATCCTCGATGCGGCGCACGAAACCCGGCCTGGGAACCAACATGTGAGTCTATGTTCCTTGAAAATCCTCCATCTGTCGAGGGCTTTTCGAGGAATATGATTCCGTCTCGCTCGTCTTCGACAAGCTCCACGGTTGGAAGGGGCCTGCTCCGATCGGTCTCCGGATCACTCTGTCTCCCGGCGTGACTCCCTGCTCCCCATGGCCGGGGACGGCGGACCGCGTCCGTCCCACCAGGGCGGCGCGCCAGCGATTCGGGCCCTCCGGGTGCGCGTCTCGACGATCATGGCCCTGCCGGCCTCGTGGATCCGTCGGATGGGGGCGCTCGCCAGGAGGCCTCCGCGGAAGCGTCCGTCCACGCCGAACCACCGGAGCCGCTTCGCATCGAGGACCAGGAGACCGGCGTCCGTGGCGAGGATCTGCCCCCTCCGGGGCATCTCGAGCGAAGCGGCGCACCTCGGGCCCTTCAGCGCGACCATCCGTCCGCCGAGGGACGCCAGGGTCGTGTGACCGAGCTCCAGGATGTCGCCCGCGCCACGCCCCCCGCGAAACTCGTGCACGGGTCGTCCCGACGGACTCACGCACACGAGCCGTCCCGAATACGAGGCCAGCCAGACGGAGCGACCGTCCTCGGCGAACGCCGCCGCGTAGATCCAGTCGTTCGCGTAGGGACCGCCGGACCACTCGATCGTCAACCCGGAGGTATCGGTCTCGAACGCGGTCGCCGGCGCGGGCATCCGGAGCCCCCCCACGAACGCGGGCAACTGTTCGACGTTGCGGCGAACGAGCCGGGCGGCGAGATCGAAGCGGCGTTGACCCATCGCTTCGTACATCTCGCCCATCGTGTCGAAGTAGGGGTCGGAATCGGTCGCATGGGTGGCGTCCACCCCTTCCGGCCAATCCCTCGCCACAGCGGGATCCGCGCCGTCCAGCGTGTCACTCACCGGGGACGGTGGGACCGGCTTCGACTCCCGGATCGCCGAGCGCACGGCGCGCCGTGCGGCTCGAACGCCAATGCGCCTCACCAGCCCACCGGGGGTCGTGGGCACACGGGGCAGACGGGGAACCCGGGGAAGGCGCACGCCGCGACTGCGCAGCAGCGTTCGCAGCCCCCAGAGCAGAACGCGGGATAACTTCACGATTCCGGCCCCATCGTACGGCCGGCCCAGAGCATGGAGCGTCGTTCTCTACTCGTTCTCCCGGCGGTCCGGCATGTTGCTGACCGGGCGGTCGCGAACGCTGGTCCGGGTCACGTCGCGGGCGTCCCGCAAGAACCCGATCCCATCTTCCGCCCGGCGGGGCGGCCGCTCGGTTCCATGCGCTTCACCGCTCGAGGCGGGCGCGACGAGTCCGAGCCGGGTTTCGTCAGCTTCGTATCGGCAGAAGGAGCTGACCGGCCTCGACACTGTCCCCGGGGGCGGCGGCGGGCTCTCCGAGGCGTCCCGGGGCGGGAGCGCGGACCTCCCAGTGCATCTTCATGGACTCGATGGAGGCCACGACCTCTCCCGACTCCACCGCGACTCCCGGCTCGTTGCGGACGGTCAGGAGCCTCCCCGCGAGCGGCGCGCGGACATCGGCGCCGCCGGAGGTGCGCTCCGCCTCGCGCCGGGAGCCGCCGAGCCGGAGGCGGAGGGTCCCCCCGGCGGCCGAAAACCAGGCGCTTCCATCGGGGCCGGGCGCCGTCGCGGTGATGGCGAGCGGCTCGTCCCCGTGGAGGACCGCCTCCCCCGGGCGGCTGCCCGGCTCGATCCGGGGAAAGGGGTCGGAGGCGCCGCCGACCGATCCGAAGACCGCCGCGCCGGGGTCGGACCACCTGCCGCTCGCGGTCTCGATCACGGCTCGGGCCACCCGGGGGTCGGCGAGCCGTTCCGCCGCCCATCCCGGAAAAGGGTCGTCCACCAGCTCGGTCACCCGCCTCTCGACCCAGTCGGTGTGGATCCGGCCGGCGAGGAAATCGGGATGGCGGAGCACGGCGACGAGAAGCGACAGATTCGTCTCCACGCCGTGGACCACCGACCCCGCGAGCGACTTGCCGAGCCGCGCCGCCGCTTCGGGGAGATCCACGGCGTGGGCGATCGCCTTGAACAGCAGCGAATCGAATCCCGCCGGGACCGGGCTTCCGGTTTCGACGCCCGAGTCCACGCGCACTCCCGCCGGGGGTCGGTAACGCCGGATCTTCCCCGGGCTGGGGGCGAAGCCGGCGCGCGGAGACTCCGCGATCACCCGCGCCTCGATGGCGGCCCCGCACGGCCTCAGCGGATCGAAGTCGGCGGGGGCCGTCGGGGCGGGCAGCGTCTCCGGCCACGCGCCCAGCGCCAGATCGAACTGCGCCGCCACCAGGTCCACGTCGTACACCGCTTCGGTGACCGGGTGCTCCACCTGGAGGCGGGTGTTCACTTCGAGGAAGTGGAAGCGGCCGTCGGGCTCGATCAGGAACTCCACGGTGCCCGCGCCGCGATAGCGGCTCGCGGCCACCAGCCGGAGCGCGGCTTCCCCGAGCCGGCGGCGGAGCCGCGGACTCACCCCGAGGGCGGGGGTCCACTCGAGGAGTTTCTGCCGCCTTCGCTGCGCCGAACACTCCCGCTCCCCGAGGTGGATCCCCCCGCCGGCGCCGTCGCCGAACACCTGGACTTCGACGTGGCGGGCGCGGTCGAGCCAGCGCTCCAGATACACCGTCCCGTCGCCGAACGCCGCCCGCGCCTGGGCCGAGGCGGCGGCGAGGGCCTCCGGCAGCTCGGTCGCGTCCCCGACCACCCGGATGCCGATCCCGCCGCCGCCGGCGGAGGCCTTGACCGCGCACGGCAGGCCGATCCCGGACCGCTCCAGCGCGGCGGCCGGGTCCGCTTCGGCGCCCAGCGCGCCCGCGTCGGCGCCGGGGATGACCGGCACCCCGGCCGAGATCGCGAGCCGACGGGCCGCCCGCTTGTCGCCGAGCCGCCGCATGGAAGCAGCGGTCGGGCCGCAGAAAGCGATCCCGGCGCGCTCGACGGCCGCGGCGAACTCCGGATTCTCCGAGAGGAAGCCGTAGCCCGGGTGGAGGAGGTCGGCGCGCCACCCCGACGCCGCCGCCACCACCGCGTCCCGATCGAGGAAGTCCTCGACCTCGAGCACCCGATCCGCCTCCGCGCGCACCGGCGCCCCCCGGTCCGCGGCGGTCGAGATCACCGCGACCCGCAACCCCCGTTCGCGTCCCGAGCGGAGCACCCGTCGGGCGATCTCGCCGCGGTTCGCGATCACGAGCCGCGGCGGCGAGTTCATGCGTCCGGTCCCGGCCGCGCGGCGGCGACCCGGGGGGACCACGGCGGCGGCTCACGAGCGAAGAACGCCGCGGTTCCCGCCTGCCCTTCCTCCCCGGCGCGGGCGGCGGCGATCGTCCGGATGGTCCGCTCCTCGAGCGCGGCCGACGGCAGCGGCGCCTCCCGGAGCATGAGGGCCTTGGCCTCCCGGACGCCGCGAGGGGCGCTCTCGAGGTGCTCGCGGACGACCTCGGCGAGCGCAACAGCGAATTCCTCCGCCGGGACGGCGCGTTGGACGATGCCGCGCGCTTCCGCTTCCGCTCCGGTGAAGACGGCGCCGCCGAGGAGGAGCGGCCCCGCCCTTCCCGGCCCGAGCCGCCGCACGACGTAGGGCGAGATGACGGCGGGAACGAGGCCGAGCCTCGCCTCGGGCGTGCCGAACCGGGCGTCCGCGGCGGCGAGGGCAAAGTCGCTGGCGACGACCAGACCGAAGCCGCCCCCGATCGCCGCCCCCTGGACCGCCGAGATCACCGGGGCGGGAAAAGCGGCGACGGTGCGAAACAGCCGGGCGAAACGGGCGGCGTCCTCCCGGTTGGCCTCCTCGCCCGCCTGTCCGGAGGCGCGCATCGCGGCGAGGTCCGCCCCGGCGCAGAAGACCGGCCCGTCGCCTTCGAGCACGACGAGTCGGCAGGCCTCCGCGGGGAGGTCGAGGAGCCGGTCGAGGAGGTCGGGAATGCCCGCCACCATCGCCGGGGTGAGGGCGTTGCGCGCCTCCGGGCGGCGGAGGATCAGCCGCCAGACGCCGTACGGACCGGGAACGAGGTCGAGGTGGGCACCGGGAGAATCGAAGCGCATCATCCGTCGTCGGGAGCGTAGGCGGGGGATGTGGCTCGGTCTCCGGGAAGGATCGTGGCCAGGAGGCCCGCCGGGATGGGGACCGGGCGGCGGAGGAGAGCCTGCGCCAGCGTCTTCCCCTGCGGATCGAGGAGGAGGCTCCGGGTGCCGCCGCCGCCGAGAGCGCGTTCGAGGACGAAGTTGAGGGCGAGCAGGCCCGGCAGCTCGTAGCGGGTCACCGGACCGTCCGCGACTTCGCCGGCCCACGCGGCGACCCGCTCGGCGGTGAGGTGACCTCGGAGCCACTCGAAGCACGCCGGGCTCCGGCCGATGACCGCGATGTTCGCGGCATCGCCCTTGTCGCCCCCGCGGGCGTGGGCCACCGCCCCGAGCGGCGCCCGGCGGGTCCGATCGTCGGGCGCGGCCGCCACCGGGAGGGCGGGGGGGCGTCCGCGAATCGTCGAGGCGGGCGGGGTTCGCGTCGGCCCGGAAGGACGGACCTCTTCGGTGGCGATCCGCTCCACCGCGCCGGCGGCCGACCGCCGGAACACCCGCACCCGGGCCGGGACGAGGTCCCGCGGGACCAGCGCCGGCCAGTAGCCGACGACGCGCGACACGACGGGCGCGCCGCCGGTGACCGCGAGGCCCGCCGGACCGCTCAGGATCAGGCTGGAAAACAGCTTGCGGAAAACGAGCAGCGGCTCCCGGCTTCCGGCGAAGGCGGCGAACCGCACCAGCCCCTCGGAGGGTTCCCGCGCCTCCCCGCCGAAGCCGCGCTGCGCCGCCTGGTCCCCGACGCAGTCCACGCGCAGCTCCTCCACCGGGCCGACCCCGGCGGCGGCGCATTCGTCGGCGAGCCGGCGCGCGAACGCGGCCTCGAGCGCCCGGGCCTTGGCCCGGACATCGGGGCCGCCCACGACGAGGCTCCCCCGGACGGCGAAGCCGGACGCGAGCGAGGCGCTCACCTTCAGGTCCGGCGGCGGAGGTCCGCCGCGGGCGCCGCAGACGGCCACCCGATCCGGCCCGTCGGCGGCGACCGAGAGGCCGGAGAAGTCCACCGAGGCGTCCGGGCACAGGTAGGCGGCGGGATCGCCCAGCTCGTAGAGGAGCTGCTCACGGACGACGGCGGGGTTCACCAGTCCTCCGGTGCCCGGCTGCTTCGTGAGCGTGAAGCGCCCCGAGGACTCGACCTCCACGACCGGAAAGCCCTGGCGGGCCAGCCCGGGAACGCGCCGCCAGTCGGTGAAGTTGCCGCCGGTCGCCTGGACCCCGCACTCGATCAGGTGGCCGGCGACGATCCCGGCGGCCAGCCGGTCCCAGTCCTTCGCCGACCACGAGAGCGCGTGGCGGAGCGCGGCGAGCGTGATTCCGGTGTCGGTGACCCGCCCGGTGATGACGATGTCGGGGCGGTGCGCCAGCGCGCGCACGACCGGCTCGGCGCCGAGATAGGCGTTCGCCGAGAGCGCCTCCCCCCGGCGCGGCCCGAACCGCTCGCCGGTCTCCATGTTGTCGAAGCCGACGCCGTCCGCGAGCAGGTCGTCGAGGCGGTCGAGGAGGTCGTCCCCGTCCACCACGGCGACCGTGAGCGGCTCTCCGGCCGCGCGCGCCGCGTCCAGAACCGCTCGGGCGCAGCCCTCGGGATTCACGCCCCCGGCGTTCGCGATCACGGTGATCCCGCGTTCGCGGACCGCGCCGAGGAGCGGCGCCACCTGGGTCACGAAGTCCCGCGCGTAGCCGGCCGCCGGATCCCGGGCGCGCTGCTTCTGCAGGATGCTCATCGTGATCTCGGCGAGGAAGTCCGCGGTCACGAAGGCGGGCGGCGCCTCCCCCAGCACCTGCTGGCCGAGCGCCGCCGGGTCGTCGCCCCAGTAGCCGCCCGCGTTCCCGACGCGGACCCGCTCCATCCCTTCCATGGCCCGGCTACATCCGGAAGATCCCGTGCGGGGCGCTCCGGGGAGAGGCGTTCATCGCGGCGGCGAGGCTCAGCGCGAGCGTGCGCCGGGTGGTCCGCATGTCCACGATGCCGTCGTCCCACAACCGGGCGGTGGCGTAGAACGGGTGGCCTTCGAGTTCGTACTTGGCCCGGACCGGGGCGGCGATGGCCTCCGCCTCGGCGTCCGAGAGGGTCTCGCCGGCGCGCTCGCGCTGGTCGCGCTTCACCTGCACCAGGACCGACGCCGCCTGTTCGCCTCCCATGACCGAGATCCGGGACGAGGGCCACGACCACAGGAAGGCGGGATCGAAGGCCCGCCCGCACATCGCGTAGTTCCCGGCGCCGAAGCTGCCGCCGGCGATCAGCGTGACCTTCGGCACGGCGGCGGTGGCCACCGCGTTCACCAGCTTCGCCCCGTCCTTGGCGATGCCGCCTCGCTCGTATCGGGCGCCCACCATGAAGCCGGTGATGTCCTGGAGGAAGAGCAGCGGCAACCCCTCGCGGGAGCAGATCTGGATGAAGTGGGCGCCCTTGAGCGCGCTCTCCGAAAAAAGCACACCGTTGCTCGCCACCACCCCCACCGCGATGCCCTCAATGTGGGCGAAGCCGGTCACCAGCGTCGTTCCGTAGCGCTCCTTGAACTCGTCGAGGCGGCTGCCGTCGAGGAGCCGGGCCAGCGTCTCGCGGATGTCGGTCCGCACCCGCGGATCCCGCGGCCAGACGCCGAGGATCTCCTCTTCCGGGTAGTCCGGCGGCTCCGGCTCGCGCGTCTGGAGCGGTCCGCCGGTCCGCGCCGGAAGCCGGGCGACCGCGTCGCGCAGGATCCGGATCGCCTCGTCGTCGTCTCTCGCCAGATGGTCGGCGACGCCGGAGGACTCGGTGTGGATCCGCGCCCCGCCCAGTTCCTCGGCGCTGACCTCCTCGCCGGTGGCCGCCTTCACGAGCGGCGGCCCGCCGAGGAAGATGGTCCCGGTGCCGGCGACGATGGCGGCCTCGTCGCTCATGGCGGGGACGTAGGCGCCGCCGGCGGTGCACATGCCGAGGACGGCGGCGAGCTGCGGGATCCCGCGGGCGCTCATCACCGCCTGATTCCGGAAGATGCGGCCGAAGTGGTCCCGGTCGGGGAACACGTCGGCCTGGAGGGGCAGGAAGGCGCCCCCGCTGTCCACGAGATAGACGCACGGCAGCTCGCAGCGGGTGGCGATCTCCTGCGCCCGCAGGTGCTTTTTCACCGTGAGCGGGAAGTAGGCGCCCCCCTTCACGGTGGCGTCGTTCGCCACCACCATGACCAGGCGTCCCGCCACCGAGGCCACTCCCGCGACCAGCCCGGCCGCGGGGGTCGGGACTTCGTAGCAGTCCAGCGACGCGAACGGCCCGATCTCGAGGAACGGGGTCCCGGGGTCGGCGAGACGCTCGATGCGCTCGCGCACGAACCGCTTCCCCTGCCCGGCGTGGCGGGCCCGGGCTCGCTCGCCGCCCCCGCGGCGCGCGGTCGCGAGCCGGTCCTGAAGCGCATCGCAGCGCGCTCGCCAGTGCGCCTCGTTGGCCCGGAACTCCGCGGAGCCGGGCTGGATTCGGGATCGGATGCGGGGCATTACCGGAGCGCCGGAGCGCCGGACTCCACCAGTTCTCCCGATGGGGGGCCGGCGCCGGCCCGGTAGGGGCCCGGTCCGGCGTTCCATGGTAGCGGTATGAGCGCCAGACTCCAGTCTCATGCCGGGCCCCCACCGGGAGAACTGGTGGAGTCCGGCGCTCCGACGGGGCGGCGCCGGTTGAGAGAGTCGCGCTGCCGGCCTCCCACCGGGAGAACTGGTGGACTCCGGCGCTCCTGATTGCCTGGCGGCAATCCGTACACTCGGGGACCGTGGCGCGATGCGATGCCGCCCGCGACGGAAGCGGGCGCGTTCCCCGAGCGGACTTCGACGAGGCGGTGGCGCGCTTCGCCTCGGCGGGGCTGACCCACCTGCCCACCCCGCTGGAGGAGCTCGCGGCGCTCCCCGATGGTCCCGGCTGGCCCCGGCTGCTGGTGAAGCGGGACGACCAGACCGGGTTGGCCCTCGGCGGCAACAAGGCCCGGAAGCTGGATCTGATCCTCGCCGACGCCAGGGCGCGCGGGCACGACAGCGTCGTCACCTGGGCGGGGGTCCAGTCGAACTGGGCCCGCATGACCGCGGCCGGCTGCCGCCGGGTGGGAATGCGGCCGATCCTCGCCCTCGCCCGGCGGGAGGACCAGTCGGTGGAGCCCGCCGACGGAAACCTGTTGCTCGACCGCCTGTTCGGCGCCGAGATCCACGTCGTGGAGCCGGGAGGCGACCGCGAGGCGGAGGCCCGCCGGATCGCCGCCGCCGAACGCGCGGCCGGCCGCAACCCCTACCTCGTCTCCGTCGGCGGCTCCGCGACCGGGGGCTCGATGGACCGACCGCTCGGCGCCATCGCCTACGCCCGGGCGTTCGCCGAGCTCCTCGACCAGGCCGACGCCGCCGGGGTCCGCATCACCCACGTCGTCCACGCTTCCGGATCGGGCGGAACGCAGGCAGGCCTCCTCGTCGGCGCCCGCGCTCTCGCTCCCGGAGTACGGATCGTCGGGATCAGCGACGGCGTCCCCCGGAAGGAGGGGGAACGCGCCGTGGCCCGGATCGCCCGCGAGACCGTCGCCGCCCTCGGCCTCCCGGTCGAGATCCATGCCGACGATCTGGTGTTCCGGGACGAGTACTACGGCGAGGGCTACGGGATGGTGGACCGGGAGACGGTCCGGGTCATCGTCCGGGCGGCGCGTTCCGAGGGGCTGCTCCTCGATCCGGTGTACACCGGAAAGGCCCTGCTCGGGCTCCTCGACCTGATCGGGACCGGCTTCTTCGGCGCTTCGGACGCCGTCGTCTTCCTCCACACCGGAGGCGCCCCCGGACTCTTCCCCTACCGACGGACCCTCCTCCGACACCTCCCCGCCTGAGCCGAGCGCCGCACCGTGCCCCTGCCCCGCACCGACGCCGGGTCCCTGCGCGTCGCGCTCGAGAGCCTGCGGGGGCAGCTCCTCGACATCAGCAAGCGGAACCGGCTGCTGAACACCCCGCTCCACTCGACCCGGGCGAAGCAGCTCCGCGTCGTGGAAGAACGCTCGGACGCGCTGTTCCACATCCTGGTCCGGGAAGGCCGCAAGATGACCTTCCTGCCCTCCGACGATGCGGGGGACACCGCATCCGACGAGGATCCGATCCGGCTGCCCGACGATGCGGCGCCAACGAACGGCGACTTCCAGCCCCACCACCTCGACCGCAAGCTCCAGACGCCGCACGGTCCGGAGAAGCTCCAGCGGAAACTGCTCGCGCTCTACCGCGACGCCCGCACTGTCGAGGAGGAGCAGGGCGTGAGCGTGCTGTACCTCGCGCTCGGTTTCCTGCGGTGGCGCGAAGCCGCCGCCTCGTCGGTAGAGCGCTTCGCCCCGCTCCTCCTCATCCCGGTGGATCTCGATCGCAGCGGCGTGCGGGGCCGGTTCCGGGTCGCGGTCCGGGACCAGGACCTCGAACCGAACCTCTCGCTCGGCGCGATGCTGCAAACGGACTTCGGCCTCGTGCTTCCCGACTTGCCGGAGGACGAGGACTGGCTCCCGACGGCGTACTTCGACCGCGTGCGGGGCGCCGTCTCGACCCGTCCCGGGTGGGAGGTCCTCCCCGACGAGATGGTCCTCGGACCCTTCTCGTTCGCCAAGTTCCTGATGTGGCGCGACCTCTCCCCCGACGCCGGATGGCAAGCGGGGGAAGGGCCGAATGGCAATCCGCTGGTGGATCTCCTTCTCGAGGGCGGCGAGACGCCTGCGAGTTCGGGAGCTCCGGGAGATCTCGACGAGGAGTTCAGCGATCCCCGCGAGATCGGCCACATCCTCGACGCCGACGCTTCCCAGACGCGCGTCATCGCCGCCGCCGACGCGGGCCGCAGCCTCGTGGTCCAGGGCCCTCCCGGCACCGGCAAGTCGCAGACGATCACCAACATCGTCGCCACCTCGGTGCGCGCCGGCAAGCGGGTGCTGTTCGTCGCCGAGAAGCGAGCGGCGCTCGACGTTGTGCACGACCGTCTGCAACAGGCCGGGCTGGGCCCCCTCTGCCTCGAGCTCCACTCGCACAAGGCGAACCGGAAGAAGGTGTACGAGGAACTGCGCCGGACTCTCGCGGTGGGACAGCCGCAGGCCGTGACCGAGGAGGCCTACGCCCGGCTCAAGAGGGTGAGGGACGATCTGAACCGGACCGACGCGCTCCTCCACCACGTGGACCTCTCGACCGGCGAGACGCCATTCCTCGTCCTCGGCGTGCTCTCGCAACTCATCGGCGAGCGCCTTCCACGGCCCGACTTCCGGATCCCCGGCAGCGACTCGTGGGATCCCGACGCCTTCGCGGAACGGATCAAGGCCGTCGAGCGGCTCGCGGATCTCACCGGGCGGCTCGGCAGCGAGCGGGAGCACGTCTGGCGGGGCGCGCGGAGGCGGCTCGACCCCATCCAGCGCGGACGGCTCGGGGACCGCCTGAGGATGGCCTCCGATCGGCTGGGGGCGTTGTGCGATTCACTCCACGCCGCCGCGGCCGCCGTCTCGTTCGGACCGGTCGCGTCACCAGGCGACGCGGCTGCCGTCCAGGGCGCCCTCCACGCGCTCGCCGCCATGCCCGAGCCGGCGCGGGAGCGGCTCACGCCGTCGCTCGTGACCACGGAACCGGGACTCGTCCTGCGCCTCGCGAAGGAAGTCGCCGGGGTCCAGGGCCTCGTCGCCGGGCTCCGGGCCGTCGTGGTCGAATCGGCGCTCGAGACGCCGTGGAACGAGGTCCGGGGCGAGATCGCCGCTCGCGGCAGTTCCCTGCTCCGCTTCCTTTCCGGACCCTACCGGGGCGCCATCCGGCGGCTGCGGGGGGTCATGGCGGACGGGGAACTCCCGGCTTCGCAGGCCGAGCGGCTCGCTCTCCTCGACGAGCTCATCGAGCATCGGCGGCGCGTGCGGCGCATCCGGGCCCGGCGGCGACTGGGGGAGAGCGCTTTCGGGGCCCGGTGGGCCGAAGCGGACACCGAAGTGGGCGACCTGCTCCCGGCTCTCGAGTGGTTCGTGGCCAGCCGGGAGCGCGTCCCGTGCCTGATGGACCCCGACGACCCGATCGGCGCGGTTCCGACGGACACCGACTTCGCAGCCGTCGCCCGGCGGCTCGGAGACGATCTCGAGCGCTGGACCGAGGCGTGGGAGAAGGTGGCGCAGAGCGTCGGACTCGTCGTTCCGGAGGCATTCGGAGCCGAGGAAGTGGACGCCGTTCCGATCGCGAGCATCCGCTCCCGCCTCGACGCGTGGGCGACCGGGATCGAAGCCCTCCCGGACTGGATCCGGCTGGAAAACGCCGGGCGGGCGGCATCGGATCTGGATCTGGGCCCGATCCGGGAGCGTCTCGGGGACGGACGGTTGCCCGCCGGCGACGCCGAGGGAGCCCTTCGGTTCGTCCGGGCCGAGTCGGTGTGGCGGCGGATGACGGGGGAGCATCCCGAACTGGCGGCGCTCGACGGGGAGGAACGGAGCGCCCGCGTCGCGGAGTTTCGGGATCTGGACCGGACACTCCAGCAGCTCGCCGCGCAGGAAGTCGCAATCCGCCACTACGACTCGCTTCCGACCGGCTCCGCCGGCCAGATCGGGATCGTGCGCGGCGAGACCGCGAAGAAGATCCGGCACCTGCGCCTCCGGAAACTCCTCGACGCCGCCGGCGAGGCCGTCGCCACGATCAAGCCGGTGTTCCTGATGAGTCCCCTGTCGGTGGCCCAGTACCTGAGCCCGGGCGGGCTGACCTTCGATCTGGTGCTGATCGACGAGGCCAGCCAGGTTCGGCCCGCGGACGCCATGGGCGCCGTCCTGCGGGGCCGGCAGATCGTGGTCGTCGGGGACCAGCACCAGCTTCCTCCGACATCCTTCTTCGACCGGCAGGTCGCGGGCGACGACGAGGCTTCCTTCGACGACGAGGAGGAGATCCGGGCCGCCCAGCTCGGCGCGATGGAGAGCATCCTCTCGCTCTGCGAGGCGCGGGCGCTGCCGGGCGGGATGCTCCGGTGGCACTACCGCTCGCGGCACCCGTCGCTCATCCAGGTCTCCAACCTCGAGTTCTACGAGGAGAAGCTGATCTGCCCGCCGAGTCCCGACCACGCGAGCGGCGCCTCCGGGCTCCGCTTCACCCCCGTCGAAGGCGAGTACCAGCGGGGCCGGAAGCGCGACAACCCGAAGGAAGCCGACGCCATCGCGGCCGCGGTGCTCGCTCACGCGCGCGAGCGGCCCGACACGTCGCTTGGCGTGGTGGCGCTCTCGGTGGCCCAGCGGGACTGCATCCTGAACCGGATCGAGTGGATGCGCGGGGAGCATCCCGAACTCGAGGCGTTCTGCCGCGGGGGCCGGGAGGAGTCGTTCTTCGTGAAGAACCTCGAGAACGTCCAGGGCGACGAGCGCGACGTGATCTTCATCTCGATCGGTTACGGGAAGGACGCGAAGGGCTACATGTCGCAGAGCTTCGGCCCGGTCTCCTCGGAAGGCGGGGAGCGTCGGCTGAACGTGCTGTTCACGCGGGCGAAGCGGGAATGCCGGATCTTCTCCTCGATCCGCTTCCAGGACATCCGGCTCGACGCCATCAGGCGCCGCGGACCCCGCGTGCTCCGCCGTTTTCTCAAGTTCGCGGAGACCGGCGACCTCGACATCCCCCTCCTGACCGAACGGGGGCCGGACAGTCCTTTCGAGGAGGCGGTCGCGAAGGCCATCCGCGACCACGGGTACGAGGTTTCGGGACAGGTCGGGTCGGCGGGTTTCCTCATTGATCTCGCGATCCACGACCCCGACCACGAGGGCCGCTTCCTGCTCGCCGTCGAATGCGACGGGGCGCGTTACCACTCCTCGAGCTGGGCGCGGGAGCGGGACCGGTCGCGTCAGGAAGTACTCGAAGCCAAGGGCTGGCGCTTCCATCGGATCTGGAGCACCGACTGGTTCCAGAACCGGGAGACCGAGGTCGCCCGGCTCCTCGACGCCGCCGAGCGCGCCCGCGGCGCGTCGCCGGGCGAGCCCGCTCTGCCGTCCGGGCTCGGACCGGTTGCTCCAAACCCCGCGGCGCCGACTCCAGGCGTCGTGCGCGAACCCCCGGCGCCGGAGCGCCTCCAGCCGAAACCCCCCGAGCCCGGCCCACCCTACAAAGAGGCATCGCTGGAGATCGCGGACCCGTGGATCCCCATCCACGAAGCCGCATCGAGCAAGATCGCGCGCTGCGTGGTGGCCGTCGTGCGCGGCGAAGGCCCGGTCCATCGCGACCTCGTGGCGGAGCGGATCAGCCGGGCCTGGGGCAACCGACGGATCGGATCGCGGATCCGGGGGGCCGTGGACCGGGGGATCGAGACCGCGCTCCGCGGCGGGAGGATCCGACCGCTGAGCGAGGACGCCGAGGAGTTCCTCGCTTCGATGGACGAGGCGCCGGGCGAGGCGCTGGTGCGGGACCGCAGTCGGTGCCCGGCGGCGGCGAAGAAGGTCGGCGTGATCCCGCCCACCGAGATCCAGGCCGCCATCCTGCGCGTCGTGGAAGCCAGCATCGGCATCGGGATCACCGAGTGCGCGATCCCGGTCGCCCGTCTCTTCGGCTTCAAGCGAACGCCCAAGGGCATGAAACCCCGGGTCGAAGAGCAAGCCCGGCGGCTGGTCGAGGCGGGAAGGCTCGCGCGCCAGCGGGGGGAACTTCGGATCCCGGCCGACATCGAGTCCCGGCAGGCGCTGGCGCTGCTCGACAGGGGCGGCTCCCCTAAACTCGCTTCCCCGGAGGCCCGCTGATGAATCACCGCTCATCCCCTGTCCTGTTCCTGCTCGCGGCCGTCGCCCTCACATCCTGCGGCGGGGCGGACGCGGTGGACCTCGAAGCCGACGACCCGATGACTGCCTTTGACGCCGCGGTCAGCGGTTATGAGCGTGCGGAGGTCGCGCACCTGCCGACCCCGTTCGAGGCCATGCCATCGCTCGCCGCCGAACTCGGAGGACCGAGCCTGTTCGTGAAGCGCGACGATCAGACCGGGCTCGCGTTCGGGGGCAACAAGGCGCGCAAGCTCCAGTTCATCCTCGCCGACGCCGTGCGTCAGCAGAGCGACACCGTGATCACATGGGCCGGAGTGCAGTCGAACTGGGCCCGCATGACCGCCGCCGGCGCGAGGCGGCTGGGGATGAACCCGATCCTCGTCCTGCAGCGGCGCGAGGACCAATCGGTCTCGCCCGCCGACGGCAACCTGCTGCTCGACCGGATCCTCGGGGCCGACGTCCGGATCCTCGAGCCGGGAGATGACCGCGAGGCCGCGGTCGCCGAGATCGCCGCCGCCGAGCGCGCCGCCGGACGCCGCCCGTACGTCGTTTCCGTGGGCGGCTCCCACACCGGGGGTTCGATGGATCAGCCCCTCGGCTCGGTGGCCTACGCCGACGCGTTCGCGGAACTCCTGAAGCAGGCCCGCGACGCGGGGACGACGATCACCCACGTGGTCCACGCTTCCGGCTCCGGCAGCACCCAGGCAGGTCTGGTCGTGGGCGCGAAGGCGCTCGCGCCCCAAGTCCGGATCCTCGGGATTTCCTCCGGCGGCAGCAAGGCGCGGGGCGAGGCGAACGTCCTCGCCATCGCCCGCGAGACGGCGGAGGCGATGGGCCTCGGGGTCGAGATCGGGCCCGAGGACGTCGTCGTGTACGACGACTATGTCGGGGAGGGCTACGGCATCCTGAACGATGCGGTGGTCGAGGCCATCGCGGTCACCGCGCGCACCGAGGGGCTTCTGCTCGACCCGGTGTACACCGGAAAGGCGATGACCGGGCTGTTCCACCTCATCCGCTCCGGCCACTTCGGCGAAGACGACGCGGTCGTCTTCCTCCACACCGGCGGCACTCCGGCGCTCTTCCCCTACCGCGAAGGCGTCCTGGAGGGCCTCCCGACCGACGGCCCGTAGTCAGCCCCGCGCCAGGGCGCGGGCGAGGGCCCGTACGCGCTGTCAGAAGGGACGAACGACCCGGAGCAGGGCTTCCCCGGGAACGCGGCTCATATGCCGGAATGCGATCACGTGACCGGGGACGACACGAGGGCGTGGGCAAGCCCGCGAACCCGCTGCGGTCCGGGATCATCGGGAGACCACGATGCGCCGAGTTCCTCGGCAGGCGTCCTGCCATCGAGGAGCTGACGGCGACGATCGAACCAGCGCCGCATGCCAACGTCGTTGTACGCGCCGGCCAGGTCTCCCGCGACGAGGGCAATGAAGTGGCGCCGAGCCGCGACGGCGTCAGGAGTCGCGCGAACACCCGTCCGGTAGCGCCGTAGGCTGACTTCCGACACCCCCACCAGCCTCGCCACCAGCGGCGCGCCGAGGGACTCCCCGAGGGCTTCCCACTCGAGCGCGGGAGCCGACGAATCACGGGAAGTCCGCCGGGAGCGGTTCAACGGAGGGGGGTCACGGCTCGGAGAGGACGACGCCGCGCATTCCGGCCCCCGCGAGCGCGGCGTTCAAGGCGTCGAGATCGGGCCCGAGGAGACCCGCCAGCCGCTCCAGCACCGGCGCGGCTTCGGCCTCCAGATCGTCGAGCCGCTGGAACGATCCGGCGGTCGGTCGGCCGTAGTTGCGCGCGACGATGCTGTACAGGTAGGCCACCTGGTTGTCGAGCCGGGGCGGGAAGTTCACCGTGTCCTGCCCCGCCTCGCTCTGCGTCTGGATCAGGATCTCCTCCACCTCGCCGAGGCTGGAGGTGAGCGACTCGGCGCGCTCCCCGAGGCTCTCGTCCCAGCGCTCGGCGGCGCGGGCCCGCTCCCTCGCCTCCCCGATCTGACGCCGGGCCTCCCGCAGGGCCCCGATCCGGTCGTGGATCCGCTCGAGCAGGGCCTGGACCCGGCGCGCGAGGTCGTCCTGCTGCCGGAGGTCGGGCTCGGACCACGAAGCCCGGGGGTCGGGCCGAACCGTGAAGGTCGTCGCGCCCGCCGGCGTCGGGACGCCGTCGCCGTCGGACCACTCGAGCGACGCCGACCATTCGCCGGGAGGCGCGAACGCCCCGCCGGTGTAGGAGATGGACATGAAGGTGTCGTCGAGGAGCTCCGGCGGCCGTCGCTTCAGGTCCCACCCGATGCGGTGGAGGCCGGCGTCCGTTTCCAGGACCGCTTCGGCGTCGCCTTCTCCGTCGTCCTCCGGCGCGCCGGGCGCCGGCTTCCGGGTGAACTCGCGCACCGTCTCGCCGGCGGCGTTCGAGATGCGGAGCGACAGGGAGGCGCCCTCGGGAAGGTCCTCGGGCAGGACGTAGTGGAGGAGCGCCCCGGCCGGGCGGTTCTCGGGCGATCCCGGACCCCGGAATCCGCGGGAGCCACCGGTGGCGAGCCGGACCGCATCGCCGGCCGGGAGCAGGGCCGGAGCGTCCCACGAGCCGTCGGGAAGGGCCCGGACCGGCGTCAGGTCGTCGAGCACCCAGAAGGAACGCCCCTGGGTGGCGACGAGCAGCTCGTCGCCCGCGACCTGGAGGTCGGTGATGGGCGTCGCCGGAAGGTCGCCGAACGGAACGAACCGTCGGCCGCCATCGAAGCTCGCGAGCAGTCCGAACTCGGTTCCCAGGTAGAAGATCCGGGCGTCCACCGGGTCCTCACGGACCACCCGGGCGACATGCTGCGCCGGGATCCCGCCGCCCTCGCCGAGCCGCGCCCATCCGGCCCCGAAGTCGGAGGTCCGGAAGACGTAGTCCTCGAAGTCGTTCTCGCGGTAGCGGTGGACGGCGATCGTGGCGGCGCCGGCCTCGTGCGGCGAGGCCTCGATCATGTTCACGGTGGCGCCGGGAGGCATCGCCGCCGGGCTCACGTCCTCCCAGGTCGCGCCCCGGTCGCGGGAGAGGTGGACGCGGCCGTCGTCGGTCCCCGCCCACAGAAGCTCGGGCAGGAGCGGGGACTCGGCGAGCGCGAAGACGCTCCCGTACACCTCGACTCCGGTGTGATCGTGCTGCACCGGGCCTCCGGGGAGGGGCATCTTCTCCTCGTCGCCGACGGTGAGATCGGGTGACAGCGTCTCCCACGAGAGCCCGCCGTCGGTCGTGCGGTGGACGAAGTGGGAGGCGTGGTACACGACCTCGGGGTTCCACCGGGAGACGAGGATCGGAGCGTTCCACTGGAACCGGTAGTTCAGATCCCGCGGGGCGACGCCGTCGGCGAGTTCGGGATAGACGATCACGTCGCGGGCTCCCGCCTCCTCCCGGTCCTGCCGTTCGATCTGCCCGATGTAGTTCCCGGCGTAGGTGAGCTCGGGGCGGCCGGGCGTCACCCCGATGTGGCCGCTTTCCCCTCCCGCCACCTCCAGCCAGTGGCCTTCGTGGGACAGCCCGCTGTCGGTCCACGCGGGCACCGAGATCGTGGAGTTGTCCTGCTGGGCGCCGTAGAGGCGGCGCGGGAAGGCGTCGTCCACGGTGAGCCGGTAGAACTCGGCGGTGGGCTGGTTGTGGATCGAGGACCAGGTCTCACCGCCGTCGAGGGTCACCACCGCTCCCCCGTCGTTCGCCTCCACCATGATCCGGGGATCCTCGGGGTTGATCCAGAGGTCGTGGTTGTCGCCGTGCGGAACCGCCACCGACGAGAACGTGAGGCCCCCGTCCACCGACTTGAGGAACGGGGCGTTCAGGACGTACACCGTGTCCGGGTCGGTCGGATCGCTGACGATGTGGGCGTAGTACCAGCCCCGGCCGCGCAGCCTCCGGTCCCCGTTGATCCGCCTCCAGTTCTCCCCGCCGTCCTCGCTCCGGTAGAGCCCGCCCCGCTCCTCCCCGGCGGTCACGAGCGCATAGACCCGGCTCGGTCGGGAGGCGGCGATGGAGACGCCGATCCGGCCGACGGGCGCCTCCGGCGAGGCAGGCGGAAGGCCGCCCTCCACCCGGCGCCAGGTCTCTCCCCCGTCCTCGCTCCGGAACAGCCCGCTCTCGGCCCCGCCGTCCACGAGCGTCCACGGCTTTCGCTCCGCTTCCCAGATCGCGGCGAACAGGCGCCGCGGGTTCGAGGGGTCCATCGCCAGATCCACCGCCCCGGCGAGGTCGGAGACCTGGAGGACCGCCTCCCAGCTCGCCCCGCCGTCCTCGGTGCGATAGACCCCCCGCTCTTCCGAGCGTCCGAAGATCTGACCCAGCACCGCGACGAAGGCGCGGTCAGGATCGAGGGGATCCACCACGATCCGGCCGATGAGGCCCGCCGCGGGAAGGCCGACGTGGGTCCAGTTGCGGCCCCCGTCGGTCGAGCGGTACACCCCGTTGCCGACCGAGACGTTCCCCCGGGGGCAGGCCGAGCCCGTCCCCACCCAGACCACCTCGGGGTCGGATGGCGCGACCGCGACCGCGCCGATGGAACCTACCGCGAAGTCGTCGTCGGAGACGTTGGTCCACGAGACGCCGGCGTTCTCCGTCTTCCACACGCCGCCCCCGGTGGAGCCCATCCAGAACTCGTGGGGCCGTCCGCGGATCCCGGTGACCGTGGTCACCCGGCCGCCGCGAGAGGGACCCACCATGCGGAAGTCGAAACCGGTGAGCACCTCGGCGGGAATCAGGAAGTCCGCGGGGACTTCCGCCCGCTCCACGGGCCCCTGCGCCGCCGCGGCCGCCGCGAGGAGGAGCGTGCATCCGGCGATCCCGCCGGTCTGCAGCCGCGAGGCAGCCGTCCACCCACGGGACAGCCGGAACGTTCGGGGTCGCGGCATGGCGGTGGCGATTCTAAGGAGGGGGCCTGACTGTCGCTCCGCCCCGACCCCACTCCACGCGTTCGTCTGTCCGGGACACGGCACACATGTCAGCCATCACGCTGCGGGCAACCTGTCACCGTGAGCGAAGTGCGTGGATCGGCTGGTGTCCGGACCTTGACGTAGCCACCCAGGGTGACTCCCGGGAAGAGGCCGAGGCGCACCTCCGGGAAGCCGTCGGTCTGTTCCTCGAGACCTGCCGCGATCTGGGCACCCTGGAAGACGTGCTGCGCGAGGCCGGACGCCTCACTCCGCCGGGGGTGGAAAACGGCCGGATTCCCGCGTCAGCGGTCGCGGAAACCGGGGAGCTCACTCTTGCGCCGATTGCACCCGATTCGGGTCGGGACATTCGTCCGAATCCGTGAAGCCGATGGGTGGACGCAGACGCGGCAGAAAGGTTCGCACCTGGTCCTCACCAAACTCTCCACCCAAGTTAGTCATTTTGTGAACATGTGGTGCCGTAACCATATGACCTGACTTCCGTTACAAGACAGGCGAGTGCCCACAGGGGCACTACAAGGATCGCCTACCGCGCCGCCGCTTCGACGTGCCGGCGGCGATACAGACCGGGACGCACTCCCATCAACCGTCCCACCTCCGCCAGCTCCGCCCCCACCCGGACATCCTGCCGGTTCACGATCAGCGACCCGTCCTCCGTCCGCATCGTCGTCGTCACCCGCCCCCACGGCCGCAGACGATCCCGCAGCGTGCTCCAGCTCGACCGGATTCCCGCCGCCCGCAGCCGCGTCCGGATCAGCCGCACCGCGTGATACGCCAGCAACGCAATGAACAGGTGCGCCGCGATCCGCGCATCCTTCCGATGCCAGATCGGCCGCAGCCCCAGATCCACCTTCAACGACCGGAACGTCGCCTCCACCCCCGTGAGCCGCCAGTAGGTCCGCAACACCTTCTCCAGCTCCCAGTCCCGGTGGCTGGTCCGCAGCAGATACGCCCCCGCGCTCGCGTCCGCCTCCTCGTACTTCTCACGCCGATTCCACTTCACCGCCGTCGCGTTCGGCCCCTTCCCCTTCTCCACCTTCACCTCGTACTGCTTCCCCACCCGCGCAAAGCGCTCCTTCAGCCGGCCCACCTTCTCCACCACCCGGTCGTGTCGCTTCATCCGATACCGGATCGTCAGCCCCTCGTGCAGCCGCGTCAGCTCCCCCTCATACCGCGCCCGGTAGCGCGCCAGCGCCGCTTCATCCGTCGCCTTCCGCCCCTCGCTCACCGCGCACAGCCGCAGCTCCCCCGACTCCTCGCCCAGCCGCCACGCCCGAACCTCGTGCCCCGCCGCCGTCCGCAGCTGCGCCTCCGGCTCTCCCTCCGGGGGAGCTGGCCGCTTCGACCGCGAGACCGTGATCCAGTCATATCCCTGCTCCCGCAACCAGCCCAGGTTCTCCTCGGTCGCGATCCCCGCGTCCATCACCACCGTCGGCCTCCTCTCCCCCTCCCGCAGGCCCCCCTCCAGCCGACGCACCGAACTCTCCAGCGTCGCTGGCTCCGACACGTTCCCCGGCAAAACCTCGAACTGCCTCACGAACCCCGCGCCGTCCAGCGCCAGCCCCAGCGTCACCAGCCGGCAGTCGCTCCGCTTCTGCTTCGACCGCCCGAACCGCAGCAGCTCTCCCTCCGTCGTCCGCCCTCCCGTGTGCCACGTGTTCGTGAGGTCATAGAACACGATCGCCTCCGGCTCCCCGAACAGGCTCCGCGCCCGCCCATACAGCCCCTCCTGAACCTCATGGCGACGCCGCCACGTCCCCGATCCGCAGCAGCTTCGTGTCCGACACCCCCAGCCCCCCGGCCAGCCCCAGCAGCTCCAGCGTCGCGCTCTCCTCCCGCAGCCAGCGCTCCGTCCCCAGCTCGCTCGTCGGATACAGCATCTTCGCCATCACCAGCGCCGTCGCGATCCGCGCGTCCCGTTCCGAGAACCCAACTCCCCGCAGCAGCTCCCCGAAGCCCAACTGCTCCAGCGCCGCCAGGCTCACCCGCTCCCCGCCCACGCTGCGCACCCCGCCCTCGTGGTCCAGCGTGTCCAGATCCACCGTCGCCCGCTTCGGCCCCGGCCCCTTCTCCAGCTCTTCCCCCCGGGCGCGCAGACGACGCACCAGACCCTCCGCCGCCCGCCGAACCTCCGGCTCCGGCTCGATCAGCGGCTGCTCCCCGTGGAACAGCCTCCGCGTCAACTGCGCAACTTCCCGCCACCGCTCCCGCGGCACGTCGTACCCCACTCCGAGGTTCAACAGCGTCCGCTGGCGAACCTTGTCGCCGAACCGCTCGCTCTGGACCAGGCGATGGACGATGGACGAACCGGTCTTGCGGCGCACTCGGGTGGCCCGGATGAAATGAGCCAATCGTGTCGCATTGGCGGCTTCGAGTAAAGGAGTAAACGCCCATTCGCCAAAGAAGTTGGCACTACATCGGGGGTTTGGCGCGGGGATCGGAGGAAAAGGCCACTCGACCCCCCGAAATGGCCTTGGTTTGGGGCAAATCCGGGCTCTGCGGGCCACTTTGGAGCCGAAACCGCCCCGATATCGCCTCAGCTCTCCGACGCCGGCCGCCGGCCAGACGGAAATGTGACTAACTTGGGTCCAGTCCGGCGCTCCCACAGGAGGGGGGAGAGGTTCGGAGAGGGGGGAGTCCTCTCCCCCTCTCCGACAGGGAACGTGACGTTGATCGCAACCTGGAGCGCAGCGAAGGTTGCGATCTGAGGCGCGAAGCGCCGAGCGGGTCAGGGAGGGGGCCGTACTCGTAGCGCCGACGGTTCACGCTCTCGCGGTTCCAACGAATTTCGGCCCCCTCCCTGGCCCGCCCGACTCTCCACGAGCATCGCGTCGCCGTAGGAGTGGAAGCGGTAGCCGCGGCGCACCGCCTCCCGGTAGGCGGCGAGGACCGGCTCGCGCCCGGCGAGCGCCGCGACGAGCATCAGCAGCGAGCTGCGCGGCAGGTGGAAGTTCGTGACCAGCGCCGAGACGACGCGAAAATCGTGGCCGGGCAGGATCTTCAGCCGGGTCTCGCGCTCCGGCGGCCCCGCTTCCAGCACGCCCGGGGTCTCGAGCACCCGGACCGCGGTCGTGCCCACCGCGACCACCCGCCGGCCTTCCTCGATTGCCCGCCGGACGGCGCGGCGGGTGGCCTCGGGAAGTCGGAACCGCTCCGCCCCCAATTCGTGTTCCCGCGGGTCCTCGGTGCGCACCGGCGCAAAGGTGCCGTGGCCGATGTGCAGGGTCAGGTCCCGCACCTCGACGCCCCGGTCCTCGAGGCCACGGAACACGCCCGCATCGAAATGGAGCCCGGCGGTGGGCGCGGCCGCCGATCCGGGCGCGGACGCATACACCGTCTGGTAGCGCTCGCGGTCGGCCGCCTCGTGGACCGCCGCGTCCGGTCCCTTCCTTCGGATGTAGGGCGGTAGCGGGGTGCTGCCGGCGCGCTCCGCGAGCTCGGCCGCCGAATCGGCGCCCTCGAGAATCCGCAGACGCCGCCGGCCGCCGCCGAGCGGCTCGCCCGCCTCCACGCGGACCCCCGCCGCTTCCAGCCGGACGCCGGGCCGCAGCGCCGGACGGGTCAGCGCCTCGAACCAGCGGCCCGACCCCCGGGAAACCCCGGGCAGGAGCAGGATCTCGACCCGGCCCCCGCCCGGCAGCCGACGCGCAGCGATCCGCGCCGGAAGGACGCGGGTGTCGTTCCGCACCAGCAGGTCTCCGGGCCGCAGCAGCGAGGGGATCTCGGAGAACCGGTGGTGCGTCGCTGTTCCGTCGCAACCCAGGCGGAGCAATCGCGACTGGCTGCGCACCGGGGCTGGGTGCTGGGCCACCTGCTCGGCGGGCAGGACGTAGTCGAAGTCGGACGTGCGCAACGAATTCAGCCTGTGGATGAAGTCGCGTGAGCACCGAGAGTGGCGAAGCGCCCGGCTGACCCGGTTCTCCCGGTAGGGGCGGCGCGCGAGGGAGGAATACCGGGTGTATTGCGACCGATGCGCAACGAAGAGCACCCCGGAGCGCCAGTTCTCCCGGTGGGGGGGCGGAGGGGCGCGCCAGTCCTCCCGGTGGGGGCCAGGCGGGGCCCCGCCCCCACCGGGAGAACTGGCCGGGAGAACTGGGCATCGCCGCTCGAGCCCCTACCGGGAGAACCGGGCCGCGTGACTTTGTCCACAGGCTGAATTGATCCGCCGCCAGTCAGCGGCGGGGCGGCAGCAGCGCCGGCTGCGGCGCCGCTTCGGGGCGTCCGAGGTGGCGCGCCCCCTTCTCGGTGATCATCCGACCGCGGGCGGTGCGCCGCAGGAAGCCGCTGTAGATCAGGAACGGCTCGTGGACCTCCTCGAGGGTGCGGGTGTCCATCCCGAGGGTGGCGGCGAGGCTTCGGACGCCGACCGGCCCCCCGGCGAAGTTGTCGAGGACGCTCAGCAGGATCTTCCGGTCGAACCGCCCGAGCCCCTCGCTGTCCACCTGCGCCAGCTCGAGCAGGCGGAGCGCCGCGGCGCGGTCCACCCGCCCGGAACCCTTCACCTGGGCCCAGTCCCGGACCCGTCGGAGGAGGTTGTTCGCCACCCGCGGGGTCCCCCGCGACCGGACTGCGATCTCCCGGGCGGCATCCGGCTCGAGCGCCGCGCCCAGCACCCGCGCCGAGCGCTCCAGCACCTCGGCGAGGTCGCGGGCGGCGTAGAACTCGAGCGGGTGGACGAGCGGGAAGCGGTCCCGCAGCGGGCCGGTGAGCAGATCGGCCCGGGTGGTGGCCCCGACCAGGGTGAAGGGGGGCAGATCGATGCGGAGCGTGTGGGCGCCGAGCTTCTCTCCCACCATGATGTCGAGGCGGCGGTCCTCCATCGCCGGATACAGCACTTCGGCGACCGCCGGCGCGAGCCGGTGGATCTCGTCCACGAACAGCACGTCCCGCGGCCCGAGGGCGTTCAACAGCGCCACCATGTCTCCGGTCCGGGGAATCAGCGGCCCCGCCGAGGTGTGCATGGCGACCTCGAGTTCGGCGGCGACCACCGCCGCCAGCGATGTCTTCCCCAGCCCGGGAGGGCCGTGGAGCAGCAGGTGGTCGAGCGCATCGCCGCGGCCGGTGGCGGCGCGGACGCTGATCTCGAGCTGGTCGAGGACCGCGCGCTGGCCGACGAACTCGGCGAAGTTGCGCGGGCGGAGGCTCCGGTGGAACTCCTCGTGCTCGCGGCCGCCGGCGCCCGCCGGGGACGGCTGGACCATTCAGTGGTCCCGTTGGCGGCGGCCGTCGGGGAGGGAGGTGAACTCGCCGGAGTCCGTCCCCGGCGCGGGCAGCCGCAGCATGCGCATCAGGTCGAGGGCATTCCCGTGACGAATGGGGCCGTCCCGAAGCTGGTAATCGAACTCCATCTGCTCCCCCGAGATCCGTTCCCGGAAGTGCATGTTCCGGACGCGCCCGGGGAGCTCATGCTCGAGTTCGGCGAGGGTCAGGTCGTGGGTGGTGAGGATGCCGACGGCGCCCCGCCGTCCCAGCTCCTCCACCAGCGCCTGCGCCGCCAGCCGCCGATCGCTGGAGTTCGTGCCTCCGAGCACCTCGTCGAGCAGGAACAGGAGCGGCTCCTCCGGGGAACCGGTCTCGAGGACCCGCCGGAGCGCGAGCAACTCGGCCAGAAAGCGGGAGACGCCGTCCTGCAGCGAGTCCTGGACCGCGATGGACGCGCCGAGCGAGAGAGGCCCGAGGACGAGGCGGCTCGCCGCCACCGGCGCCCCCATCCGGGCGAGGATGACGTTCGTCCCGATGGCGCGCAGCAGGGTGCTCTTCCCCGCCATGTTCGAGCCGGTGACGACCAGGATCTCCGGGCCCCCGCGGCCGAGCCGGACCGAGTTGCGCTGGAGGCGGCCTTCCGGGATCAACGGGTGCCCGAGGTGAACCGCCTCGAGACCGGGGGCGTCGTCGAACGACGGGAACACGTGACCGGGACGCTCGGCGGCGTACTGGGCCAGCCCGAGGAGGGCGTCGAACTCCCCGGCGGCCTCCCTCCACTGCCGCAGCGACGCCCCGTGGCGCTGCCGCCAGCGGTCCAGCGCCCGCTCGTGGTGGGTTCCCCAGAACAGGAACGCCGCGATCGGCGCGAACATGGGATTGCGACGGAGCGGCATCGTCCGGGCCAGTCGCTGGAGATGACGAAGCGGCGCGGCGGCGTCGTTCAGGTGTTCCCGAAGCTGTCCGAGGCGGGGGGGGTCGAACTCCTCGCCCCCGAGGATGCGGGCCGCCTCGACCAGCGGCTGGACCTCGCGCGCGACATGGGTGGAGGTCCGCTCGTGCCGCCGCACCCGGGTCCGGTTCGCCAGTCCGACGCCGAGCGCCAGCCACACCGCCACCACGAACGGCAGTGGCCCGAAGGAGCCGCCGAGCCACCCGGCGAGCCCCGTCCCCATCGCCAGGGTCAGGAGCAGGCAGACGGGAGCGAGCAGACGGCGGAGCCGCGGGGCCGGGGGAGCGGGGAATGGAAACGGCGCCACCCCGTCCTCCCCGTTCTCCGAGACCCGATCCCTCACCCCGCCGGACGGCGGCCCCAGCCAGGTGAGGATCATCGAGAAGTCGGCGATCGGCCAGGGCGTCAGGGCGCCGGTCGCGGCGACCCGCTCCCGGAGATCGTCCCGCGGCGTCAGCTCCCGGATCGCGGCCTGACGGGCGCGAACCTCGTCCGGATCCGCGGGGTGGAGCATCCACCGTCCGAGGGTCTCGCCGCCGGCGTCGGTCCGCCAGTCGGCCACCCGGTCGAAGAGCTGCCCGACGCCGAACAGGTCGAGATGTGGATCGAGGCCGACGTCGCCCAGCCGGCGCAGCCGCCGCAACCGTTCGGAGATGCGGTCCTCCTCGGCCTGCGACGGCCGGCGCGGGCGCGCCTTCCCGGTGCGCAGGATGTCCACCGGCTTCGGATCCCCGGCCTCCTCCTCGTCGTCGCGGTCCACCCGCTTCGCCGCCCGGTGGTAGAGATCGGCCACGTGCCGACGGGCGAGCGTCCGGCGGAGCACCCGGTCGTGGACGATGGCGAGCGCCACGAAACCGGCCGCCGGGAGCAGCAGCCACCACCACCCCGATGGATCCGACCGGAGCACGAAGGCCATCCCGGCGGCGAACGCGACGATGAGCACCCGCCCTCGGGAGAGCCATCTTCCCTGCCGCCGGAGCGCATCGGCGCTGTCGAGCGCGGTCCGGGTGCGGTCCCACCACGAGTGGATCGGGTCCACGAACAGAGGCCGGTTCACGACCCGCTCCGGGGTGAGAGCCGGGTGATGGCGGCGCGGAAGTGCGACGCGAAGTCCGCCTCCGGGTCCTCCGAGAGGACGGCCGCAACCACGTCCTCGATCTGCCGCCGATCGGAGAACTGCAGGTTCAGGAAGGCGCTCACGAGCTCCTTCCGACGGACGTCGTCCGGCGAGGAAGCGGCGGGAGTCGGCGCGCCGCCGAGGTCGTCGGGGAGCGATTCGGCCAGTTCGGTGATCACCCGCCGCGCGATGCGGAGCCCCACGCCGGGCACAGCAGTGAGGCGCTTCACCTCCTTTTGCACGATCGCCTCCCGGAGCCCCCCGGGAGTCAGCCCAAGCAGACTCAGAGCGACCGCCGGCCCCACGCCGCTGACCCCGCGGAGCCGGTCGAACATCCCGGCCTCCCGGGCGTTCGCGAACCCGTAGAGCACGAAGCCGTCCTCGCGATGGACGAGCGTGCGGATGACGAGCGACGTCTCGCCCCCGACCGGGGGCAACGCGCCGGCGGCCCCGGCGGAGACGCGAACCCGAAAGCCGACCCCGCCCACCTCGAGGACGATGGAACCGTCCGAGCGCTCGATGACGGCGCCCCGCAGCCTCTCGATCATCGAGCGGCTCCGGGGGCGGACGCCGGGACGCGGCGGGCGCGCGCGAGCCGCGCCTTCGCCCGACGCGCGTCGAGGTGGCAGATGGCTACCGCAAGGGCATCGGAAGCGTCCACCGGCGCCGGCGGGGCCTCGAGGGACAACCGCCGGGCGACCATCCGGGCGACCGCGGTCTTTTCGGCGGCGCCGTACCCGGTGAGGGCCTGTTTGACCGCCCGGGGCGCGTACTCGGCGAGACGCAGTCCGGATACCGCGACCAGTACCGCCCCGCGGGCATGGCCGAGAGTGAGGGCGGAACCGGCGCTTCGGGCGCTGAACACCGACTCCACCGCCGCCTCATCGGGGCGGTGACGCCCAACCACGTCGCGGACGCCGTCGTGGAGCCGCTTCAGCCGGTCCACCAACGCCTCTCCGCGCGGGCAGCGCACGACGCCGAACCCCTCGACTCCGAGAGCGCCGTCCCGTTCCCGGACCACGCCCCATCCGGTGATCCGGGAGCCGGGGTCGAGCCCCAGGACCCGGACCCCGCCAGCGCCGCCGGGCGCGTCGCGGTCCGGAGGGTCCGGCTTCAGGAGACGGCCCCGAGCTCGTCCTCGTCCAGGTCGCAGTTGGCCCAGACGTGGGTCACGTCCTCGTGGTCCTCGAGCGCCTCGAGGAGACGCACGACTTTCGCCGCGTCGCCGCCGCGAACCTCCACGTGCTGGGTGGGGAGCATGGAGATCTCCTCGCTCCGGCATTCGATCCCGCTCGCCTCCAGCGCGTCGCGCACCGAGGCGAAGGCCTCGGGGGGCGTCCGTACGTCCCAGTGGTCCTCCTCGTCCAGCACATCGTCGGCTCCGTGATCGAGCGCGATCTCCAGCAGTTCGTCCTCGGAAACCTGACCCTTGGCCACGAGGAACTGACCGACCTTCTCGAACATCCAGTTCACCGACCCCGACTCCCCGAGGTTCCCGCCGTGCTTGGAGAACAGGTGGCGGACGTCGCTCACGGTGCGGTTTCGGTTGTCGGTCGCAGCCTGGATGAACACCGCCACCCCGCCCGCCGCGTAGCCCTCGTAGCTGGCGTCCTCGAGGCGGAAGCCGTCCAGTTCCCCGGTGCCCTTCTTCACCGCCCGCTCGATGTTGGGGCGCGGGACGTTCCCCGCCTTCGCCTTCTCCACCGCGAGTCGGAGCCGGGGGTTGAACTGGAGGTCACCGCCTCCGATGCGCGCGGCCATGGTGACTTCCTTGAGCAGGCGGGTGAACGCCTTGCCGCGTTTCGCGTCCACGATCGCCTTCTTGTGGCGGATCGAGTGCCACTTGCTGTGTCCGGACACCGAGCGATCCCTCTCCCCTTCACGAGGCCCGGGAGCGGGGTGGTTCTCCCCGAAAGAACGGCCCGAGCGCGAAGCGCATCCTAGCAGCCGGGGGTTGGCACGGTGGAGCGACGCAGGCCACGTCGGGCGGCCGTGCCTGACGGGAGTCCGGCGCACGACTGCCGGCGCTGCCGCAGGAGGGGGGAGAGGTTCGGAGAGGGGGGAGTTCGCTCCCCCCTCTCCGAGAGAGAAAGTGGCGTTGATCGCAACCTGGAGCGCAGCGAAGGTTGCGATCTGAGGCGCGAAGCGCCGAGCGGGCCTGGGAGGGGGGCCGCTTTCACCTCCCGACGTTGCTGGCCGGCGCGATGCCGCAGAAGTCGGCCCCCCTCCCCGGCCCGCCCGGTGTTGCCCGGCGTCAGTCGTCGAAGACGATCACGGGTTCGGCGTAGTAGCGGACCCGGTCCGATTCAAACCGCTCGGCCACCAGCGCCTGGAGCCGGCGCCGCTTCTGGCTCAGCGGAATGGACATCTCGAGGAAGGGAAGCGGGAGGTCGAACCCGAGAACGCGCCGGGGCACGAGGAAGCGCGTCACTCCCGACGGGAGCAGTTCGCCCGCGGCCGCCGCCTCGCACACCTGTTCGAGGGTCACCTCGCCGTACACCAGCAACCCTCCGAACTCCGGGTGGGTCCGCCGGACCTCGTCCAGATCCACGTGGACGATCCGCCCGACCCGGGCGCGCGAGTGGGCGGCCACCGCCCCGATGCGCCGCAGAGCCGCCGCGCGCTCCGGCGAGGTCGGGGGACCCGCGAACGCGACCTCCCGGCCGTCGGGGCGAATCAGACGGCACAGGACCTCCGGTTCGCGAGCGGCGGGGCTGGTGACCCGGACTTCCGCCGGAGGAGACTGCTCCAGCCGGTCAGCCTCGCGACGGCGGATCACGTGGTGCCATCGGCGGAGCGCGAGGGCCGGATCGTCGAGGCTCTCGGTCTGGACCAGCGCGTGGCGGATGCCCATCCGCCGGAGGGCCTCGATGCGATTCGCTCCGTCGAGCAGCAGGCGGGTGGGTCCCCGGTCCCGGGCCACGATGGGCGGATTGCGCAGCACCCGATCCGCCCCCAGCCGCT
The DNA here is from genome assembly GCA_965232015.1 of Vicinamibacteria bacterium. GTDB lineage: Bacteria > Acidobacteriota > Vicinamibacteria > Marinacidobacterales > Marinacidobacteraceae > JAJEAO01. Next base: position 3,742,718 of record OZ246946.1, on the reverse strand, counting down.
CGATGAGCGCCGCCACCCGGGCGAGATCCACCTCCTCGTGAAATCGAATGTCCCGGATCGGGAGGACCTCGAGGGTCGGAACCCGCTGTCCCCCGGGAAGGCCGGAGGATCTCGCCACCCGGCGGATTGTAGGGGGGAGCGGCCGCCGGGACCGCCGGGCGCGGCCGCTGGTAGCATTTCCCGCGGGGGGCGTTGCGCCCCTCCGATCCGGCATGGCTCCCAGGTTCCACCCGACGCGCTTCGGGCGACGACTCGCCCTCCTCGCCGCACTCGCCGCGGCCTCCGCCTGCGGCGGCGAAGAGGAAGGCGTCCGCATCGGAGCGGCGCTCCCGCTCAGCGGAAAACACGCCAACGTGGGCGGGTTCCTCCGCAACGGCTACGAACTGGCGGTCGCGGAGGCGAACGCCGCCGGCGGCATCGAAGTCAACGGGCGGCGCCAGCCGATCGAACTCGTCCTCTACGACGACAAGAGCGACGCCTCCATCTCCCCGAGCCTGCTCGAGCGGCTCATCGCGGTGGACGGGGTGGCCGCCCTCCTCTCGGGCTACTCGACGCCGCTCGTCCAGGCGCAGGTCATCGTTCCGATGCGCCGGGGCGTACCGTTCATGAACGCCGGAGGCGCCTCCCAGTCCATCTTCCGCGAAGGGAACGAGTGGGTCTTCGGCGCGCTCAGCCCGGTCGAATCGCTCGCGAGCACGACCCTGGAGTGGCTCATGTGGGAGCAGGACAACGGCCGGCTCCCCGCGCCGCTGCGGGTGGCGATGGTGTGGCAGAACACCGACCACGGCCGGGAGTACCGGGACGGGGTGCACAACGTGCTCGGCAGGCACCCGGACCGATTCAGCATCGTTCTCGACGAGTCCTTCGAGCACCTCTCCTCCGACCACACGTCGCTCATCGTGAAGGTGCGATCGGTGGAGTCGGACGTGTTCCTCTCCGATGCGCACGAGCCCGACTTCCTGCTCCAGCACCGGGCCTACGTGGAGCAGGGCCTCCACCACGTCGCGGTCAGTTACGGGGCGCGCGGCCCCGAGCGCTCGGTGCGCGAGGGCCTCGGGGAAGCGGTGGCGCACCTCGTGTCGGCGCAGTGGTGGACCCGGGACCTTCCCTACGAGCAGTCGAAGCAGTTCGTGGAGATGTACGAGCGGGAGCACGGGGGACCGGTCACCGAGTACTACCCGGCGGTCGCCTACGAGGCGGCGCGGGGCCTGATCGCGGCGATCGAGCAGGCCGGCACGACGGAAGCGGCGGCGATCCGCGATGCGCTCATGGCGCTCGACCTCGACGACTCGCTGCTTCCCGGAGGGCGTCTCCACTTCCCGCCCGACAGCCGGTACCAGATCCGGAACCGCTGCGTGATCGTCCAGAACCTCCCGGACGGAGGCACGCGGATCGTGTACCCGCCGGAAGCGGCGGACGGCCCCGCCTACCTCGGCCCCGGGCGCTGACACCCCACCTCGTCCCCGGGCCGCGCCCGGGAATCCGCCGTTCCCCGAACCGGAACCGGCCGGCGCCTGCGCGCGCGACCCGTTGACCGACTTCCTCTCCGTCCTCGTCTCTGGCGTCCTGGTCGGGACGGTGTACGCCTACATGGCGTACGGCCTGGGGTTGATCTACGGCGTGCTCCGGGTCGTCAACCTCGCGCACGGAGCGTTTCTGACGCTGGGGGTGTACGTCACCTGGTGGCTCCACGCCACCTTCGGCATTGATCCGCTGGTCTCGCTCCTGATCACGGTGCCGCTGGGATTCGGCCTCGGCGCGGCGGTGGAGCGGACGCTCGTCTTCCGGCTCCGCGACAGCCCGCCGGTCACCACCCTGCTCCTCCTGTTCGGTGTGTGGCTCATCGTCCGCAACGTCCTCTATCTGGTGTTCGGGGGGACGGACCGGTCGCTGCTGACGAGCTACTCGCTCGAGTCGCTGGCGCTTGGCCCGGTGACGCTGAGCATCCCCCGGATCGTGGTCTCCGCGTTTTCCCTGCTCGGTTTCGTCGCGCTGGGGTTCGTCCTGAAACGGACCTGGGCCGGACTCGCGCTGCGCGCGGTGGCGCAGGATCGGGGCGCGGCGGCTCTTTCGGGGATTCCGGTGGACCGGGTCTGGGCCACTGCGTTCGGCATCGGCTCGGCGCTCGCGATGTCGGCGGGAACGCTGATGTCGCTGTTTTATTCGGTCACCCCCGAGTTCGGCGCCCGGTTCCTGCTGAAGAGCTTCTGCGTCGTCGTCCTCGGGGGACTCACCAACATCGGGGGGATCCTCATCGCCGGAATCGGGCTCGGCGTGGCCGAGGACCTGACCGCGTTCTATATCCACACCGGGTTCCGGGACGTCGTGAGCTTCCTGGTCCTGGTCGCGGCGCTGGTCATGCGCCGGGTGGACGCCGAATGACGCACCGTCTCGTCTCCCGCGGCCACCTGGTGTGGACCGGGGCGGCGCTGGTCGCGCTCGCGCTCGCCGCACCCTTGCTGGTCGCCAATCCGTACGCGGCCCGGGTCGCCCAGTTGCTGTTCCTGAACGTGGTGCTCGCCAGCGCGTGGAATCTGATTGGCGGATTCGCCGGCCAGATCTCCTTCGGCAACGCCTCCCTGTTCGGCGTCGGCGCCTACGTCGCCTCGATGCTCTGGCTGGCGGGCGTGCCGCCGATCCTGACCATGCCGTTCGCCGCGCTCGCCGCCGCCATCTTCGGCGCCGCCTGGGGGTGGCCCTGTCTTCGTCTCCGGGGGCCCTACTTCGCCATCGCCACCATCGGCGTCGCCGAGGCCACCCGCATCGTGGCGAACCACATCGAGGCCGCCGGAGGAGCGTCGGGGCTGACCCTCCCGCTCGAGGAGGACATCGGCACCGCCGGGTTGTACGCGCTCGGGGCCGTGCTCGCCGTCTTCGCGGTGCTGGTGTCCGATCTGGTGCGTCGCTCGCGCCTTGGGCTCGGACTCGTGGCGCTGCGGGAGGACGCCAGCGCCGCCGCCGCGTCGGGCGTCAACGTCGCCCGGGAGCAGGTCAAGGCCTTCGCCCTCGCCGCCGCCCTGACCGGACTCGGCGGCGCCTACTACGCCCAGTTCACCCTCTACGTCGTGCCCGAGAAGGTCTTCGGTTTCGACCTCTCCATCAGCCTGGTCCTGATGGTTCTGGTCGGAGGCATCGGGACGGTTTCCGGGCCGGTCCTCGGGGCGGTGATCTATCTGGTCCTCGAGCAGTTCGTCCTCGCGAGCCTCGCCGACATCCACCTCGCCACGTTCGGCGCGCTGCTCATCTTCATCGTTCTCATGGAGCCGCGCGGGCTGGCGCCGCGACTGGCGCAGGCGATCTCGCTGATCCGCGGGCGCTTCGGGGAGCGCGACGCGGGAGGCCGGACATGAAGCGCGGGATCCTCGAGGCCCGCGGCCTCGTCCGACGGTTCGGAGGACTCACCGCGGTGGACCGGGTGGATCTCCGTCTCGACGCCGGCGAGGCGCTGGGCCTCATCGGACCGAACGGCGCCGGAAAGACGACGCTGTTCAACCTTCTCGCCGGGCAGCTCCGGGCCGACGACGGCTCGATCCGTCTTCTGGGGCGCGAGGTCCAGGGCCGGCCGCCGCACCAGATCTGCCATCTCGGGCTCGCCCGCACCTTCCAGGTGCCGCGGCCGTTCCTCTCGCTGAGCGTGTTCGACGCGGTCCTGGTCGGGGCCCGGTTCGGGCGGGCGACGCCCGATCAGTCGCCCTGGTCGGTGGCCAGGGGCTGCCTCGGGCGCACCGGGCTGACCCGCCGGCGCCACGACCCGGTCGGATCGCTCAACCTCGCGGAGCGGAAACGACTCGATCTGGCGCGAGCGATCGCCTCGAACCCGCGGGTTCTCCTCGTGGACGAGGCGGCGGCGGGCCTGAACCCGGCGGAGGTTCGGGAGACGGTGGACCTGCTCCGGGACATCCGGGACGCCGGCGTCGGGATCGTGTACGTCGAGCACGTCATGGAGGCGGTGCTCGAACTCTCGGACCGGGTTCAGGTCCTGAACCAGGGCGGCACGATCGCGGTGGGCGCCCCCGACGAGGTGATGCGGGACCCGCACGTGATCGAGGCCTACCTCGGTCGGGCCGCCCGCGATCGGGTCGTCGCCGAGGAGTCGTCGCGATGACCGACGGAGCCGACACGATGCCCGGCGGAGCCGACGCAATGCCCGGCGGAGCCGACGCAATGAACGACGGCCTGCAGGTCTCCGGGCTCGAGGTCCGCCGCGGCGGCGCCCGCGCGCTGCGCGGCATCTCGCTCGCCGTCGGGCCCCGCGACGTGGTGGCGCTCCTCGGAGCGAACGGCGCCGGCAAGACGACGACGCTCCGCGCGATCAGCGGGCTCTCCCCCGCATGGCGCGGTGAGATTCACCTCGACGGTCGGGACATCACGCACATCGGTCCGGCCGCGGTCGTCGGGGCCGGCATCGCCCACGTCCCGGAAGGAAGCCGCGTCTGGCCGGAGATGACGGTGATCGAGAACCTTCGGCTGGGCGCGTGGGCGGTGCGTCGCCGGAGCGGCCTCCAGCGGCGACTCGACGAGATCCTGACGCTGCTGCCGCGCCTCGCCGAGCGCGCCGGGCAGCTCGCCGGGACCCTGTCCGGAGGAGAGCGTCAGATGGCCGCCATCGGCCGGGCGCTCATGGCCGCGCCCCGAATGCTCCTCATGGACGAGCCGTCGCTGGGACTGTCGCCCCGGGTGGTGGACACCGTGTTCGACACGATCCGGGCGATCCGCGGGGAGGGCGTCGCCGTCCTCCTCGTCGAGCAGAACGTGGTGCGGGCGCTGGAGATCGCCGAACGGGGCTACGTCCTCGAGGGAGGGCGGATCGTCCGCGAAGGCGGCGGTCGCGAACTCCTCGATGACCCGGAGGTCCGGCGGGCGTATCTGGGACGCGCCGCCGGATAAGGGACCGGCCGCCGGGTCGGGGACCCGGCGCCTACCTGGAGATCCAGCCGGTGATGGGAACGAACTCGCCGTTCTCGACGCGCTTCAGCGTGACCGCGTCGAACCCCCGATGGTCCTCCGCGGTGAAGGTCACCGGGTGTCCCATGAGCCCCTGCCAGTTGTCGAGGGTCTCGAGGGCCCGCAACAGGTTGATGCGTCGCAGGTCCGGCCCGGCGCGCTCCATCCCCTCGTGCGCGAGCTGGGCCCACGCCATGCCGAGGATGGCGTAGTCCCCGAACGGGACGTCGGGGGCATAGTCCCGAAGGATCTGACGCACCTGCCGATGGGCGTCGGTGTCCATTGTCAGGTCCGGGGTCGTGGAAGCGACCACGGCGCCGTCGAGAGCGTCCCCGGCGAGCTCCACCATGATCGGGTCCGCCATCGCGATGGACCCGAGGATCAGCGGGTTCCACTCCTCGTCGGCGGCGATCGCCTCGACCACGGCGGCGCCGAATTCAGCGACGCCCCAGACGACGATCGCGTCCGCCTGACGCTCCTTGAGGCCGGCGAGCGCCGTCGCCACGCCGCCGCCGTCCCTGGAGGCGCGCACCATCCCGATGTCCTCGGGCGCCGCTTCCGGCCGCTGCCACGCGCCCCCGTCTTCGCGCTCCACCCGCCACAGGACGCCCTCTCCGCCGCGGGGAATCTCCATCCAGCCCTCGCTGGCCGGGTCGGCCGTTCGGGGCCGGCGCGGACGGGAGGGGATCCGCGCGTAACGCACCTCGACTCCCTCGGGCAGGTTCGCCGCGATGTCCTCGTAAAACGCCCGGACGCCGAGGCGATAGCCCTCCTGCCCCTGACCGCCGAAGGGGGTGTCTTCGGCGATCGAGGCGATCCGGCGCGCCCCCAGCTCGGCCAGCGCATAGCGGGCGAGCGCCTGGGCGGCGGTGATCGAGGTCGGGAAGATGGAGAAGGTGTAGGCGTTGATGGGGTCGGTCCAGACCCGGGCGCTGGAGCCGGGGTTGACCCACGGCACCAACCGATTCCAGACGTAGTCCTGCACCGCCAGACAGTTCGCGCTTCCGAGCCCGCCAACCATCGCGAACACCTGCTCCTCACGAAGGAGCTCCTCCACGACCTGGGGGGTCATCTCCGGATTCCCCTGGTCGTCCTTCAGGCTGAACACGACCTGGCGGCCGTGGATTCCGCCCTGGTCATTGACCCAGTCGAAGTAGGCCTGCATCGCCAGACCCACGTTGCCGAGCGCAGCGAAGTCCCCGGTCAGCGGAGCGAAACTGCCGAGACGGATTTCCTCCGAGGTCACCCCGATGTCCGGCCCGCCGCAGCCGGCGCCCGCCAGCAGCGCGATGGCGAGCGAGGCGACGAACCCGCGGAGGCGGGAGCGCCGAAGAGGAAGGGGTCGGACGGGAACAGGTTCGGATTGCAAGACGATTCCTCCGGAAGCAGGTCGGGTGAGGAGAAACGGAATTTTACCAGCCGGGGAGATCCCACCGAGCGAACCAGTCACCCGACGCCACCGGTCCCGGAGCCTGGAGGCCAATCCCGTTCGCGCCGGGAGTCACGGCTCGCGGTGGAAACCGTGACCCCGCGACGCCGCGCGGGAGGGCCGGTTCTGCGGATCCGGCCGCCCCGGATGCCTAGCTTGCCGGCTTGACGATGACGCGACCGCGCCCGGATTTCACCAGATAACCCCCGGTCTTGATCCTGAGCCCGTGATTGTCGCGCAGGTCCTGGAGCGCCGACGAGATCATCTCGGCGTTCTTGTCCGTCTTCGGCTTCGGGGGCGGCTGCGACGCGAGCCACTCGGCGAACGCCCGCTCGCCGATGTCGTTGCCGACGGACTTGCGGAGTGCGTTGAGCTTGCGGAGCTGTCCCTTCGGCAGGGAGCTTTCGTTGATCAGGGTCATGTCGAATCCTCTTCTTTCGAGAACGGTTTAACGCCGCGATTCCGATCCATTGTAACCGGTTGGGCTCGAAACAGCCGGGCCTTCCGTCGGCGGCGGAAGCGTATCGGAGAGGCGAACGAGTCAGTGAGAGGCGCCCGGACCATTCAGCGGTGGACAAGGTGACGCGGCCCCCACCGGGAGAACCGGGCCACTCTCGGTGCTCACGCCATTCATCCACAGGCTGAACGCCCCGCTACTCTTGACGGCTGCTCCGCCCTGTCTAATGCGGAGAACCGACATGCAGACCGAGACTCCGCCGTCCCCGGGACGGCTCCGAATCTGGGCCGAGCACCTCAAGATCGAACACACGCTGTTCTCCGTTCCGCTCATCTACGCGGGGGCGCTTCTCGCCGAACCGCCCCTCACGCTGCGCACCGGTCTGCTGATCCTCGTCGCAGCGACCGGCGCCCGGACCGCCGCGATGGGACTGAACCGTCTCCTCGATCACCGACTGGACGCGGCGAATCCGAGAACCCGCAATCGGGCGCTTCCGTCAGGACGGTTGACCCCGCGGGCGGCCGCCGTCGCCGTCGGGTTCAGCTATCTGGTGGCGATCCTCGCCGCCGCCGCGATCTCCCCCCACCTCGCGCTCCTCAGCCCGATCCCGCTGGCTGCGTTCGTCGTGTATCCCCTGCTCAAGCGGTTCACGCGGTGGGCCCACCTGGGCCTCGGGGTCGCCTTCTCGCTGGGTCCGCTCTGCGGTTGGTACGCGGTCAATCTGAGCATCGAGCACGCCGGGCCGGCGCTGTGGCTGGCCGGCTTCACCGCGCTGTGGTGCGCCGGCTTCGACATCCTCTACGCCACCCAGGACGAAGTCTCCGACCGGGAGACCGGCGTCCACTCCCTCCCCGCCGCCGTGGGATCCAGGCGAGCGCTCCGGATCGCGATCGCCCTCCACGCCACCGCTTTCGTCGCGCTCTGCGGTCTTTATCTGACCTCGCTCGGCGGCGCGGCGACGGGCCTCGCGGTCCTCGTCGCCGGCGCGCTGTTCATCGTCCAGCATCGGATCCGCCACCGGGTGGACCTCGCCTTCTTTCACGTGAACGCCGCGCTGGGCGCCGTCGTGTTCCTCGGCGTGGCGCTCCACGACTTCGGCGCCTCGTGACCCCGCCAGCGACGCCCGGCACGCGCATCGTCGTGGGCCTCTCGGGAGCCTCGGGCGCGGTGTACGGCGCCCGCTTCCTCAAGCGGTGCCCGGGCGAGAAGCACCTCATCGTCTCCCGATGGGGGCGCGAGGTGCTGCGCCACGAAACCGGCCTCCGGGTCGAGGACCTCTCGGCCGACGTGGTCCGGGTCCACGACGACGGAGATCTCGCGGCGCCGTGGTCGTCGGGGTCGAACCGTCACGACGCCCTCGTCCTCGTGCCTTGCAGCCTTTCGACCCTGGGGAAGATCGCCGCCGGGATCGCCGACACCCTGATCACCCGCGCGGCGCAGGTGGCGCTCAAGGAGCGCATGCGCCTCGTCGTCTGCGTACGGGAGACCCCCTGGTCCGCGATCACGCTCGAGAACGCGCTGCGGATCTCGCGGGCGGGCGGCGTGATCATGCCCATCGCCCCGCCCTGGTACCGGAATCCGGCCTCGATGGACGAGGTCGTGGACGGCTTCTGCGACAAGGTTCTGGGCGTGCTCGGGCTCCCCGCCGGGCCGGGCTGGCGCGAAGACCAGGCCGCGAACCGGGAAGGCGCCTGAGCCGACGGGGCGCGGCGCGGTGGTAGCATCGCGCTCCGCCGCCTCGGCGCCCCGGTTCACGGGGTCCTGTTGGCTCGCCCGGGTGGCTCCATCGTGCTGGCAGAAGGAATCCGCTTCCGCGACCGCGCCCTGATCCCGATCTGGGAGAAGGTGCTCGCCGGCGACCGCCTGGGCGCCGAGGACGGTCTGGCTCTGCTCTCGACGGACGACCTTCCCGGCCTCGGCCGCATGGCGGATCACGCCGCTCGCGCCCGCAACGGCGACCGGGTGCAATTCGTGGTGAATCGGCAGATCAATCCCACGAACCTGTGCGTTCTCTCCTGCGTGTTCTGCGACTTCGCCGCCAAGCCGGGCGACGACCACGCCTACGAACAGTCGCTCGACGAAGTCCTCGCCCAGGTGAGCGACGACCTCTCCGAAGTCCACATCGTCGGGGGACTGCATCCGAAATGGAGGTTCCCCCGCTATCTGGAGATCGTCAGCGAGATCCACCGTCAATTCCCCCGGGTGCAGATCAAGGCGTGGACCGCGGTGGAGATCGACTGGTTCGCCCGGATGGAGCGGACCTCGATCGAGGACATCCTGCTCCGCCTCCAGGACGCCGGACTGAGCGCGCTGCCGGGCGGGGGCGCCGAGGTGTTCTCCGACCGGGTGCGTCAGGCGACCTTCCGCACCAAGATCGGCAGGGAGCGCTGGTTCGAGGTCCACCGGACCGCGCATCGGCTGGGCATCCTGACGAACGCGACCCTTCTCTACGGGCACATCGAGACCCATGCCGAGCGGGTGGACCACATGCTGCAGCTCCGGGACGCCCAGGACGACAACGGCCCCGAGGACGCCGGCTTCGCCTCGTTCATCCCGCTGGCCCTCCAGCCCGGCAACACCGGGCTCGCCGAGCGGCAGGCTTCGGTGGTCGAGGACCTGCGCACCGTCGCGTGCTCCCGCCTGCTGCTTGACAACTTCCCGCACGTGAAGGCGTACTGGGTCATGCTCGGCGAGGACTCGGCCGCCATTGCGCTCAACTTCGGCGCGAGCGACCTCGACGGCACGATCGGCGAGGAGCGGATCGCGCACTACGCGCAGGCGAAGAGCCCGGTGGGGGTGGCCCGCGAGACGCTGATCCGGATGATCTCGGACGCCGGGAAGGTTCCGGTGGAGCGCGACGCGCTCTACAACACCGTCCAGGTCTGGGAGGCCGCCTGAACAGCCTGTGGACAGAGTCACGCGGCCCGGTTCTCCCGGTAGGGGCTCGAGCGGCGATGCCCAGTTCTCCCGGTGGGGGCCAGCCGGGGCCCCCACCGGGAGAACTGGCGCGGCCCTCCGCCCCCCCACCGGGAGAACTGGCGCTCCGGGCCGCTCTTCGTTGCGCATCGGTCGAAAGACGGTGCGGTATTCCTCCCTCGCGCGCCGCCCCCACCGGGAGAACCGGGTCAACCGGGCGCCGCCCCGCCCCCACCGGGAGAACTGGCCGGGAGAACTGGGCCACTCTCGGTGCTCACGCGACTTCATCCACAGGCTGTGAACCGGCGCCGGACCGCGGCGCGAGCGAACCGCCGTTCCGCCCGAGACTGATCCCGGTGCGCCCGCTCGTCGGTCAGCTCGACTACCTGAACACCCGTCCGTTCGAGCCGCTGCGGGGCGTCCGGATCTTTCGCGCCTCCCCGACCGAAATCGGCCGCCTGGCCCGGAACCGGGAGATCCACGCCGGCCTCCTCTCGGTGGGGGATCTGCTGCGGGTCGAAGACGACTACTCGCCCCTCGGCGGCGTCCCCCGCTTCGGCATCGCCTGCCGGCGGCGGGCCGGGAGCGTCTTCCTGGTTTCCCGGGTTCCTCCCGACCGGCTCGGCGGGAGGACGATCGAGATCACGTCCCAGACCTCGACAGCGGTCCTGCTCCTCGAGGTCTGGCTGTCCCGGCGCCTCGGCGTGGAGGGCGTACGCACCCGGCCCGGCGTCAACCGGCGTCACGCCGCCGCGCTCCTGATCGGCGACGACGCGCTCCGCGAGCGGAGCCATCCCGATCCGGCGTACCCGTTTCGCACCGACCTCGCGAGCGCGTGGCGCGAGTGGACCGGGCTTCCCTTCGTGTTCGCCGTCTGGAGCGCCCGCCGCGACCTGACGCCGGCGCTCCGGCGCCGTCTCACCCGCGAACTCGGGCGGGCGCTCGACGCGGGGTTGGCCCGGATTCCCGAGACCGCCCGCCGGCAGGCCGGTCCCCTCGGCGACTCCGAGACGATCAACGTCTATCTTTCCGACTTCACTTACCGCTTCAGCGACGCCGAGCGGCAGGGGCTCGCGACGTTCCGGCACCTCCTGGGCCGCGCGGCGCCGGCAGCCGGCGAATCCTCCGCAGGGAACAGGGCAGGACTCCGACCATGAACCGGATCACGATGGAGACCATCCAGGGCAAGCTGGACGACGGCGAGCGTCTCGACCGCGACGATGCGATCTGGATGCTGGCCGAAGGGCCCCTGCTGAAGCTCGGCGAGACCGCCGGTCACCAGCGGTTCCGTCGCCACCCGGAACCCGAAGTCACGTTCGTCGTGGACACGAACCCGAACTACACGAATGTGTGCGAAGTGGACTGCACCTTCTGCGCGTTCTATCGCAGCCCCGGTCACGACGAGGCCTACACGCACTCGGTGGAGGACGTGCTCGACCGGATCGGCAAGGCGGTGAATCAGGGCGCGACCACCGTCCTGCTGCAAGGCGGCGTGAACGAGTCCCTGCCTCTCGACTACTACCTCGACCTCGTGCGCGGGACGCGCGAGCGGTATCCCGGGGTGACGCCGCACTTCTGGTCGGCGGTCGAGGTCGAGGGGATGGCGAAAGTGAGCGGGCTGAGCATCCGCGACGTGCTGCTGCGCCTGAACGAGGCCGGGCAGGACACGCTGCCCGGGGGCGGCGCCGAGATCCTCACCGACCGCATCCGCCGCAAGGTGTCCCATCGGAAGGGCGGCGCCGCCGCGTGGCTGGATGTCCACCGGGAAGCGCACCGGATCGGCTGGAAGAGCACCGCCACCATGATGTACGGGCATGTGGAGGAACTCGAGGACGTGGCGGACCATCTCATCCACATCCGGGAGCTTCAGGACGAGCACGGTGGCTTCACCGCGTTCGTCCCGTGGAGCTTCAAGCCGGGCAACACGCCGCTGGTGCGGAAGATCCCGCACTACGCCGGCCCGAACGACTACCTTCGGATCCTCGCCGTATCCCGGCTCGTGCTCGACAACTTCGACCATATCCAGGCGTCGTGGTTCAGCGAAGGCAAGAAGGCGGGGCAGGTCGGCCTGCACTGGGGCGCCGACGACTTCGGCGGGACGCTGATCGAGGAAAACGTCCACGCCTGCACCGGGTTCATCAACCGAACCAGCACCGAAGAGGTGAAGACGCTGATCCGGGAGGCCGGATTCGCGCCGGTCCAGCGCGATACCCGCTACCGGATCCTTCGCCGCTTCGACGCGAACGGCTCCGGAGACGCGGAACACGGCCAGCAGCCTGTGGATGGAGTGGCGTGAGCACCGAGAGTGGTGAGGCGCCCGGGTGACGAGGCGCGCGAGAGAGGCATACCGGGTGTATATCGACCGCAGCGCAACGAAGAGCGGAGCGGAGCGCCCGGCCAGTTCTCCCGGTAGGGGCCGGGCGCGGAGCAACGCGCTCAGCCGGGATGCATCGCCGCTCGAATGCCGCGCGACTCCATCCACAGGCTGCTAGGTGATCTGGGCGCTCGGCGCGGCGCTCGTCGCCGTCTTCGCCCTGTCCGCCTTCTTCTCCGGCTCGGAAACCGCCTTCACCGCGGTCCGCATCCACCGCCTGCGCGAGATCGCCTCCCGGAATCGGCGGGCGGCCGCGGCGCTCGGGATCGTCGCCGACCCCGAACGGTTTCTCGGCGCGGTCCTCACCGGCAACGTGTTCGCGAACGCGCTCGTCGGCGTACTGATCACGCTGGCCCTCTCCTCGGGCGCCGAGACGACGGAGGAGCGGGCGCAGGCGGCCACCCTCGCCACCGTCCTGGTGGGCGCCGGACTGCTCGTGTTCGGGGAGATGGTCCCGAAGAGCGTGGCCGCCCGCCACGCCGAGCGGTGGGCGGTGCTGACGGTGCGGCCCATCCAGCTCCTGCTGTGGCTCCTCTCCCCGATTGCGGGGGCGCTGACCTGGCTGGTGACGAGATTCCTGCGGCTCTTCGGCATCCCTCAGCCGGCGCGCGAGGCGGGGATCAGCGCCGCCGAGATCCGGGCCAGCCTCCGGCTCGCGCCCGGCGCCGCCGACCGGGTGGAGAAGGAGGTCCTGGCGCGGCTGGCCGACGCCACTTCCCGCCGGCTCACCGAGGTCATGACGCCTCGCCGCGCGGTGGACTGCGTCGCCGCGGGCAGCGATCTCGACGAGGTGCTGCGCCGGTTTCGCGATCACGGCCACCGGCAGCTCCCGGTGGTCCGCTCCGGAATCGACGAGGTGGAGGGACTGGTGGAGCTGAGCGACGCGCTGGCGGCGGCCGGAGGGGACCGCCCCTTCGTCCTCGACGACCATCTCTCGCCGGCGCGGTTCTGCCCGGGCACCGCCACCCTCGCCCAGGCCCTCGTCCAGATGCGGGACCAGGACTGCCGCCTCCTGCTCGTCGTGGACGAACACGGCGGCGTCGAGGGCATCGTGACTTCGGGCTCGCTCATGGAGGCCGCCTGGGGGCCGGGACCCGCCGCGGCGGAACCCCCATTCGCCGGGGGCTGGCGCTTCGACGGCGCCTTCCCCGTCGCCGAGGCGAACCTCGAACTCGCCCGCGGTCCGGCCGACCGTCGGGTCGAGATCCCCCGGGGCGACGACTACGACACGGTGGGAGGCTTCGTCCTCGCCCGTACCGGCCGGATCCCCGAGCCCGGCGAGACCGTGGCGGTGCCGGGCGGCGTGATCCGGGTGGAGGCGGTCGAGGGACACCGGATTCGACAGATCCGGGTCGAGCCGGACCCACCTCGACGCGGACGATGGAGGCAGCCTCATGGCGCCTCGAGCGGGGACTGAACTCTCGGACGCCGCGCGGGCGGCGCGGGCCGTCCTCGCCCTCGCCCTCCCGGGCTTTCCGGAGGAGGCGGGGGTCCTCGTCGGCTTCTCCGGCGGACCGGATTCGACGGTCCTCCTCCGGCTCCTCGCCGACGAGGCCCTGAGACGCGGAGGAAGCCGCCGCCGGGCGGTGGTCGCGGCTCACCTCGACCACGGGCTCCAGCCCGATTCGGACGCGGCCGGCGCCAGCGCCGCGAAGGCGGCGCGGGACCTCGGAATCCCGTGCGTGGTGGGGCGCCGGGACGTCGCCGCGCTCGCCGCCCGGCGGCGCCGGTCGCTCCAGGAGGTCGCCCGGGAAGCGAGGCACCGCTTCCTCGGGGAGACCGCGGCGGCGCAGGGACTGGCGGCGGTCGCGCTCGGACACACGCTCTCCGACCAGGCGGAAACCCTCCTGCTCCGACTCGCCCGCGGCTCCGGCGCCGCCGGCCTCGGCGCGATGAGCCCGGTGCGGCGGCTCTCGGCCGACTTCCCGGAGACGCTCCTCGTCCGGCCGCTGCTGCGCGTCCCCCGCCCGCAGATCGAACGGATCCTCCGGGAGGAGGGGTGGCCGTTCCGGGATGACCCGTCGAACCGGGATCTCCGGTTCGCCCGGAACCGCGTCCGCCACGGCGCCCTGGCGCGGCTCCGGGAGGAAGTGAACCCGGCCTCGGACGCCGCCCTCGGGCGGGCCGCCGACCTGCTCCGCGACGACGAGGACTGGCTGTCCGGCGAGGCGGAGCGCCTCTTCGCCGAACACGCCGCGCCCGGACCCGAGGTGCGCCTCCCGGCGGCCGCCATCGCCGGGCTCCACCCCGCGCTCGCCCGCCGCGTCGTCCGGCTGGGGCTCGCCCGGACCCGCGGCCACCTGCGCCGGATCGGCCTCGTCCACATCGAGGACGTCCTCGGACTGGCCCGGATCGGGCGCGGGGGGTCGTCGCTCGACCTCCCCGGGGCCCGGGCTCGTATCGTGCGCGGGGTGCTCCGGATCGAGGGGCCGCGGGGGCGCCCGTCACCCCGGAACCCCTCCTGAACCGAGGGGTGCGGCACCGCTACGGAAGGCAGCCTTGCCCCGGGAATTGCCGGACTGGAGTCCGGCGCTCCATAGGGCGCACGCCTTTCCGCCGCCTATAATCCGGGGAAATACTCGCTGGGGGAGCGAGAGGGGAGCGGCCCCGGGCGCGCCGCAGCTTGCGACCTCGAAGCTCCCGACCAAACACGGGATCTGCAAACACAGGATCAGGAAACAAGATGAGCTCCACCATGAAGAACCTCATGTTCTGGCTGGTGGCGTCGCTCGTTCTCATCCTGTTCTGGAGCGTGTCGAGCCGCCTCTCGGACCAGGAAAACGAGCTCTCGTTCACCCAGTTCATGCAGCGGGTGGAAGAGGACAAGGTCGCCGATGTCCGGATCAGCGGCACCGGCGCCGGGAGCGAGATCACCGGGACCGGCGTGGACGGGAACACGTTCCAGACGTTCGCCCCCGAGATGGAGGGGCTGGTGGCCACGCTCATCGAGCGGGGCATCAACGTGGAAGCGGATGACGGCAGCCGGACCCCGTGGGCGATCACCCTGCTGAGCTGGCTGCCCATCCTGCTCATCGTGGGACTGTTCTTCTTTCTGATCCGGCAGATGCAGGCCCCGGGCAACCGGGCCATGTCCTTCGGGCGCAGCCGGGCGAAGCTCTCGTCGAACCCGCAGAAGGTCACGTTCCGGGATGTGGCCGGGGTGGAAGAGGCCAAGGAAGAGCTCCAGGAGATCATTGATTTCCTCAAGGAGCCGCAGAAGTTCCAGCGGCTCGGAGGCCGGATCCCCAAGGGCGTCCTGCTCATGGGCCCGCCGGGCACCGGCAAGACCCTGCTCGCCCGGGCCATCGCCGGCGAAGCGAATGTCCCGTTCTTCACGATCAGCGGCTCCGACTTCGTCGAGATGTTCGTCGGCGTGGGCGCGAGCCGGGTGCGCGACCTGTTCGAGCAGGGCAAGAAGAACGCCCCCTGCATCGTCTTCATCGACGAGATCGACGCTGTGGGTCGCCAGCGGGGCGCCGGTCTGGGCGGAGGCCACGACGAGCGCGAGCAGACGCTGAACCAGTTGCTCGTGGAGATGGACGGTTTCGAGTCCAACGACGGCGTCATCCTGATCGCCTCCACGAACCGTCCCGATGTCCTCGACCCGGCGCTGCTCCGGCCGGGACGGTTCGACCGCCGGGTCGTCGTCCCGCTGCCCGATGTCCGCGGGCGCGAAGGCGTCCTGAAGGTCCACAGCGCCAAGATCCCGTTCGAACCCGACGTGGACCTCGAGATCATCGCCCGCGGTACGCCCGGCTTCTCCGGCGCCGATCTGGCGAACCTGGTGAACGAGGCGGCGCTCGCGGCGGCCCGCCATTCACAAAAGCGCGTCCGCATGCACGATTTCGAGCACGCCAAGGACAAGGTCCTCATGGGATCCGAACGCCGCTCGGTCATCATGACGCCGGACGAGAAGCGAACCACCGCTTACCACGAAGCCGGACACGCCGTCGTCGCCGCCCTGCTCGACAAGGCGGATCCGCTCCACAAGGTCAGCATCATCCCCCGCGGCATGGCGATGGGCGTCACGATGCTGCTTCCGGAGAACGACCGGCGCACCCACGACCGGGACTACGTGGAGGCCATGATCGCGGTCAAGATGGGTGGCCGGCTCGCCGAGGAGCTGTTCCTCGATCAGGTCACGACCGGGGCGTCCGACGACATCGAGAAGGCCACCGATCTGGCCCGCCGCATGGTGTGCGAATGGGGGATGAGTGAAGTGCTCGGCCCCCTCAGCTTCGACCGCGCCGGCGGCGAAGTCTTCCTCGGACGCGACCTCGCCTCCCGAAAGGACTACTCCGAGAGCACCGCCAAGGCGATCGACCGCGAGGTCCACCGGATCGTGGACGACGCCTACCAGCGCGCCCGCCAGCTCCTCGACGAGAACCGGGTTCGGGTCGCGGCGGTCGCCGAAGCCCTGCTGGAGCGGGAAGTGCTCAATTCGGAGGAGGTCGAGATCGTGATGCGCGGAGAGGCCCTGCCGCCGGTCCGCACGGAGGAGCCGGCCCCGGTGGAGGAAGAGGACGCGCGCCCCGAACCGGTGAAGCGTCCGCAGCGGGCGCCGCTCAGCCCCCCGCTGGTTCCGGAGCCCGGAAGCGCCTGATCCCGAGACGGACGACGGGAGAGTCCGAACGTTGACGACCATCCCGCCATGACCTTTCTCGACCGGCTGGTCGCGCTGGCCGGGCAGCTCGCCGCGCGCCTCTCGTTCGCGGACGTGCTGGACATCCTCCTGGTGGCCGGCGGCATTTACGTGGTGCTCAAGCTGATCGAGGGCCGCCGGGCGTCCCAGATGGCGTTCGGGACGGTCGTGGTCGGGGGCCTCCTGGTCGTGACCGGCTCCTCCCAGCTCGGCCTGTCCACGGTCCAGTGGATCGTCCGCAACACCCTGCCCTACCTCGGGATCGCGCTGATCGTGCTCTACCAGGAGGAGATCCGCACCGGGCTGGCGCAGCTCGGAGGCGGGGTCCTGCTTCGGAACCGCCGGCGCTCCCCGGACCCGGAGCGCGAGACGATCACGGTGCTGGTGCGGACCACGATGGAGCTGGCACGCCAGCGGGTGGGCGCCATCCTCGTCTGGCAGGGCGCCATCGGCCTCAAGAGCTACTCCGACACCGGCGTCGCCATGGACGCCCGGCTCTCGTCCCGGCTGCTCGTGTCGCTGTTCCAGACGCGGAGCCCGCTGCACGACGGCGCCGCGATCGTGCGCGGGAACCGGATCGTGGCGGGCCGGTGCCTCCTGCCGCTCTCACAGGAGGAAGCCACCGGGAGCGGCACCCGCCACCGGGCCGCCCTGGGTCTGACCGAGCTGACCGACGCCAGCGTGATCGTGATCTCCGAGGAGACCGGACATGCGAGCGTGGTGTTCGACGGGCGCATGGTTCCGGCGGCCGACGCCGCCGACCTCGAAGTGCAGCTCATCCACACCCGGGCGGGCGCCCGGTGGGATCCGGTCCGGCCGCGATCCCCGGCCCCCGGCGCCGTGCTCGACCAGAGCCCGAGACAGGCATGACCGACCGCTCGGCCGCCCGCGGCCCGTTCCGCGCCGCGGAAGTCCTGCGGGTGATCGTGGCGCTCGTCCTCGCCGTCGGCTTGTGGGTGTTCGTCGCGGACGAGGAAGCCGCCGAGATCCTCGTCTCGGCGCCGCTCGAGCTCCGGAACATCCCTCCCGGCCTCGAGGTCGTGAGCCAGTCGGTGCAGACCGTGGACATTCGGCTGCGGGGGGCCTCCCGGATGCTGCGCGACACGCCGCTCGAAGAGCTGCGGGCCGGGCTGGACCTGACCGGCGAGCTCCCGGGAGAGCGCACCTGGTTCCTCGGGGCCGAGTCGGTCGAGGCGCCCGGCGGCGTGGAAGTCATGCGGGTGGACCCGCCGCAGGTTCTTCTGGCGCTGGATCGCACGGTCACCGCCGCAGTCCGAATCAGTCCCCGGGTCCTGGGGCAACCGGCCACCGGTTTCGAGATCCACGGGATCGAGATCGCGCCGCCGGAACTCACGGTGGAGGGCCCGCAGGCCCTTCTCCGCGATGTGGAAGCGGTCACGACCGAGCCCATCTCCGCCCAGGGACTGCGGGAGAGCTACGCGCAGGCGCTCCAGATCGAGCTTGATCCGGCGCTCCGACCGACGATCCGCCGCGTGGACGTGCGCCTGCTCATCGGGGAAGAGCGCGAGACCCGCGCCCTCCAGCTCCCGGTCCGCTCGACCCCGACCGGCGACCCCGATTCAGCCTGCGACATCCTGACGGTCGAGCTGGAAGCAACGGTCCTCGTGCCGAAGAGCCTCGCCGCCTCCCTCGACGCCGAGCCGCACGAAATCGTCATCGTCGAAGTCCAGTGCGCCGGGCTCGAAGCGGGCGCCCACCAACTGACGCCGGTGATCCGCCTTTCCGGCGCCGCGACCGAGGGGGTCGAAGTCGTCTCGCTGGCGCCGGCGACCGTGACCGTGATGGTGGGGAGCACCGGCGGCGCGGCGGATCCCGCCGCCGAAGGCATGCCCCGATGAGTTCGACATGAGTTCGACATGAGTTCGACATGAGCTCGACGGCGTCCCGGCCCGCGCGCTCCACGACGCGCGAGTACTTCGAATCCATCTGCGCGGCCGTCATCCTCGCTTTGTTCGTCCGGACGTTCGTGTTCCAGGCGTTCAAGATCCCGACCGGCTCGATGCTCGACAACCTGCTCATCGGGGATCACCTCATGGTGAACAAGATGCTCTACCACGAGCCCGGTCTCCCGTTCGCCCCCTCCCGCGGCGTGGAGCGGGGGGACGTCGTCGTGTTCAAGTTCCCGGAGGAGCCGGAGCGCGACTTCATCAAACGGGTCATCGGGCTCCCCGGGGAGACGATCCGGTTCGGCCGGAAGCAGGTGTTCGTGGACGGCGTCCCGCTCGACGAGGACTACACCCGGTTCGTCCACGGGGGACAGCCCGCGATTCGCGAGTACCACGTCCCCGAGGAGCACTATTTCGTCATGGGGGACAACCGCGACAACAGCGAGGACAGCCGGTTCTGGGGAGCGCTGCCCGCGAGCCACCTCAAGGGCAAGGGGCTGTTCATCTACTGGTCCTACGCCGCCCCCCGCGAGGAGTACCTGGAGACCCGCCTCTCCCGGCGCGCCCTCGACCTGCTCCTGCTGCCGGTGCGGTTCGTCTCGCGCACCCGCTGGGACCGCTTCTTCATCCCCGTCGAGTAGGGCTCCGGCTCACCGGGGACCGAACAGGGCGGTCCCGACGCGCACCATCGTCGCGCCCTCGGCGATGGCGACCTCGAAGTCGTGGCTCATGCCCATCGAAAGCTCGGGATCCGCGGGGAGCAGACCCTCGCCCGCGGAGGCCCCCGCCAGCTCCCGGAGTCGGGCGAACCACGGGCGGGCCGCCTCCGGATCGGAGTCCCAGGGCGGAATCAGCATGAGCCCCCGGAGGTCGAGCCCGGGCAGCCCGGTCACGGTCTCGGCAACGGCGGACGCCTCCGACTCGGGCACGCCGAACTTGGTGGCCTCCCGCGCCAGGTCCACCTGGAGCAGGATCCGCAGCGGCCCTCCACCCGGGGGGGCAAGACCCCCGGTCACGATCCGGGACAGCCTGGCCGCGAGCTTCGCGCTGTCCACCGAGTGGATGATGGGGAACAGGCGCACCGCCGCCCGCGCCTTGTTCTTCTGGAGGTGGCCGATGAGATGCGGCGTGATCGTCGCGGTGACGCGGGGCAGCTTCGCCGCGGCCTCCTGGACCCGGTTCTCGCCGAAGTCCCCGATCCCGGCCGCAGCGGCCGCCTCGATCGCCTCCGGAGGACGGGTCTTGGAAACCGCGATGAGCCGCACCGCGGCGGGATCGCGGCCCGCCCGTCGGGCGGCGCGCTCGATCCGGTCCCGGACGCCGGCGATGCGTTCGGACAGCGGGGGCAGGCTCATGGCAACTCCTCGAGAAAGCGGACCGCCTCGGAGAGATCCTCGATGCGCCGGAAGGGAGGCAGCGAGCCGAGGATCCGGCGTCCGTAGGGGCGCGTGCGCAGGCGCGAGTCGAAGACGACGACCAGGCCCCGGTCGCTCGACGACCGGATCAGGCGTCCGACGCCCTGCTTCAGCGCGAGAGCGGTGAGGGGCACCGAATAGCGACCGAAACCGTTTCCGGTCAGCTCCTGGGCCCGCGCCTGACGAGCGCGCTGCAGCGGATCGGTGGGGACCGGGAACGGCAGCTTGTCGATCACGAGCAGCGTCAGGTCCTCGCCAGGGAGATCCACGCCCTCCCACAGGGCGCGCACCCCGAGGAGCACCGCGTTCCCGAGCCGCCGGAACTCGGCCAGCCGGCGCTGGCCGCCCGCTCCCCGCGCCTGGCGCAGGAGCGGGTAGCGGCAGCGGCCCTTCAGCCGGCCGTACACCCGCTCGAGGTTGGCCCAGCTCGTGAAGAGGACCAGCGCCCGCCCGCGACTCGCCTCCACCAGTTCCAGCACCTGATCGCTGACCGCCTCGACGAAGCCCGGCCCCTGCGGGATCGGCGCGTCACCGGGAACGAACAGCCCCGCCTGCTCCTCGTAGAGGAAGGGAGACGGGATCGCGGCCTCCTCCGCGTCCGTGACGCCGAGTTCCGCGGCGACATGGGAGAAACCTCCATCCACCGCCAGCGTGGCGGAGGTGAGCACGCACGAGTCGAGATCGTCGAACAGCAGTTCGGGAAGCCGGCCGCCCGGGTGGATGGGCGCGACGGTGGCGAAGAGCGCCGACTCGGACGGGCGGCGGCGATCAGCGGCGCCGAGCGGGAGCCGTCCCGTTGGCACCTGCCGGCCCGGCGCCCGGGTCCAGTGGACGAAGTCCTCCCGCGGCTCGAACAGCTCGTCGAGGTCGCGCCGCAGATCCTGAATCTTCACCAGCAGCCGGTCGGCGCCGGCATCCGGCTCGGGCGGCGTTTCGGCGGAGCCCGCGGCCCGGCGGCGAAGCCGTTCCGCCACCGCCCCGATGGCGCTTCCGAGGGCCTCGAGATCCCGTCCAGCCCCAATCCTCGCCTCCACCGCCGCCTTCGGGAGCGCCCCGGGATCGAACGCCGTCGTCTCGCCGGGAGCGCCCCGGGGCAGATCGTCGAACAGCAGCTTCCAGCGACGTCTCAGCCGGGCTCCGGCCCGCGGCGCCGGCTCGGCGACGGCCGCCTGCTTCCAGAACCGGTTCACTTCGGTCGTGAGCCGGCGGGCCGAGCCGGAGGTCAGCGTCACCGAGAGGCTCTGGGTCGCCGCCGCCTCCAGCCGGTGCGCCTCGTCCACGATCACGTGGTCGTAGTCTCCGAGGATGCGGCCGTAGCCGTGCTGGCGCACCAGTCGGTCGGCGACGAGGAGGTGGTGGTTCACGATGAGAAGCCGGCTCCGGTGGATCTGTCGCCGCAGGGCGGTGAGGTGGCACTCCTCGTACTCCGGACAGACCTTGCCGATGCAGTTCTCGGCGACGGTGGAGATGCTCCGCCAGAAGTCGAGGGGGCCCTCGATCCCCGGGATCTCGTCGCGGTCGCCGGTCCTCGTCGTCTTCGCCCACTTCGCGATCCGACGGAGGTCCCGCTCGCGCGCCGGACTCGGGCGCGACCACGGCGTGTTCCCGTCGCCGAAGCGCGCCCACTCGAGACGGCACAGGTAGTTCTCCCGCCCCTTCACCCGCATCGCCGGAACCCGGGTCCCGAGGATCCGCTGAAGCATCGGCAGGTCCTTCTCGAAGAGCTGGTCCTGGAGCGCCTTGGTCGCGGTCGAGACCACGACCCGCTCCTCCGAGAGCAGCGCCGGCACCAGATAGGCGAACGACTTCCCGATGCCGGTGCCCGCCTCCACGAACAGCGCCCCGCCCCGGCGAAGCGTCTCCTCCACCCGGGTCGCCATCTCGACCTGCCCGTCGCGGTACTCGAAGCCCGGGAGCGCGGCCGCGAGCGGCCCGTCGCGGCCGAGGAGATCGGCGGCGGCGCTCAACGGGTGGAGCGGGCCCGGCGGGTGTAGAGCGGGAAGCCGGAGGCGAACTCGGCCACCTCCCCGCCGAGCCGCCGGAGCGCCGCGCCGTCCCCGGCGCCGTCGAGCGCGCGAACCATGAAATCCGCGACCGTCCGCATCTCGCCCTCGCGCATCCCCCGGGTCGTGAGGGCGGCGGTTCCGAGGCGGACGCCGCTTGCGATCATCGGCTTTTCGGGATCGAACGGGATCGTGTTCTTGTTCGCGGTGATGCCGGCGGCCTCGAGGATCCGCTCGGCGTCCCGGCCGGTCGTCCCCCGGACCCGCACGTCGAGGAGGACGATGTGGTTGTCGGTGCCGCCGGAGACGACCCGGAAGCCGCCTTCCACCAGCGCATCGGCGAGCGCCTTCGCGTTGGCCACTGTCTGTCTGGCGTAGTCGCGAAACACGGGCTGGAGCGCCTCCTGGAAGCACACCGCCTTGGCCGCGATGGTGTGCATCATCGGGCCGCCCTGGGTGCCGGGGAAGGTGATGCTCTGGATGCGCTTGCTCAGTTTCCGGTCGTTCCAGAGGACGAGCCCCCCGCGGGGTCCGCGCAGGGTCTTGTGCGTCGTCGTCGTCACGATGTCCGAGTCGGGCATCGGGTTGGGCAGCGCCCCGCCCGCCACCAGGCCGGCGATATGGGCCATGTCGGTCACGACCCGCGCGCCCACCTCGTCGGCGATCTCGCGGATCTCCGCGTTGGGGAGGACGCGCGGGTAGGCGCTCGCCCCCACCAGGATCATCTTGGGGCGGTGCTCGCGGGCGAGCCGATGGAGTTCGTCGAGGTCGAGCTGCTCGGTGTCCCGCCGCACGCCGTAGGGGACCGGGTTGTAGGTCTTGCCCGAGAAGTTGAGCGGGTGACCGTGGGTCAGGTGGCCGCCGTGGTCCAGCGCCATCCCCAGAAAGGTGTCTCCCGGCTCCAGCAGCGCGAGATAGGCCACCATGTTCGCCTGGGTGCCGCTGTGGGGCTGGACATTGGCCGATCGGGCGCCGAACAGCTTCTTGGCCCGTTTGCGGGCGAGCCGCTCCGCCTCGTCCACGTGAACGCAGCCCCCGTAGTAACGCCGCCCCGGGTACCCCTCGGCGTACTTGTTCGTCATCACCGAGCCGGTGGCCTCGAGAACCGCTTCGCTCGCGAAGTTCTCGGAAGCGATCAGTTCCAGCCCGTCGGATTGCCGGGCCTCCTCGGCGCGAATCGCGGCGGCGATCTCGGGGTCGGTCTCGGCGAGGGGAGCGCCGAAGGGAATGCGGGTGTGGGAGTCGCTCACGCCGCGAGTATAGGAACCCGCGGCGCCTCCGGCGCGGCTCGCTTCCGGGACTCGGCTCACACGAGGTAGGCGGCCGCGAAGCCGACCTGGGCCAGCATCATCATGAGGTACATGTGGCGCCACGAGACGTGGTTCGCGTCGGTGGCGAGGTCGCCGGGACGGCGGAGCATGAGCCAGGCGACGAAGACGCCGTAGGCCGCGAGCCCCGCCCCGAGAATGTCGAGCAGGAGCGGATGGCCGGTGAGCAGCCCGGCGCGCACGCCGACCGGAATGAGGGGGAACGGCAGCACGAAGAAAGGCGCGATGCGCCACGCCGCCCCCCGGACGCCGTAAACCACCGGCAGCGTCCGGCATCCCCCGGCGCGGTCCCCCTCGATGTCGGCAAAGTCCTTGGTCGTGGTGGCGCCGAGCAGGAACAGCCCGAAGATGAGACCGATGAACCAGGGCTCGGGGGCGAGCACACCGCGGAGCGACGACCAGCCCGCGACCTTGAGCAGCACCCCCCGCGGGATCGCGATGGTCAGATTGGCGAGGATCCCGAACCTCTTGGTCCGGACCGGCGGCGCCGAGTAGAGCCAGATGCACCCGCACGCGACGACGACGATCCAGAAGCACTCCCGCCCGGGAGGCGGGCTGGCGAACCAGGCGAGGGCGAGGGCGAGGACTGCGGCCGCGGCGGTGAACCGCCACGCCGCGGCGACCCCCAGGCGTCCCGACGGGAGGACGCGGTCGGGCTTCGCCACTCGATCGATCTCGAGGTCGCAGATCTGGTTGAACGCGTTGCTCGCCGCGTTCAGCGCGGCCGCCATGAAGGCGCCGACGAGGGATGGAAGCCACGAGACCTCCCCGAGCGACGGCTCCGCGCCGTAAGCGGTCACCGCGCCTCCCAGAAAGCCGACGAGCGGGGGAAGCAGCGTGAACGGCCGCGCCAGCTCCAGGTAGAGGCCGATCCGCCTCTTCCCCCCGGAGCCCGTCACGCCGCGAACCGGAGCGAGAGGATGGCGGCGAGGAGGCCGCCCGCCGAGACCGCGAGAAGGTTCACCCGGTCGTTGTCGAGCGCGCCGCGGCGCTCCAGCGGCGCGAGAAATCCCTCGAGAAGCGCCGCCGTGAACCCCGACCCGGCGCACACCGCGGCGAGCGGCGGCTCCACCAGCCCGACGGCGGCCGCGAGCGCTGCCGTCGCCGTCGCCGCCACCACGCCGGCAAGGGTGCCTCCGAGGCTGACGCCTCCGGGAGTCCCCGGGGGGACCGGGCGCCGGTCGGACAGCCGGACGACCGTTCCCGGGAGCGCCTTGCCGATCTCGGAGGACACGGTGTCGGCCGTCGCCGTCGCGAGCGCAGCGGTGAACCCGGACGCCGCCACCGCGCCCCAGCCCGGGTCGCGGCTCCCGAGGAGGCCGGCCGCGACCGCGAAGGCGAGCGGGGGCGCTCCGTTCGCGAGCACCTGCATCGTCCCGCGGGCGCCGCCCCGCTCCTCGGCGATCCCGAGCGCCGCCTTCCGCCGCCAGCCGATCCGGGTGGCCACGGTCCCAAGGGCGAAGAAGGCGAGGAGCAGCGAGTAGCCCGGCCATCCGAGCCCCGCCGCCACGCCCGCCCCGACGGCGAATGCGGCGGCCGCGCCGGCGCGGTCCACGGCGCCCAGCCGCCAGCCGAGGAGCGCGAGAGCGGCGTTCAGCCCGTGGAGCAGCAAGGCTCTCCCCCGGCGGTCCTCAACGATTCCGAGATCGCGAGCGACTCAGGGGAAGCACGTCGCGCAGTCGCCGACATCCCGGCATCCCGTATCCGCAGCGCGCGCGTCGGCCCTCCGCTTCAGGAAGAACGGGCCGTGCCACCGGCCGTCCGCCGGCTTTTTCGGATGGTTCACGCCATGCGGACACGAATCCTTGTGGACCGTGGCCCGGCTCGTGATCTTGTCTTCGTTGACCCAGTACTTCATGGGGAAGAGTCTCCTGCCGCCTGGGCGTCAGTAGTAGCGGTCGTTCTCGCCGGAGCCGAAACCGAAGCTGGCGAGCCCGCCGAGGGTGATGCCGAAGTGGAACATGTTCTCGGTCCGGCTCGGGAGGTTGTAGCGGATCCATTCCA
This sequence comes from Vicinamibacteria bacterium, assembly GCA_965232015.1. GTDB lineage: Bacteria > Acidobacteriota > Vicinamibacteria > Marinacidobacterales > Marinacidobacteraceae > JAJEAO01. Next base: position 3,717,299 of record OZ246946.1, on the reverse strand, counting down.
CGTTGACCCCGCAGCACTGGAGCAGGAAGTCGGCGCGGACGCGCACATTCGAGAGGCGCCGCTCGGTGATATCGAAGTTGATGTCGGTCCCACCCCGAAACCCCTCGCCGATGAAGAAGTCGGTTCCGGCGCGAAGGTAGCTGGTCGTCTTCACTTCCTCGCTGTCCTCGCCGCCGATGCGCCGGGACCGCCGGGACCAGGTGAAGTTGAATCGCTGATCGGCGAGCCGGTCCCCGACGCGGAGCCCGGCGCGGATCGAGGTGAACAGCCGCTCGTCCGGGTCCCACTCCATCGTCCAGTCCCCGTTCACCGCCTGGTCGGGAGTGAACCGGAACTCGGACCGGATGGGCGACTTCTCGACGGTGCTCTCCTCCTCCTCGAACGCAGAGGACACGTAGTTCGAGTCGAACGAGCCGGACTCGTCGTCGAAGTACCAGGTCTGGTGGATCCGCCAGGTGATCAGGTCGGTGGCGCTCGACTCTTCGATCCCGTTCCGGTAGCGCTTGGCCAGCACCCGGTTCGCCAGTCCGAAGCTGATCTCATTGCGCTGCGACGATGAGTCGTAACGGTCGAACCGCCGTACCAGATCGGCTCCCTCGCCGCCGGTCAGATAGTTCCACCGCACTTCCGGCTCGATCAGGTGCTTCAGCCGGGCGGCGTAGAAGTTGCCCGGCGTTTCGAAAACGCGCTCCAGCTTGGGCCCGACCATCTGCACGTTGCCCCCGTAGAACCGGCGGGCGACACCCAGTTCGGGGACGAAGTCGCCCGTCTCCGGATCCTCGGAACCGGCGTAGCGCATGTAGCCGCCCTCGACCTCGGCGCGCAGGTCGAGGAACGGGATCTCGGGCAGCGACAGCCCGATCGTGGGCGCGAAGACCAGTCGGCTCCACTCCTCGAAGTCGTCCCGTCGGGACCGACCCGACCGGACCCAGGAGGTGTCGTAGGAGAGCTGGACGTAGCGCCCGGCGACGTTCAGGTTCCGCTTCTGCAGCGAGATCTGCGGCCACGTCTGGCGGACGGTGCTGCGGGTCGCGTACTGGGTGTCGCGCCGGTCCGCCTTGAACTTGAGGCGGTGTCCGAACAACTGGCCGCTGAGGTCGAACTTGGTCCGCTTGAACCGCCGCGTGGAACTGGAGAACGAGTCCTGGAACCGGCGTCCGAAGTCGAAGCTGGAGTAGGTGTCGCCGGTGGCGCTCAGCCGGAACCGGCCCGGCAGCCGCTGCGCCAGGTTGTAGCGGAGCGAGTACTCGCGGTTCTCGGTCGTCTTGTCGTTGATCACGAACCCATCGAGTTCCCCGCGCGACCCCTGCGCGCCGCGGTAGCGGTACTCGAGGCCGAGTCCGGTACCCGAGATGGTGAAGTGGTCCACGCTCATGGTGGCGTCCATGGTGCGGCCGATCGCCCAGTAGTAGGCCTGGCTGATGAGATGGCCGCGGGTGTCCGAGCGGCTGTAGCGCGGGAGCAGGAACCCGCTCTGCCGACCGGTCTCCTCGATCGGGTAGTACATCCCCGGGAGAAAGAGCAGCGGCGCGCCCTGGACCTGGAGCGTGACGTTCCGGAGCCAGACGTGCTTCCCCGGCCGGACCACCGCCGTCGCCGCGGTGAAGTTCCACCGCGGCGTGGGCTGGGCGCAGGTCGTGAACGCTCCGTTCGTGATCTCGTAGGCGCCGTCCTCGCGCTCTTCGAAGCGCTCGGCGATGAAGTGGAAGTCCTGCCCCACGATGCCGCGGGCCCCCTCGAAGGACGCGGTCCCGGCGGCGAGGTCGGCGCTCATGGAGTCCGCGACCACCTTTTCGTTCCCCCGCTCGAAGACGACTTCTCCGGAGGCGGTCAGGGTCTCGGCTTCCTCGTCGATTTCGATCCGCTCCGCCTGAACCCGCACATCCCGGTAGGCCATCTGCGCGTAGCCCTCGAGGACGACCCGGAAACCGTCGCGCTCCACCGACTCCGCGCGGGTGATCATCGTCCCGGCCGGCGGGCGGTCGTGCTGCCAGGCGACCGGCGGCCCGGCCTCCCGCTGGCGCCGCCTCTGGGCGGAGGCATCGGGCGCGACGGCCGCGAGCAGGAGCCCCGCCGCGGTCATGGCGGCGAGCAGCCGCCATCCGGCCAACCGCCATCCGGCCAACCGCCATCCGGGACGACGCACCGCGAAGGCGGCCTCTCCCGACCGGGCTCCTAGCCGTCGGTGGAGGAAGTCAAGCGGCCCGGTTCTCCCGACAGGGGCGCGAGCGGCGATGCCGCTACGGACGGGCCGCTTCGTAGTAGGGGTTCGTGCCGGCGGCGTGGTCGGTGGTGTCGAGGATGGCCCCGATCTCCGGGACCTGCTCACGGAGGGTGCGCTCGACGCCCTGCCGCAGCGTCGCGGTGGCCATGCCGCAGCCCTGGCAACCGCCCCCCATCTTCAGAAACACCTGGTTGCGCTCGACTCCCACGAGATCAATCCACCCGCCGTGGGAAGCCACCGCCGGGTTGATCTGATCCCGGAGCACCGCCTCCACGCGGATCCGGATGTCCTCCTCGGGGGGCAGCTCGTCCAGCACGGCGGGATCCACGGCCGGTTCCGACCCGCCGAGAACCTCCCGAATCCGCTGGCCCACCGCGCGACCGATGGGCATCCAGTTCCCGCCGGTGTCCGCGTTCACGGTGATCAGGTTGCCCTGGATCAGAACGCCCGAGACGCCGGGAATCGCAAGGATCTCGCGCGCCATCGGGGAACCCCCGGCCCGTTCCGGCGAGTCGAAGAAGACGGACCCGTCGGGGAAGACCGGACGATCCACGACGAATCGGCAGGTGTCGTTGTCGCGGGGCTCGGCGCGAATGCGAATTCCGTCGGGTGGCGGGGGCAGGGACATCACCCCCAAGTGTAGCGATCGAGGCGCCGAAACCGCGGTTCGCCGCGTTCACGAAATCCGGGTTCAGCGTTCCGGGCATTGGATGCCGGAGGGAGAGCCCTGAACGCCGACGAAGCGCCGGATTCCGGATCCCGGGAAACGGGACGACCGGCGCCGCCCCGGGAAGGCGGCGCCGGCGACGAAGTCCCGAGCCCGTGCGGAGTTCGGGCCGATTCGCGCCGCCCGCCGACGGGGCGCACCCCTTGCGCCATGAAGAAGGACACCCACGGCTCCGCACCGGGCCGTCGGGGTTGCGGAAATCCCGCCGAATTCGGGAAACCCAATCCCGATCCCGGCGCCACGCCGCCCCCTTCTCCATTCCATCGCACCAAGGAGCGACCGAATCCCATGAAACCCGACTTCCGAACCCCCCGCCGGCTCGCGGGCCTCCTCGGGGGCGCGCTGGCCGTATGCCTCCTCGCCGGAGCACCCGCGCTTGCGCAGACCTCCGGTGAGATCGAGGGCCGCGTCACCGATGCCCAGGGCCTCGCGATCCCGGGCGCCACCGTGACCCTTTCCGGGGAAGCGCTCGTCGTCCCCCAGACCGCCGTCACCCTCAGCGACGGCTCCTACCGGTTCCGCTCGCTGCGGCGGGGAGCCTACGACCTGCGGGTCCGGATCTCCGGCTTCTCGACCTTCGTCCGCGAGGGCGTCCTCGTCGAGGGCGCCCGCACGATCACGATCCCGGTGAGCCTGTCGGTGGCGACCGTTGCCGAAACCGTGACCGTCACCGGCGAAGCGCCGGTCGTGGACGTCCGGACCACCGCGATCTCGAACGACTTCGGTACCGAGGAACTTCACGATGTCCCCTCGGCCACCGACGTGTGGGCCGTGCTCGCGCAGACCCCCGGCGTGCGGATGCGCGGCTATGACGTGGGCGGATCCCACAAGAGCCAGCAGACCGGCTACGAGAGCTTCGGCATCCGCCGCCAGAACCGCGTTCTCGCCGACGGCGTGGACACCACCGAGGGCGAAGGCGGCACCGGCTTCTACTTCGACTACTACTCGATCGAGGAGTTCACCACCGCGGCGGCGGGCGCCGACGTCGAGATGACCGGCCCCGGCTCGATGATCGTGATGACGATGAAGAGCGGCGGGAACGACTTCAGCAGCCTGGTCCACGCCGACTACGAGCCGGGTGAGTTCGTCGGGAACAACCTGGACGAGGACCTCGAAGCCCGAAACTTCAGCGGCAACCCCAACCTGCTGTTCTGGGAGGGTCACGCCGACGTCGGCGGCCCCATCGTCCGGGATCGGGCGTGGTTCTACGGCTTCTACAACCACTTCCGCATCGACAAGCAGGTTTCCGGCGTGGACCCCGACATCGCCACCGACCTCGGGGATTTCGACCAGTTCGGCGGGAAGATCACCGCCGCCCCCACAAGCCGCGACCAGATCCTCCTCTACACGAACTACCAGTTGAAGCAAAAGCCCAAGCGGGGTCTCTCGAACACGATCGGCCCCGACTCGGTGCTCGCCCAGGACAGTTGGAGCTGGGCCCACAAGGCCGAGTGGCAGCGGGTCTGGGACGAGCGGACCTTCACGACGATCGCGGTGAAGCACTTCGGTTTCGGGTGGCCCATGGTCCCGCAGGTGGACCCGGAGTCCAACCCGCCCCGCTACGACCAGGCGACCAGCATCCTCACCGGCGCCGGCTGGTTCAGCGGCGTGAACGGCGCTCCCCCGTTCACTTTCGAGCGCTGGAAGCCGCAGGTCACCGCGACCGCGAACCACTACGTGCCCGACTTCGGCGGCAGCCACGACTTCAAGGTCGGCTACGAGTTCCAGACCGACAGCCGCCGCTTCGGGGCGAACTCCAACTCGGGCCACGTCCGCTATCTGGACGACAGTTCCCAGGGCCGTCCCCTCGGCGTGGACCAGATCGCGCTGTTCAGCATGCCCGCCGACGGCCAGATCGAAGCCGACTCGAGGAACACCCACCACGACGTGTTCGCGCAGGACACCTGGCGTCCTCACGCTCGGGTCACCTTGAACCTGGGACTCCGCTACGGCCGTCAGCAGACCCACTTCCTCGCGTCGGAGTCGAACCCGCGGTTCGCGGATTTCTTCCCCACCGGCGCCACCGAGGGGCAGACGCTCGTGGTCTGGAACACGTGGGCGCCCCGGATCGGCGCCACCTGGGAGATCGCGTCGGGGACCGTTGCGAAGGCCCACTACGGGCGCTATTTCGTGAACCTCGCTGACGGCCACCGGCGCGCCGACCCGGCGAACGTGGCCTGGATCCGCTTCGATTTCCTCGACCAGAACGGGAACGGGCTCTACGACGGGCCCGACGAGCTGGGAACGATCCGGGCGACCTCGGGCGCGACCGGAACCGAACTGACCGCGATCGGCACACCGGTGAACCCGGACCTCGACCAGGAATACGTGGACGAGTTCAGCCTCACGCTGGAGCATGAGCTGTTCGAAGACACCGCGTTCCGGGCGTCGTGGGTCCAGAAGCGGCTGAACGCCGACTCCGGACAGTGGAACGCCCCCCAGCAGCTCGCCCTGCTGAACGGCGAGGGCATCGCCTGCGGAACCGACTTCGCCTGCCCGACGAATGCCCTGACGGGACAGCCCATCCAGGTCCAGAGGGTCCCCGACTCGGTGGCCAACGTCGTGGACATCGGGACCGACACTTTCCCCGGCATGGAAGCCCGCTACGACACGATCCAGATCGCGGCGGACCGGCGCTTCGCCGGAGGTTTCTTCCTGCAGGCGAGCTTCGACTACCAGTGGCGGGACGAGTTCCGCGCCGCCGCCGGGGAATCCACCAGCCCGCTCACCGCTGACCCGATTGATGTCGGCTCGGATGGCCACGGCGCCATCTGGCAGAACCACAGTCTCGATGTGGACTTTCGGCAGCAGACGACGAACTGGAACGGCCGGCTGCTGGCGCGCTACGCCCTCGACTGGGGCGCGGCGGTCTCGGCGAATCTGCGATACCAGAGCGGCTGGCCGTGGGCGCCGATCCAGACCGTCTCGGTGCCCGGATCGGGGACGCAGCGGGTGTTCCTGTCCGACCTGGACGAGAACCGCTCGGAGGACACGACACTGCTCGACCTGCGGCTCGAGAAGTCGTTCGAATTCGAGGGCGCGCAGCTCACCGCGATGGTGGACCTCTACAACGCGCTGAACTCGAACGCGGTCACGAACTTCAACCTCCGCACCGGCGCGAACTACTACGACGTCATCGCGGCGCTCGACCCCCGCGCCGCCAAGGTGGGCCTCCGGCTGACCTTCTGACGCCGAACCCCGGGGTGGCCGGCGTTCCCGCCGGCCACCCCATGGACCGCGCCGGACTCGAGTCCGGCGCGGTCCAACATCCGATCCGGGAAGACGGGCCCCACGGCGTCCCTGGAGTGGACGCCCGGCCTCGCGGTCCGCCCTGGCCGGGCATAATGGGTCCATGTTCGCGCTTGTGGACCATGCGGACGAAGCGAAGACCGGGCGCCGCCGGAGCGGGCGGGTGGGGGCGTTGTTCCTGATCGCCGCCATCCTGCCCGCGCATCCCGCCGAGACCTACCGGTTCTTCCAGAACCTCGGGGACTGGAGCGAGGTCACTTCGGCGGCGAACGCGGCCGTCTGGGACGCGGCGGATCTTCCCCTGCGCTTCCGGATGCTCGAGAACGACAACCTCCCGGAGCACGAGGGACTGGACGCGGCTCGGTGGCGCGCCATCAACGAAGCGTCCATCGCGGCGTGGGTGGAAGTGCCCACATCCGCGGTCGGAGTCCTGCTCGAGGAAGAGCCGATGACCGCCGATCAGGCGAGCGACGCCGATGGGGTCAACACGATCGGCTTCTCTTCCTACGAAGGTTTCGTGGACAGTTGGTTCTCCGGGTTCGCCCGCTCGGTCTGGGTGGGCGACGAGAAGGTCGGATGCGACATCGAAATCAGCCCTTACTACTTCGAGCGCACTCCGGTGGACGACCCCGAACAGGAGCGGCGGATGGTGCGCGACCTCCATGGAATCATGATCCATGAGATCGGCCACTGTCTCGGGCTTGCTCACACGGCGATGAATCCCATGCTGCTCGGCCAGCCGGGACCGTCACACCACGAGCCGGGGATCCTGCCGGAGGGGATCGCCGCCTTCCAGCCGCACCCGATCATGTCCTACGGATCCCGTCTCGGCTCGCCCGACCTGACGGCCGATGACATCCACGCGATCACCCTGGCCTATCCGGCGCCCGGATTCCACGCCTCCCGGGGCGCCATCGGCGGACGGATCGTCTTTCCGAACGGCGACCCGGCCCCGCTCGCGTACGTGCAGACGGTGGACTATTCCGGCCCGGCGGCCGTTTTCGGCCCGGGCGCCTTCACGGACCGGCGGGGCCGGTTCATGCTGGAAGGGATGCGCCCCGGTCTCCTGCACGTCTGGGTGCGTCCCGTGATCGCTTCGCGGGCCCATGGCGACCTGGAGGCTGCGGTGGAGGCGGGCTCGCTCGATTTCCTGGACCAGCAGCGGTGGTTCCGGGTGCGCGCCGGGCAAGCCACTCTCACGCCCGACATCGTGGTGGACCGGGGGCGGGAGTGGGGCCGGTGAAGCGGCCGACGCGCGGGCCCGCCCTCCTGATCGTGCTCGCCGCGGGTTGCGGCGCCGGCGATGGTCCCTCCTCTCCGGCTCCGCCGTCGGCAGTGCAACCCGAGCCCGCGCCCGAGGCGGGTCGCCTGATCCCGATGGGCTTCGGCGGACCGCTCGTTCAACCGGACACGCCCCTGCGCCTCGAGCCGGGAATGCGAATCACGGTCCCGGTCATGACCGCTTTCGGCGAATTCGGGAATGTCGATGGGACCCCGGGAGTCCTGATCCGGGTCATCACCGATGCCCCGCGGACCGCCCTGACGGTGAGCGAGGAGGTCGCCGTGCTGAGCTACCGGGAGCCGGGACTGGCCGAAATCCATGCTCTGCCCGGCGCAGCCGGCCGACCGACCGAGACCTGGTCGGTCTGGCTGGCGGAGCATCCCGAGCAGCGGTGGGCGCCGGGCTGGGGAGTGGATCTGGACCAGCGGCGACTCCGGCTGACCGTCGCGGAGGCCGAACCGTCTCCACCTCCGTGCGAACTCCTGGAGCTGACCGGCCGCGTCGCGCCGGGGACCAGGGATGGCGGAGTTCGCGCATCGCTGACCTTCGGGCGGCTGGCGGACGACTTCCGCGCCGGAACGATCACCCTCCGCACCGACCATCCGGACGCGTCGCTCAGCCTGCTCTCGGCGTACCGCATGCCCTACGAGGATCTGGACCTCGAATCGGACCGCGCCCGGGTTCGATTCAACCCCTATCCGACGACATTCGCGTTCGAGCTCGGGTTTCGCGAAACGACGGCCGGGATCGAACAGACGCTGACGCTCGGGTGGTTCGATGGGCTCCATCTCCGCGCCGAGGCGCCGGGCTGCTACCCGGTGCAGCTCTCCTGCGAGGACGACGGGCGCTGCACTCCCAGCAGCCCGGCTCCTTGAGCCAGCCGCCTCGGAAGCCCGGCTACTCCGCGTCGGCGGGGGTGATTTTCGACGGCGAGTCGGAGAGCGCCTGCTCGATCCGGGCGAGCCGTTCTCCGAGGGACTTCCCCATGGCGATGACCTCCCGGTAGAGATTCGCCACTTCCTGCCGGACTTGAGCTACTTCCTCCCGGACTTGAGCTACTTCCTCCCGGACCTGCGCCATGTCCTCGCGGTGGTCCTCTCGGAGGTCCCGGATCTCCGTCCGGATGCTCATCTGTCCGGCTCCGAGACCGATCAGGATGGTGACCCCGATGCCGATGACGGCCCAGAACTCCGGGCTCATGCGGCGCGCAGACTCGGCGAGCCCGGCGCGGTTCTCTCTGAGTTGGCCTGGCATGACGCGGAACCCCCTTCGACGCCGGATGTCTCGATCGGAGAAGAAATCTAGCACGGGGCGGACGGCTCTGCCCGTCCCCGGGGAGCGGCGCGCGCCGCATGTCTGACGGCCACCCGGCGTTCCCGGTCCATGTCGGCCTGGATGCCGCGGTCGCGTACGCTTGCGCGAAGCGGGTAACGGCCTCCGGCGGGTTCGTCCGGCCTCATCCCGCGAGGGCAACGAACCGTGAATCCGAAACCTCTGAAGCGTCATCCCAGCGTGATTCCGTTGTCGCACGACCACCACCACGGGCTCGTGCTCGCGGAGCGGCTGGTGCGGGGTCGCGCCGCGAACCCGAAGTCGGACTGGCCGGAAAGCGCCGTCGAGCAAGGCGCCCGGCTGGTCCACTTCTTCGCGACCGACCTCGAACCTCACTTCGAGGCGGAAGAAGCCCACCTCTTCCCGCTCGCGGCCCGCGTCCTGGCCGACGGCGAGGCCCGGACCGGAGCGCTCCTCCGCGACCACGAAGCGATGCGTCGGATGGTCCGCGAGATCGAGAGCGATCCGGCCAGCGTCACCCGGGACCGGTTGCGCGCTTTCGGCGAGATCCTGAGAGCCCACATCCGCTCGGAGGAGAGGGACTTCTTCCCCCGCGTCCAGGCCGAATGCGCCCCGGACGAACTCGAAGCGCTGGCGGCGCCGCTCTCCGACGCCGCCACCGGGGCCGCCTGCAGCCGGCGCTGAACCGGAGCCCCGGCTCAGTTCCTGCCGCGGCCCCGCCGGTCGGGCAGGTCCACCTCGCCGCCGATGTTCTCGTAGCGGATCCGGGAGCGCCGGGTGCCGCGCACGGTGAGATCACCCTCCACGTCCCGCACCTCGACGCCGCCCGAGCCGGCGTCCTCGATCCGGACTTCGCCGCCGACGTGCTCGATCTCGATGCTCCCCGAGCCCTCATCTCCCACGAGGACGCTCCCGGCCACGTCCCGAATGCGGACACTGCCCGAGTTGTCGTCGAGCCGCACGTCACCCCCGACACCGGCGATGCGGAGGCCGCCGGAGCCGTCCTCCACGGTGACGTTCCCTTCCACGTCGCGGATGCGGAGACCGCCGGAGCCGTCCTCGACCTCGACGTCGCCCGCCGCGCCGGTGATCTCGATGTGTCCCGAGCCGTCCTCGATCCAGACCGCTCCGGTGCGCTCCAACCTCATCATTCCGGAGCCATCCTCGATCCTCACCGCCCCCACATCGGCGATGCGGACCGAGCCGGAGCGGTCATCCAGCCGGATGGCGGTCGCCGGCGGCACGCGCACATCGAGCTCGACACGCGTGTAGCGCCGACCCCACGAGCCCCACGGGCGGTCCGGCGTCTTCGCCTCCAGCCGTCCGCCCTCCAGCGTCACCGACATGTCCTCGAGGAGATCCTGGCTGGAGGCGCAGAGCGTGGCAGCGACCACGACTTCGGAGAGTTCGGCGTCTCCCTGGATCACGACGCCGCCGGGGCCGCTGTGGACCGCGAGCGTGTCGGAGGCGGCGGAGCGGAGTTCGACGGTGTCCCGCGCTTCACACCGGTCGCCGTCCCCGTCCTGCCAGCCGCGCCACCCGCCGCCGGAGCCGCGCCCCCGGTCGCCATCGCCGTCCACGTGCAGTACGCACCCGGACAGGAGGACTCCCGCCGCGAGCACGATTCCCGCCCCAGCGGTCCGCTTGCAAGCCATCAGTTTCGGGTGGGTCATGGGTTTCTCCCTGCGGGACATCCGGGCGCGCGCAGGCGCCGCCGGTTCTACTCGACCAAACGGCTCCCGAGCGCGAGCAGTTCCCGCAACCGGCGCCCCCCTGCCGGAGCGCCGGACTCCACCAGTTCTCCCGGTGGGGGGCGGGCACCGACGGACGCACTCAAGCCCGCACTCCATCGTGCGCTTCATGCCGCCGGACTCCAGTCCATTGATCAGCTCGCTCCCTCCGCATTGATCCGCCAACGGATACGACTCTGGCAACTGGCGCAGATGGCGCCGCGGCGGAGGCGGCGGTGGAGCCGCTGCCGGAAGTGGCGCCGGCAGCCACAAGCGCCGACCCACCGGGGGATGGTGTGCGACACGCGGTGGCAACGGTCGGCGCTGCAGCCGATCTCGCGCGCCTTCGCCTTCCACGCCGCGTCGTGCCGGTGGCCGACTCCGACGATGGCGTGAGCGATCTCGTGGAGCAGCGTGTCGCGGATCTCGGCGCGCGTCGCCCGGAGGCAGTAGCTCACCGAGAGTTCGATGCGCCGATCGCGCTCGTTGCACGCGCCGGCGCGCGACGACGAAAGAGCGAAGTCGAAACGCCACGTCCGGCCCAGACCGCTCGTCGTCTGGTGCCTCGCGATCAGACGATGCGCGAGCGACTCGACTTCTCCGAGTGTGCACTCACCGGCGGACGAACGCTCGATGACCTCGAACCTGCCGTACGGAACCTGCCACCGTCCGTCCCCTCCGGCGGCCACGACGGCCCGATGCGCTCGCAGCTCGCTCACGATCCCCTCGATGCTCCGACCCCGGAACCGGAACCGCACCCGGCTGCCAGGGGGCGCAGCCGCCCCCGGGAAATCCGAGGTGATCAGATGGCGCCGCGAGGGCATGGGACAGCGCCCGGAGCATAGGCCCGACCCGGCCGGCAGGCAGGCCGGCGCGCCGGACTCCAGTCCCTTGCCGGCGCGCCGGACTCCGCCAGTTCTCCGGGTGGGGGCCCGGCAATTCAGTCTGTGGAAAAACTCCGAGGTCTTGGGGTCGGGGATCGTGAGGGGTTTTACAATTTGTAGGCATGGCGATGGGCAAGCGCCGTGTGGAACGGCCAGGGAAGTTGTGGATTGCGACGACGGACATCGCGAGAGGTCCGGGCTGTGCGTTTTACCGGGGGCTGAACCGGGTTTTGGATGAGGCGGGGTTCGACGACCACGCGCAGGATGTCTGTCGCGAGTTCTACGCGGCGGGGAGAGGCCGGCCGAGCATGCCGCCGGAGAGCTACTTCCGTCTGCTGATGGTGGGGTATTTCGAGGGCATCCCGTCGGAGCGCGGGATCGCCTGGCAGCTGGGGGACTCGCTGAGTCTGAAGGAGTTCGTGGGGCTGGGGCCGACGGATCGGGGCTGGGACCACTCGACGCTGTCGAAGGCGCGGAAGCGGATCTCGATCGAGGCGCACGAGGAGGTGTTCACGTGGGTTCTGAGACGGCTGCGGGAGTCGAAGTTGCTGCGGGGGCGGAAGCTGGGGGTGGACGGGACGACGCTGCGGGCGAACGCGGCGCTGCGGGCGATCCGGCGCCGGGACAGCGGGGAGGCGTATCGGGAGTTTCTGCGCCGGCTGGCGCGGGAGTCGGGGATCGAGACGCCGACGCTGGCGGATCTGAAGCGGGTGGACCGGAAGCGGAGGAGGAAGAAGAAGACCGGATGGAACCGGGAATGGACGCAGCCGGTGGATCCGGACGCGCGGATCGGGAAGATGAAGAGCGGGGAGACGCGGATGCTGCACAAGGTGGAGCATGCGGTGGACTTGGAGACCGGCGCGATGGCGGCGGTGGTGGTTCAGGCGGGAGACCAGGGGGACACGAAGACGCTGGAGACGACGGTGGAGGAGATGGAGGCGCGGCTGGAGGACGCGGAGGTGGAGCGGGGAAAGGTGCGGGTGGTGGTGTGCGACAAGGGGTATCACTCCGACGAGACGATGGTGGGGCTGAAGCGGAAGGGGCTGCGGTCGTATGTGGCGGAGCCGCAGCGGGGGCGGCGGAAGTGGGCGGGGAAGGAGGAGGAGAAGAAAGCGGTGTATCTGAACCGGCGTCGGATCCGGCGGTCTTACGCGAAGGGGTGGCTTGCGCGGCGAGGGGAGGTGGTGGAGCGTTCGTTCGCGCACTGCTACGAGACCGGCGGGCTGCGGCGGCTGTATCTGCGGGGGCGGGAGAACATCGGCAAACGACTCCAGATCCACGCTGCGGCGTTCAATCTGGGGCTGCTGATGCGGACGCGGTATGGGGTCGGGACGCCGAGAACGCTGCAGCGGTATCGGCGCCTGGCGCGGATGTCGTATTTTGAGCGCCTGAGACGCCTTCAGAGCCGTTTCCGGGCCCTCTGGAGGCTGCGGGGCGTCCTCGGGACGCGATTTCGGCTTGCTCGGCTTCCGGCGTCGTCACATTTCATGCCGCGCCAGGTGCCATACCAGCATCTCCACTCTTGGCCAAAAGGGCTTTTGTCCACAGCCTGAATTCCCCAGCCGAAACCCGCCGACGCCGGATGACCGACGCGCCAGGCCCAACCCTTCCTATACTGAGACCACATTGCAACGGAACGCCTTCCTCCTTGCGGCGGCTTTCGCCACGATCACCTCGTCTCCGGCAACCGCCCAGGGTTTCCGCGACGTGACCGCCGAGGCCGGGATCCGCTTCGTCCACGACGCCGGCGACCAGGGGGATCTGTCCCTGCCCGAGATCACCGGCGCGGGCGGGGGGTTCTTCGACGCGGACGGCGACGGCGATCTCGACATCTACCTCCTTCAGGGCGGACGGCCCACCGACCCCCTCGGACCCCGACCGGATGCGCCCGGGAACGTCCTCTACCTCCAGGGCCCCGACGGGCGGTTCACCGACGCGAGCACGGCGTCCGGGACGGCCGACACCGGCTACGGCATGGGCCTCGCCGCCGGCGATTACGACGGCGACGGGCGGACCGACCTGTTCATCACGAACTACGGACCGGACCGGCTCTTCCGCAGCCTCGGCAAGGGCCGCTTCGAGGACCGAACCGAAGCCGCCGGGGTCGCCGGAGGCGGATGGTCTTCGTCGGCGGCATGGTGCGACTACGACAGCGACGGCCGGCTCGACCTCTACGTGACCCGTTACGTGGCGAACGATCCGACGAAGGCGTGCACCCAGCAGGACGGGAGCCGCGACTACTGCAGTCCCCAGGTCTTCCCCGGGATCCACGACCTCCTCTACCGGAACCTGGGCGACGGCCGGTTCGAAGAGGTCTCGCTTGCGGCTGGACTGCGAGCGATCCACGCCCCCGGTCTCGGCGTGGTCTGCTCCGACTTCGACGGCGATGGCCGGCTCGATTTCTACGTGGCGAACGACGGCGAGGCGAACCAGTTGTGGCTGAACCAGGGAGACGGGACGTTCGCGGACGACGCGTTCCTCTCCGGGGTCGCGCTGAACGACGCCGGCCGCCCCGAAGCGGGCATGGGAATCGCCCTCGGCGACCTCGACCACGACCTCGATCTGGATCTGTTCATCACCCACGTGGCCGACGAGACGAACACGCTCTACCGCTTCGACGACGGCGGTATGGGACTCACCTTCGCCGACCGCACGGGCCCCTCCGGCCTCGGTCCGCCCAGCATGGCGATGACCGGGTTCGGGGTCGCGTTCGTGGACCTCGACCTCGACGGCGCCCTCGATCTGGTGGTGGCGAACGGCCGGGTGCAGCGGAAGCCGGCGCTCCCCGGCGCCCGGGGGGATGCGTTCTGGAGCCGCTTCGCCGAGCCCAACCAGGTGTTCCGCAACCTCGGCGTATCCGACGCCGACGCGCTGTTTGCCGATTTCGATGTCGCCGGAGACTTCGCCGGGACGCTCGAGGTGAGCCGGGGCCTCGCGTTCGGCGACTACGACGAGGACGGCGACCTCGACCTGCTGGTCGTGAACGCAGAGGGACCGGCGCGGCTCTATCGCAACGACTTCGAGCGCGAAGGAACGCCGCTGGTCGTGACCCCGCTCGACGGGTCGGGACGCCCCGCCTTCCCGACCCGGGTGATCGCCACCCTCGGTGACGGACGCGAAGCGGTCCGGCGGGCCGACCCCGGGGGCAGCTACCTGGCCACGAACGACCCGCGGGCGTTTTTCGCCGTTCCCCGCGGGACGGCGGTGGAGCGGCTCGTTGCGGTGTGGCCCGACGGCGTCCGCGAAGCGTTCCCCGGGACGGACGGAGTGCGGGTGACGCTCCGCCGGGGCGAAGGCGCGCCCCACTGATGCCGCGTTCCCGCCGCAACCGGAACCGCGGCCGAGCGGTGCGGCCGCGGCGGGCCGCTGCCGCGTCCCGGCCGCCGCGGCGAGCGGCCCCCGCGCCGGAGCCGGCCGAGGGGCCCGTCGGACTGCGAATCGCCGTCGGACTCGGCGCCGTCGTCCTCGCCGCCGCGGCGGTGATCCTCGTCCCTCGTCTCCTGGCCCCCGATCTGCCCGCTCCGCCGGAGCCGGATCTGACACTGGTGGAGGCAGGCGTTCGGGACTCGGTCGCCGAGGCGCGGGCCCGGCTTCTCGACGACCTCGACGCGGCCGACCGCTGGGCCGCCTACGGGGCGACGCTCCTCACGCACGAGTTCCACGAGGAGGCCGCCACCGCCTATCGGGCGGCGGAGGCGCTGGATTCGGATGATGGCCGGTTCCCCTACCTCGCCGCCCGGTCGCAGTGGGCCTTCGATCGGGAGGCGGCCGAGGCCTCGGCCCTGCGCGCCGCCGAAAGGGACGATTACGCCCCGGCGCGGCTCCTCGCGGGACAGCTCGCCGAGGACCGTGGCGACGCGGAGGCCGCCATGGCGCAGTATCGGACGCTCCTGGACTCCTCCGGCGACCGGCGAACGGCTCCGCCAAACGAAGCTGCCGCCCGGTTCCGGCTGGGACGCCTGCTGGCCGCCGACGGGGATCTCGACGCGGCCCTGCCGCTGCTGGAGCGGGCGGCGGAACTCGCGCCGCAATCGGGAGCGGTCGTCGCCGCGCTGGCGCGGGTGTACCGCCGCGCCGGGAACCGCGGGAAGGCGCGGGCCGCCGCCGAGAAAGCCCGCGGCCTCGAGCACGACCTGCTGATCTCCGACCCGCTCATGGACCAGGTGAACAATCTGGCTCGCTCGGTGGTGGGCATGGAGCGGCGCGCGTTCGCGGCCGAGGGCGCCGGCCGTCCCGAAGCCGCCGAGCGGATCCTCCGGGAGATGATCGAGGCCCGCCCTGACTCCGCCGACCTCTACTACAACCTGGGCAACAACCTCTCGCGTCAGGGACGCAATGACGAGGCGCTCGCCTCGTGGGCGGGAGCTCTCGATCGGAACCCCGACCACATCCCCACTCTGGTGAACTCCGCCATCGTGCTGGCGCAATCGGGGGAGCTCGCCGAGGCCGAACGGCGCTGCCGGAGAGCGCTCGAGATCCAGCCCGATCACCCGGGGGCGCTTTCCAGTCTCGGCAGCATCGCCGCGCTCGGAGGCCGGCGGGCCGAGGCGCTTCGCTGGTTCGAGCGGGCGCTGGAGCTGGAGCCGGAGCGCGCCGGAACCCACGATTCCATCGCGCAGGTGTTCGCCGCGGAACGTCGCTTCGCCGACGCCATCCGTCACTTCCGCATCGCGGTGGCGGAGGAGCCGTTTCGCAGCGACTACCGGCTGGGTCTCGCCGCCTCGCTGGCGTCCACCGGAGACTTCGAGGAAGCGCAACGGGTCGCCGACGAAGGACGGCGGCTCGGCGCCCCGCTGCCCGACGACTTCCTGCGGATGCTCGACCAGGCGATGTCGGCGGGCGGCCGGTAGTCCGACGCGCTACGCCAGCAGGACCTCCGCGTCGCGGATCACGCCTCCGTCGGGGGGATTGTCGGATTCCCGGCGGCGGCGGCGCGGAGGAGAACCCGGTGAAGAGTGGCGAGCACACCCTCGCGTCGGAGCGCCAGTTCGAGGTAAGCCGCGTCATGGACGGTCACTCGGTGGAGGAGCGCCAGCCTGACGACCTCAAGCAGTTCGCAGGCTCCATCGGTGCGAAGCGGGAGCCCCGCAATCGCATCCAGGTGCTCGTGAAGCTCTCGCCTGCTGATGCGTCCGCGCCAACAGGACACCACCATGGCGTTGCGCACCTCCAAATGGAAGATCGCGGGGACGAACGCTGAGCCATGCCGGAGGCGGCTCTGAACTCCGGTGGCGACGGGTTGTCCTTCGAGGAACCAGGAACAGACGGTCGAGGCGTCGACGACAAGCGGAGTCAGAGCAGGCCCTCTCGCCGCGCGGCGAGCATTTCTGGCAGCGTCGCGCCAATCGGACGCTGGCGGGCGAGATAGCGCTGGAAACGGTCCATCGCCTGGGAGCAACGCTCGCGCTCCGCGTCGGTCGCCGGCGCAATCGGCCGCCCGCCGCCGCCGCCTCGGCGGGCCTCTTCGCTCTCGACTTCGGGGAAGATCCGGGAGTCCTCGATCGCCTGGGTGAGGTCGTCGTCACGGTCTCCAAACCCGGGCAGGATCTCGATCTGACCTTCCAGGCCGCCGAGTCGTCGTCCGAAAGGCGTCGGCGGCATGGGGACGAGCCGGAGCCAAGGCTTCCCCGCCCGGCAGATCACGACCTCCCCGCCTTCCTGGGCCTGCTCTCCCAGTTGTTCCAGGTTGTCCTTCGCCTCGGTCATGGTGACGTGCATTCCTGAGCGTCCTCCGGAAAGGAGCAGTCTAGTCCGCGTGGGGTTCGCCATCGAGTGACCGCGCCGGTTTATTCTGATTCGACCTGATGCGCCGTACGATGCCTCTCCGCCGCGTCCTGATCGGGCTCCTCGCGAGCATCGCGGCGGCATGCGGAGCAGGTGATCCTTCGTCCGGCGCCGGTGACCCGCCGCCCGGGGCTGCCCTGGTCCCGCTCCATCCCCTCGGCGATCCCTCGGAAGGCGTGGGCGCCGCGACCTGCGCCGCCTGCCACGCCGACATCGCCGCGAACCAGGCGAACCATCCGATGGCCCTCACTGCGGCCGCCGTGGCGCCCACGAGCCGCGACCGCTGGTTCTCGGACGAGATGCTGGCCCGAGCCGTTCACTGGCCCGAAGCGCTGGGCGCCGAACCGGCCTACCGCGCCGAGGGCGACGGGGTGCGCTTCGAGGCCCCGGGGAGCGACCGACCCGCGGTCGCGGTGGACGCCGTGTTCGGCTCGGGGTTGCGCGGCCTGACCCCGGTCTCGTTCGCGCCGGAGCGCCGAATGCGGGAGTTGCGCCTCTCCTTCTCCCGCGCTCAGGACGGCTGGTTTCCGACGCCCGGCGGGGAAGACGACCCGGATCCGCTCGGCGACCTCGACAGCGCCGAGGCCTCCGCCGACTGCCTCGGCTGCCACGCCACCGCGCTCGCGTGGGACGCGGAGAACCGCTTCGACGCGCATCAGGCCGTCCTCGGCGTCACCTGCGAGCGGTGTCATGGCCCGGGGGCGGCGCACATCGAGGCCCAATCGGCCGGAGAGAGCGGCGGGATCTTCCATCCGGGCCTCCTGGCCCCCCGGGAGCAGGTCGCCTTCTGCGGGCAGTGCCACCGGCAGCCCACCGACTTCGAGCCGCAGCAGATCCTCGCCCGCGACCCGGGACTCGCCCGCCACGCCGGCGCCAGCCTCATGATGAGCGCGTGCTTCCGGGAGTCGCCGCCGGATCAGGCCATCACCTGCACCGACTGCCACGACCCGCACCGGCCGGAGCCGGCCACGCCCGCCCGGACCCGCGCCGTGTGCCTGCGTTGCCACCAGGCGCCCGGGACGATCCACGGCGCCACGACCGCGGTCGCGGCGGACGGGGGCGACTGCGCCTCGTGCCACCTCCCGACCGAGCGCGACGCCTTCCACGGCACCCCGTTCACCGACCACTGGATCCGGCGGCCCGGGGAGCCGGCCCCGACTCCGGCTTCCGCGCGCGGACGGGTCGACCTCGCGTGGCTGGAGGCGCTCCATGAAGCCCGGATCATCGAGCCGAGTCCCCCCGAGAAGACGGCGCGACTCCGCACCGGGCTCGCCGAACTCCTCCACCTGCGCGGAGTGCGGGAACGCTCGCAACGCCTCCTCGCCGAGGCCCTCGTCGGGAGCCCCGACTACGAGACCCGGGTCAAGGCGGGAGCGCTGCTCCGGGACGGCGGCCGGGTGGGGGAAGCGCTCGCCGCCTTCCGCGAGGCGGCCGTCCAGCGGCCAGAGAAGCCGCACGCCTTCTTCGAGTTGGGGGACCTCCTGCTGGCGCGGGGGAACCCGGACGCCGCCATCGAACCTCTGGCCGCGGCGGCCCGGCTCAGCCCCGACTCCGCCGGCGTCCGAACCGCGCTCGGGCGGGCTCTCCTCGGCGGCGGCCGTCCAGCGGAGGCTGTCCTCGCCCTCGAAGAGGCGCTGGCGATCGAGCCCGACACCCCCGCCGCACTCGGGCCGCTCATCGGAATCCTCGCGGCGCACCCCCGGCGCGATCTGCGCGATCCCCCCGAGGCGCTGCGTCTCGCCGAACGGCTCGCCGGCCGATTCTCGTTCGGCGAGCCCCGATCGCTCGACCTCCTCGGCGCCGCGTACGCCGCGACGGGAGACTTCGCCAACGCGATCCGCGCCGCCGAGCGGGCTGCGGACCTCTCGGACCGCGCCGGCGCGCCGGACCACGCGGCCGCCGTCCGCGAGCGGCTCGCGCTCTACCGGGCGCGTCGGCCGTGGGTGGGGTCCCTGCCGACCAGTGACGCGCCGCCCCGCTGACCGCGGGCTCCGCCGGCGCTCGCTACGCGGAAGGGACCGCGCTGGCGTTCGGTTCGCCGACTGGAAGGCGCTCCGCGACGCCCGTCCGCCGCAGGACGTAGTCCGCGAAGCTCGGGATGCCCATCTCCCATTGCCCGAGCCCTGCTTCCCAGAGTACGCCCAGATCCACGAGAGCCGTCTCCACCCTCGCGCAGTCGTTACCCGCCCCCCCCGCCGCATCGCGCAACACGCTCGCGAGGCGCGCGTCGGAGATCCGGGCGCCGGGACGGGCGAGAACCTCCGCCACCGGGACCAGAGCCTCGAGAAGCCGCCGGCGCTTCGCCTCCTGGAACCGCCGTCCGTAGAACTTCTCCATCGTCGGACGAGCTTCCTCGAGTCCCCGCGCCACAGCGAGACTCTCGATCTCACCGCGTCGCGCCGCTTCCCACACCGCGCTGCCAATGAGCTGAATGAAGAAGGGGTACTCCTGCGCGGCGGCGACCGCTTCCGAGAGGGCCTCCGCCGTGAACGGTTTGCCACTGTCGGCCGCTGGTCTCGCCAGGGCGTCCCGTGCGGCAGCCGGGGCCAGACGTCCCACCGGCACGGATTCGAACATCCGTTCGGTGAACGTGGCGGCGTCGTGCACCCGACGCGGTGTCTCCGGCGTCCCTGCCGCCAGGATGAGGAACGCGCGCCCCCGGGTCGTCGCTGTCTGGACGGCCTCGAAGAACTCGCGCCCCACTTCCGGATCGAGCGTATGGACTTCGTCCATGAGGATCACCAGCGGCCTCGCATCCCGCTCGATCCAGACGTCCAGCAAGGAGTCGCAGTCCGCCGGAATCGGGGCCGGCTCACCCGACGCTCCCAGCGGACCGAGTTGCAAGCCGGTGATCCGGCCGCCTGAGAGGCCGGCGTACCGCCGCAGAGTCTCGGTGAGCCGGTCGACGCCTCGCAGAGCGCTCGGCGGCAGGGTCTCGGTCCGCAGCCCGAGCCGCTGCCCCTCCTCGCCGGCCCATGTCAGGAGGGCAGTCTTCCCGGTCCCTCGCGGACCGTAGAGGAGGATGCCCTGCCTTGACCAGCCGCCTGCCTCCAGCTCCCGCTGCGCGCCCCGGATCAGCGTGATCTCGGTCTCGCGGCCGGCGAGCAGCGGCGGCTTCGCTCCGGCACCCGGCCGGAACGGATTGCGCCGTTCGGATCCGTTCCCGGCCATAGGTGCAGACTAGCAGCCGGAGGCCGCCCCGCGCGGGCCCGAAACGGGGCCCGTACACTCCGCCGCGCCCATGATCCTCCGCCTGCAGCACATCGGAACCGCCTACGGCAACCACGCCTCCGCCGCCGCGCGACTGAAGCGGGTGGGCCTCGAACCCTCCGAACTGCGCACGGATCAGGGACGGGGTTTCCAGCACGACTCCCGGAAGATGCTCGGCAACGAGTGCTGGCTCCACATCGTCCACAACTGGAATCCGGAGGCGCGGGTCTGCCGCTACCACGCCGAGCACGGAGAAGGGCTCGAGCACATCGCGATCGAGACGGACGACATCGAGGCGGCGGTGGCTCACGTCAAGGAGACGGCGCCCATCTGGGAGGATCGCATCCTTCGGGAAGCCGCCGACGGGTGCGAGGCATTCGTGTTCCCGGACGACGCCTGTGGGTTCACGGTAGAGCTGATCCAGCCGCACCCGACGAGCTGGAACTGGCCCGATCCCCCGCCGACGCGGGTCAGCCCGCTGCTCCAGATCCGACGACTCGCCGAAGTCGTGGCCGGGGCTCCCGACCCGGAAGCCGCGGGACGACGCTTCCGGAAGCTCTTCGACGTCGGATTCGAATCGGACGGCGAGGGAGACGTGCTCGTGCCCTTCCCGAACGACTGCGCCCTCCGTTTCCGGCCGGGAACGCCCGGTCTTCAGACGCTGGTGTTCGAGAGCGCCGATCGCGAGGCGGACCGCCGCGTCCTCGCGGACCGCGTTCCGCTCGATCCCGCGAGCGGTGCGGAGGTCCGGGTCTCGCCTGCGTTCCTGGGTTTCGGGATCGTGATCCGCTGAATCCGAACCCGCGTGTCAGCGCGGACTCAGCACCGGAAGTCCGGCCGCGATCGCGGCTTCAGCGAGCCGGTGGTCGTAGGTGACGACCGGCGCCTTGACCGGAAGCGACGTGGCCGTCGCGAGATGGATGGCGTCGAGGCTTCGCAGCCCGGCCGGACCCAGCGACGCGGCGGCCCGGAGAATGGACGCATCGATCCCGATCAGCCCCATCCGATCCAGAACCGTCTGCGCCTCCATCAGGATCGTCGCTCCTGCCCCGCTGCGCCGAAGCGCCCGGAGCACTTCGACAACGGACAGCGCACTCGAGACCCGGTCGGGATGGCTCGCCAGCGCGTGGCGAAGCGCCAGGGACTCCGCCTCGCGTTTCACCAGCTTGACGATCGCCGAAGCGTCGAGGTACACCATGCGAAGCGCCGCGCGACGGGAATCAGAGGCGATCCTCTTCGCGGTCGCGAAGGAGCGCCTCGCTGGTTTCCGTGCTCACTGCGCCGACGGGAGCCGGGAGATCCAGGAGGTCTTCGACCGGACGCGTCATCCGTCCTTCCGCGATCAACTTCTCCATGGGCGGGAGTTCTCCCGTAAGCGGTGTCAGCAGGGCCACGGGACGGCCACGATCCGTCACTTCGAAGCGCTCCCCGCGCCGGATGCGCCGCAGGTAAACGCTCAGGTTCTGCCGCAGCTCCCGAATGCCGACGCGGGATCGGGCCGGTATCGAATCCGCCATGACGCACAACGTAGCACATGAATCCGGCAGCGCGGCGGCGCCGCGGCGCGGATCGGCCGGATAGACTCGGAAGCTGGCCGGGCAACGGGCGCGCCGCGTTGGCGCCGATGACAGCAAGCCCCGGGGAGGAACGACGATGCGTGACTGGAAGACCCTGCTGATGGTTGGCGGCCTGGCGGCCACTCTCATGATCGGATGCGCCGAGGCGCCTTCGGACTCGGACCCGGCGGATGCGCCCCCCGAGGGAAACCCCGACTTCGTGGTCCGGACGCTTCCGAACCCGAACCCGGTCGTGATCACGCAGTGGGCGGACCTCCCCGACGGCCGCACCTGGGGCTCCACCGCCGGCGTGGACATCGGCCCGGACGGGCACGTGTGGGCCTACGACCGGTGCGGCGCGAACGCCCTCGCGGGCGGATGCGAGGAGAACCCGGACGTGAACCCGGTGCTCAAGTTCGACCGCCACACCGGGGAGGTTCTCGCCGAGTTCGGCGCCGGACTCTTCGTGCTCCCTCACGGGCTCCATGTGGACGATGACGGCAACGTCTGGGTGACCGACTCGCAGGGGAACGAGGCCGGAACCAAGGGTCACCAGGTGATCAAGTTCAGTCCCGACGGAGAGATCCTGATGCGGCTCGGCGTCGCCGGCCAGCCGGGAACCGGGCCGGGGCAGCTCTACGAGCCCTGCGACGTGATCACCGCACCGAGCGGCGACATCTTCGTCTCCGACGGACACAGTGGCCAGAGCCCCGACCCGCCCGAGGGCCGTACCGGCCGCATTCTGAAGTACGACGGCGAAGGCAACTTCATCAAGGAATGGGGCATCATCGGGTTCCGGCCCGGCCAGTTCCGCACTCCGCACGCGCTGGAGTTCGACTCGCAGGGCCGCCTGTTCGTCGCTGACCGCGGCAACCACCGGATCCAGATCTTCGACCAGGAGGGCGAGCTGCTCGACATCTACTACCAGCAGGGGCGCATCAGCGGGCTCTACATCACCGACGACGACACCCTCTATGCGATCGATTCCGAGTCCACCGAGACGAACCATTACGGCTGGCTGAACGGCGTCCGGATCGGCCCGGCTGGCGAGGACAAGGTGACGCACTTCATCCCGCCGCACTATCCGACCGAGGGCCGGGTGCTCCAGGGCCTCGCCGGGGAAGGAGTCGCCGTGGACGAGGACGGCAACGTGTTCGTGGCCGAGGGCCCGGCGTCGCGCCCGTTCGCCGGAGGCGGCCTCACCAAGTACGAGCGCGCGCAGGAGTGATCGCCGGAGCGACCGGACCGCAGGGTCACCCTCCAACGGAGCCGCGACCCTCTCAGGGCCCCGGCCCAGCCGTCAGGAATGGTCGCTGCGTGAGAGCCGCCCGACGAAATCACGAGGACTCAGGATCGTGACGCCCCGATAGGAGGAAACGATCAGGAAGTCCCGGTCCCCGCTGACGAGAACCGTCGCCTCGGCGGCGACTGCGCAAGCCAGGAACTTGTCGTCATCGGGATCGCGGCAGACCGGCTCCGGAAGAGACGGAGCCAGGACGAACGATGCATGGGCCGCAATCAGATCCAGCACCGGACCGAGATCCACGCCGGGCGCTCGCGCCGCCAATCGTTCGCCAACGCGGCCGTATTCGGCGAGAACTTCCCGGCTGACGGCGATTTCGAACGCGCGCTGTCGCCAGAGGGAGAGTACGCGACCAGGTATTCCTCCGAAGAACACGGCCGAAACGAAGACGTCGGTGTCGAGGACGACCCTCACCGGGAGCGGACAGCCCTGATCGCGGCGGAGACATCCGATCTCCGGAGACCCGCTTCGCGCGCAGCACGACGGGCCTTTGCGATGAGGGAATCGAACTCGTCCAGCGAAGGGGCGGTGATCGGCCGCAGTACGATCGCGTCGGCGTTGTTCGCGACAACAAACCGGACCCCGGCTTTCAGACGCATCCGGCGGCGAATGGACTCGGGGATGACGACCTGCCCCCTGGAAGACAGCTTCGTCGTCGTGACTTCGTTCATGAGGTCATCTTACCCGTAAGATTGTGCCCGAGCGGCCGGGATCGCGTGGCCCCGCTACGAATAGCTGCGACGGGATGGAGGTCCTGCACCCAGGCCAGGGTGGCGCGGACGCGGACCATCACACGACGCCAGATCCGCAAGGATGCGGCGGCTGTCCCGAAACGGGTACAGGCCGGAGAACACCTCCCGGCGACGCGACAGGGGAAGGCCTCCCGCGGCGGGACGCGGCCCCGAAAGTGTCGCATTTTCGATGGCCATTTCAGCCTGTGGATGAAGTCGCGTGAGCACCGAGAGTGGCCCAGTTCTCCCGGTGGGGGCGGCGCCCGGCTGACCCGGTTCTCCCGGTAGGGGCGGCGCGCGAAGGAGGAATACCGGGTGTATTCCGACTGATGCGCAACGAAGAGCGCCCCGGAGCGAAGCGGAGGGGCGCGCCAGTTCTCCCGGTGGGGGCCAGGCGGGATGCATCGCCGCTCGAGCCCCTACCGGGAGAACCGGGCCGCGTGACTTTGTCCACAGGCTGAATTGCTCCAGCAACTCGGTGTTCAGCGAATCTCGATCCGAGAGAGCGCCCCGACTCAGCTCCCCCGGACGGAGGCAGAGTTTGGTGGCTCGAGTCGCGATCCGGTCTCGAAGGGCCGTCTTCCCCCGGGGACCGTAGGGCGCCTTTCCGGCAGTCCTGGCCGTGCGGCTCGACCCCGACCGGAGCCAGGCCGGCGGCAGGATCCGGCATCGTAGCCTCCGCGCTCGCGGTCACTCCGCCCGTTCGGGAGACGTGGGCGTGTGCCCGCATTGCTGCCGGCGAAGCCTGTTCCGCTACGAATGGCTACGATGTGATCGAAGTGCTACACCGGCGCTAGAATGGCGCGGATGCGTACGATCACGCAGCGCCAGCTCCGGAACGAGTCGGCCGCCGTTCTGAGACAGGTACAAGCCGGGCAGCGCCTCACGGTGACCCGAAACGGAACCCCGGTAGCGGAACTCGCACCAGTGTCCGCCCGCCGATTCGCGCCCCGCGATGTGGTCGCGGAAGCGGCGCGCAGCGCTCCCCGGATCGACGCGCACCGATTTCGGGCGGATACCGATTCGATCCTGAATCAGGATGTGGACCCCTGAGCACCCGCGCCCGTCCCGGAGTCGGAGCCGGGGAGACCCGGGGTCTGCTGGACACATCGGTCGTGATCGACCTGGATCTGATCCAGAGTCGGCTGCTCCCCGACCAGACGGCGATTTCGGCCATCACGCTGGCTGAACTGGCCGCCGGACCCCACGCCACCGTTCGTCTGGGAGAACGCGGTCGGCACCAGGATCGGCTCCTCTGGGCGAGGACGATCTGGGACCCGCTTCCGGTCGATGCCGAAGTCGCGCGCGCCTATGGTCTGATCTACGCGACGGTGCGCGGCCACGATCGGAAGACTCGGCGGCGCTTTGCCGACCTGCTGATTGCGGCGACCGCCCTCGCCCACGATCTCCCGCTGTTCACGCGCAACGCAAGCGACTTCGCGGATCTCGAGGGACTGATGCGGGTCCACTCCGTCTGACCATCCCCGGCGACCCTCAGGCGGGGTTGCGTCGGATTCAGCGACGGGGAATCGGGAGCGACCCGGGTCCGGCGAGCCGCTCCCGCACGTAGCGCCCGAAGCTCGGGATGCCCAGCTCCCACCGGCCCGGAGAGGTCTCCCAGAGGACTCCGAGATCCTGAAGCACGGCGGTCAGCCGACCAGCCCCGCTCTCGGTGAGTCCGTCGCGGCGGATCGTCTCGATCACGTCATCCAGCTCGTGATCCGACAGGGTTCGCTTCCCTCGCACGGCCCCGGCGAGCGGGAGAAGAGCGCGATGGACGCCGCGCTCCCAAGCCTCCGCAAACCGATCCCCATAGAAGGAGGCCAACGCCGGCTTCGCAGCCTCGAGACCGTTGCGTGCGTCGGCCAGACCGATACCGGAGTGGCCTCGCGCCGCCGCCTGGTCCCACGCCGCACTGCCGAGGAGTTGGAGAAAGTAGGGGTACCGCTGCGCCTCGTCGGCGAGCAGACTGGCGACTCCGGCCGCCATCGGCCGACCTGACTCTCTCGCCGGCACTTCGAGCGCCTCGCGAGCGGCTTCCTTCGACAACCGGCCGATCCGGAACCGTACGAAAGCGCGTTCGAGAAACGTCCCGCACCGTCGCAGCACCCGCGCAACGTCCGGCGTCCCGCTGGTCACGAGGAGGAACGGGAGGCGATCCATGGTGGCGTGCTGCACGGCTTCGAAGAAGGCGCCGCCTGTCCCGGTCTCGATCCGTTGCGCCTCGTCCAACAGGATCACGAGCGGAGCCGCCGTCACCGTCACCCAACTGGCCAACAACCGGGAGAGGTTGCCGGATGGAACGGCAGGTTGCGTCGAGGCCCCGATCGGCCCCACGCTGACACCGGTGATTTGCCGACCGCCCAGGCCGGCGTACTCCTGCAGTTCGGCGGTCAGCAGATCGCGTCGCCGAAGCACATCCACCGGGAACCGCTCCGCC
Source organism: Vicinamibacteria bacterium (assembly GCA_965232015.1). Taxonomy (GTDB): domain Bacteria; phylum Acidobacteriota; class Vicinamibacteria; order Marinacidobacterales; family Marinacidobacteraceae; genus JAJEAO01. The sequence goes on along the minus strand of OZ246946.1, from coordinate 3,690,886 downwards.
CGAAGGTCGACTTCTTCGGCCATCCGCGCGATGCGGCCCAGGATCGCCGTCTTCCCGTTGCCGCGGGGCCCAAGGACGAGCATGCCTTGCGAGGGAGTGTCGCCTGAGGCCAGTTGCGACAGCAGCCTTCGAGCGAAATCGAGTTCGCGGTCGCGTCCCGCCAGCCGGGGTGGAGGGCTCCCGGTCCCCGGGCGAAACGGATTGCCACCGAGGCCCGCCGAGCGCATGATCGGAGCCTAACCCACGATCGCTCCCCTCCCGGCGTCGGTCGGGATCCTTCGGATGCGCCGGCGCGTGTCGGACCCGCGAGCCCGAGTCGTGGCGCGTGGCGCGCTCAACCGGCCCGGCGCAGGACGTGAGCAGCAAAGCTGGGAATGCCCATCTCCCAGACACCGGGGGCCGTCTCCCAGACGATGCCGAGATCCTCGAGCTGGCGGTGAAGCTGGATCCGGCCGAGGCTGCTGAGCCCATCGGCCACGGCCTGCTCCAGACAGGCGTCGAGATCGCGGTCCGAGGCGCGGGCTCCTGGTTGGGCGAACAGGCGGGCCACCGGCAGGAGCGCCCGTTCGATCCCACGCTGGCGCGCCTCTCGGAAACGGAGAGCGTAGAAACGCTCGATCGCGGGGCGAGCCGACGCCACTCCAGCGCGCGCCTCGGTGCGACCGATCTCCTGCGCGCCCTTCCTCGCGGCGGCCCGCCACGCCGCGCTCCCCAGCAACTGGATGAAGAACGGATAGTCCTGTGATTCGTGGACGAGGAGACTCACCGCCTCCTCGCTCATCGGAAGCCCGCTGTTGAACGCGGGTCCCGCCAGCGCCTCTCGCGTCGCGCGCCGCCCCAGTCGCGAAACCGGGAGCTCCTCGAAGAAGCGCTCCATGAAGCTCCCTCCCTTCCGGATCGCTCCCGGCGCATCCGGCGTTCCCGCCGCCAGCACAACGAGCGGCCGCCTCTTCCGAGCCGCGCGCTGCAATGCTCCGAAGAAAGGCCGCCCCACCGCGGGCGTGATGAGCTGAACCTCGTCGATCAAGAGCACCAGTCCCGAGGGGAAGGCTTCGATCCAGCGGGCGAGCAGGGGAAACAGGCTGGTAGCCGGCGGCGGTGATTCGGTCGTCGCGCCGATCGGCCCGAGCTGGACTCCCGTCAATCGGGGTCCGGTGAGTCCGGCGTGCTGGCGAAGTTCCGATGCCAACGCCTCCCGATCGAGCAGAGCGTCCTCGCTCAGCTCTTCGCAGCGAAGGGCCAGCTCGCGGGCGCGAACGCCGATCCGTTCCAGGAGCGCGGTCTTCCCGGTACCTCGCGGCCCGTAGAAGAGGACTCCCTGCGGAGGAACCACCCCTGCGGCCCATTCAGCCTGTGGACAAAGTCACGCGGCATTCGAGCGGCGATGCATCCCGGCTGAACGCGCCCCTCCGCTTCGCTCCGGGGCGCTCTTCGTTGCGCATCGGTCGGAATACACCCGGTATTCCTCCCTCGCGCGCCTCGTCAGCCGGGCGCCTCGCCACTCTCGGTGCTCACGCGACTTTATCCACAGGCTGAATTGCTCCAGCCGGCGCTCGGCTTTCCGGAGTTCCGAATCGCGGCCGGCGAGAATCGGGGGCGCCTGACCCGTACCCGGCCGAAACGGGTTGGCCTGCTTCCCTTGCCTCGGGAAGGAGCCTGGCAACGACGGCGCCCGCAGTACGCCGCAGCCAGGGCCCGGCGAGCGCATCCCGAGTCGCGGATCACACCACGCCGTGAGCGGGACAGACCGTGAACACCACCCCCCGGCGGCGGATCCGGTACGGCGCCGTCACCACCGGGGCGACCACAAAGTTCTCGCCCGCCGGATAACTGGCGCGAAAGGCCTTGGCGGCGCGGCCGTCGAGTTCATCGGGGTCCACCTTGCATTCGATCAGATCCACGCGGTCCCGTGCCCGGCGAAGCACGAAATCCACCTCCCGACCCGCCTTGTCCCGCCAGTAGAAGATTCGGTCATCGGGGTGGCGGGAGCGAAGCGTGTCGAGCACGAGGTGCTCCCACAGGATGCCCCGGTCGTCGGGCCGCAGGCGGTCCCAGCCCTTCTCCAGCGTCACGAATCCGGTGTCGAAGGCATAGCCCTTGGGGCGGGCGACGATCTCCCGGATCCCACCGCCGTGGAACGGGCGGACGAGATGGACCGCGTGCGCGATCTGGAGCGCTTCCAGATAGCGCCTGACCGTGGGCTGGCTGAGCTCGGCGATCCGGGACAGCCGGGCGATCTGGATCTGTCCCCCGCTCCATCGAAGCAGCAGCCGGAACAACCCGAGGAACCCCTGGCGGGTGCGGACCTGGAACAGCTCCAGAATGTCGCGGGCGTAGAAGCCGTCCACCCACTCGGTGAACGACCCGCTTCGCTTCCGCTCGCGGAGGAGTTCCTCGGGTAGGCCGCCGTGCAGGAGGCGCCGATCGAGGTCTCCCACGCCGAACGGTTCGGCGCACTCCTCCCACAGCACCGGGAAAAGCGCGACAGTCTCCTTCCGACCGGTCAGCGAGTCACGGAATTTCCCGGTGGCGGCGAGTGTGGCGGACCCGGTCGCAAGCAGCCGGAGGCCGGGGAACTCGTCGGCCGCGATCTTCAGCACCAGACTCGGATCGGAGAGGCGCTGGACCTCGTCGAGGACGACCGGGCGTCCCGGCGGCTGACTCCCGAGAAACAGCTCCGGATCCTCGAGAGCCCGCCCCGTGCTCGGGAGCTCGCAGTTCCAGTGGGCCGCGTCGGGCAGCATCCGGGCGAGCGTGGTCTTGCCCACGCGACGAACACCCGACAGCCAGACGATGGGACGGCGGGACCACGCCCGATCAAGGCGATTCAGCCACAACGGCCGACGAAGCATCATGCGTAATTCTATTTCGGACGCGCCAAATCGAAAGTATATCGCTGTTCTGGAGCGCCGGACTCCAGTCCGGCACCGAGCGGCACGCCTGACCGGTGCCGCCCCATGGAGTGCCGGACTTCTCGGTGGCCACCGGGCGCGGGGCAGTTTGCGGATGGGCCCCTCCGGACTGGCGCTCAGACTGGAACGGGTGGCGCCCGCCCCGGCGGGCGCTTCATGGCTTCTTGCGGAGTCCGGATTCCGAGCGCGCCAGGACGTGGTCCGCGAAGCTCGGGATCCCCATCTCCCACGCTCCTGGAGCGGTCTCCCAGAGGATCCCCTGGTCCATGAGCGAGGCGCGAAGGTCGCTCCAGGACCGCTGCCCACCGGTGTCCGTCAGTCCCTTCAGCAGTTCCCGGACCGTGGCCCCGTCAACGCGCGGGCCCTCCTCCCGAAACAGCGACGCCACGGCGGGGAGAACATCGTCCAGACCATGTTCCTCGGCCTCGATCCAGCGATCCCCGTAGAAATCCTCAATGATCGGCCGGGCGTCCTCGATCCCGGCTCGCGCCGCTGTCGCGGAGAGTGTGTCGGCTGGCCCGAGACGTTCCGCCGCCTTCCAGGCGGCGCTGCCGACGAGCTGGATGAAGTAGGGGTAACACTGCGCCTCGGAAGCGAGCATGTCCGCGACGCCCTCCGACATGCGACGGCCGGCGGCCGCCGCCGGCGCGGAGAGCGCGCGCCGCGCCGCGGACGCACCGAGGCGGCCGATCCGGAAGCGGACGAACGCCCGCTCCATGTACGTGCCGGACCGACGCAACCGTCGCGGCGCGTCCGGCGTACCCGCAGCCACCACAAGGAGCGGCATGGACTTCCGGGCCACGTTGTGCACCGCTCCGAAGAGACCCCGCCCCACGGAGGGATGCACCGTGTGCACCTCGTCCATCAGGAGCACCAGCCCGAAGGGCGCGGACTCCAACCAGCCAGCCAGCATGGATGACAGGTTGCGGGTCAGCGGAGCCCGCTCGGTGGTCGCTCCGATGCCCCCGAATTGAACGCCGGTGAGTCGGGACAGATTCAGACCGGCCTGCTCGCGCACCTCGGCGACCAACGCGTCGCGATCCGCGAGCGCGTCCGGGCTGAGTTCCCCCGTTTGCACACCGCGCCGAGCGGCCCCGCCAGCGATCCGGTCCAGCAGGGCCGTCTTGCCGGTGCCGCGCGGGCCGTAGAGAAGGATCCCCTGGGAGGTGACGGCGCCGCCGGACAATCCATCCAGTAGCTTCCCGGCGATGTCCAGCTCCGCGTCCCGCCCCGCGAGAATTGGCGGCGGGCTGCCGATCCCCGGACGAAATGGATTGCCGCCGGCCTCGGTCAGGACCATGACGCCAGCGTACTCCACGCTCACCGTCGCTCTACGGAGAACACCCGACCGGCCGGCCGGGAGGGATGTCCGGGCCGCCCTCCCAGCGCCCGGGACTACCCCGCCGGGGCGAATTCGAGGATGTAGTCCATCAGGCTCGGGATCCCCGGCTCCCATCCGGGTGCGGGACTCGTGGCCCAGATGAAACCCAGATCCGAAAGGGCGTTCTCGGTCCCCTGAGCCACGGCGGGGTCGGAGGAATCGCCGCTCGCCCTCCGGATCACGCTTTCGACTTCGAAGAGAGTCAGGAAGTCGCAACCCCGGAACGCCGTCGCCACGGAATGGGCGGCCCGCAACAGTCTCCGCCTCCGGAGCTCGTCGAAGCGCTGCCGGTAGTAGTGACCCTTCCGCTGCTCGAACGCCGGGAGCGCGGCTTCGAGAACGCCATCCGTCACGCGCCCCGGTCCCCCGGGCGGAGCCGCGTGCTTCCATAGCACCTGACCGAGGATCTGAATGAAGAAGGGATACCCGTGTTGCTGGCCGTCGAAAATAGGACAGATGTGGCCATCGAAAATGAGACACATCGGGCTCGGGATCGTGGGCCTGATCCGGGGGCTGGTGAGTTCGAGGTGGCCTCGGGTTACACACGCGTCTCCACTCGGAGAGGGAGGCGCGATGATCGGGAGAGAGCAGCGGGTGCTACTACGGCATTACCTCGAGCAGGGACTGACGAAGGCGGCGATCGCTCGTCAGGTAGGCGTGAGCCGAAGCACGGTCCATCGTTGGATCGCGACCGGGCAGCTGAACCGGGATCTGGACGACGAGGCGGTGAGGTATGGGCCGCGGGCGCGGGCGCCGTCGAAGCTGGACCGCTACAAGGGGATCATCGGGGCTCGGCTGGCGAGCCATCCGAAGCTGACGGCGGCGCGGCTGTTCCGTGAGGTTCAGGCTGCGGGCTACGAGGGGAGCTACAACCAGGTCAAGCGGTATGTCCGGGGGATCCGGCGGGGTCCGGCTCCGGAGCCGGCGCGTCGGTTCGAGACGCCGCCGGGGCATCAGGGGCAGGTGGACTTCGCGAACTTCCGGCTGCCGTGGGGGAGGCGGTATGCGCTCGTCGTGGTTCTGGGCTACTCGCGGCTGATGTGGCTTCGGTATTACGAGCGGCAGACGATGCCGGTGGTGATGCGGGGGCTGGAGGCGGCGTTCCGCGCGTTCGGCGGCGTGCCGTCGGAGCTGCTGTTCGATCAGATGAAGGCGGTGATCACGTCGGACGGGCGGCGCACCGGGGGCCGGGTGGTGGAGAACCGGGAGTTCCTGCGGTTCAGCAACCACTGGGGCTTCCGGATCCGAGCGTGTCGTCCGTATCGGGCGAGGACGAAGGGGAAGGTCGAGCGGCCGATCCGGTACATCCGGGAGAGCTTCTTCTACGGTCGGGACTTCGTCTCTGACGAGGACCTGAACGCGCGGGCGGAGGAATGGCTCACGCGGGAAGCGAACGTGCGGGTTCACGGGACGCTGAAGGAGCGGCCCGCGGATCGGTTCGAGGAGGAGCGCGGACACCTGGGGCCGCTGGCGCGGTGGCCGTATCGGCCGGTGACGCCGCGGCCCGGTCCCCGGGATCGGCGGCGAGGTCGGCGAGGAAGCTCACCGCTTCAGGTGGATGTCGAGCGTCGTCCGCTGGCGACGTATGCGCAGATCGCGGAGGAGATCGGATGAAGACACTGTCACGCCGGGAACGGATTGCGGCTCAGCTGGCCGACCTGAAGATGCCGGGAGCTCTGGAGGCGCTGGACGAGGTGCTGTCCGGAGTGGACGGAGGAGGCACGACCGCCTCGGAGGCGATCGAGCGGCTGCTGCGCGCGCAGATCGCGCTTCGGAACAGCCGGCGGCTGCAGACGGCGATGCGTTCGAGTCGGCTGCCGGCGATCAAGACGTTGGCGGATTTCGACTTCAGCTTCCAGCCCTCGATCAAGCGGGAGCAGATCGCGTCGCTGCATGAGCTGGGGTTCGTGGAGCGGAAGGAGAACGTGGTGTTCCTGGGGCCGCCGGGAGTGGGGAAGACGCACCTGGCGATCAGCCTGGCGATCACGGCGGCGGAGAACGGTCGGCGGGTGTATTACGGGACGCTGACGGACCTGATCGCCTCGCTGGAGGAGGCGGAGGCGGCGGGTCGGCTGAACCAGCGCCTCAAGACGCTGACCTACCCGTCGCTTCTGGTGGTGGACGAGATCGGTTACCTGCCGGTGACGCGGAACGGGGCGATCCTGTTCTTCCAGCTGGTCAACCGACGTTACGAGCGGGTCTCGACGGTGCTGACGTCGAACCAGGGGTTCGAGAACTGGGGAGAGATCCTCCGCGACGAGGTGATGGCGGCGGCGCTGCTGGACCGGCTGCTGCACCACTGCCATATCGTGAACATCCGGGGGAACAGCTACCGGATGCGTCGCCGGATGGAGCTGTCGAAGACGATCCACCCGACCGGGGCTCACGCCCGCGAGGCGGGGCAGTCAGCAGCGGGAGGCCCCCGGTGACGAGGCCGCGCGTTCCGGGTCGCCTCGCTCCGGTCGCTCCGCTCCCTCCGCGTTGCGACCCGGAACGGGCCCGATCCTTCCTCGTCACAGACAGGAGTGAGCTGACCGCCGCGCCCCCGACATCTGACCGATCAACGACTCCTTCGAGAGGTTCGGGCGCCGTGGGCGGGACCGGCGTCCGCTCAGCGAGCCCTCAGGCGAAGACTACCGACACGCCGTGGGCCGCCAGCCCGGCAACGATGACCTTCGTCACCGCGACCCGAGATCTCCGCGATCGTGAACCCGATGGACATCCAGTGGCAGGTGGCGGTCCCGAAGGAGTCGCATCTTCGATGGCCGTCGTCGCACCCGACGACATTGACCAGGACGATCCACTCGACCGGGGCTCACGCCCGCCAGGGGCAGTCGGCAGGGAGAGGCCCCCGGTGACGCGCCCCTGCGTTCCGGGTCGCCCCGCTCCCGTCGCTCCGCTCCTTCCGCGTTGCGACCCGGAACGCGCCGGATCCCTGCTGGTCACGGACCGGAGTGAGTTGACCGCCGCGCACCGGACATCCGCGCCGACCGCCTCATCTCCGAGGCTCCCCGCCGGGGCGAGTCCTCAGGCGAGGGCTACTGAAACGCCCCGCACCGCAAGTTCAACCCCAGCCCCGACGACCCAGGTCTCGGTCGCCTCGCACCTCGACGACCACGGACGAGCCGGGCTTCCCACAACGAGTCGCGACCCAAAAAGTGTCGCATTTTCAATGGCCAGAAGTGTCGCATTTTCGATGGCCATTGACAACCCGTGACTGAGCCGCTCCACTTCGGCCACGACGCTCTCCTCGATCGCGACGTCTTCCGCCTCGAACGGCCGGAGGAGCGCCTCCCGGGTCGCCAGACGGTCCAGACGTCCGATGCGAAGGTGTCGGCGCGGCTCCAGAAGGACCCGCCCATAGCCGGCACCTCGGCTGGAACCGGCGCACCCCGCCTCAGCCAACGCTCCATGACCTCGTGAGGCGGCCGGATTCGGAGCGCTCCAGGATGTGGTCCGCGAAGCTCGGGATCCCCATCTCCCAGACTCCCGGATCCACTTCCCACACGATGCCCAGATCCTGGAGCGTCGAGCGCTGGGGAACCCACCCCGGAGACTCCGGCCGACCCGTCTCCTCGCGTTGGATCAGATCCCGCAGCGCCCCGTGCCCGATGCGGCCATTCCCGTCCACGAGCCGCGTCGCCAACGGGGGGAGGAGGTGGTCCACGCCCCGCACCTCCGCTTCCGCGTAGCGCCGGGCGTAGAACCGGTCCATCGCAGGTCGGGCAGCCGCGATCCCGGCTCTCGCCGCAGCATCATCCGTGTGCGCCGCACCCCGATTGGCAGCCGCCTGCCACGCCGCGCTCCCGAGCAACTGGATGAAGTACGGGTAGTCCTGGGACACCGTCGCGAGGAGGTCGAGGGCTCCCTTCGTCATCGGGCGACCGGTCTCGCGAGCTGGCTGGGGACTCCAGGTCGGCAATCACTCGGCAGGCCCGGAACCGCGTCAGTCCGAATGGGACCGAGAGGGGAGGTCAGAGGAATCCGAGCGGGCCAGAACGTGGTCCGCGAAGCTCGGGATCCCCATCTCCCAGACTCCCGGATCCACCTCCCACACGATGCCCAGATCCTGGAGCGTCGAGCGTTGGGGGACCCACCCCGGGGACTCCGGCCGACCCGTCTCCTCGCGTTGGATCAGATCCCGCAGCGCCCCGTGCCCGATGCGGCCACTCCCGCTCACCAGCCGGGCGGCCAGCGCGGAGAGGAGGTGGTCCACACCCCCGGCCTCAGCCTCCGCGTAGCGTCGAGTGTAGAACCGGTCCATCGCGATCCGGGCGGCCGTGACTCCGCCCACCGCATCGGCCTCTTCCACTCGCGTCCCGCTCCGGTCAGCCGCCGCCCGCCACGCCGCACTCCCGAGCAACTGGATGAAGAACGGATAGTCCTGGGACGCCGCCGCGAGGAGACCCACCGCCTCCTTTGTCATGGGGAGTCCCCTCGCCCGGGCAGGCTCCGCCAACGCCGCCTCGGTCGCGGCCCTCTCGAGACGCGAAACCGGCAGTTCCTCGAAGAACCGCTCCATGAACGAGCCCGCCCGACGTATCGCGCGCGGCGCGTCGGGAGTCCCTGCGGCGACGACGAGCAACGGCAGTTCCCTCCGGGCCGCCTGCTGCAACCCGCCGAAGAGCGCCACACCCACCGCGGGATCCACGGTGTGCACCTCGTCTATGAGGAGCACGAGCCCGGCCGAAGCCGCGTCCATCCACGCCGACAGAAGAGAGAACGGATCCCGGGTTGGCGGAGGCCGCTCGGTCGTCGCCCCGATCGTCCCGAATTGAACCCCGGTGAGCCGCGGCACGCTCAGGCCGGCCTGCTCCAGCAACTGCGCGGTGAGAGAATCTCGATCCGAGAGAGCGTCTTGGCTCAGCTCCCCCGTACGGAGGTCGAATTCGGTTGCTCGAGTCGCAATCCGGTCCAAAAGGGCCGTCTTGCCCGTCCCCCGGGGACCGTAGAGCAGCAGTCCCTGTGACGGAACCCGGCCCGAGGCCAACTCGTCCAGGCGACGCTCGGCCAACTGGATCTCGGAATCACGACCGGCCAGGAGTGGTGGCGTTCGGCCCGTCCCGGGACGAAACGGATTGCCACCGGTCTCGGTCGGAACCATGATGCGAGCGTACTCCACACTTGTCGGTCGCTCTACGGGGAACGTCCGGCCGCGGGCGACCGGCCGGGAGGGATGTCCGGGCCGCCCTCCCAGCGCCCGGGACTACCCCGCCGGGGCGAATTCGAGGATGTATTCCATCAGGCTCGGGATCCCCGGCTCCCATCCGGGTGCGGGACTCGTGGCCCAGATGAAACCAAGATCGCCAAGGATCCGGCGCGCATCGGCGATCTCTGTGTCACCCGGCGACGAGAGCCCCCTGCCGATCGCTCTCGCGAGATGCTGCCCGGAGAGTGCGGGGGCTCCTCGAAAGGCTTCGGCAACCGACCGTCCCACCGCGAGGAGCCCGCGATCCTCCAGCTCGAAGTACCGCTCCCGGTAGTAGTGACCCTTCCGCTGCTCGAACGCCGGGAGCGCCGCCTCGAGAACGCCGTCGGTCACGCGCCCCGGTCCCTCCGGAGGAGCCGCGTGCTGCCAGAGCACTTGCCCGAGAATCTGGATGAAGAAGGGATACCCATGACTCAGCCGCTCCACCTCCGCCACGACGCTCTCTTCGACCTCGACGCCTTCGGATTCGAAGGGCCGAAGGAGCGCCTCCCGGGTCGCTCGGCCATCCAGTCGCCCGATGCGGAGGTGCTCGGCGCGGCTCCAGAAGGAGGCGCCCATCGCGGCCAGGCGACCTTCCAGATTCGGCGTTCCGGCGAGCACCAGCAGCAGGGGCAGCTCCTGCCGCACCTCCTGGCAGGCGTTCAGGAGCGTTCGCCCGACGACGAGATCCAGCGTGTGCGCCTCGTCCATCACGATCAGCAGCGGCGCCTCGCGGGCCCGCGCCTCCAGGATGTCCTCGAGCGCCGGAGGCGCCCCACCCTTCGTTCCGGGCCTCAATGAGAACCCGAATCCGGCCACCTGTTCCGGCGTGAGCCGATCCCACCATTTCCTCGGCAACAGGAGTTCCGCCAGCCGGATCACATCCGGGATCCCGTTCGGCCGCAGAACCGCCGTCTCGATGGGATCGAGAACGGCCGCCTGATTCCGGAGCCAGCGGAGGAGCACCGTCTTCCCGTTGCCGCGTGGACCGTAGAGGATGACTTCGGCCGGCAGCGGGCCACGGCCTCTCAGCCGGGTGAGCAGCGCCCGGAAGAGGCCCTGCTCCGCCTCGCGCCCGGCCAGATAGGGCGGCATCCCCCCGGAACCAGGCTGGAAAGGCCCGAGCGGATCCCACGCGGTCATGCCCGCAGTCTATCCTCGCCATGGCCGGATACACCGTGGCGCCCGGCCGGGGCAAGACCGACTCGCGCGGGGCCCACGCGCGAACCGGTACAGGCCGTCAGTCCGCGCTGCCGGCGACAAGGAAAGATGTCCGGGCCGCCCTCCTGACGCCTGGGGCTACCCCGCCGGGGCGAATTCGAAGATGTAGTCCATCAGACTCGGGATCCCCGGCTCCCACCCGGGCGTGGGACTCGTGCCCCAGATGAATCCGAGGTCTGCGAGTACCTGTCTGGCGCCGGCGATCTCCGCGTCACCGGGCGACGAGAGCCCTCCAGCGATCGCCCTTGCGAGGCTCTGGCCGGAGAGGACCGGGGCTCCTCGAAAGGCTTCGGCAACCGACCGTCCCACCGCGAGGAGCCCGCGATCCTCCAGCTCGAAGTACCGCTCCCGGTAGTAGTGACCCTTCCGCTGCTCGAACGCCGGGAGCGCCGCTTCGAGAACGCCTTCCGTCACGCGCCCCGGTCCCCCGGGGGGCGCCGCGTGCTTCCATAGCACCTGACCCAGGATCTGGATGAAGAAGGGATACCCGTGACTGAGCCGCTCCACCTCGGCCACGACGCTCTCCTCGACCGGGACGTCTTCCGCCGCGAACGGCCGAAGGAGCGCCTCCCGGGTCGCCGACCGGTCCAGGCGCCCGATGCGGAGGTGCTCGGCGCGGCTCCAGAAGGAGGCGCTCATCCGAGCCAGGTGACCTTGGATATCGGGCGTTCCAGCGAGAACCAGCACGAAGGCATGCTCTTGACGCACTCGCTGGGATGCGTTCAGAAGCATCCGCCCGACCCGGACATCGAGCGTGTGCGCCTCGTCCATGATGAGGAGCAGCGGACCCCGCCGGGCCCGCGCCGCGAGGATCCGGTCCACCGCCGGCGGCGCCCCTCCCTTACTCCCGGGTCTCCACGAGATCCCGAATCCGGCCACCTGTTCCGACGTGAACCGATCCCACCAGCTTCGCGGCAGGACCAGTTCCGAGAGCCGCTCGGCACCAGAAATCTCGCTCGGGAGCAGGACGAGTGTTTCGACGCCGTCCACCGTGGCCGCCTGGTTCTCGAGCCAGCCCAGAAGCACCGTCTTGCCGTTGCCGCGCGGGCCGTAGAGGATGACTTCGGCGGGCAGCGGGCCGCGCTCCGCGAGCCGCGTGAGCAGAGCCCGGAAGAGGCTCTGCTCCGCCTCGCGCCCGGCCAGATGGGGCGGCATCCCACCGGAACCAGGCTGGAACGGTCCCAGCGGATCCCACGCAGTCATGTCCGCACTCTATCGGAGCCACCGGAGAACCCGGGGCGTCTCATCGGACTCCGGGCCGCCGCGGCGCCCTTCGCCAGATTGCCGGACTGGAGTCCGGCGCTCCATACGGTGCCGGACTGGAGTCCGGCGCTCCGACAGAAAGGCCCGCCGCCCCGAGGGGCGGCGGGCCTTGAAAGGTCCTTGAGTTAGAGGATCCCTAGAAGGTCAGGCGGGCGCTGAGGCCGATGGTCCTGCCCTGGATCCACTCGATGGTCTTGAGGTAGTTCCCTCCGGCACTCATGATGAAGTTCGTCTCCGCTGCGCCGTTGAGGACGTTGAAGAAGTCCACCATGACCTGGATCTCGGCCGCGTCGCCGATCGACAGCGCCTTGTCCAAGCGGAAATCGAGGATGCTCACGGTATCCGACCGGTTCATATCCAGATTCCCCAGAAAGACGTTCTGACTACCGACGTTCCCAACGGGGACGCTCACCCACGGCGCCCAGTTGAAACCACTCACATAGCGAAGCGTGCCAGCGGCACCGATGTCATACGGCATCACGTACCGCCCGGCAGTCTTCAACTGCCAATTCCCCGAGTCCTGAATCAGCGGGATCGAGCCGTAAACGAGACCCCAGCCCACGCCCGTCGGATCGGTCGTGAGAGGACTTGTGGACTGACCCGGTGTACGGCCTTCGTGGCGCCACTGGTAGTCGAAATAGGCGTTCCAGAAGAAGTTGTTTCGGAACCTGCGATTCACTCCCAGTGACACCGTGTTCCAGTTGAACCTGGTCTCGCCCTCCGGGGCGTTCGTGTAGAGGTTGGAACTCACCTGGGCACCGTCCGGCAGGTCATAGACGGTCAGCGTCGTGCCGCCGAACCCCGGGTCACCGAAGCCAGACCCCTCGGCTCCGCAGGCCGCTGGACAGGGAACCTGCTTGGCATTCGTCAGTGTGCCGATGCGAGCCGTGTTGAGGTTGCCCCAAGCGCCGGTCTGACGCTTGTGAACGAACGAGGCCCGAACTCCGATGTCAGCACCGACCTGGTGCTCGACTGACACGCTGATCTCGTCCACCCATGGCTGAGAGAGGCCGGGATCAATCTGCGCGCCCGCAGTCGGGGCGCCGCGCTCCAAGCCGAGTCCGGCACCGTCATCGCCGCTTCGCCGCACGCCCAGCTCACCGACACCGTCGAACAGGCCGTTCATGTTCTGATCCAGGAACTCGTAGGTCACGCTCTTGTTGCCGCCTGGGTTGGCAGCCGGGATTCCCGTGTTCATGTTGTGGTAGTAGCGACCGAAGTAGCCCTTGAAGACGGACCGACCCTCACCAGTGATGTCATAGGTGAAGCCGAGCCGGGGAGCGATGTTCCACCAACTGATGAGGTTGTCCTCGGCCGGAACCTCTCCGCCCTGACCAAAGAGCAACGGCAGCGCCGCGTGGACATTCGCATCGATGTCGGAGATCTCACGGAGACACCCGAGCGCCGCGTCGCACGGCCCACCCGGAACATTGTTGGATCCCAGATAGCCCATCCGCTGGCTTCCATAACGGAATCCGGCGTTGATCGTCAGTCGGTCGCTGAGCGTCCAGACGTCCTGGACGTAGAAGTCCATGTGGGTATTCCGATCGTAGTTGAAGTTCGGGAAGCTCTGGAAGTGAATGTCGTTCACGTTGTGCGGGCGCGCCGGGTCCAACGAGCTGTTGTCGAGATAGCGCACAGCGCCCGAGTTGGCGTTCCAACCGAACTGCCGTTCATCAATCTGCCAGTCCCAGCCGAACTTGAAGTCGTGGCTCCCACTCTCGGTGGGTAGGTAGTAGTTGAACTGACCGGTCGTATGCGGCTTCCAGCGGTTGAAGGTGAACGGCCGCCAGCCCGCGCCCGCCCACTGCTGGGTCCCGCTGTCATAGCGTGGCGGGTCCGTCGCCGGATCCACAGCGGGCGTCATCGGCCAGCCAAATCCAAAGTGGTTCACCTGGATGTTGCTGTAGAGCCGATCGCTCCAGACTCGCTGCCACTCGGCCTTGTGGAGCCAGCTCCACGAGTCCTGGGCGAGGATGGACGTTGCCGGCCGAGTAGCCGACAGCTCGCGGAACGGCTTCTGCTTCAGCGACCAGTGGTGGAAGGTGATGAACTGATCCCGATCGGTGATCTGCCAGTTCGCCTTGACCGTAAACATGTCGAAGTCGCCGAGATCGGTACCTTCCGACTGGGGCTGGCCAGAGATGATCCGGTCGATGACAAACCGGTTGTAGGCGGCATAGAACCAAGCCTTGTCCCGAATGATCGGACCGCCGAGGTCGAGGTGGTACTCGTAGAACTCGATCACCGGAGCATGTGTTCCTCCACGGGAACTCAACGCTGAGGGCAGGTTGTTGGCGATCATGTCGGGTGGCTCGTAGGAGAAGTGCTCGGTCCCGGAGAAGTCGTTACCGCCGCTCTTCCACACCGCGTTCACGGTGGCCCCTGGAGTGTTCGACTCCACGTCCGCACCCTGCGCCGACACCTGGAACTCGCCGATCGCGTAGAAGTCGTAGTAACCGCCCGCACCGCCGGTGCCCTCGGTCGTGTTCACGCCGTCGTTGATGATGCGGTTCTGGCCGCGGACACCGAAGGTCTCGTAGCCGGACTGCTGGCTCTTGTGGGACCCGCCCACGTCATAGCCGCGCATCCGGACGCCCGGGCTCTGCTGGAGCACCGCCCACATGTCGGTGGCCGAGGGGACATCCTCGAGCTGAGTGGTGTCGAACGTGGCCGAGACGCCGGTGGTCTTCACGTCCACGACGGGAGATTCCCCCGTCACGGTGACCGTCTCGGCGACGGTGGCGATGTCCATGGAGGCGTTGATCTCGAACGTCGAGCCGCCGACCACGGTGACATCCTCAAACACGACGGTCTGGAAGCCGCCGAGCGAGAAGGTCAGGTTGTAGGAACCGCCGACGAGCTGCGCGAACCGGTAGGAGCCGTCAACGTCCGTGACGGCCGACCGGGGCGCGACCAGCTCCGCCGACTCCAGGGTCACCGTCACTCCGGGGAGGACGAGCCCCTGGGCGTCGTTGGCGGTGCCTTCGAGTCGCCCGTAGATCTGCTGGCTGAAGGCCGAAGCCGGCCAGGCCAGCAGCAGGGTAAACAGGATGAGTTTTCTCATGCTTGCTGATGCTCCTTGAGCGATGGGGAAAACTGAGGGCGCAGGGCGCGAATCGGCGCGCCGGAGGCGCAGCGGCGAGAGTCCGCCGCCGATCTCCTCGGAGCAACGCCGGGACCAGGAAACGCCGCTCGCTCCGTCCATTGGTCAAGACCCTTCCAGGTCAATGAGTTATGGCGCGGTCGGCCGATCAGCGATCCTTCCCGGCTCCAGAAATCCTCACCGAAGTTCGGTTTTTTGAAGCCGGAATTCCGCGAGTATCCCGAATTCGGGGCTCCGCTGTCAACGGAGGCAGGTCGGGGGACGGCGACCTCGCCCCTTCGAGGCTCTGCCGCCGCACCTCGGCGAACACCGCGACCCGCGCGCGGCAGCGGTATCGTGCGGCCATGGTCCGTCGTCGCCTGCCGGTCGGTCTCCAGAGCCTCGCCAGGCTCCGGGGAAAGGGCGCCGACTGCTACTACGTGGACAAGACCCGGTTCATCCACCGGATCGTGGAGGAGGGAGGCCATTTCTTCCTTTCCCGGCCGCGCCGGTTCGGCAAGAGCCTGCTGGTGGACACCCTTCGGGAGCTGTTCGAGGGGAACCGGGAGCTCTTCGCCGGACTGGCGATCGAGCCGCACTGGGACTGGGACACGGCCCATCCCGTCGTGCTGCTCGACTTCGCGGCCGGTGACTTCGGCCGGCCGGGCTTCCTCGAGCGGTCGGTGACGGCGCAACTCGCGGCGCGCGAGCAGGTGGCCGGCATCACCCCTTGCGAAACGGACGCCTCGCTCCGTCTGTCGCACCTGATCCGGCGGCTTCGCCAGCAGACGGGTCGGGGGGTCGTGGTCCTCGTGGACGAGTACGACCGGCCCATCCTCGACGCCCTCATCGAAGGAGGCCGATCCAGCGCCGCCCGGCGGGAGCTCGCGCTCGCGAACCGGAACTTTCTCCGCGGGCTCTACTCCGTGATCAAGGAGTGCGACCGACACATCCGCTTCAGCTTCCTCACCGGCGTGAGCCGGTTCTCCAAGGTCAGCCTGTTCTCGGGCCTCAACAACCTCGAGGACGTCACGCTGGATCCGAGATACTCGGCCATCTGCGGCTACACCGAGGACGACCTCGACGCGGTGTTCGCGCCGGAACTGGCCGGACTGGACAGGGACGCGATCCGGGACTGGTACAACGGCTACTGCTGGCGGGGCCCGGAGCGCGTCTATAACCCCTACGGCCTCCTGAGGCTGTTCCGGCGCCGCGAGTTCGGCTCCCACTGGTTCGAGACCGGTTCGCCCGGCTTCCTCGTGGAGACGCTCTTCCGGCGCCGGTTCGCCGCGCCGGAGCTCGACAGCCTCGTCGTGACCGACAGCGACCTCTCCGCGTTCGACGTGGAGCGCATCAGCGTGCGGGCGCTGTTGTTCCAGACCGGCTATCTGACGATCCTGGACGAGCGGGTGGACCGGGTGGGGCGACGGGAGTACGTCCTCGGCTACCCCAACCGGGAGGTGCGCACCGCGCTCAACGACAGCCTGCTCCGTTTCATGGCGGGGGGCCCGGCGCGGGGGCGGGCGCCCGAGTCCCGGGCGCTCGATCTGCTGGAGGCCCGGGACGCCGACGGCCTGCGGGCGCTGTTTCACGCGTTCTACGCAGCCATCCCGCACCAGTGGATCCAGCACGGCGGCATCAGCGACTACGAGGGCTACTACGCGGGGCTGTTCTTCACGTACTTCGCCGCGCTGAACGTTCGGCTCGCGACCGAGGAGAGCACAAACCGGGGCCGACTGGACATGTCGGCGCGACTTGGCGGTCGCGTCTTCGTGTTCGAGTTCAAGGTGATCGAGCAGGCGGGTGAAGGCGCGGCGATGGCGCAGTTGCGGGATCGGGGCTACTCCGAGCGGTACCGCGGCTCGGGAGAGCCCGTCCATCTGGTGGCGGTCGAGTTCAGCAGCGAGCGGCGGAACCTCGTTCGTATCGAGATCGAGGACGCCTGACGAGGGGGCTGGACGGTCTCCGGCGATCGCCGGTCCACGCCCGCCCGGCTGGGATGGGCCGCGACGCCGTCCAGGACCCCCTCGGATCGCTACACTGCCGCCATGGACCGAGTGATCGCATCGGGTGGGGCCGACTGGTACAAGGGCATGGCGGAGATCCGGGCGACTCTCCGCGAGGTCGCCGAAGGGAGCAGGACGCTGGAGCAGCGCCAGAATCGCTTCCACGCGGAGATGGAGGCCGAACGCCGCGCGCGGGCGGAAGACCACGCCAGGACCGAGCAGTCGCTGCGCGCGCTCGCCGAGGAGGGCCGCAAGACCCGGGAGTCACTCCGCAAGACCGACGAGCAGCTCCGCAAAACGGACGAGCAGCTCCGCAAAACGGACCGCAGGTTCAACAGCCAGTGGGGAAAACTGATGGAGTCGTTGGTCGAGGGTGATCTGGTGCGCCTCCTCCAGCGCCGTGGGGTCCAGGTCACGGCGGTTTACGCCCGGCGACATCCGCTTGGTGATGCAAGGCAGCGGGAGTTGGACATCCTGGCCTGGAACGGCGCGGACATCGTCGCCGTCGAAGTGAAGACGACGTTGCTGGTGAAACACGTGCGCCGATTCGAGGAGACCATGGCGGAAGTTCCGACGCTGCTCCCGCTCAAGGGCGCGCTTCGGTACTACGGGGCGGTCGCCTATCTGCGCGCCGAGCAGGAAGCGGCCATCTACGCGGAACGGCGGGGTTTCTTCGTGATCCGGGCCACCGGAAGCAGCGCGAGCATCACGAACTCCGGGAAGTTCCGGCCCCGCGACTTCAGCGGACTCGCTTCGGACGACGCGTAGCGGCCGGCGCGCCGGCGGTATGGAGCGCCGCTCTCCACCGGTTCTCCCGGTAGGGGTGCGGCACCGCGGCCCGCATGCCCTCGGTGAATTGCCGGACTGGAGTCCGGCGCCAGTTCTCCCGGTGGGGGCCCGGCAAGGGAGTCCGGCGTCAGTTCTCCCGGTGGGGGCCCGGCACTGTCAGGTCACGATCTCGATCCGATCTCCGAAGCGAATGAAGTCCTTGACGTTGAAGGTCGCCAGTCTGCGCCGCCCGTGCGCGAGCATGGTAGCCACGATGTTCGCGTCATGCACTTGCTTGCCCGCGAGCGGGACCGCTCTGCAGAGCGATTCGAGCGCCGAGGCCACCCGCGGTCCGTCCTCCAGAACCTGAAACGCCGTCTGGAGCCTCACGACGTCCTGAAGCGCCGAGTCCATCGGAAGGGGTCGGGCCCACCGCTGTGGCCTCGTGGTCGCGGCGAGATACTCCCGCAGCACCTGGCCGCTGATCGCCGGGCGCGTTGCGCCGTCACGGGCAGCCGCAAGAAGCGCCAGGGCTGCTTCTTGATGGGGAGCCCCCACCATGCGGGCCTGGACGAGGACATTCGTGTCAACAAACAAGCCGCGTCAGCGTCCGTCGTCGCCGTAGATCTCTTCGCGCGAAAGGTCGGAACCGGGTGGCCAGGGCCCCGGATCCCACAGCTCGAAGAGGGCGTCGAGCTCGAACCACGGCGGACCCTCGACAGCCGCGGGACGCTCTCGCGGCGCCATCCGCTCGAACGACACGACCTGTGCCCGTACGCGCGGGCGGACCCGAAACCCCGCTGCTTCCCACGCGAGAGCGTGACTGTGCCGCCCGCCATTCGACCACCAGGCCGGGTGAATCCTGGCCGAATCAGGAAGGCGGAAGCCCAACGCGGACTCGATCTCGTCGAACGACGCCGTCCATCGGTCCTCGGCGAATGACAGGAGCCGCCGATGGAGCGCGGCGTACTTGCCCCGGGCGGCAGCCGCACGCATCGCTGCGAGCGTCCGGGTGTCCACCTGGTTCGCAGGCACGAGAAGATTCCTTGTTTGGTTGTTTAGTTTAACGTCTTCGCATGGGATCCCCATAGACTCCGGCGGCGTGGAAGCTCCCCTCCCCCTCCGAACCGCGGGATCCGCCCTGGTCGCGAACCCGCTGCGTACCGTCCTGGCCCTCACCGGCCTCGTGATCGGCGTCGCTTCGGTGATCACCATGGCGGCGCTCGGGACCGGCGCCCGGGCGGCGGTGGCCGACGACGTGCGCTCGGCGGGCACGAACATCATCGTCGTCCGCGCCGGGAACTACATCCGGGGCGGGGACGCGGTGAACATCCCCTCCGGGTTCGGACGGGCCGACACGCTCACGGTCGGGGACGCGGAGGCGATCCGGGACCTGCCCGACGTGGCGCGGGTGAGCCCGGTCATCGAGGACAGGGCATCGCTCCAGTCCCGCGCCGGCCGCGGATTCGCCCCCATCCACGGTGTCTCCGAGGCCGGTTCGGTGATCCATCAGCTCCGGCTTCTCGACGGCGACCACTTCGCCGCCGGGGACGTGGCGGCGGAACGGCCGGTAGCGCTCATCTCGGGCCCGGTGGAGCGCGATCTGTTCCCGGACGGGTCGGCGGTGGGAGAGCGGATCGTCTTCCGGGAGACCGAGTTCGAGGTCGTCGGGGTTTACCAGTCGGCCGATCGTCGGCTCGTCGAAGCCGTTCTCGTCCCCTGGCCCATCCTCCAGCACCTCGTGGGTCGCGACTACCTCCAGGCGATCTGGATCTCCACCGAGCGCGCCGGGGACGCTTCCGCGGTGGCGCGCGACGTCACCAACCTGCTCCGGGAGCGGCACGAGCTGACCCGGGCCGCCCCGCCGGCGGAATCGTCAGCCCCGCATGCGTTCCGCCGAGGCGCCCGGCTGCCGGACGATTTCGTGGTGCGCACCCAGGCGACTTCCGCCCTCACGCAGGGCCTCTACACGACGGCGGCGGCGTTCGTCCTGGCCTCCATGCCGAAGCTGGACGAAGTGACTTCGGAGGAGATGGTCGGGACGCTGAACCGGGCGACTTCCACGATGACGCTGCTCCTCGGCGCGCTCGCGGGCGTCTCGCTCATCGTGGGCGGAGTTGGCATCATGAACGTGATGCTGCTCGCCGTGACCGAGCGCACTCGTGAGATCGGGCTTCGGCTCGCCGTCGGGGCGCGGAAGCGCGATGTGCTGTGGCAGTTCCTCGCGGAGGCAGTAGGGCTGGCGCTCCTCGGGGGGCTCTTCGGGACCGCGCTCGGGGGCGTTTCTTCGGCGGTGGTCGAGAGTCTGTTCGGCTGGAGGACGGTGATCCCGCCGGAAGCGCTCGGCGCAGCGGCGGGGCTGGCGATGGGGGTCGGGGTGTTCTTCGGCTGGTATCCGGCCCGGCGCGCGTCTCAGCTCGACCCGATCGTCGCGCTCCGCTCCGAGTAGTCGTCTCCCGTTCCGGGTAGTAGTCTCACGAGCCGGGCCTCGGACGCCGCCGGCCACGCTCTGTGTTCAACCTCGGATACCGCTTCTTCAACACCGCGGGGCCGATGATCCCGGAGATCCACTACCAGATTCCGCCGCTCTCCCGCGTCAACCTGCCGGAGATCCTCCCCCTGGTCCAGCAGGGGAAGTACTTCGTGCTCCATGCTCCCCGGCAGACCGGCAAGACGTCGTGTCTCATGGCGCTCCGCGATCTGCTGAACAGCGGCGACGTGGGCCGCTGGCGAGCAGTCTATGTGAATGTCGAGGTGGGTCAGGCGGCGCGGGAAGACACGGCGCGGGCCATGCGGGCGATCCTCGGGAGCCTCGTCACCCAGGCGCGCAGAACCCTGGATGATCCCTTCCCTTCCAGCGTGTGGCTCGCGGCCCTGGAGAACCAGGGTCCAGACGGTGCCCTCCAGGAGCTCTTGACCCGGTGGGCCGCTGCCGATCCCGCGCCGATCGTGCTCATGATTGATGAGATTGACTCGCTCGTGGGCGACACGCTGATCTCCATGCTCCGCCAGTTGCGCGCCGGCTACGGGGAGCGTCCCGGCGGCTATCCGTACAGCGTCATCGTGTGCGGAGTCAGGGATGTCCGCGACTACCGCATCCACTCCACGGCCGAAGGGACGACCGTCCTCGGCGGCAGCGCGTTCAACATCCACGCCGAATCGCTGCGGCTCGGCGACTTCACCGAAGCGGAGACCCGGGAACTGCTGGCGCAGCACACCGGCGAGACCGGCCAGGAGTTCGAGAACCGGGCGATCGAAGCGGTCTGGAATCTCTCGCTGGGGCAGCCGTGGCTCGTCAACTCGCTCGCCTACCACGCCTGCTTCCGCGACCGGGCGGGGCGGGATCGGAGCCACCCGATTCCGGCTTCCCGGATCTTTGAGGGCAAGGAAGAGATGATCCTCAACCAGCGGACACATGTGGACCAACTCGCGCACAAGCTGCGGGAAGAACGGGTCCGCCGGATCGTGGAGCCGCTCCTGAGCGGCGATCTGCCCGAGGACGGCATCCGCGACGACGACCTCGCCTACGTCCGGGATCTGGGTCTCATCGCTCCCGACCGCCCCCTCCGCGTCGCCAACCCGATCTACCGGGAGGTGATCCCGCGCAACCTCGCCTACGTGATCGAGCAGACGCTGCCCCACGAGACCGCGTGGTTCGTGGACGAATCGGGCGCCCTCCGGACCGGAGAGCTGCTGGAGGCGTTCCAGGACTTCTTCCGCCAGCACTCGGAACACTGGGTGGACCGCTTCCAGTACCGGGAGGCGGGCCCGCAGCTCCTGCTGCAGGCGTTCCTGCACCGGGTGGTGAACGCCGGGGGGCGCATCGAACGGGAGTACGGACTCGGGCGCATGCGGACCGACCTGCTCATCGTCTGGCCTCGCTCGGGCGATGTACCCGACGCCGCCCGCCAGCGCATCGTGATCGAGTGCAAGGTGCTCCGCGGGAGCCTCGAGCGAACCGTTGGGGAAGGACTCGCTCAGACCCGGCGATACATGGACCGCTGCGCCTCGGCGGAGGGGCACCTGGTGCTCTTCGACCGGTCGGCGGAGAGGACCTGGGACGAGCGAATCTTCCGACGGGAAGAAACAGTCGGTGGGGCGCCGGTGACCGTCTGGGG
The DNA here is from genome assembly GCA_965232015.1 of Vicinamibacteria bacterium. Classification (GTDB taxonomy): domain Bacteria; phylum Acidobacteriota; class Vicinamibacteria; order Marinacidobacterales; family Marinacidobacteraceae; genus JAJEAO01. The sequence goes on along the minus strand of OZ246946.1, from coordinate 3,668,944 downwards.
CATGTGAAGCATGGGGCGACCGGCGCGCCGGACTCCGCCGGTTCTTCCGGTGGGGGGCCGGCACGCAACCCCCTCGACCGGCGCCTCCCTGTCGGAGCGCCGGACTCCACCAGTTCTCCCGGTGGGGGGCCGGCACCGCGACGCGCACTGCCTTGGTGAATTGCCGGACTGGAGTCCGGCGCGCCGGCACGCCGGCGCCGGCTACGGGTCCGGTGTCTCTGCGTCGCCGGCGGCAGGGAGGGGCAGGCCAGTGTGGGGATCCACCGTCGGGGGGGCCATGACGAAGGGCACCTCGATCTCGTAGGGAGCCCCCTCGAAGGAGAACCACACGATCGCCGCGGCCTCCTCGCCCGCCTCGACCGGCCGTCCGCTCGCGATCCAGGCCTCCCCGTAGTCATCAATCCGGGGGCGGAGCGGCTCCAGATCCTCCTCGCCCTCCTCGCCGGGCGGGCCGCGGCGGACGGTGATGCGGACCCCTTCGGCGACGGCGGCGGGCAGCTCGCTCCGCATCGCGTCCGAGAAGTAGAGGGCGTGCTCGCCGTCCGCGCCCAGCACGACCTCGAAGTGGAGGTCGCCGTGCATGAACACGTAGCCGCCGTAGCGGGGGGAGTGGTCTCCGTGGGCCATCATGGCCATCCCGCCAGCGGCCGCGGCTTCTTCCTCGGGTGGGGCCTCCGGGCTTCCACCGCAGCCGGCGGCGAAGGCGCCCAGCAGCAGCCACGGGACGGCGCGCCGCGTCATCGGGACAGCACCTCCACGAGCTCCCGCGGGCTCATCGCCTGTTCGACCACGCGCACGACGATTTCGAAGCGCTCGCCGGGAGAAAGCGCCGGGTCGGCAAGGGGTTCCAGCGCAGCGGCGAGCATCGGATCGGCGAAGGGTCGTACCAAAGCGTATCCGCCGAACCGGTCGGCGTGGGCGAGGAGCGCGTGGGGATCGGGGGCGAGCGCCTCGAAGTCGAGCGCGCGCATCGCCGTGAGCCGGTCCAGCTCGCCGTCGAGGTAGCGGGAGAGGATCCAGGCCACGACCGGCTCCAGCGTCCGGAGCGCCGCCTCCTCCGGATCCTCGGGCGCGAGCCGCTCCATCGTCGCGGAGAGAGCCTCGAAGACCGCCGTCCGGGGGTCGTAGAGCGGAACCACCCCCGCCTCCGGCCAGCCGGTGGCGCGGTAATGGGCGTCGGCGGCCGCCGCCTGCAGGTGGTGTCCGGGAACCCCCTCGTGGCAGGCGAGGCGCTCCAGCTCCGCGGGGTTCAGCGCCATCCCGCGCCCCATCTCCAGCTCCCCGCGCCCAACTCCGCGGAAGCGGTAGAACGGCGTCGGCCCCCGTGGGCGTCGCATCGCCTCGGCCGGCGCGATCCATCGGATGTCGAGCGGCTCGAGCCGGAACGGCGGCCCGTCGGGAGGCAGCGCCCGGTCGCGGCACCGCCTCATCGCTCCGCGGAGAACCGGTTCGAGATCCGTCGCCGAGGCGGCGCGGCGCTCGTAACGGCGGCGCACCCGCACGACCAGCGGCGCGATCCCGGGAATCTCGCGGTCCACGTGGAAGTGGAGCCGTTCGAGGTCCGGCGCCGGAAACGAAGCCTCGAGTCCGAACATGACCCCGAGCTGCTCCCGAACCGGGATCCGCTCGCCGAGGAGCACCGCCGCCCGGGCGCCCAGCGCGCGAGCCGAACCCCCGATCCGGCGCACGCGCTGCTCCTCCCCGCCCCGCGCGCCGGTGGCGGCCGCCGCCGCGAGCCACTCCGCCCGCTCCCGGATCGCCTCGAGCGTCCACGACGGCGGTTCGGGAAGCCGCTGCTGGAAGACCAGATCGAGGGTGAGCGGGTCGTGCCGCCCGAGCGCGACGGCGAGCTCGACCCATGCGTTCGCGAGGCCCTCCACCGTACGGGGCGCGGCCTCCGCCGGCTCGTCGGCGGGCGGCGCGCACGCGGGGCCGAAGAGAAGGGAGGAGAGGAAAAGACCCCGCCCGACGCCTCGGCGGGCGCGGGCGAGGCGGTTGGAATGGAACACGGCGTCATGGCGACCTCATTCGGCCGCGGTCTTTGACAGGCAGAGTATCCCCGCGTATGTTCGGAGGTTGCCGGCAGTCGGTTCCGGCCCTTGGCGCACTCGGAGGAAGCCTGATGTTGTCCCCTCGTTCCCACCACCGCTCGCTGCTGTTCCTTGCCGCCGCACTCGCCGCCGCCGGCTGGCTGGCCGCCGCCTGCGCGCCGCCCGAGTCTCAGGAGCCGGTCGCCACGACCCAGGAATCGCTGGGAATTCGCGCCGCCGGGGACACCGAGATCTCGCCGGACCTGGGCCAGGTCCCCGAGGAACTCCAGGAGGTCTTCACCTACATTGATGACAACGTGGACGAGCATGTCCTGAACCTGCGCCGCTGGATCCAGCAGCCCAGCATCTCCAACTCCGGCGAAGGCATCCAGGAGTCGGCCCAGATGGTCAAGGGCTTCTTCGACCAGCTCGGCTGCCAGCGATCCGAGGTCCACGACATCCCGATGACCGAGTGGGGGCAGCCCGGGAACCCGGTCGTCTATGCGAACTGCGACTACGGCAAGGAGCACACGCTCCTCATCTACTGGATGTACGACACGATGCCGATCACCCAGCCGGAGGCGTGGGTTCTGCCTCCGTTCGACGGCGAGCTGACCGAGTTCGGGCCGTTCCAGAAGGTGATGATCGGCCGCGGGGCCACGAACTCCAAGGGCCCGCAGATGGTCCAGTGGAACGCGTTCCACTCGATCTACGAGGTGACCGGGACGATGCCGGTGAACCTGATCTTCATCGCCGAGGGCGACGAGGAGCGGATGTCCATCGGCCTGCGGCAGTTCGTCCGGGAGAACCCGGAGCTGTTCCGCGCCGCCGAGGCGATGTACCGGTTCGGTTCGCAGTCGCGCTCGGGCGCCGCCGGGATCGGCGGAGGCTCCGAGGGTTGCGTTTACATCGAGCTGACGACGAGCGGGGCGAGCTGGGGACGCGGCCCGGTGGCCTCGAACATCCACGGCGCGCACAAGCGCTCAACCGACGCCCCGGCGCTGCGGCACATCAAGATGCTCTCCAGCCTGATCTCCGATGACGGAAACGACGTCCTGGTGCCGGGCTTCTACGAGGGCGCCGCCCCGCTCAGCCCGGCGGAGGAGGAGATGTTCCGGACCTCGGCCGAGAACCTCGATCTGACGATCGCCGCCGAGAACATCGGAGTGGCCCGGTTCATGACCGAAGACCCGCTGCAGCACCTGAAGAACGCCCGCTACGGGATCTCCTTCAACATGGACGGCGTCTGGGCCGGGAACATGTATCCGGGCGGGGCGGGTGCGATCCTGCCGAACCGGATCACGTCGAAGCACAACATGCGCTACGTGCCGGACATGGACGGTCTGGAGATGGTGCAGAAGATCCGGGACTACCTGGATTCCCAGGGGTACGAGGACGTGGACCTGACGATCGTCGGGGACGTGCCGTGGTCCAAGTCGTCCTACGACAACCGCGCCGCGCACTCGCTCATGCGGACCTACGACATCTTCGGCATCCGCTACCGCGAGCCGATCGGGGACGAGACGATCCTCGGCGGCTACTGGCCCGCGTATCTGTTCAGCGGACGCGACGCCGCGCTGCCGGGCGGCACCGACCTCGCGATGCCGATCGTGGGCGGCGCCGGCGGGCACGGCGGCGGAGCGCACGCGGCGAACGAGTTCTGGGTCATCGAGGGCGCCGGAGAGGTGTACGGAATGGCGGGCGCCGAAAAGAGCATCGCCACCTTCCTCTATGCCTACGCCGGTCTGCTCCCCGACGCCCCCGAGGGCGCCGACGACTAGAGCCGACCTGCCGCGCCGCACCGCATCGTCCGGAGGGATCCGCCGTTGGCCGCCATCGAAGTCCGGGATCTGGTCAAGACCTACGTCCTGAGCGAGACCCACAAGGTGGAGGCCCTGCGCGGCCTCAGTCTGTCCGTCGCCGAGGGCGAGTTCGTCTCGGTTCTCGGCCCCTCCGGTTCAGGCAAGAGCACCCTGATGCACATCCTCGGGTGCCTCGACCAACCCACCTCGGGGAGCTACCAGCTCATGGGGCGGGACGTATCGCGGCTCGATGACGATGAGCGGGCGCGGATCCGCAACGAGGAGATCGGGTTCGTCTTCCAGAGCTTCCACCTGCTCGCACGGGCCAGCGCGCTCGAGAACGTGGAGCTGCCGATGCTTTACGGGGCGAAGCGGCCGGGGCGGGAGCAGCGCCGCGAGCAGGCGTCGGAAGCGCTCGCCGCGGTCGCGCTCTCCGACCGCGCCACCCACGCCCCCAGCCAACTCTCCGGCGGGCAGCAGCAGCGCGTCGCGATCGCGCGGGCGCTGGCGAACCGGCCGCGGGTGCTGCTCGCCGACGAGCCCACCGGAAACCTGGACACCCGGACCGGGCAGGAGATCCTCGACACCTTCTCCCAGCTCAACCGGGAGCGCGGCCTGACCGTCGTCATGATCACCCACGATCGGCAGGTCGCCCGATACGCCTCCCGGAGCGTCGAGATCCGCGACGGGCGGATCGTGGAGGACACCGCCTCGAGCAACGGAGCCTGAGCCCAAGTGACCGAACCGGCGAAGCGCAGCAATCTCGGAGCCCGGCTCCGCATCCCGAGCGTGGAGGAGCTGCCGCCCGAGTCGCGCACGGCGGTCGAAGTGGCGCGCCAGAGCCTGCGGCGCTACCCGATGCGGACCGCGCTCACGCTCCTCGGCCTCGCCTTCGGCGTGGCCGCGCTAATGGCGACGATCGCGCTCGGGCGCGGGGCGCAGGGGGCGATCCGCGAGCAGGTGCGCGCCGCCGGGCTGAATGTGATCCAGATCACCGCGGGGAACTACCGGGCGCGGGGCGAACGTCCCGTCGGCGGGATCGAAGCGCCCGCCCGGCACGGCCGCGCCGCACCAGCGCCCTTCGGAGCCCCGGGGGACGAACGCTGGCTCGCCGAGGTCTGGCGGCGGATCGAGCCGGTCGCGCTCGCCCATCCCGAAAACGACCCGATGGAAAAGCACGACCACCCCACCGCCGCCGAGCGGCTCGGGGACAGCGCCGCCGGGCTCGGGGCGGCCGCCACCCTCACCCGCGAAGACGCCGACGCGATCAGCGATCTCTCCGGGGTGGCGCATGTGGCCTCCGGCATCCACGAGAGTGTTCGGATCTTCTCGGAAGAGGGACGCTGGTTCACCCGCCTCCACGGGACCGACGTGGATCTGGTGGAGATCCGCCGCTCGTTCGCGCTCCAGCACGGGCGGTTCTTCGACGCCGGCGAGCTACGCCGCGCCGAGCAGGTCGCCGTCCTCGGAAGCGTGGCCCGCGACCGGCTTTTCGGCCCGGACGCCGACCCGACGGGGAGCGAGATCACGATCTGGAACCAGCCGTTCGAGGTCATCGGCGTCGTCCTGAGCACGAACTGGATGAACCCGGGGGCTCCCGGGGACGACGAGTTCGACGCGGTGTACACCCCGTTCACGACAGTCCACTCACTGCTCAACCTCACCAACCTGAACACGATCACGGTCACGGCGGCGTCCTCGGGGCGGGTCACCGAGGTCTCGCGGGCGATCACCGATCTGCTGCGGGAGCGGCACGGCATCCTCGACACCCAGGCGGACGACTTCACCGTCGAGACGCAGGCCTCGCAGGTGCTGTCGAAGGGACTCCATCCCAAGGTGGCGGAGACCCTCGCCGGCAACATCCCGAACCTCGAGCGGACGACGCTCCGTCAGCTCGCGGCGACCCTCGAGCGGTCGAGCAGCACCATGTCGGCGCTGCTACTCGCGATCGCGATCGTGTCACTCCTCGTGGGCGCGATCGGCATCTCCAACGTGATGCTGCTCTCGGTGCGCGAGCGGGTCCGCGAGATCGGGCTCCGGATGGCGGTGGGGGCGAAGACCGTGGACGTGGGCGGTCAGTTCCTCGCCGAATCCGTCCTCGTGGGGGCGGCCGGCGGCCTGCTCGGCGTGATCCTCGGAGTGGCCGCGGCGCTCACGATCGAGAGCCGGTTCGGGCTGCAGGTGGAGCTGTCGGCGGTCACCGGACTGCTCGCGTTCTCGGTGGCGCTCCTGACCGGGGTCGTGGCCGGGGTCAGTCCGGCCCGCCGCGCCGCCCGGCTGGACCCGATCGTCGCCCTCGGTTCGGAGTAGTCACGGAGCGCCGCTGGCGCCCTGCCGGCGCGCCGGACTCCAGTCCGGCAATTCGCCCCGCCCGAAGCTGCCCCAGTAGTCGCGCGCTCCTGGCGGATCAGACGGCGCTCCGAGGCGGACGCGGGAGAGCTGGCGCCGTCGAGCGATGAGGTGACGTCCGCGCCCGGTTACGGAGGAGGCGGGATCACCCACTCGCACCGTCGTGCGAACGACCTGCGGGTTGCCCTTGTCTTGGGACCGCACACCTTCGCATGGGAAGACTCGTCGGCGGAGGGGGTCGGGATTCACCGTCTGCCGCTTCTTGCGAACGAACCCGGAAGCGAGCGATACCAACCCAAAGCGGGAATGCCCCTTCATCACGCGCTTCGGATCGTCCCCTTCCTCCTCGATCACGTCGCTCCGATAGACAGACATCGGATCGCCGTCACGATCGTGCTCGAACGCCGAAGACGACGGGCGATGAAGACCTTCGTTCTCGTCCCACACGAAGTGCCACGGCGGAATCCGGCGTAGCAGCTCGACCGTGTCGAAGATCGTCGGATCGTCCGCAAAACGCTCCCGGCACTCCTCTGGGGAGACCACGCCATCAACGTGAGGCGCGCCTCAGCCAGCGGAGGATCCTGTCGCGCTGACCAGCAACAAGAGCTTCCCGGCTCTCCCCGGTCTCTCGATCCTCCGCGTACCAGGACGCCGGGATCCCCGCCTCGAACCCGATCTCCATGTCCATTCCGGCGCGGTGCCACTCCAACTGGACTCCTCCACGAACGGTCGGGACAACGGACGGCGCAACGAGAGTCGGAATATCCAGTGCTGCTCCCAGCAGGAACTGGATGGATCCGGTGATGGCCTGGTCCGAGACCCGGTGTGCGTCGCAGGAATTCCACCCGCGTGACAGCGCCGCCAGGTCCCGCGCCCGGCAAATCGCCTCCATCACAGCCTCCGACGGCTTGCTACGCGCACGGATCCGAACGACTGGTCGCGGTCTCGCCTCCCCCTCGATCAGACTCGATCGCAGGGATGAGTTGGCCACGGCGTCCGAGCCGTTCCACACCGCCACGTAGGAGTGGGCCGTGCCGGCGATGGTGCTCCCGTGCGATTCAATCAGTCCCGACATCCATTCGCTCCCAGTGGCGATGCATAGCTGGTGTGGTGGTCCGGCAACCACATCGTACGGATCCCCGATCGGTGCGATACGCCAGATCGGGATGGGATCGGCACCACGATCTCCGGCGCGGACGGGGCCACAGCATCCGCTGGCTCACGGTGCCGCTCCATGGCTAGCGGCCGGGGCTGGACCCGCGTTCGGCCTCGGTGACCTGAGTCAGCGCTTCCTCGACCTCGGGCTGGTCGCTGTCGAGAGCGAGCGAGCGCTGGAACACCTCGCGAGCGCCGGCGAAGTCGGAGACCTGGTAGCGCGCCAGACCGAGCAGGTTCAGACTGCGCGCGTCCGGGTTCACCAGCAGGATGGCCTGGCTGAGCAGGGCCTCCGCCTCCTCATACCGTCCGAGGTGGAAGTAGGCCTCGCCAAGCGGCCGGACCACCTCGTAACGGTCCTGGACCTCGGCGGCCACCGGCTCGAGCAGCTCGACGACCCGGTCGGCCTGGCCCCCATCCATCTCGAGACGCGCGAGGAGCTCGCGGGCGCGCCCCAGCCTCGGCGCCTGCGCCACCGCGGATTCGAGGGCCGGTCGGGCCTCCTCCCTGCGATCGAGGTTCATGAGCTGCTCGCCGAGCGCGAGGCTGGTGAACCCTGGACGGGCCGGGTCGTAGGGCAGCATGACGCCGCGGAATCCGGCCTCGGTGAGACTCGCCCGGGGGGACACCGTGAACGCCGCCCTTCGCGTCGAGATTGCGGCGCCGGAGCGGTCGAGCAGTTCCGCCGCAACCTCGTAGCGCCCCGCGCCCAGGTCCACCAGCGGGAACTCGACCGACACGAAGCCGGACGCGAGGTCGGGAGCGGCATCGAGTTCCTCCTCGTACACCACTTCGCCATCCGTGAGCGGCTCGCGACTCACGATCCGGTAGCGGACGCTCATCCCGTCGGACGGGTCGAGGGGCGCCACCGCGACCAGGAAGTTGTCGCCGATCGTGTAGATCCCGCTCGGGTTCGGCACGACGCCGGACGAGGCGATGCGGAACGGACGGTAATCCGGACGCAGCGGCTCGAACCGGCGGCCGAGCACGAGATCGCTCAGGCGGGCGCGGCCGTCGGGCGGCGGCACGCTCACCGGGGTCTCGATCAGCGTGTAGCTCTTGGCGCAGTCCTCTTCGGTCCGGCTGCCGCAGGCCCGGTTCCGCAGGACGACCCGAGCGGTGTGTTCGCCCGGGATGAGCGGCAGGATGCCGGACCACGAGAACGGCGCATGGAGCGCGGCGCGCTGGTCGTCGGCGAGCGAGACGAAGTTCTCCTTCCGGAACTCGGTGACGACCTGTTCCGGCTCGTCGCCGGTGACGACCTCGATGCTCGCGATGAACGAAGTGTCGAACGTGCCGCGATCCTCGTTCCGGATGAAGGCGGTGTGCTGCGCCTCGACTTCGAGCACCCAGTGGAGGAAGGACGCCCCCTCCGGTCCGGGAAGGACCGCGACAGCGCCCTGGCCTGGCACCCAGGTGAAGAGGTAGTCGGCCTCGATCGCGCCTCGCTCGAAATCGAGCCGGTCCGCGTAGCTGTCGTCGAGGCCGTGGAAGGGCACGTCGTTGATGTCGGAGAGCAGCGACAGCGTCCCGAAGGGCACGGCCTGGAAGCGCGTGATGTCCTGCTCGTCGGTGCGGAAGGACATCGCCGCGTTCGCGATTTCGGGATCGAACTCGTAGAGGATCTCGTAGGCGCGCTCGGTCTCGTCGCGGAAATCCCGGCGCTCCGGCTGGTAACCGGTGAGGAGCGCGACCGGGCCGTCGGAAATCGGGTCGAAGAGCTGGAGTTCACCGACCCCGTGGCGCCGCCAGAACAGGAGATAGAAGAAGGCGGGCAGCCCGAACCGCTTCAGCTCGGAGTTGTTGTAGAACCAGAGTTCGGTCGGGTAGATCTCGTCGCGGGCTTCGTAGTTCTGGATCGAGCGGGGCGCTCCGAGCAGGATGAAGTAGCGCCCCCGATCGGTCTGCCAGCCCTCGCGAAAGGTGGACCGGCCGAACCAGTTGTTCACGTAGTCCAGACGCTCGTAGTGCTCGGTGCGGAACTCGTTCTCCGGCGTCGAGGGGTTGGGGTCGCGCTTCCGCCAGAACGCCTCGAGGAAGTTGGTGCGCTCCTGCTCCGAGGTGAGCCCGAGGAAGGTCCGCTTCTCGCGGTCGGTGATGATGTAGATGACTTCCTCGGTCAGCCAGATCCGATGCTGCTCGGGAAGCGCCTCGATCTGTTCCTTCTCGCTCAGCTCCTCCTGCGCAGCCGACCCCGCGGCGGGCAGGCCGACGACAAGGAGGAGGAGGAGGAGGAGGCAGGTCCAGCGCCGGTTCTCTTTCATGGCGTTCTCCTGACTGATGGTAGTTGCGGCCCTCGCGTCGCGCAACGCTACGAAGACGGGGAGGCGATGTAGCATGATGCAGATGACTTCATCCGACATTTCTGCGACGACACAGGTCACCGCACGGATCCCGACTCCCGTCGTGCGATCCCTCGATGCGGCCGCCGCGACGCTGAGGCGGAGCCGCGCCGAACTGGTGCGCGCCGCAGTCGAGCGGTATCTCGACGACCTCGACGATCTGGCCGTAGCGGTCGAGCGGCTGCGCGACCCCTCGGATCCGGTGCTGGACTGGGAGGAGGTCCGGCGTGACCTGGTCGGTTCGAATCCGGCGTAGCGCCCTCCGCGAACTCGAGCGGATCCCCCCGCCCCACCGCGGGCGACTGGTGCGGGCGATCGACCGGATCGCCGAGGCGCCGTTCGCGGGTGCGCGGCTCAAGGGCGGGCTGAACGGACTGAGGCGACGCCGCGTGGGCCGGTACCGCGTGATCTACGAGATCCAGGGCCAGCACCTCACGGTCCTGGTGATCCACGTCGCGTCCCGGGGTTCGGCTTACAGTCGCCTGGTCGGCGGACGATGACGGCTCGGGAACGCCTCGACCCCGGCGAACCGCCGGGTCTGCCTTCGACCGCGGAATTCAGCCTGTGGATAAAGTCGCGTGAGCACCGAGAGTGGCCCAGTTCTCCCGGTGGGGGCGGCGCCCGGCTGACCCGGTTCTCCCGGTAGGGGCGGCGCGCGAGGGAGGAATACCGCGTGTATTCCGACCGATGCGCAACGAAGAGCGCCCCGGAGCGAAGCGGAGGGGCGCGTTCAGGCGGGATGCATCGCCGCTCGAGCCCCTACCGGGAGAACCGGGCCGCGTGACTTTGTCCACAGGCTGAATTGGTTCGCCGGGTGCGATACTCGCCGCCGCCGTCGAATGTCCCGCTCCGCGCTGCGCCTCGTTCTCGGAGCGGGAGCATGCCTCCTGTTCCTGCTGGCGCGGCCAGCCGCCGCGGCGCAGACCGGAGCCGACCTCGCCGAGGCCCGGCGACTCGTCGAGGCGGGGCGGGTCGCCGAGGCGATCCCGATCCTCGAGCGCGTCCGGGCTGTGAACCCCGATGACCCGGAGCCGCTGTGGATGCTCGCGGTGGCGCGGCTGCGGACCGGGGATGTCACCGCCGCCGCGGAGATCGCCCGTGAATTCTCGGCCCGGCTGCCGGGGAACGCGAACGGTCCACTCCTGCTCGCGAGCGCATCGCGCACGCTCGGCCGCCTCGACGACGCCGAGGCCGCGCTCCGGGAGGCGCTGGCGCGCGACCCGCGGCTGGCGGAGGCGCGGCGCGACCTGGCCCTCGTTCTGGCCGAGCGCGGCCAGACCGAAGAGGCCATCGAGTGGCTCGAGGGGCTGGCGGCCGACTTCCCCGGCCGGGCGGAGGCGCTGACCCCGCTCGGCGTCCTCTACGTGCAGGTCGGACGGGGGGCGGAGGGACTCGAAGCGCTGCTGGCGGCCGCTCGGTCGGACCCGGCCTCCTTCGAGGCGCAGCACCACCTCGGAGCGCTGCTCTCCGAACTCGGGCAGTTCGAGGAGGCGGGACGGCGGCTCGACGCGGCGCTGGCGCTTCGCCCCGGCGAGCCCGGCGCCCTGCTTGAGATCTGTCGGCTTCGCTCCCGCGAGGAGCGGCTCGAGGAGGCCCGGGAGTCCTGCGCCGACGCCGCGGCCTCGGCCCCTGACGACGCCGAGGCCTGGTTCGCGAGCGGGGACGTGCTGCACTACCTCGCGGAAGAGGGGGAGGCCGAACGGGCTTACCGCCGGGCGCTGGAGCTCGACCCGAGCCACGACCGCGCCGCCTTCCGCCTCGGACAGCTCCTCCACGAAGCGGGCCGCAGCACCGAAGCCGTGGAAGTCCTCGCCGCGGTCGTGGACGATGCGGCGGACGAGGTTCCGCCGGAACGTCTCGCCGGGGCGCTCCTGACCCTGGGCCGGGCGCTAGGCGATTCCGGAGAGGAGGAAGCCGCGATCGCGCGGCTCGAAGCGGCGATCGCCGCGGCGCCCGCGACGCCCGAACCCCACCTCCATCTCGGCAACCTGCTGGTGCGCCGCGGCGACGCCGAATCGAGGGAGCGGGGGCGGCTGCATCTGACCCGGTTCGCCGAGGGGAAGCGGTTCGTGGACCGAGCCAACGAGCTGCGGGCGGCGGTGAACCGGATGCCGGGAGCGCGGGCGCCGAAACGGACGCTCATCTCCCACCTCATCGAGGGCGGCGCTCCCCACGAGGCGCTGGACGAGGCCGACCGTCTGCTCACCCTCGCACCGGCCGAGCCCATCCACCACCTGCTGGTGGCGGAGTCGCTCGCAGCGCTCGGACGAACCGGGGAAGCCCGCGAGCTGCTCGACGCCGCACTCGAGCGGTGGCCCGCGAACCCGGAGCTCCGCGAAGCCGCCGGCCGGCTCCCACCCGGTCCGTGAGTCCCGGTCGCGCGGCCGTCGTCGCGCTCCTCGTCGGCGGCGCCGCATCCGCTGCTCCGGCGCAGGAGATCCGGGTGGAGGATGTGACCGCGACGAGCGGGCTCGATGTGCGGACCCTGAGCGGCGAGCCCGAAAAACAGTTCATCGTCTCGTCCCTGGGAACGGGAGTGGCGCTGCTCGACTACGACCAGGACGGGGACCTCGACGTTTACATCGTGGACGGCGCGCCGCTGGTGGATCGGACTCCGGGCGAGGGCCGGCCCAACCGACTCTTCCGCAACGATGGCGGGCTCCGCTTCACCGAGAGGACCTCGGCGGCGGGCGTGGGCGATACCGGCTGGGGCTTCGGGGTCGCGGTGGGCGACGTGGACGACGATGGCTTCCCGGACCTCTACGTCACGAATCTGGGGCCCAACGCGCTCTACCGCAATCGCGGTGACGGGACCTTCCACCGCGTCCCGGACGCCGGGGGTGCGGACCATCCCGGCTTCTCGACCTCCGCCGCCTTCGTGGACGCCGACTCCGACGGGGATCCGGATCTGGTGACGCTCGGATACACGGCGGACCGCATCGAGGACCTCCCGCTTCCCGGAGCGGGGGCGAGCTGCGTCTGGTTCGGGCTGCCGGTCTTCTGCGGCCCCTCCGGCCTCATCGCAGCTGAAGACGCGTTCTACGAAAACCGTGGCGACGGGACGTTCGAGGACGCGAGCGAAGCGGCGGGGCTCCGGAGCGTCGAGCCCGCCTACGGACTCGGGGTGGTCACGGGAGACTTCGACGACGACGGAGACCTCGACTTCTATGTGGCGAACGACTCGGTTCCGAACCATCTCTGGCGCAACGACGGTGACGGCTCCTTCGTCGAGGACGGGCTGGTCGCCGGGGTCGCCTACAACGCGGACGGGCTGGCGCAGGCCGGGATGGGAGTGGACGCCGGGGATTTCGACGGCGACGGCCAACTCGACCTGTTCGTGACGAACTTCTCCCACGACACGAACACTGCCTACCGGAATTCGGGCGGCGGTTTCTTCGAGGACTCCACCACCCGGAACGAGCTGCGGATGCCCGGCTGGTTCACCCTCGGCTGGGGAACGCGGTTCGCGGATCTCGATTCCGACGGCCGCCTGGATCTCTTCGTGGCGAACGGCCATGTTTACCCGACGGCCGCCGACGCCGGAAGCGGCACCACCTACGCGATGCGGAACCAGCTCTTCCGGAATCTGGGCGGGGGAGCTTTCGCCGAGGAGACCCGGGACGGGACGGAGCGGTCCAGCCGCGGCCTCGCGATGGGAGATCTCGACGACGACGGGCGTCCCGACCTCGTCGTGACCAACCTCGACGACCGGGCGGTGCTCCTGGCGAACCGGAGCCCGGGCCGGGGCGTGATCCTGCGGCTCGTCGGGACATCAGCGGGGCGCGACGGGGACGGCGCCCGGGTCCGCTTCACCCGGGCGGACGGCGGTGCCGAGGAGCGGGCGGCGCACCGAAGCGGCAGTTTTCTCTCCTCGTCGGATCCGCGCGTCCATCTCGGCGCCGGGGGGTCGGAGTCGGTGCGGGACGTCCGGGTGCGCTGGCCGGGCGGCGCGGAGGAGGCCCTCGGCGATCTTGCCGTCGGGGGCGGCGTGGTCATCGTCCGGCAGGGATCGGGGATCGTGACGCCGCGGCGCCGGTAACGGAGGGCGCCGGTCGGGCACTGCGGAGCGCCGGACTCCACCAGTTCTCCCGGTGGGGGGCCGGCAATCTGTCGAAGCGAAGGAGCCCTGACGCGGCGCTTTCGCGCTGGTGAAGAGCACCGGTCGAGCGGGTCGCGTGCCGGGCCCCTAGCCCCCACCGGGAGAACTGGGGGAGAACCGGCGGAGTCCGGCGCGCCGGCGGCGCGCTACCGGAACCAGGCTCGCCAGCGGATCGGCGGAGATCCGCGCTGGCGCCGCAGCCGGAGCAGATTGCGGTGCCCGGCGAACACGGACCCGGGCCGGAAGTACTGACTCGCCCCCGCCAGCCGCTCGCGGTGGCTGACTTCCACTTCCGCGACCCGGACGCCGCGCTCCCCCAACGCGGCGAGGAATTCGACCACCGCGGTGCCGTCGGCGAAGCTCATGGGCGCGATCTCCACGAGTTCGCGGCGGAACAGCCGGAAATCGCAGTCCCAGTCCCGAAGCGGAGGCAGGCCCAGAGTCGCCGCCACCACCCGATGGAATCGCGGCCCCAGCAGCCGCCGCAACCCCGGATCGGCGCGACGGCGGCGGTAGCCGTTCACCAGATCCACACCGCGGCCGAGAGCGCCCAGGAGCCGCGGCAGCTCCGCGGGATCGAACTGACCATCCCCGTCGGTGTAAGCCACGAGCGGCATCCGCGCCGCGTGGAACAGATCCCGCAACGTGGCGCCGTAGCCCCGATTCGCCCGGTGGCGCAGGGTGCGCAGCTCCGGGATCTCGCCGGAGAGCCGCTCGAGGGTCCGGGCGGTTTCGTCGGTGCTGCCGTCGTCGAGCACGAGGAGCTCGAACGGCCGCCCCGAGCCGACCAGGGCTTCCCGGCCGCGGCGCGCGACCCAGCCGATGGAGGCGGCGTCCTGGTAGGCGGGAAAGCAGAAACTGACCCCGAGGCCTTCGCTCCGGGCGCCGCCGCTCATCGGTCGGCGAAGATTCGCGGAAGCCGGCGGCCGCCGGCGCTTCCTGCTCCATGGAACGACTCGCCCTCGACCGCTTCGCCTCCCCGTGGCTGCGCAACCAGCACCTCGCGCGCTACCGCTGGGCGGCCGGGATGGCGCGGGGGCGGCGGGTGCTCGACCTCGCTTGCGGCTCGGGCTACGGCTCGGCGCTGCTCCTCGCCGCCGGCGCCCGCTCGGTGGTCTCCGCCGATCTCTCCGCGGACGCCTTCCACGAGGCCGAACGGGCGCGGACCAACAGCGAAACACACCCGCTCCGCGCCGTCCGCGCCGATGCGGCGAGCCTCCCGTTCCGCGACGCCAGCTTCGACCTCTACGTTTCGTTCGAGACGATCGAACACGTGGCGGCGGACGAACAGGTCGTCGCCGAGGCGCGTCGGGTGCTCGCTCCCGGCGGCGTGTTCCTCTGCTCCACGCCCGAGCGGGACGTGATCAGCCCGGGCCGCACCCTCACCGACCGCCCCGACAACCCCTACCATGTGCGCGAATACGCGCGCGCCGAGTTCGAGGCGCTCCTTCGCCCGGACTTCGCCACCATCGAGTGGTTCGGCCAGACCCGCTGCTCCAACCGCTGGCAGGAGATCCTCGCCGGGCTCGGCGCCCGCTCGCCGCGCCTCGCCCGGAAAGCCCATCAGGCGCGCAACATCCTGCGTCTCCCGGGAGAGCGCGAACCGCGGCACGACCCCTACCGGCTGCAAGGCGCCTCCGGCTGGCCGGAAGTGCTCATCGCCCGCTGCGGGCCGGTCGGATCGGGCGGCTAACGGGAAAGGACGGTCGCCTCCTCGATCACGATGGGTACTTCGGGGACATCGTTGTGCCCGGCGCGGCTGACGACCGGCGAGGCCTCGATGCGATCCACCGCCTCCATGCCCGAGACGACCTTCCCGAAGACGGCGTACCCCCACCCCCGCGGCGTGGGCGAGGTGTGGTCGAGAACCGGGTTGTCCTTCGTGTTCACGAAGAACTGCGAGCTGGCGCTGTGCGGGTCCATGGTCCGAGCCATCGAAAGCGTTCCCCGCAGATTCTGAAGCCCGTTCCGGGCCTCGTTCCGGATCGGATCCCGGGTTTGTTTCTCCTGCATCTCGGCGGTGAAACCGCCGCCCTGGATCACGAAACCCCGGACCACCCGGTGGAAGATCGTGCCGTCGTAGAAGCCGTCCTCGACGTAGCGGAGGAAGTTCTCCGCCGTCTCGGGCGCGTCCTCGGGATAGAGCTCGATGCGCAGCTCGCCGACCGAGGTGCGCATCAGGACGGAGGGAAGATCCCGGGACACGAGGTCCGCGTCGCTGGTCCCGCCGTCGGCGGACTCGGGAGTCGCGGCCATGTCGCTCTCCGCCTCGTCGGGGGCCTCGGCGGCCTCTCCGGCAGCGTCATCGCCGCCGGAGTCGGAGCCGCCTCCGCCGCAGGCGGCCGAGGCCAGCGCGACGGCGAGACCGGCGGCCGCGCCGGAAAGCAGGACCCGGGCGGGCGCCCGGAAGGTTCGAGGGGGTGTCGTCACGATCGTTCTCCGGAGGGAAGGCGGGCTGGGAACGGCGGCTCTCTACGCGGAGGGCGCCGCTTCGAGTTCGAGGAGCCACCGCTTGGCATCGAGGCCGCCGCCGTAGCCGGTGAGGGCGTCCGACGATCCCACGATTCGGTGGCAGGGGATCACGAGGGGGAGCGGGTTGCGCGCGTTGGCCGCGCCGACGGCGCGAACCGCCTTCGGGTTCCCGATCGCGCGGGCGATTTCCGCGTAGGTGGCGCGGCCGCCGTAGGGCACCCGCGCGACTTCAGCAAGGACCGCCTGCTGGAAGTCGGTCCCGGTCCGGTGGAGCGGGAGAGTGAACTCGCGGAGCGCCCCGAGCAGGTATTGGCGGATCTGGAACGCGAACCGGGCGTGCTCGCCGAGGCCGGCGGGGGTGCTGCGGCGCATGTGACGCCGCCTCCACTCGCTGGAGGCGCGACTCCGCCGTTCGTCGCAGAAGAGAACGGCCGCGAGGCGCCGCTGTCCGCCGTCGCCGGCGACGCTGAGGAGTTCGAGGCGGCCGAGCTCCGGCATGTCGGTGTGCAAATAGGACGAGCGGCAGTCGAGCATCGGGAGGAACGGCGGATTCTACCGGCCGCCGGTAGGCTTCCCGCGCCCTCTGCGAACGATGCCCCGAGCCCCCGAACGAGCTCTCCAGGCGGTCCTGTTCGACTGGGACGGGACGCTCGCCGACACCTTCGCGGCCACGCGGCGCGCCTCCCTGGCCGTGTTTCGGCACTTCGGGATCGAGATGGACGACGCCCGATACCAGGACACCTACCGCCCCGACTGGCACGAGACCTACCGCCAACTGGGCATCCCGGTGGAGCGCTGGGACGAAGCCGGCGAGGTGTGGCGGACGCGCTACCTCGAGCGCAGCGCCGGCGTGCGGCTGCTCCCGGGCGCGGCCCGGGTGCTCGACGCCCTCGACGCGGCCGGGATCCCGACCGGAGTCGTCACCTCCGCCGACCGGGAGCGATTCCTCGCCGACCTCGCCCGACTGGGGCTCCGCGGGCGGTTCCGGGCCCTGGTGGCGTTCGAGGACGCCGCCCGCAAGAAGCCCCACCCGGAGGGCCTCCACCTGGCGCTGCGACGGCTCGATGTGGCGTCAGGTCGCGCGCTCTACCTCGGTGACCGCCCGGAGGACGTCGAGATGGGCCAGCGGGCGGGCGTTCGGACCGCGGCGGTCGTGAGCGCGTTCAGCGACGAAGTCATGCTCCGGGAGGCGGCGCCCGACCTGTTCCTCGATTCGATCCGCGACCTGCCTGCTCTGGTCGGGGCCTGACCCGAGACCGTGCCTTCCCCCGCCGCTGCGCCGCGCCACCGCTACCCGGAAAGCGCCGTCTTCTATCGCGATCTGGAGCGCGCCTACGAAGTCGCCGAGCGCGCCGAGGGCGTCTGGGTCGAGGCCGGGGACGGCCGCCGGTGGCTGGACGCGTGCGGCGGGGCGCTGACGGTGAGCGTGGGGCATGCCCGCGCGGAACTGACCCGCGCCGCCTCCCGCCAGCTCGGGGCCGTTTCCTACGTCCATGGATCGCAGTTCACGACCGGCGCGATGGAGGACGCCGCCGAGGCGTTGGTGGCCTCGCTCCCTCCTGGATACCGCGGGTCGAAGGTCTATCTGACGCCAGGCGGCGCCGAGTCGGTGGAGACCGCAATCAAGCTGGCGCGGGCGTGGGCGCTCGCGACCGGACGACCGGAGCGGACCCGAATCGTCTCCCAGCGCCCCGGCTACCACGGCAACACGCTGGGAGCGCTCTCGGTCTCCGGCCGTGACGCGCTGCGGGCGCCCTACCTGCCGCTGCTGACCGACGCTCCCCTCGTGAACGCCCCGTGGTGCCCCCGGTGCCCCCTCGGCCTCACCTACCCCGAGTGCGAAGTCGGCTGCGCCGGAGAGGTGGAGCGCCTGTTCGCGGAGGATGCCTCGGTGGCGGCCGTCCTGGTGGAGCCGGTGCTCGGCGCGTCGGCGGGCGGCTTCCCGCCGCCGGCCGATTACCTGCGGCGCGTGCGCCGGGCGACGTCGGACCACGATGTCCTGCTGATCGCCGACGAGGTGCTGTCCGGCTGCGGGCGCACCGGCCGCTTCCTCGCCTCGGAGCACGCCGGCGTGGAGGCGGACATCGTGGCGCTCGGCAAGGGGCTGACTTCGGGAGCGGTTCCCGGCGGCGCGGTCGTGGCCCGGCCCGAGGTCGTGGACGCGGTGGCGCCGGACTTCCGCCACGGGTTCACCTTCTCCCACCACCCGGTGGTGGCGGCCGTCGTGCGGGAAGTCCTCGGGATCCTGCGGGACGAGGGGCTCGTCGCGCGGGCGGGGGCGCTCGAAGGGGACCTCCGCGCCGCGGTCGGAACGCTCGAGCAGCGGAGCTTCGTGGAGGGGGTGTGGGCGCGGGGCCTGCTCGCCGGGATCGCCCTGCGGCGACTCGACGACGGGGGCGTCTCCGCCGCCGCCTTCGCGGGCGCCGCCTGGCGCGCGGGCCTTCTCGTCTATCCGGTCACGGGTCCGGCGCAGCCGAATGGCCGGCCCGGCGGGGATCTGGTGGTCCTCGCGCCCCCGCTCACGATCACCCGCGCGGAAACAGGCGCCATCGGACGGCGCCTGTCGGCCGCGGCCAACGAGGTCGAGCGGACCGGGGAGCCGGCAGGCGCCGCGTAGATGGCCGACGACGTCCGGGGCCTGACGATGGAGGAGGCGATCTCCCGCTTCGTCCGCGACGGGGACACGGTGGCGCTCGAGGGATTCACCCACCTGATCCCGTTCGCCGCCGGTCACGAGATCATCCGCCAGCGCCGGCGCGATCTGACCCTGGTCCGCCTCACGCCGGACCTCCTCCTCGACCAGATGGTCCACGCCGGAACCGCCCGGCGCCTCGTCTTCGGCTGGCTCGGGAACCCGGGGGTGGGGTCGCTCCACGCCGTCCGCCGAGCGGTGGAGCGGGACTTTCCGATCCCGCTCGAGATCGAGGAGTACTCCCACTTCGGCCTGCTGTGCCGCTACCAGGCGGGCGCCTCCGGGCTGCCGTTTCTTCCCCTCCGGGGTTACCGGGGGACCGACTACCCCCGGGTGAACCCGCGGGTCCGGGAGGTCACCTGTCCGTTCACCGGCGAGGTCCTCGACGCGGTTCCGGCGCTTCGCCCCGATGTCGCGGTGGTCCACGCGCAGCGGGCGGACCGGGAGGGGAACACCCAGATCTGGGGCCTCCTCGGCGCCCAGCGCGAGGTGGCGTTCGCGGCGCGACGGACCGTCGTCGTCGTCGAGGAGATCGTGGACGAGGCGGTCATCCGGGCGGACCCGAACCGGACCCAGATCCCGGGGGCGATCGTGGACGCGGTCGTCGAGGCGCCGGGGGGCGCCCATCCCAGCTTCGCCCAGGGGTTCTACGACCGGGACAACGCCGCCTACCTCGCCTGGGACCGGATCACGCGCGATCCCGAGGCGCTCGACCGCTACCTCGATCGCTGGGTGTACGGCCTTCCGGACCGCCGCGCCTACCTCGAGCGGCTGGGTCCGGGAGCGCTCGACCGGCTTCGCCCCGCGCCGCGGCTCGCCGGGCCGGTGGACTACGGGGACTACCGGTGAGCGCTCCTCCCATCCGCCCGGCCACCCGAGCCGAGACCATGGTGTTCGCCGCCAGCCGGGAAGTCCACGACGGCGACTGCGTGTTCGTCGGGGTCGGGCTCCCGAACCTCGCGGTGCAGCTCGCCCGGCGGGGGCACGCTCCCGGCGCCCGGCTCCTCTACGAATCAGGGGTCTTCGGCGCCCGCCCGGCGCGGCTCCCGATCTCGATCGGGGACCCCTGCCTCGTCACCGGCGCGGCGCAGGTGCTGGAGATGACCGCGATATTCCACTACTTCCTCCAGGGCGGACGCACCGACCTCGGCTTCCTCGGGGCGGCGCAGGTGGACCGGTTCGGGAACCTGAACACGACGGTCGTCGGCTCCGACTATCGGCGGCCGCGGGTGCGGCTCCCGGGAGCGGGAGGGGCCCCCGACATCGCCTGGAACGCTCGCCGAACCGTCGTGATCCTCCGTCAGGACCGACGCAAGTTCGTCTCCCGGCTGGACTTCCGCACCACGGTGGGCTGGGCCGAGGGCGGCCGCTCGCGGGAGGCGCTCGGGGCCCCGGGCGGCGGGCCGACCCGGGTCATCACCGATCTCGCGGTGTACGGCTTCCACCCCGAGACCCGGGAAATGGTCCTCGAGTCGGTCCACGCCGGAGTGGAAGTCGAGGACGTGCGGGCCAACGTCGGATGGGACCTGCGCGTCCCGCCCGAGGTCCGGACCACGCCGGCGCCCGAACCCGAAGCGCTTCTGCTCCTCCGCGAGGAGATCGACCCGACGGGGATCTACCTCGGCCGGCCGACCGAGGCCGCGCCCCCGGCTCAGTGATCCCAGAATCGCGCGATCGTGACTCCCGCCACGAGCGGCACCGAGAGTTCGGCGGCGGCCTCCATCTCGCGGCGGACCCGCTCCCCGACCGCCTCCGCCTCTCCGGCGTCGGCCTCGACGAGGAGCTCGTCGTGAACCTGGAGCAGCAGCCGACCGGAGCTGTGCTGGAGCGCCCGCTCCACCCGCACCATCGCGATCTTGATCAGGTCGGCCGCCGCGCCCTGGATCGGAGCGTTCACCGCCATCCGCTCGGCGGCCTCCCGGCGGGCCCGGTGGGTGGTGCGGATCTCGGGGAGGTGCCGCGCCCGACCGAAAAGCGTCCGGACCCGGCCGGTCTTGCGGGCCTCCTGCCGGATCGCCTCGATCAGATCCCGCACTCCGGTGTAGCGGTCGAAGTAGGCCTCGATGAAGGCGCGGGCCTCGGCGGTGGTCGTGCCGATTTCCTTTGCGAGAGTGAACGGCGTCTTGCCGTAGATCACCGAGAAGTTCACGATCTTGGCCCGCCGGCGCGCTTCCCGGGGCGACGGGCCGGAGCCGCCGAACAGCTCCCGCGCGGTGCGGGCGTGGATGTCCTCTTCGGCGCGAAACGCCTCGCCGAGCGCCGGGTCGCCGCTCAGGTGGGCGAGCACGCGCAGCTCGATCTGGGAGTAGTCGGCGGAGATGAGCCGCTTCCCGGGGGCGGCCACGAACGCGCGTCGGACGCGGCGACCGAGCGCGGTGCGGACCGGGATGTTCTGGAGGTTGGGATCGGTGCTCGAGAGCCGTCCGGTCGCCGCGACCGCCTGATGAAGGCGGGTATGGAGCCGCCCGGTGGACTCCGAGACGAGGCCGGGAAGCGGGTCCACCCAGGTGCTCTTCACCTTGGACAGTTCGCGGTACTCGAGAACCCGACCGGGAACCTCGTGGAAGCCCGACAGGCCCTCGAGGACGGAAGCCCGGGTCGAGGCGCGGCGCAGCTTCCTGGTCTTCGTCGTCTGCGGGAGGTTGAGCTTGTCGAACAGGACTTCGGCGAGCTGCTTGGGGCTGCCGAGGTCGAAACGCACCCCGGCGAGTTCGAAGATCCGCTCCGAGAGTTCGGCGACGCGGGTCTCGAGATCCTCTCCCAGAGCTCGCAGCGCGGACGCGTCGAGGCAGATCCCGCGGGTCTCGATCCGGGCGAGGACCGGGAGGAGCGGCATCTCGATCTCCCGAAACACCGACTCGAGCCCCTCTTTCCGAAGCAGCGCATCGAGCCGGGTGCGCAGGGTGTGCTGCCACGCCGCCCGGATCCCGAGCCGGGGGTCGGCAGCGGCGGCGCCGAAGAGCGTCGCGCCGGGCGCCTTCGCCTCCGGGAGAGCGAGCCCGGTGTAGTCGCGGAGAACATCGTCGAACGCCTGCGCCCGTCGGGTCGTGTTCAGCAGCCACGCCGCCACCTGGGAGTCGTGGAGAACCCGGGGCGCCTCCTGACCCTGCTCGATCCACCAGCGAACGAATCCGGCGAGTCCGTGCCCCACCAGTCCGACGCCGCTCTCGAGGACCGGGCCCAGCGCGCCAACGACCGCTGCGGCTTCCCCGCCGGCGCCGAGAGGGATGAGGACGGCGTCCGCATCGGTCGCAGCGAGGCCGAGGCTGGTGAGCGGCGCCGGGTCCCGACCGGGGGGCGGGCCGAACCCGGCGTGGACCGCGAGCGCTCCGCTCTCACGCGCCGCGTCGAGGACGGCGTCGAGTCCGGCGTCGAGTCCGGCTGGGGTGGTCTCGGTGACCTCGGGGATCCGGGCGGGCGCCGCCGCGGCGAAGTCGCGGGCGTGGGTGCGGAGTTCGAGCTCCTCGAAGAGCCTCCGGGCCTCCTCGTCGCGAGCCCCCTGGTAGCGCAGCGCCTCCATCGCCCCGTCCGCCTCCGGCACCGGGACATCCATCCGGAGCCGGGCGAGGTCCCGCGAGAGAACGGCGCGCTCCCCGTGCTTCGTGAGCAGCGTCCGGGCGCGTTTCTGCGGGATCCGGTCGCGGTTCGCGAGGATCGCGTCGAGACCGCCCCAGGCCTCGATCAGCGGCGCCGCCGTCTTGGGTCCGATCCCGGGGACGCCGGGGATGTTGTCCACCGAGTCGCCCACGAGGCCCAGGTAGTCGGGGACGAACCGGGGCGGAACCCCCAGCTTCGCTTCCACCTCCGCCTGCCCGACCCTTGCCTCGGGGGCGCTCGGCCGGATCACGCGGACCCGGTCGTCCACGAGCTGGAGCAGATCCTTGTCTCCGGAGAACACGAGGACGGAGTACCCCTCGGTTGCCGACGCCGAAGCGAGAGTCGCAATCACATCGTCCGCCTCGAACCCCTCCACTTCGACGACGCCGACCCCGAGCGCGCGGGAGATGTCCCGCATGAACGGAAGCTGGAGCTTCAGATCCGGCGGCGTCGGGGGTCGGTTCGCCTTGTAGTCGGGAAACTGGCGGTGCCGGAAGGTGGGGCCGGGAGGATCGAAGGCGACCGCGGCGAAACCGGGAGCCTCCTCCCGCAGCAGCTTCCTCATCGCGGCGGCGAAACCGTGAAGCGCCCCGTTGGGAAAGCCGTCCGACCGGGTCAGGCGGGGCATGGCGTGGAACGACCGGAAGAGCAGGTTGTTGCCGTCCACCAGCAACAGGGTCGGTCGGTCCATCCAGAGAACAGCGCGGCATTCTACCCGCCGTACCGGCCGTAACCTGTCATGTTCCGTCCTATCGCACCCGTCCTGCTGCTCGCCGCCGTCGGATGCGGCGGACCGGCGTGGGAAGAGAGCCACCGGGTCCAGCTCGACGGATCGGGAGAATCCGTGGTCCGGATCGCACCGGACCGGCTCCCGGGCGCCGGGGATCTCGAGGACCTCCTTTCGGGTCCGGGACTCGAGGTGGAGCCGGTCGGAACGCTCGGTGACGGGCGCGTGGAGGGTCGGGTGGCGTTCGCCTCGCTCGAAGCGCTCTGCGGCGCGCCCCTCTTCGAGAGGGACTGCGCCTACCGGCCCGAAGGAACGGGTTTTTCAATGCGCATGACGGTTCCCGGTCCGGCCGACGGGCAGGCGATGCGCATCGAAGTGCGACCGGAAGCGCGCATCACGTCCCACAACAGCGAGGGCCCCATCCAGCGGGGAAACCGTCTCCGGTGGCGCCTCGACGGAACCTCGACCGACGGGGACGGACGGGCCCTGCTCGTCACGACGGACGCCGCGAGCGTGCTCTCCGCCACCGTCGGCACCGTGTTGCGCGCCGGGGCGATCGCTGCCGGAACGGTCGTCATCGGGCTCCTGCTCCTCGTCCTCGAGGGCCGGCGGAGGCTGGCGGCCGAGGCCCGTCAACCGGCCCGCGCGGACGCCGCACCCGGAACGCGAAGGCGGGATCAGAGCCCCGCCACCCGAAGGAAGTCCCCCGGGTAGCGCCGAATCCGCCCCGACCGCTCGAGTTCGGAGAGTGCGGCGAGCGCGGCCGGGATCGGCAGCCCGCAGAGAGCGACCGCGGAATCCAGATCGAGTCCGGACGGACACCCCCGGATCGTCCGCAGAACGACGCCGGCGTCTCCCTTCGGGTCGGGAACCTCGCGCCGGTCCGCCACGGCGGCGCGGGCCGGTCCGGGCCCCGGAGCGGCGGCGCGGCGCGCCTCGAGCCCCAGCTCGTCCAGGATGTCGGCGGCGGAGGTCACGAGCGCCGCCCCGGTGCGGATCAGCGTGTGGCAGCCCGCGCTGGTGGCGGAGTCGATCGGTCCGGGGACCGCGCAGACGTCGCGGCCGTTGTCGTTCGCGTGCCGGGCCGTGGAGAGCGAGCCGCTGCGCTCGGC
The DNA here is from genome assembly GCA_965232015.1 of Vicinamibacteria bacterium. GTDB lineage: Bacteria > Acidobacteriota > Vicinamibacteria > Marinacidobacterales > Marinacidobacteraceae > JAJEAO01. The sequence continues at coordinate 3,644,567 of OZ246946.1, read as the reverse complement.
CGCCTCGACCACGACCGTCCCCAGCGTGAGCCCGGCGATGATCCGGTTACGGCGGGGAAAGTGGTGCGGGAGCGGCGCGGTTCCGGGCGGAAACTCGGTCACGAGCGCCCCGGCGGACCCACAGGCGGCGGCGAGGCTCCGGTGCTCCGGCGGATAGATCCGGTCCAGCCCGCATCCGAGGACGGCGACGGTCACGCCGCCGGCTTCGAGGCTGACGCGGTGGGCCGCCCCGTCCACGCCCCGGGCCAGCCCGCTCACGACGGTGAGCCCGGACGACGCCAGCGCGTGGGCCAGAGTTCGAGCGACCTCGATCCCGTAGGGAGTGGCCCGGCGCGAACCGACCACCGCAACCGCCGGGCGGTCGAGATCCGCCGGACCGGCGACCTCGATGGCCACCGGCGGAGCGGCGCTCTCCGCGAGGAGCGCCGGGTACGCCGACTCGCCGAGAAGGAGGATGCGGTGTCCGGCCGCCGCAGCGGCATCCAGCCAGCGGGCGGCGGCGTCCAGCATCCGGGACGACGGCGCGCCGAAGCGTCGGCGGAACCTCTCCACGCCGTCGCCGAGCCCGTGCTCGAGGAACAGCGCGGCCCGGGCGGGCGGCGGCGGTCTCGATCCGAGCGCGATCGCGACGGCCTGGCGTTCGAGCTCGGGGGCGCGCCGTGGGCTCGGGGCGGTTCGGTCCGACATGGAGTCCTCCCGGGACCGACAGGGACGATCCCTTCGGAGAGACATGACGGGATCCGGTCGGGTTCGTCCCACCGGCGGATGCGGCGCCGCTCGGGTCGGTCTCTCGGTGCCGGGCCCCTACCGGGAGAACCGGCGGAGTCCGGCGCTCCGACGCGCCGGCGCCGGTCGGGTCGGTCATTCGGTGCCGGACTGGAGTCCGGCGCTCCGGCCGCGTTTCCTCCTCCCGGCCGGGCCGCGCTACTATCGGCGGCCGGTCCGCTGCGGGGCCCCCGCGGGCGCCGCGCCAACATCCCGCCGCTCCTCCCGCTGGCGGGGAAGGACGCCATGGCCCGTTCATTGCATTCTGATTCCCCAACGGAGGCTCCGATCCGGCGCCCACTGAAGACCTTGCTCCGCCGCCTGCTCCCTGTCGCACTCCGTTCCGGGCTCGCTGCCGCGCTCGTGCTCGGCGTCGCGCCTCTGGCCGCCGCCGCGGACGACGAGCGGGCCGGGAAGGAGAACCGATTCGGCGTGGATGTCGCCCGCCGGGGGCTGTGGAAAGAGGCCGCCTACCGCTGGCGGAAGGCCGTCGAACTCGACCCGCTGAACGCGCGGGCGCACAACAACCTCGCCGTCGGCCTTGAGCGGGCGGGCGAGTTCGAAGAGGCGCTCGACGTGTACGAGACCGCGCTATCGCTGGAACCCTCGAACGAGCAGATCCGGCAGAACTACGAGCTGTTCCGGGAGGCCTACGAGCGGAAACAGCGGAAGGACCGGGACGCGGAGCGATCGCGCAACCGGCGGAGCCGCTGAGCCTTCGTGCGGGTTCCGGGAGACTGCCCCCGATGGTCCTTCGGGAGGGTTCTGGCCGGTCCGGTCCTCGCGGCTGGCGGGCTCGTGCTCGCCGCCGCCTGCGCATCCAGCCCCTACATCGAGGTTCCCATCGAGATCCCGATCGACCCGAAGCTGGATCTCGGTGATTACAACCGGGTGCTGGTGGGGAGTTTCGTCACCCAGTGCAACGAGGATCTCGACCTCGACGCCGAGACGTCGCGGCTTCTCCGCAACCAGTTGCGGCTGAATTCGCGGCTGGCGGTGATCGAGGCCGAGGTGGAGCCGCTGGGAGACTTCTCCGACGCCGCGCTCGAGTCCAGCGGGTTGGCGGCGCAGTTCGACACGATGGCCGCCGAGGCGGTGGCGGTCGGCGACGGCGAGATCTCCCGGCAGGAGTGGATTGATCTGGAACAGGACAAACTGCTCGAGGACGAGGAGTACTGGCGGCAACTCGGGGAGGAGTTCGAGGAGCCGCTCATCGTGAGCGGCCGACTCCGGTTCGCCGCCGAGGAGCGGTCCGGTTTCTCCCGCCGGGACCGCTACGTCCGGAGCCAGTTCGGAGGCCGGCGACTCGTCCGGAGCACGCAGTTCCAGGAGCGCAACGCCTACACCCTGACCGCCGAGTTCTATTTCATCGACGGCCGGGACGGCCGCGCGATCCACCGGGAGCGGTTCACGGAGGAGGTCATCTTCGGGCGGGACGAGGAGAGCTCCCCGCTTTCGTCCTACTTTGAGCTCATGGACCGCATCCTGCCCAACTTCCTGAGCATCGTGAGCCCCCAGACTTTCCGGGGGACGAGGGTTCTGCTGCGCTGACCCCGATGCTCCGCCGGACGGCTCGCCTCCGGCCCGCTTCGGTCGCCGCCCGGCGGCCCGCGCCAGCCACCGGGTCCCTCGACCCGCATCACCCGGGCGACTCCGCCCCTTCGCTCCTTCGGGAAGGAGGAGACCTGTGACCCGACCGACTCCGCGATTTTCCGGGGGCATCCGTTCCGCAGGGGTTTCCGGCCTGCTGCTCGCCGCCATGCTGGCCGCCCCGGTGGCCGCCTCCGCGCAGTACTTCATCCCGTTCTACGGAAAGAACAAGGTGAAGTACGACAAGCACGACTGGCAGGTCTATCGCTCACCCCACTTCGACATCTACTACTACCCGGAGATGGAGGAGGAGCTGGGGCGCCTCGTCAGCTACGCGGAGAGCGCCTACGAGACGCTCTCCGACCGGCTGAAGCACGAGATCCCCTTCGCCATCCCGCTCATCCTCTACAAGACGTTCTCCGAGTTCGCCCAGACGAACCTGTCCCCGTCGGAGATCCCCGAGGGAGTCGGCGCCTTCGCCGAGTCCACCCGGGACCGGATGGTGATCCCCATCGACAACCCGCCGGACGAGCTTCAGGAGCTGTTCCTCCACGAGCTGACCCACATCTTCGAGTTCGACATCGTGCCGCGGTCCCTGTTCCGTCAGACGGTGCCGCTGTGGATTGACGAGGGGCTGGCGACCTACATGGAGGACGAGTGGGATCCCCTCGATCTCATGGTGATCCGGGACGCCACGATCGCCGACCAGATCCCCACCTTCCAGGAGCTGAACCAGGCCTTCGCCCGCGCCCCCTATTCGTTCGGCGCGTCCATCTTCAACTTCATCGAGGAGCGCTTCGGCGAGGAGGGCGTGCGCCAGTTCGTGTTCTCGCTCCGTCGCGCGGTCACCGGAGGCGTCAGCGAGGAGGTTTACGAGCAGGCGTTCCGGATGACCGCCGAGGACTTCTACCGCGAGTACAAGCGGTGGATGAAGGAGCGCTTCAAGCCGTGGCGCGACAAGGAGATCCCCGAGGACTACAGCGTGGACCTCTCGCCGCGCGAGGGACGCTACGTCGGCGCCATCTCGGCCGCCCACTCCCCGTCCGGAGAGGTCATCGCGGTGCTCGCCGGGAACCGGCGGGAGGCCGAGTACGACGTCGTACTCCTCTCGGCGCGCGACGGCGAAGTGATCCGCAACCTCACGCCCGGCTACGCCGGCGAATTCATCAACGTCGTCGGGCTGACCGGCGAGGACCAGCTCATCGGCCGGAATCTGAGCTGGACGCCCGATGGCTCGCAGGTGGCGTTCTTCGGCCGGTTCCAGAAGCGGCGGGCGCTCCTGTTCGCCGACGTGGTGGAGTCCCGCGTCGTCCGCCGGATCGAGATCCCGCTCGACCGCGCCAAGTTCCCCCATGTGGGGCCGGGGGGTGAGTGGGTCTATTTCTCGGCGCTGAACAACACCGTCAGCGACATCTACCGGGTGAACATCGAATCCGAGGAGATCCAGAACCTCACCCGCGACGAGTTCCACGACAAGTTCCCCACCGTGAGCCCGGACGGCGACTGGCTCTACTACAGCCGCCGGATCAGCGGCTACGACAAGCTCTACCGCCTCCGCCTCGAGACGGGCGAGAAGGAGCAGATGACCTTCGGGACGTTCAACGACGTGGCCCCGATCTTCGCTCCGAACGGACGCGATCTGGTCTATTCCTCGAACGAGGACGACGGGATCTTCAACATCCGGACGCTCGACACCGAGACCGGGGACATCCTCCAGTACACCGATGTGCTCGGGGGCAACTTCGCGCCCAGCGTGATCGAAGACCCGGACACCGGCCAGAGCCGACTACTGTTCACCAGTTACTACAAGGGCAACTGGGGGCTCCACACCCTCGACATGGAAGAGCCGGTGCGGGAGATCTTCGCCGACGAGATCCTGCGGACCGAGGGTCCGGTCATCGACTTCGTGCCGACCGTGGACCACCAGGTCATCAGCGAAAACAAGCGTGAGAAGGGGCGGTTCGAAAAGCTCTTCCTCGACGGTCCGCCGCCCATCCAGGCCGGGTTCACCAGCGACCTCGACTTCATCGGCGGGACCGCCATCTCGCTCTCCGACGTGCTCGGCGACGACCGGCTCTCGTTCACCGCCTACTCGGTCCGCTCCTACCGGATCTACAACGCCCAGTACGCCAACCTCTCCGGCCGACTCCAGTACGCGGTGGAGGCCCACGACCAGACCTCGTTCTTCTATCCGTTGCTGCCCTACTACATCTCGAATTTCTGGTCGCGGTCCGACAGCATCGGCACGATCCGGTCCTCGGGCGCTTCGGCGCGGGCTCTGTATCCGCTGAGCCGGTTCCGCCGTCTCGAGATGGGGGCGGGCTACGACTACCAGAGCGCCGGCTTCGAGAACGTCTATCTCCAGCCCGGCGGCGACCCGCTCTTCCCACAGGAGTTCGTGGATCCCTACGCGAACTTCTACGAGCGGATCTTCCCGACCGGCCACCTGCTCCCGATGACCTTCTCTTTCGTCCAGGACACGATCCGGTTCCGCCAGCTCGGTCCGGCGGTCTTTCCGCAGGCGGGGAGCACGGTGTACGCCGGGATCGAGTGGTCGCCAGGCGGCCCGTTCCTGTCGCGAACCACGTTCAACCTCGACGCCCGCAAGTACTTCCAGTTGACGACGGCCAGCGTGCTCGCCGCCCGCCTGAAGTGGTTCCACAGCACCGGGGACGCCCCCGGTTTCTTCTGGTTCGGGGGCAACGGCGAGCTGCGCGGCTACCAGCTCTACTCGCTCTCCGGGAACCGGGGCGGCCACGCCACCGTGGAGCTTCGCTTCCCGATCGTGGATGCGGCGATCACGCCCCTCGGTCTCATCGGCCCCATCCGCGGGAGCTTCTTCGCCGACGCCGGAGGCGCCGCCTACGAAGGGGAGCCGCTCAGCCTCTACTCCTCGGAACGCCGGGAATCCCGCCTCGGCGCGCTCTGCGGGCCGCGGCAGAACGCGGTGTGCGTGTCTGAAGGCTTCGGACTCGACGACTTCGTGGCGTCCTACGGGTTCAACGCCCGGGTGTATTTTCTCGGGCTGCCGCTGAACTTCGCCTGGTCGAAGCGGACTGACTTCGCCACCACGATCGACGGCTGGAAGTTCGACTTCTGGATGGGCTGGCCCTTCTGACTCTCGCGACTCCAGACTCCATCAGGGGACGGGAGTCCCGCGCCTCTCCACTCGGCTGACCTTGGCCGGGGCGACGTGTCCCTCACGTACCCGGGAGCCGGATCGCCCCTGGATGCTCCAGCAGCTTCCCGTCCGTGGTCGCCAATCGCAAGTTCCGCCGCTGCGCTTGGCAGAGCAGGAGTTCATCGAACGGATCCCGATGAGCCAGGAGTGGTACCAAGGGGTGCATCACGTCGCCCGCCTCCATGCCCAAGACAGGCGTTCTCAGATCCTCGAGAGCCTGCAAGACAGCGGCGGGATCATGTGGGCTCTTGCGCTCACCGGACGGCCGAAGCGACTGATGCTTCAACCGCATTTCCCACAGCGACACGACGCTTACGACGGGAGGCACTCGTTGTCTGCCCAGGAGCCTCTCGACGGCGGAGCGGTCCTGCATCAGCCAATAGAGAAAGAGGGTGTCCAGCAGGATCCCCACGGGAGGGCCTACTCCGGGTCCACGCCGAGGAGACGGCAGCTCAGGGAGGAATCCAGAAGAGCCTCTTCCATCGCGGCGACGACCTCCGGCGGATCCGGCTCGATCCCGTGGCGCCGAAGAACCTCGCGGAGTTTCTCCCGCGTGAAGCCCTTCCACGGTGATGTCGGCGCACACCGCTCGAATTCGAGTGCGGGCTCGCCGTTCTCCTGACGGATCACGACCCGCTCGCCCACAGCGGCGGACGACACCCGTTCCAACACCCGGCCGGAAAACTCGTTCGCTTTGAGTTCGATCATGGCGACCTCCCCTGTCGCGACCCGTCCCGGATCGGGAACAGGCACTCTACCGTGCTAGTCGCCGGCGGCGGCGCGGATCTCTTCCACCGCCGCCGGCGCGAGACCTGGACCGTCGTGCTTCACGTAGAGGTAGATCGTCCCGACCCGGTCCCCGAGCTCCCGCAGCGCCGCTGCGAGAACCCCGCTCTCCGCCTCGGTGTAGGGAGGGTCGCGGCGGAGCCGGACGTAGGCGAAATCGCTCGTCACCGGGATCTGAGGTGGATCGTCGAGGGCGTGGATCCCGGCGACGAGGGCCACTCCGGCCGCTCGGCAGGCGTCGCGCACCGGATCGCAGTCCCACGAGGAGTGGCGGAATTCGAGCGCGAACGAGCGGCCTTCGGGCAGGTCCCCCAGGAATCCCTCCAGCCGGTCGTCGTCGCGTCGGAACCACGGCGGACACTGGAACAGCACCGGCCCCAACCGATTCCCGAGCGGCAGAAGCGCGTTCACGAAGTCCGCCACCAACTCCCCCACGTCGCGCAGCCGGGCGCGATGGGTGATCCGCATGTTCGCCTTCACCGCGAACACGAAGTCCTCGGGCACCGCCGCCGCCCACCCCGACACGACGGTCGGCGTCGGGAACCGGCGGAAGGTGTAGTTCACCTCGACGGTCGGAAAGACCTCCGCGTAGCGGGCGAGGAAGTCGCGGGGCTTCGTCCCTTTCGGATAGAAGGTCCCGATCCAGTCCCGGAACCCGTAGCCGGAAGTCCCCGCGAGCAGGCGCAGGTCAGCCCCCGTCGAACAGCCGCTCGAACCGCGCCTTCGCGTCCCGATTCGTGTCCAGACGCCTGCCGGTGACATCGAGGACCTCGAGGGCCCGGAAGAACAGGCACTCGTTCCCGGCCCACTTGTTCTGGATCCGCTCGGGGATCTCGGCGCGGCACTCGAACCGCTGCGCCGGGTCGAACAGCGAACAGTGCCGGCAGGAGCGGAGCGCGGTCTGGCAGGTCGGGCAGGTGGAACCGACCACGATGGCCATCTCGCCGGTGGGCCACTGGTAGCCGCAGCGGCCACAGCGCGTGACCACCGCCGCGCGCCGGTCGCCGGCGAGGCGCAGCGTTCGCAACTGCTCGGTGTTGCCGAGATCGGCGAGCCGCTCGTTCATCTCCCGATGAAAGCGACGTTGTTCGGGGGTGTCGGGCCGCTTTTTTCTACGGCCGCGTCTTCGGTACTTCACAAGTCGGGCGTGGGACGGATCCCGGAACGATGGCGACGCGCGACCGAGCGCGCGACTTCTCCAAGAACACAGAGGACGGGGATGCGCCGCTCAAGAACGCCGGAACGGGTCCGACAACCGGCTTCAGCAAAGCACCCGGGCGCTGGCCGCGCCCCGGGGAGGCGCAATCCGGCGTTCCGCCGTCTCCCTCCTCGCCGTTCCGAAGCGTAACACGGTCCCGCGACCCATCGGCAACCGGGTCGAGACCGGCAGCGCGGCGATCACGCGGAGGGAGGCGAAGATCCGGTCCGCGGCGGCGGTTGGCAGCGGCGGCAGAGGAAGGAGGATCGGCCGGTGATCACCGTCCGCTCGATCCGTGCGGCGCGGCATCGCGGGCACGGCTCTCCCGCCTGGCCGTACACGGCGAACCGGGCCCGCGCGGCGTCGCGGCCCGGACCTCCCTCGCTCACGTAGCGGAGCTCGATGTCCCGCGCCTCGCGAATGGTCCGCCGCAGGGTCTCCCGGATCGCACGGTGGAGCCGGGTCGCCTCCGCCCCGACGAGCGTGTCGCCGGGCTGCGCGGGATGGATGCCCGCCCGCCACAGGCTCTCGGTGGCCTGGATGTTGCCGATCCCGGCGATCCGATCCTGATCCATGAGCAGCGCCTTCACCGGGCGGTGGGTCGCCCGCAGCATGGCGGCGAGGCGCGCGCCGGTGAAGGCGCGCCCGAGGGGCTCAGGACCGAGCCGGGCGAGGCGCGCCTCGTCGGCGGGGAGACAGACCGCGAATCGACCGAGTCGCCTCGGGTCCGAGAACAGGATCCGGTCGTCCCGGGTACGGAGGGCGGCGCGAACCGCCGGAGGGTCGGCCTCGCCGGCGGACCGGCGGATCCACTTCCCGGTCATCCCGAGGTGGCTCAGGAGATCGGGACGGCCGCCGTCCAGCTCGATCCGCAGGAACTTCCCCCGGCGCCGGACCGCCTCCACCACCGCTCCTTCGGCGGCCTCCTTCAGCGCCGCCTCCGACTGTCCCCGGCGAATCAGCGCGTCGGGAGCCTCCACGGAGACGATGCGGCGACCCGCCAGCCACCCGGTCAGGCGCTCGCGGTGGATCTCCGCCTCGGGGAGCTCGGGCATCGAACGCTCAATCGGCGGCGAAGATCTCCGAGACCGCCCGAAACGCCTGGTCCACCGCGGACTGGGTGTAGGCGTAGGCGCCGGCGTCGGCGTTCGCGATGTGGACCCGCCCGAACCGACGACGGCCGATCTCGTGCGGCGCCTCCCCCGGCGGAAAGACCGGGTCCCACAGCGGGTTGTACTCGTAGGAGTAGCCGTGCGGCCACCGGTTCATCGTGATCCCGAGGATGTCGCTCGCCGGATCGAAACCGCCGGGGCCGAGGGCGCGGGCGAGCTGGTCGCGCGTCTCCCGCTCGAAGGTCTCGAAGGGCGTGCGCAGCAGCTCGGCCTGCCCGGCGCGGTACTGCTCCCGGGCGCTGCCCCCGGGGCGGCACGGGGTGCGAACGGTGTGAAGGACGATCAGGTCGTCCGGGCCGCTCGAGAACGCGTACCCGCCGATGCTGACCGGGAAATCGAGCGACACGGAGGAGTGGAATCCAGCGGGAAAGTGGATCGAGGAGACGCCGAGCTCCGTGAACGACCGCCAGCTCCGGAGCAGGACGTTGCCGTACACCAGCGGCACCTTCGGCGGGTAGGCGAGCGCCTCGCGCTGCGCTTCGGGCAGCTCCGGGACGAGGAACGGAATCACCCGGTTGTAGCACGCGAGCACGACCCGTCCCGCCCGCACCCGGATTTCCTCCCCGTCCTGCACGTAGGTGACGGACGCCTCCCCCTCGGCGCCGTCGCGGACCCGGACCGCGGTGGAGTTCAGCCGGATCCGCCGGGGCGCCCCGTCCCGGTCGAGCGCGCCGTAGTTCAACCGCGCCCGCACGATGTCCTCGGCGGTGGATCCGGGCGCCGCTTCCGGAACCAGACGGCGGACGAGGAGGCGCGCGATCGTGGCGTTGCCGTCGGGGAAGTGGAAGATGTAGGGCTCGGGCGTCGGATTCGGCTTGGCCGTCAGCGTGAGCAGCGGGTGGTCGGAGGGGGTGAGACCCATCGCGTCGAACCCGGGATAGCCCATCGCCCACAGATCCAGCGCCGGGACCCCGTCCGTCCCCATGCCGTAGAGCCCGTGGGTCCGCTGGCGGAAAAACGCCTGAACCTCCACACCCGTCCCCAGGGCATCGAGGAAATCGCGGTAGCTGGTGACTCCGAGCCGGTCCTTCTTCGCAGCTTCGTCGAGCTCCGGCCAGGGGTCCGGAGGCGCATCGAAGAGCCGAACGAAGTCCTCGCGTCCGGCGGCCGAGAACGGCGCCGCCGCCGAGAACTCCGCCGCCGGACGGGATCCGTAGCCAGCCACCAGCCGATCGGCGGCGAAGTCCTCCGTCCCGAAGAAGACCCCGCGGTTCAGCCCTCGCGAGCGGTAGAAGTCGCGGTCGAACGCCTGGTAGAACAGGTCGAGGTCCACGCCCAGCTCGTCGAGCAGGCCCCGGGCGGCGGCGCTGAAGGTGGCCGGGGAGTCAATGGACTGCGTGCCGCCGTAGGCGAGCACAGTGCGCCCCTCGTGGGTGAACTCGTTCCGCCGCGCGTGTCCGCCGAAGTCGTCGTGGTTGTCGAGAACGAGGATGGTGGCGTCGGGCCCGGCGGCTTTCGCATAGAACCAGGCGGCCGCGAGACCGCTGATGCCCGCGCCCACGACCACGAGGTCGAAGCGACCGCCGTCCGCAGCGGCCGAGTCGTCCCAGCCCTCGACGCGCCCACCCCCCGCGGCCTGCCGCCGCACCAGGTCGCGAAGGCGATGGGCGACGTCGAACGAACCGGGGTGGCTGCCCCGGAGCCCGGTCAGCGCGGGCGGGTAGGGGCCGGAGGGCGGCGGGACGCTCCCGTCGCAGCCGGAGAACAGCCAGCCGGCGCCCGCGGGAAAGGCGGCGGCGAGGCCCGCGACCGGCAGCCCGTTGAGGAAGTCCCGCCGGGTGATCCCCCGGTCCATGCCGAGAGCCCGATCCGGGAGCGTCGGCTTTCGCGGCGATTTCGGGGTCGTGCGTCCAGCGTTCATGGTCCCTCCCCCAGGCATCCTTTCACACCGCCGGGGACGGCTCCCGCGCTCCCCTTCGACCCGGGAGGATGCCGGTTGGGTAAATTGAATCCCCAGATCCATGACTTCCGGGAGGCTCCTCATGCTCCGTTCCCCAACGACTCCGCGTTCGCGGCGCGAAACCCTTCGGGTTCTGTCCGCGCTGGCGGCGGCCGCCGCGCTCCCCAAGGGCGTCTTCAGCGCCGCCCGGGCCGGCGCGCTCCAGGACGAGGACGTCATCCCGTTCACCGACGTCCCGGAGGACTTCTCCACGATGCGGGGCGAATACCCGTTCCGGATCGACCTTCGCGAGCTGACGAGCTTCATCACCCCGAACGAGGACTTCTTCTCGGTCGCCCACTACAACCGACCCAGCCTGAACGCGGCGGACTGGTCCCTGCGTCTGGACGGCCTGGTGGAGCGCCCCCGCACGTTCACCCTCGATGACCTGAAGGCGATGCCGCGAGTCGAGCGCACGGTGACGTTCGAGTGCTCGGGCAACCAGGGCATCCGCCACCACGGGATGGTGGGGAATGCGGTCTGGGGAGGCACCCTGCTGCGGCCTCTGATCGAGACCGCCCGCCCCCACCCGACCGTGATCGAGACCGTGTTCTGGGCGGCGGACCACGGCACCGAAACGATCCGCAACGCCGAGTATCCGCAGGACTTCGCCCGGGCCATGTCGCTCGAGGACACGCTCGACTCGGGAGCGCTGCTCGCGTGGGAGATGAACGGTGAGCCGCTGCCCGAGAAGAACGGCTTCCCGCTGCGGCTCATCGTGCCCGGTTGGTACGGGATCGGGCACGTGAAGTGGCTCACGCGCATCCAGTTGAACGACCGGCGGCTGATGAACCGGTTCATGGGCCGCGACTACGTGACGATCATCGGCGAGGAAGTGGATGGCGAAACGGTCTGGTTCGAGCGCTCGGTGACCCGGCAGCGGATCAAGTCGGTCATCGCCCGCGTCTCGCGGACCGCGGGCGGCGGAACCCGGATCTTCGGCGTGGCGTGGAACGACGGCACTCCGATCCGCGAGGTGCGGGTCCGGGTGGATGGCGGCGCCTGGCGGGAGGCGAGCCTCGACCGCAGCGGCAACCCCTACGCGTGGACCTTCTGGGAGCTCGAGACCGACGCGCTGGCGCCGGGCGAGCACACGCTGGTCTCGAACGCGGTGGACGAGTTCGGCCGCGAGCAGCCGGCGGACCTGAGCCTCAAGAAGACCTACTGGGAGGACAACGCCCAGTTCCCCCGCACCGTCATGGCCGGATGAGATGAAGCGTCGGAGCCTGCTCGTCTCCGCGGCCGGGGGCTTGGTCTGGGCGGCAACCGCCGGGGGTCGCGGCGTCTCCGCGGCGCAGCGCCTCGGGGGCCGCATCGGCGTCGTCGGGGGCGGGATCGTGGGCTCCTCGATCGCCTGGCACCTCGCGCGCCGGGGCGCCGACGTCACCGTCTTCGAGCGCGAGGGCCCGGCGGCGGGCGCCACCGGCAACTCGTTCGCCTGGATCAACGCCAACTTCTCCAAGCGGCCCCGGTCCTACTTCGAGCTGAACTGGCTCGGCCTCCTCGGCTGGCGGCGGATGGAGGCCGAGGTCGGGCACGGGCTGGAGGTGACGTGGGGCGGCAGCCTCGAGTACCGGGATGCGCCCGACCGCGCCGGACTCCTCCGGGAACAGGTCCTCCGGTCGCAGCGCTGGGGGTATCCGGTCCATCCGGTGGACGCCGACGAGTTCGCGCGTCTCGAACCGGGCGTGACCCCACGGAAGCCGGTTCTCGGCTCGGCGTGGGCGAGCGCCGAGGGGAGCATCGAGCCGCGCTCGACGACCCGCGCGATCTGGTCCGCCGCCGAGGCGGAGGGCGCCCGGTTCGTGACCGCCGAGGTCACCGGGCTGGATCTCGGCTACGGGGCGCTCCGGGGCGTGGAGACCACCGCCGGACGGCACGAGCTCGACGTGCTGGTGCTGGCGGCGGGCGTCCAGGCGCCCGGACTCGCGCAGCAGGCGGGGGTTGACGTCCCGCTGGTGGAATCGCCGGGCATCCTCGCCCACTCGGTCCCTGCCGATCCGGCGCTCGGGCGCATCCTGTTGGCGCCGGAGATTCACGCCAAGCAGACGGCCGGGGGAAAGGTCGTGGCCGGCGTGGGCTTCGCCGGGGCCGGCTCGATTGACGCCTCGATGGCGGTGGGTCGGGACATCCTCGAGACGACGGCTTCGGTCCTGCCCGCCGTCCGAGGCCTCGAAGTCGAAGAGGTGACACTCGGCTACCGGGTGCTGCCGAAAGACGGCCATCCGATCGTCGGCTTCGACCGCGGAGCTCCCGGGATCTACTTCGCCTCCATGCACAGCGGCGTCACCATGGCGCCGGTCATGGGGATGCTCGCCGCGATGGAGATCCTCGACGATGTGGAGGTCTCGCTCCTCGACGACTACCGTCTGGCGCGCTTCCGCTGAACGCCGGCGGCGGAACCCGTCAACGGCGCGGCCGGACCCCACTCTCCAGAGAGCGTGCCGTTTGTGCGCCACGCATGGGCACCTCAGGAAGCATTCGGGCGGGGCCGGAATGCCCGGAAACGCACTGCGCCGGAGCTCAATCCGACGCTGCCCCCTTCGGGCTGCCGCTGTGGGGGTGGGGTGGGTCTCGAGGCGACAGCCCCCGGGTCTATCCGGACGCCGAATGGTTAGGGGGTGTGATCAATCCACCCGACGCACGAAGGAATGTACCACACTTCGGAGCGCCGAACTCGCAAGGGCGCCGCTCTCCGTATGGAGCGCCGCTCTCCAGAGCGGCACCGTGAAGCACTCTGCGTTGGTGCCGCCGCATGGAGCGCCGGCCTTTCCGTTGCGGCGCCGGACTGGAGTCTGAAGTCCGGCAACTCACCGAGGCCGGGCGGGTCGAGGTGCCGCTCTGGAGAGCGGCGCTCCATAGGACTTCTCAGTGCCGGTCTGGAGACCGGCGCTCCACAAAGCCGCGCGGGTCGAGACCGGCGCTGCGGTAGGCGGTGAAGACCAGCTCCAGATCCCGCCGGGCGCGGGCGAAGTCCGAGTGCGGGCGATGATCTGGATCGGAAAGCATGCGCAGGAAGTCCGCGGTCATCGCGCGGAAACCCATGAGATCCTCGAGAGGCCCCATCCGGAAGCGCGCCCACCGTCCTGAGGTCCGGGACCAGAGCAGCGAGTAGAGGCCGTTGCTCTCGAACACGAGGCGTCCATCCCGGCCTTCGATGCGGGAGTGCTGCAAGACGCCGCCGGGAAGCGACGGCGTATCCCAGCCGTAGCGGATCTCCGCGCTCGCACCGGAGGGGTAGCGGACGCTCACTTCGCTCCGCCGCTCCGGACTCGCTCCGCCGGGGAACGAGGCCTCCACCCGGTCCGGCGTTTCGTCCAGGACCCCCCCGAGGAGCGCCACGAAGTGGATGCCGCCTTCGAGCAGCGCGCCATAGCCCCCGCGCCAGTCGGGAGTGCGCTGCCGGGTGCGCTTGGAGAGCCGCACCCGTCGGACCTCTCCGATCGCCCGTCGCCACCGCCTCGCCTCCCGGAGGAGGGGCTTGTAGAGGTAGTTCTCCGCGACCAGGAGCGCTCCCGGAGGGCGACCTCGCAGCGCGTTCGCGATCACCGCCAGCTCGGCGGGACGCGCGACGAGCGGCTTCTCGACGAGGACCCGCTTGCCCGCCGCGAGCGCCGCCCGCGCCTGTTCCGCATGGTCTTCGGGCGGGGTGGCGAGGACGACCCCGGTCACATCGTCCCGCGCGAGGACGGCCCCGAGATCGGCCGCGGCCTCGCCACCGAAGCGGCGGGCGAATTCGCGCGCCGAACGCGCCCGACGGCTCGCGAACACGAGCCGCGCCCGGCCCTTCAGGTTCGCGGCGTGGACCCGGCCGATCCGCCCGCAGCCGACCACGGCGACCGTTGGGCGGGAAGCGGTGGTCGCGGCCACGAGATCCGGCTCAGGCGGGCGCCGGAGCGCCGTGGATGATGCCGTCGGCGACGCGCAGCGAGTTCGCTGCGATGGTGAGGCTCGGATTCACACCCCCCGACGCCGGGAAGGCGCTCCCGTCGGTGACCCACAGGTTGCGCACCCCACGGACCCGGCCGCGCCGATCGAGCACCGCGTCCTCCGTCCCCTCTCCCATGCGGAGCGTGCCGACCGCGTGCGAAAAGGACGAGATCGGCCAGACGCGGGTCGCGAGGGCGCCGGCTTCGGAGAGGATGTCCCCTGCCGCCCGGGTCAGCCGCCCGAGTCGCTGCTCGTCGGACCGGCGGTAGCGATGCTCGACGAGCGTCCGGGGCATCCCGAGCTCATCCTTCTCGGGTCCGAGGCTGACGCGGTTGTCCGGATCGGGTTCGTCCTCGGCGACGCAGAGCAGGTTCTGGAGGCGGCGCACCACGGGATCGCCCAGAAGCAGCCCGCGGAACCACCCGGCGGCTTCACGCACGACCTCCGGCGCCGGGGTGTAGATGTCCTGGATCACGCCGGTGGCGAGCCCGTCCTCCTCGCGGCCCGCCTCGTAGAGGTCCGTGAAGCAGACCTGCTTGTGGAAGACGCCGTCCGGATTCGTGACGAACGGAAAGAGCCCCGCGACCACCGCGTTGCAGTGGCGCATCAGGAAACGCCCGACCGGGAGGTCCCGGAGCCCGGGAGCGTCCGAGCGAAGGAGCACAGTCGGGCTGCTGATTGCCCCCGCGGCGAGCACGAACACCCCGCCCTCCACGATGAGGGACTGTCCGGAGGCTGTTTCGAGGCATTCGGCGCCAACGACCCGCGCCCCTTCGAAGAGGAGCCGCCGCACGACGATGCCGGACCGGATCTCGAGCCCGCGCCGGGACGCCCGTCGCAGGATTCCGGCGGCGTCGTTCTTGGCGCCGATGGCGCAGGGGAACCCGTCGCAGGTGTTGCAACGAACGCACGCGCTTCCGCGCTCGCCGCCGAAGTCCAGCGCGAGCGGGATCGGGAACGGGCGGAACCCCACCTGGAGTCCGGCGGTGCGAATCCGCTCGGCGGGAGGGCTGGGGGCGATGGGACGGAAGGGATAGAGCCCGGAGCGAGGCGGCTCCACCGGATCCAGTCCGGCCCTCCCGTGGACGCCGAGGACATGCTCGGCCTCGGTGTAGTAGGGCTCGAGGTCGTCGTAGGCGATCGGCCACCGCGCGAAGTCGGATGCGCGGAGCCGGAGGGCGGCGCCGCCATAGAAGACCGACATGCCTCCCACGGTCTCGTTCTGCGGCATCGGCCGGAATCCGGAGTCCCCGCGCTGGCGGACGTGGAGCGGGGCCGGGCCGGCGTAGCGGTGGCGGCGGAGGATCTCCATCGGGTCCCAGTCCCCCCGATCGCGCCGGGGCCAGCCGCCTCGCTCGAGCACGACGACGCGGGCCCCGGCCTCCAGAAACCGGCGCGCCGCCATGGCGCCACCGAGACCCGAGCCGATGACGACAGCGTCGTGGGCCATGGGGTGCCGATGGAGCGGCGCGCCTATCCCGAGCCCGACTCGACGACGATCACGACCGCCACCGCGACGATGAGAACCCAGGCCAGGACGTGCAGCTCTTCGCGGCGCCGGGTCTCGACGCGCGGGAGATCGGGACGGAACTTTCCCGACATGTTCCGCTGGATGTAGGTCTTGTAGTACTCCACCAGGAAGCGCTCGAGCCCGCCGTTCATGTAGATCAGGAGCCCGAGGGCGATCGGATCGGCCGGATCGCGCAGCCAGTAGAAGATCGGAGAGACGACGGCCAACGCCAGTCCCGAGCGGAGGAATTTGAGGAACAGGAAGCCCTCGAACGGCGCGTCCTTCCACGCCCCGCCTCCCGAAACGAGCAGCCCGGTCCCATAGGCGACGAGGAGATAGCCCCAGAATCCCTCCACCGGCCGGCCCAGGAGGAGAACGGCGAGAACCGCGGAAACCAGCACCACTCCGGCCGCCATCCGGAGCGCCCGGCTCCGGACCGGCCGCCCCAGGATCGCGAGCTGCGACGGCACGAAGTACTTGTCCTGCGGCTCGGTCCGGAAGCAGCCCTTGTAGAGCTCGGTGAGGAATCGCTCGAGCCCCATCACCAGGAAGAAGAGCTGCGCCAGCCCGAGCCCACCGATCCGCTCCCGGAGCGTCGGAACCGCGAGCAGTCCGCCGAAGATGACAAGAGAGAACAGGATGCTCCGCGGGAAGGTCCGCGGCTTGAACCCCTCCCACGGAGAGTCCTTGAACGCCCCCCACAGGGACGTGTAGAGGCCGGAGAGCGCGGCGACCAGGAAGCCCATCAGCAGAGACGCCTCCGGGCTCCGGGACGGGAGACGCCTCCCGGAGCGGGAGCCGACAAGCTGACTTCGGCTCCTAGTTCAGGTCGAACTGGCGGGTGTACTTGACGGTGAGACTGCGGTTCTGCGGGCCGATGAGGGTGTTCCCGAGACCCTCGGTGTCGTTGTACACGATGAACAGGCCGGTCCCGGCGGTGCTCAGCCAGTTGAACCGGACATTCGAGGACCAGACATCGGCGTCATCGTTGTACTGGAAGAGCGTCTGGAGGTAGATCAGGGGGGTGAAGTTGAGCGAGGCGCGGAACTGACCCAGGTTGGCGACGAAGTTCCCCTCGACGAGCTGGATGTCGTTGTAGAGCCACGAGATCGCAGTCACCAGGCGAGTCCCCCAACGGAGGTTCACGGTGGTGTCCACCGTCCGCTGCTCACCGGAGAGGAAGCCGCCATAGTCGAGCCCGCCGCTGTAGGAGAGCGCGTCGGCCCGGTTCGTGTTCCAGCGCCATCCGAGCTGCCAGTGCTCGTAGGTCCCGGCCGGGACCACGATGCCTTCGCGAATCTCGAAAGGCTCCTGGAGGCCTTCCACGATCCGGTTCATCGCCGGGCTGAGGTACCAGCCGTTTTCGAAGTCCACGTGCGAGTCCACATGGAGTCGGGAGGTCTCGAGGAACCCATCGAGCGTCCGGAAGCCGCTGTAGGTGATGTGCGGCCGCAACTCGCGGAGGATGGGCGCCCAGCTCGGGCGGTGGTAGCTGAAGTAGCCGTAGTCGAGGTTCCGGTAGGCGCTGCGCCGGAGGAACCCGGCCTCCGGGTTGAAGTTCTCCTGCACCTCGGTCATCCCGAGCCAGAGGCGGAGCCGGTTGCTGAAGTACTCGCCGCGGCCCCGGTAGGCATACTCGCCACCGAGGTCCTCGAAGCCCGGAGTCTGGGTCCGCGCCGCGAACCCGCTGAAGGTGAACGCCTCACCGATCCCGAGCTGGCCGTCCACGCCCCAGGTCCGGTTCCAGTCGTCATCGAGCGAGGCGTCCCCGGTACCCATCTTGTTCACGACCATGGCGCCGATCGAGGATCGCTGGCCGAACTCGCGGCTCAGGCTGGCGACGGTGAAGTTGTTCGCGGCAACGACTCCGGCGACCTCCTCGGTCTGCATGTTGAGGAAACCCAGGTTGTAGTCGCCAGCCTTGCCCGAGAGCCGGGCGCCACCGAGGATGGGAACGCGCGCCCCGCCCGGACCGATGCCGATCCTGCGACTGAAGAACAGATCCACCGAGCCGGGGGCCCCCATCGAGAAGTTCCCGGCGTTTTCGAGGAAGAACGGCCGCTTCTCGGGAAAGAACAGGTTGAACCGGGTCAGGTTGATCTGCTGGTCGTCCACCTCGACCTGGGCGAAGTCGGTGTTCCAGGTCAGGTCCATGTTCAGGCTGGGCGTGATCCCGACCTTGGCGTCGGCGCCAAAGTCGTACTGGGTCTGGACCTCGGTTTCCAGCGAGAAGTCCCGGCCCCCGGCGCCGAGCGCGTAGGGCGTGATCTGGACGTTCCTCGGTGTCCGCAGCTCCAGGCCGTGGAGTTCCCCGGCGGAGGAGAGCCGGTAGAGGTTGTAGATCCGCTGGATGGGAGACCAGTAGGTCTCCTCGCGCTTCCGGCGGATGTTGCGCTGGAAGTTCAGCCCCCATGTCTGCGGGCTGTTGTCATAGCGGAGCGTCCGCAGCGGAATCGCGAACTCCGCCGACCAGCCCTCGTCCCCGACGTGAGTCGCCACCGTCCAGCTCGCATCCCAGTTCAGGTTGAATCCGCCCCCGGAGCCGGTCCCGGCCCGACGCATCTGGGGGCCGCCCCCGCCAAAGCCGCCTCCGCCGCCAGCGTTGCTCACCTGCCCGTCGTATTCGAGGCCCGACGGCGTCGTCCCGAACACGAACCCGTTCTGGAGATCGTGATACGTGTCGAAGATGACGCGGAACGAGTCGGAGTCGTCCAGCCCCGAGTCGCGGCGGGCGTCGGTGGCGATGATCCCCGACGGATCGGAGTCGTAGAGCATCGCGCCGATGTAAACCGCGTCGTCGTCGAACAGGATGCGGACCTCGGTGCGCTCGGTGGAGGGCTCCCCCTCGAACGGATTCGCCTGAATGAAGTCGGTGATGGGTTCGGCCGCCGCCCAAACGTCCTCATCCAGCCGCCCGTCGATCGCCGGCGCCTCGATCGCCGGCGCTGCACGGCCGATCCGCGTGGCGTTCGCGGTTTCGTCGTCCGCGAGGAGCGGGGAGGCGACCGTCAGGCCGCCCAGAAGCGCTGGGAGAAGGACGAGGCGAGGCATAGCCTTGCAAATTTACCTCGCCGAGGCCTGGCCGCCGTGCCGCAGGATCGAGCGGCCCGGGGAAGCGAGTCCGAGCGTGAACGCCGGTAACGAGCGGGCGAGCTCAGCCGGTGGAGGAAGTCGCGCGAGCACCGGGAGTGGTGAGGCGGCCGGCTGACCCGGTTCTCCCGGCCAGTTCTTCCGGCCAGTTCTCCCGGTGGGGGCGGGCCGGGGGCGGGGCGGGGTCCGGCAGCGTGGCCTTGGGAATGCCGGCCCCCCACCGGGAGAACTGGTGGAGTCCGGCGCGCCGGCAGAGCTGGCTGCGGATGGCATAGTTCGCGCCGTCGCAGCCGAACGCGGCCCGTCGCCGCGATTCCCCCAAAGGAGGCTTTTCGTGACCGACCGACACCCGGCGAGCAACCGGGAACTCCTCGACTTCGCCACCGAGATCGCCTGGGAGGCCGGACGCCTCGTGATGCGTCACTTCCAGGTCGGCGTGGGAGTCACCACCAAGCCCGACCGCACCCCGGTGACCGAAGCCGACGTCGCCTGCGAGCGATTGCTTCGCAAGCGCATCGAGGCGAAGTTCCCCGGCCACCGCGTCCTCGGCGAGGAGGACGGGGAGTCCGGTTCCGATCCCACGCACCGCTGGATCCTCGACCCGATCGACGGCACGACCTCGTTCATCCACGGGGTCCCGCTGTTCGGGGTGCTGATCGGGCTCGAAATCTCCGGCGAGGCCGTCGTCGGAGTCTCCAACCTCGCCGGAGTGGGCGAGATGGTCTCGGGCGCCCGGGATGTGGGCGCGTTCTGGAACGGACGCCCGGCCCGAGTGTCGAAGGTGACGAACATCGCCAACGCGCTCGCCACCACGACCGACCCGGCGACCATCGGCCCGATCTGGGACGCCGTCGGCGCCCGGGGCGCGGTCCGCCGCACCTGGGGCGACGCCTTCGGCCACTCGCTCGTCTGCACCGGCCGTTCCGAGATCGCCCTCGATCCGGAGATGAAGGCGTGGGACTCGAGTCCTTTCCTGCCGATCCTCGAGGAGGCGGGCGGCCGGTTCACCGACTGGGACGGCAACCGAACGATCCACGGCCCCAACGCCCTGAGTACGAACGGCGCCCTCCACGACGAGGTGCTCGAACTCCTCGCCGAAGTCCGCGGATAGCGCCGGCTGCGTTCCGGAGGCGCCCTCGACACCGAGGCGCCGGTCTGGAGACCGGCGCCCGATACCGGCGGGTGCACTCGGCTCCGGCATGGCCCCACCGCCGGGGGTTCGGATGTGACGCGGAGCGTCCGGTCCTCCGGTCCCACGGCCGCCGGTCCGGGGGATAATGCGCCTCCGACCCTGTGCAACTGCTCTCCGATACTGCTCGTGCCCGCGCCTCCACGGCCGCTGACGAGGTCGTTGGTCGGCTGCCTCACTTGCGGCAGCTCCGCCACCAGCTCATGCTGATCGTGGGCGGCCGGAGCGCGGGCAAGACGCTGTGCCTCCACGAAGTCGCGGACCGGACAGGCGCCCAAGTCGTCAACCTCGGCCTGGAGATGTCACGCCGGCTCCTCGAACTCAGCCCGCGAGAGCGACCACTGCGCGTGTCGCAGCTTTTTCGCCAGACCGCTCTCGGTCGTTCAGGGAAGACACCTGAGCCCGTTCTGCTCGACAACATCGAGATCCTGTCCTCGGCGGACCTGAGGCAGAACCCTCTGGAACTCCTCCGCTCCCTGGCCCGCGACCGGCCGGTCGTGGCGACCTGGCCGGGGTCCATCCGGGGCAACACCATTCGCTACGCCGCGCCGGGACACCCGGAATACCGGACGTGGCCGGCGTGCGTGATCCAGCACGTGCTCCTCGACCCGTCCCCCAAAAGCCACACGCGATGAAATACGGCGACCTCATCCAGTTTGACCCCATCGAGACGGTCGTGCAGCTCCGCGACGCGAGCGACTCGGACCACGCCCGCCAGCTCGTCGAGTCGTTCGTCATCTCCCGGGACCTGGCGGAGCGGCTGATCCACCTGGTCATCCCGCAGCTCCAGTTCACTTCTCCGTCCGACAACAAGGGCCTGCTCGTCGTCGGGAACTACGGCACCGGCAAGTCCCACCTTATGGCCGTGATCTCCGCCATCGCCGAGCGAGAGGATCTCTACGCTGCTGTCACCCGGACCGACGTCCGGGAAGCAGCAGCACAGGTCGCGGGCCGGTTCCATGTCGTCCGAACCGAGATCGGCTCCACGGAAATGCCGCTCCGCGAGATCCTCACGCGCGAACTCGAGGCGCGGCTAGTGGAGCTCGGGATCCAGTACCGCTTCCCTGGGGCCGATCAGGTCTCCAGCAACAAGCGGTGTTTCGAGGAGATGATGAGCGCCTTCCACGGGCGCTACCCGGACCACGGGCTGCTGCTGGTTGTGGACGAGCTGCTCGACTTCCTCCGTTCTCGACGCGACCAGCAGCTCATCCTCGACCTCAACTTCCTGCGCGAGCTGGGAGAGTCCTGCACCTCGCTGCGGCTTCGTTTCATCGCCGGCGTCCAGGAAGCGATCTTCGACAGCCAGCGGTTCTCGTACGTCGCCGACTCGGTGCGTCGCGTCAAGGACCGCTTCGAGCAGGTCCTCATCGCACGGACCGACGTGCAGTTCGTGGTCGCGGAGCGCCTGCTCCGCAAAACGCCGGACCAGCGGGCACGAATCCGCGTCCACCTCAAGCGCTTCACCCGCCTCTACGGTCGTCTGGGGGAACGGCTCGACGAGTACGTGAGCCTGTTCCCGGTTCATCCCGACTACATCGCCACCTTCGAGCGCGTCGCGGCCGTGGAGAAGCGGGAGATCCTGAAGACGCTCTCGCTCGCGATGGATGGGATGATCGACGAGGAAGTGCCGGAGAGCGAGCCCGGGCTTATCGCTTACGACAGCTACTGGAGCACGCTCCGCGCGAATCCCGCCTTCCGGACCCTGCCCGATATCCGGGAGATCATCGATTGCAGCGAAGTGCTCGAGTCGCGAGTCCGGAACGCCTACACCCGCCCGCCGTACCGCCCAATGGCGATTCGAGTGATCCGCGCGCTCTCGGTCCACCGTCTCACAACCGGCGACATCCACTCGCCTATCGGCGCGACCGCCTCCGAACTCCGGGACAGCCTGTGTCTCTACCAGCCCGGAGTCGAGGACATGGGAAACGAACCAGCCGAAGACCTGCTCGCCATGGTCCAGACGGTGCTCCGGGAGATCCACCGCACCGTCAGCGGTCAGTTCATCACCGAGAACTCTCGAAACGGGCAGTACTACCTCGACATCGGGAAGACTCATGACTTCGACGCCCGGATCGAAGCGCGGGCGGAAACGCTGGACGATGAGCACCTCGACCGCGCCTACTACCGGGCGCTCCTGGGGCTCATGGACGTCTCCGAGGACCAGCCCTACGTCACTGGTTTCCAGATATGGGAGCACGACCTGGTCTGGCGTGAGCGGAATACCACTCGACCCGGCTACCTGTTCTTCGGCGCCCCGAACGAGCGATCCACGGCTGCGCCGCCGCGCGACTTCTACGTGTATTTCCTGCAACCCTTCGGACCTCCGCGCTTCCGCGATGAACAGAAGGCCGACGAAGTGTTCTTCCGCTTCGGGCCGGCGGGCGACGGGTTCCGCACGACGCTGACCCGATTCGCCGCGGCCAACGCGCTGGCGAAGCAGTCCGCGGGCGCCCACAAGGCCATCTACGGCAACAAGGCCCAGGAGTCGCTCGGGGCGCTCACTGAACTGCTTCGCGAACAGATGTTCGGAGCGTTTCGGGTGACGCACGAAGGGCGGAACCGGAAAGTCAAGACCTGGCTCAGGGGTCAACAGCTCCGCCAGCGCACTGGAGCGAACCCGCACCGCCGGATGTCCTTCCGCGCCGTCGTGGACGGCATCTCCGAGATCTGCCTCGAGTCACGCTTCCGAGACACCGCGCCGGAGTATCCGAGCTTCGGCGTGCTCATCACTCGACAGAGGCGCGAGCAGGCGGCGCGCGGAGCGCTCGCGATGATCGCAGGCCAGCGGCCGGCGCACGAGCCCCAGGCGGTGCTCAAGGGACTCGAACTGCTCGACGGTGAGACGATCCGCCCCGACAAGTCGCGATATGCCCGGTTCATTCTGGATGCGCTGGCGGCAAGAAAGGCTGGACAGGTCGTTCGCCGCGAAGAGCTGATCACCGAGACAGCCGATGGCGTGGAGTATCTGGACCCGGCCAACCGGAGACTCGAGCCCGAGTGGGTCGTCGTGGTACTCGCGGCGCTGGTCCACTCGGGCCACATCCTGCTTTCGCTTTCGAACCGGAAGTTCGATGCGCTCAGTCTGACCGCTCTCGCCACAACGCCGCTACCCGATCTCATCGCGTTTCGCTACATCGTGCCCCCAAAGGACTGGAACCTCCCTGCCATCACGGCGCTGTTCGAGCTCGTGGGTCTGCCTTCCGGGGTGGCGAAGCAACTCACGCGGGGAAAGGCGGAAGCTGTCCAGCGCTTCCAACAGGCGGCTTCCGGGTTCGTGGAGCGGCTCGCGGCCGGGGTCGGGGAGCTCCGTCAGGGCATCACGCTGTGGGGAAAGGACGTTCTCGACTCCTCCAAGGAGACCGACGAACTGCGGGAGCGGATCACGAAGACGAGGCAGTTCATCGAATCGGTTCAAGTGCTGGACACTCCGGCCAAGTTCAAGAACTTCCGCCACTCGGTCGAGGCGGTGGAGCAGCGTCGCGACGGGCTCGTGGCGCTCGATGAGGTCGAAGGCCTCCAGAGGCTGGTATCCCGGCTCCACGGCCCGACCCAATACCTGTCCCGGGCGGAAGCTGCGCTACCGGCGGACCACCATGTGGCCAAGTCCATCCGGAACGTACGAGACGACGTGCTTGCCAGCCTGCGCCGCCGCGAGACCCGGGAAGCTTCGGGGTTTCTGGCGACGATCGAAGCGCGTCTCACGAAATGGGCGGAGAAGTCCCGGAGCGTTTACATCGCGAGCCACCAGCGGGCTCGACTCGGTCCGAGCGACGACGCGCGTCGCCGGCGTCTCCTCCAGGACCTTCGTGTGCGCACTCTTGGGCGCTATACCAAGGAGATCTCACTCCTTCCGAAGCAGCAGATCCGGACCTTCGAGGCGGAGGTCCAGGGGCTCCCCGCGTGCCCTGGCCCGTCTGACGCGGAGCTTTCCCGCGAACCGATCTGCCCCTGCGGGTTCCGCCCGACTGCGGCCTCCGGCGCTTCGGCTAGCGCTGCTCTGAATCGTCTGGCACGAGATCTGGACCGCTTGGAGCAGGGCTGGGCCGACACGCTGCGGACCAACCTGGACGACGACGCGACCAGAGAGACCTGCGCGCTCCTGCCCGCGGTCCAGCAGGCGCTGATCGAGAAGTTCCGCTCGACTCTGAGTGACCAAACCCGGCTGTCGGCCAGCGTGGACGCGCCAACCCTCGCTGCCGTAGCCGCCGCCCTGTCGCGCCTCGAGAAAGTGGAGGTCGAAGACAAGGCTCTCGCGAGGAGCCTGCTCCGCGAGGGAGGGCCTGCTACGCCAGCCGAGCTCAGGAGACGACTCGAAGACTTTCTGGAAGAGATCACTCGCGGCAGGGATATGGCGCGAGTCCGCATCGTGCGGAAGTGAGCGAATGACGCACGACGAGCTTGTCGAGCGACTCGGCTCGCCGGAATGGCGCGATGTCGAGTTCAAGTCGGCCCGACGCGCCGTCCCCCGCACCGCCTACGAGACCGTCTCGGCGTTCGCCAACACCGACGGCGGCCATCTCGTGTTCGGCGTTCAGGAGAGCGCCAGGGGATTCGCGGTCGTCGGAGTCCTCGATTTGGACAAGGTGCAGTCGGACTTTCTGAGCACGCTCCGCCAGCGGAACAAGATTTCGGCTCTGATCCCCGTCCGGGAGCACCTCCTGCACCACGAGGGTGCAGCCGTCCTTGCCTTCCACATCCCGGAAGCACACCGGTCCGAGAAGCCGGTGTTCATCGACGGAGACATTCGGCGCGCGTTCGTGCGGAGCGGGGGAAGCGACCTTCGTCTGACCGACCGGGAGCGCGATCGTTTCCTGGTGGACGCGGCAGCCGACCGCTACGACAGCCAGCCGGTGGACTTCAACCTCGAGTGGGCTGTGGATGCAGACAGCCTTCGCTGGTACCGGGCGGCCTACGAGGCCCGACCGGGCAACCGCTCCTACCGCGCTCTCGACGATCGGGACTTCCTCAGCGTGATGGGACTTCTGCGAGAGGAGAGAAGCGCCCGGAAGCCGACGCGGGCGGCCATCCTCTTGTTCGGGTCCGATCGGGCGTTCGCGCAATCCCTGCCGCGCCCGGTGGTGGACTGCCAGCGATTCGCCGGGCCTCGGGAGCGTGTGGCAAACGGAGAGCGATGGTTCGATCGCGTGGTGCTGGAGGACAACCTGGTGCGGACGTGGCGGGCTCTGCTCGAAGTCTGGTATCCCCGGATCGCCGAGCACCCGTTCCGGCTGAACCCGGCGACGTTCCAGCGAGACGACACGCCACCGGACTTTTCCGCCGTGCGCGAGGCCATGGTCAATCTGCTCATGCACCAGGACTATGCGGATCACGGACGCAGCGCCGAGATCCTCCACGATCCGCACCGGACGGCCTTCCGGAATCCGGGGGACGCCTTCGCTCCCCTGTCGGACCTGATGGAACCTGGCGAAAAGGAAGCGAGGAATCCGCAGATCGTGCGGGCGTTCCGCCGGATCGGACTCTCGGAGAACGCCGGCTGGGGCCTTCGCGATGTGTACCGGAACTGGCAAGAGATCGGCTGTGTGCCGCCGCGGATCCGAAACAGCCGGCGGCGCAAGCGATTCGAGCTCGTCCTGTCGCGGGAAGAGCTGTCTGTAGCCCGGTCCAGATTCCGACAGCGACTGGGAGAAGTCTCCGAACCCGAGGCCCGAATCCTGTCGCTCACGCTCGCACAGGGTGAAGTGTCGGGGTCGCAGATCCGAGCGGCCACCGGTCTCGCCTCCCGGGAAGTGGCCGCCGCCACCGAGGGACTCGCTGACCGGGCTCTGCTGGCTGCCGCCGGCGCGGGACGCCTCCGCGCCTCGAAGCGGCTCCGGGAGGCGGTCCAGGAGCGGAGAAACACTTCCAGTGACCAAGTCGAGGAGCAGGTGGGCGGACTTGGTCACTCCACGGGTGACCAAGTCGAGACAGAGCGGGGTCCACTTGGTCACTCCAGTGACCAAGTCGACGAAGAGAGAGGTCAACTTGGTCACTCGTCGGAACCACGGGATCGGGACAGGCGCGACCCTCGGCCGAGCGCCGCGACATCCCTCACTCCGTGGCAGACGGCCGTGGTGAACGCCTGCCACGAGCCGCAGAGCCTCTCGGAACTCCTCGCCCGCGTAGGAGCATCCCACCGCACCCACTTCCGCCGCACTCAGATCGGGCCTCTGCTCGACGCCGGCATCCTGCGAATGACGAATCCCGAGAAACCGCGCGCCGCCAACCAGCGCTACGTCCTCACCGATACCGGAGCCGCGCTCCGCGCGGAGCCACCTCCGCCTCCAGGAAACGATGACCGCTGAGAAAGGCCACCCGAAACCGCTGCTCCCGAACGCGCCCCGACCGAAGAAGGCACCGGGCGCGGGACTCTCTTGCACGGAACCGGTGGAATGCCTCGGGCAGACCTTCGCTTCCGAGGACGCGCGCCGCGATCACTATCTCACCCGACTCAGGGAGCTGCTGCCCGAGCTGCGGAAACGACCCGATTTCCCGACGGGGGACGATGAGGACATCCTCCGACTCTCGGACCCGCCTTGGTACACGGCCTGCCCCAACCCGTTCCTCGAGGAGTTCGTCGAGCACTACGGCCGTCCCTACGACCCGGACGAGCCCTACCACCGCGAGCCGTTCGCGGTGGATGTGAGTGTGGGGAAGACCGACGCGCTCTACCGGGCGCACGGATACCACACCAAAGTGCCCCACCTCGCGATCGTTCCGTCCATCCTCCACTACACCAAGCCCGGGGACCTAGGAGCCTGCGCCACGGGAGTGTCCTCGCATCAGGCGCGTAGTGGTCGGAGCCGGACGCAGAGCCCGATCATAGGCGGATTGAGTCGCCGGGACGAGGCTGCCGGACCCGAAACCCGCCCTACAGGGCGTTCTTGGGGCGTTTTTGGCCCGTACACACCGAAAAACCGCCCCCGAGAGCGCACTCAGCCGGCTCGGAGCGCACCGATCCTCTTGATGTTCACCGCCAAGCACACAAGGTCCCACTCGGCTCGAACCTGCGCCAGCCCCCGGAAGCTGAATCGGCGAAACCCGAGCACCTCCTTGATCCACCCGTTCGGCGCCTCCGACAGCCACTTCCGTCTCGCATATCGCGCCCGCCCCTCCGGCGTCGCCAGCTGCTTCTTCATCCGAGCCGCCGCCGGCCGCTTCTCCGCGTCCACCTCACCCTGCTTCTTCCCCTCCCGACCCAGCGCCACATACCCGGTGACGCCCCGCCTCTCCAGCTCCGCGAGCTCCTCCTCACCGTTGTACCCCGCATCCGCCAGAACCTCCTCCGGCTTCTCACCGAAGTCAGCCTCCACCTCGTCCAGCCGGGCCGTCAGCTCCCCCTGGTCGCTGGCGCTATCCGTCACCGATGCGCCCACCACGAGCTGGTTCTCGTCATCCACCGCCGTCTGCGCGTTGTAGCACTGCTGGTACCCCTCCGTGCTCGTCCTCATGATCCGGCTCTCCGGGTCCGTGAAGTTGCTCTGCGCTCGCCGGTCCGGCTCCCCATACTTCAGCTTGTACGGCTGTCCTCCCCGCGCTGGCCGATCCTGACCCGGCTTGCGGTTCCGGGCGTCGTCCCTCTCCCGCGCCGCCGCTTCCAGCCGCGCCTGCGCCGCCCGGATCGCCTCCAGGCGCTCCTCCCTCCGGGCCAACTCCGCCGGCAACTCGTCGCCTCGCACCTCCTCACCCAGCCGCTCGTCCTCCTCCGCATCGGCCCGCTCCGCCGCCGCCAACAGCTCCGCGATCTCCTCCTTCAGCCGCGCCTCCTCCTGGACCATCCGCCCGTAACTCATCGCCTTCCGCTTGCTCGCGTTCGCTCGCACCTTCGTCCCGTCTATCGACAGCGTCCCGAACCGAACCAGCCCCATCTCCCGCGCGATCCGGACCACCTCCAGAAACAGGTGCCGAAAGTCCGACAGGTGCCGCTTCCGGAACGCGCAGATCGTCCGATGCGCCGGGAAGTTCTTCGCCGCCAGCATCCGGAACGCCACATCCTCGTGAAGCCTCTGCGCGATCTTCCGCGAGGAACGCACCCCCGTCGCGTAGCCATAGATCAGGATCGTCACCATCATCTTCGGCGAGTACGGAGAGTTCCGCCGCCCGTCGCCCGTATACGGCGCGTAGAACGGCTCCAGGTCGAGATGGTCCACGATGTCACGGACGTGATGGGCCAGGTGGTCCGCGGGAAGCCAGTCGCTGGGCTTCGCCGGCATCAGCGCCATCTGGTCCGGTTCATATGGCCGGAATCGGGTCGCCATCTTCCATCCCCTCCTCGCGCCGCCGTCCTTCGCGGCGGGCGTACTGCGTCTCATAACACAGTATTATACCAACGACTTAGTTCGTTTCCAGTACACCCGCTACAGTCACTGACGACCTCCACCACCACCGCGCCGTCACCCCGCATCACTTTCTACGGCGCAGGCTCCTAGTGCTCGATGGCTTCTGCGGGTCCGGAATGACCGGCGTCGCGGCGCAGTGGTGCGGCACCGCGCCCGACGAGTACCGGCAGAAACTGGAGGCCGAGTGGAAGGAAGCGGGACGCGAACCACCGGAGTGGGGCACGCGGCGCGCCATCCTCGGCGACCTCTCCCCGGCCGCCACCTTCATCGCCGCGAACTACAACATCCCTTTCGACGTGGACGAGTTCGCCCAGGCCGCCCAGAGTCTCCTCAGTGAAGTGGAAAAAGAAGTCGGATGGATGTATAGGACTCGCCACTCCGACGGGACAATAGGCCGGATCAACTACACGGTCTGGAGTGAGGTCTTCGCGTGTCCTGAGTGTGGGACGGAGATCGTGTTCCTCGAAGAGGCTCTAGACCGCAGTACAGGACGGATCCGATCCCGGTTTCCCTGTCGACGGTGTGCCGTGCAGTTGGTGAAACGACAACTTCTCCGGCTCCGCACTGCCGAACACGATCCTCTGCTCAACCGCACGGTAAGCAGGACCAAACGCGTCCCGGTGTTTCTGAACTACACCGCCGGAGGAAAGAAGGGGTACGAAAAACCGCTGGACATCCATGACAGGGAGAGGCTGCGGCGCATCTCACACCTGCCTCCTCCTCTCGAAATTCCTACCGATCGTATGATGCATGCGCCTGACGATGTCGAGGTGTGGGGTGATCAGTGGAGATCTGGAGTCTGCCAGTTCTCCTATCTGCACCACCTCTATCTGCCTCGAGCGGCACAAGCACTGGCAGCAGTCTGGCGGAGAGTCGATACTCTCGGCATGATGACAACCGCTGACCAAGGGCGTACGCATAAGAAAAGTCGCCTTGCCGCCATGATCCGATACTTTGCGGAGCAGGCAATCACCGGTATGTCTCTCCAGAATCGATATAGTGCGACTCACTATTCTCAAGTCAACCAGTATATGCCTGGACTCATTCGACTTCTGTCACAGCATGCGGAATGCCACCCCGACTACATTCTAGGCGGGAAGCGAAAGCGTCTCAAGAAGGCATTCCGCAGGCCAGTGGCTCAGGGCGGCTCGGTCGGCGTTACGACCGGGGACTGTTCGCGTCTCATGAGTCCTTCACGGAGCATTGACTACGTTTTCACCGATCCACCATTTGGCAGCAATCTGACATACGCTGAACTCAACTTTCTCATTGAGGCATTTCACGGTGTTTTCACAAGCGGAGATGCCGAGGCTATCGAGAGCAAGATCCAGAACAAGACCCTTCAACGATACCAGCGCATGATGCGAGAGTGCTTCCGGGAGTATTGCCGCGTACTGAAGCCGGGTCGCTGGATGACTGTCGTGTTCCACAATTCGAAGAACGCTGTCTGGAACGCCATCCAGGAGAGCCTCTGGGCGGCTGGGTTCGTGGTGGCTGACGTGCGCATTCTGGACAAGAAGGCAGGCACTTTCAATCAGATGATGGCTGCCGGGGCAGTGAAGAAGGACCTAGTGATCTCGGCCTACAAGCCGAACGGTGGGCTCGAGCAGCGCTTTCGGCTCAGGGCTGGGACGGAGGAGGCAGCGTGGGACTTTATTGAGACCCACCTGCGTCAACTTCCTGCGTTCGCCGAGCGGGAAGGCCGGAGCGAGGTCATGCGGGAACGACAGGACTTCCTGCTCTATGACCGCATGGTCGCCTTCCACGTCGAGCGCCGAGCGGCGGTCCCCCTTTCCGCCTCCGGGTTCTATGCCGGCCTCCGAGAACGGTTCGTCGAGCGGGACGGCATGTTCTTCCTTCCCGAGCAGGTCCCTCGCTACGAGTCCGGCCGCTTGCGGGTCAAGGGCCTATTCGAACCCGCGGTCGTGGTCCGCGACGAGGAGACGGCGATTCGGTGGCTCCGTTCCGATCTGAAGCGGAAGCCGCAGACGTTCCAGGAGCTCCACCCGAACTTCATGCGCGAGATCGGAGGATGGCTGAAGCACGAGGCCCGGCTCGAACTGACACTCCTGCTGGAGGAGAACTTTCTCTGCTACGACGGAGACGGGCCTGTGCCGGGGCCAATCCACTCGTGGCTTTCGACGACCTTCAAGGACCTCCGGAACCTACCTAAGGGTGCCGCACGGCTGCGATCGAAGGCGGAGGGACGCTGGCACATCCCGGATCCGGCGAAGGCGCCCGAGGTGGAGCGTCTCCGCCAGCGCGCCCTCCTCCGCGAGTTCCACCGCTACGCAGGCGACAGAGTGCGACGGATGCCATCCGTGCGCATGGAGGCGGTCCGGGCCGGATTCCGGGACTGCTGGCAGAAGCGGGACGATGAGACCATCATCGCGGTTGGCGAGAGAATCCCGCGGAAGGCCCTCGAGGAGGATCCGAAGCTCCTGATGTGGTACGACAACGCGCTCACCCGCAGCGGAGCGCGGTGACAGCAGGAGAGCGGGATCCAGGACGGCGACTCGTCGCCGCGATCCTGAGTCGCTTCACACCGGGCCTCGGCCGTCCGACCATCGTCCGGGATCCCGAGAGGCTCCTCCGCGAAGCGGGTGTCCTGGCCGCTCTCGAGCGGCGCGGCTTCGATTTCCTCTTCCTCGACGACCCCATAGCGTTCCGCTTCGACTACGAGGCCCGCTTCCGGCCGCGCTGGGACGATGGCGAGACGCTCGACCTCGTGATCGTGGTCGGGGACGAGGAGACTGAACCTCCCTTCGATCTGACGGACGGCGCCGAGCGGGTCTCCCTCCGGCTCGGCGACTTCTTCACGCGGCTCAGTCCCACCATCGTCCGGGAGCTGGACCCCACCGAGCGAGAGCGCCTTTACGTCATTCAGCAGCAGGCAGGGGACAAGGCCCTCGGTGCCGATGAGAGCCGCGACTTCGTGCTCCGCCATCTGTTCGGCGTTACGCCGGAGACGGTCCGGGAACCCGCCGACCTCCTGACGCTGCTCCTCGAACGACACTACGCGGAACGGCAAGTTTCCGCGAGCCTCGACGACCGGTTCCTCCGCGTGCTCGAGAGCCGAGGGATCTTTGAGGACTGGCCCCTCGGCCAACTGCTGCGGGACCGCAACGCGTTTCTGTCCTTCCTTGACGAACGCTGGTTGCGGTTCCTCGACCGGCGCGCCGGACACACGGAGCACCGTCCTTCCCAGGCCATCCCCGGACCCGCTGATCTCCCGTTCGACGACCCGCGCGTTCGGGCCTATCTCGACACTCTGTTCCTCGAGGGGCTTCTGACTCCGGTCGAGCATGACATCGAGCCCGCTCCAGACGAGACGTGGATCCGGGTCGGCATCCGTCGCGATGCTCCAAAGGCGCAGCGACGCCGCGCGGAACACCTGCTGCGGGTCGCGGAGGACCGCTTACCCAGCGAGGTGTCCGGCCACCATGCGTGGCGCAAGTTCGCTCGCCGGTGGGGGGAAGCCCGCGCCACATTCCTGAGACTGGGGGATGCCGATTCGGCGTGCCGCGACCGTTTCCGGCGCCTCGAGCAGCAGGCGGACGAGGCCTTCGCCAAGTGGCTCCCGGCGCACTACGGACCCCTCTCCACCCTCCCACCGAGTGCGCCCGTGATGCTCCATCACGTCCCCCATCGGCTTGCCCGAGGCCTTGGCGGCGCGGGATCCCGCGCCGCGCTCCTGGTGCTCGACGGACTCGCACTCCCGCAGTGGGCCGTGTTGAGAGAGGAACTGACCCGGCAGCGACCCGCTCTCCAGTTCCAGGAGGACGCCGTCTTCGCGTGGATCCCGACGCTCACGGCGGTCTCGCGCCAGGCCCTCTTCGCAGGCCGCCCACCGTTTCACTTCGAGAACAGCATCGCGACCACGGCCACGGAGGCGACCCACTGGAGGCGCTTCATGCGGGGCTGTGGCCTCGGTCCCGCCGAGATCGCCTACCGGAAGAAGTTCGAAGCCGCAGATCCGGAGGCGGTGGAGACACTGCTCGCCGATCCGAAACCCCGGGCGGTGGCCATCGTTGTGAACACCGTGGACGACATCATGCACGGGACACCGCTCGGCGAGCGCGGCATGCTCAACCAGGTTCGACATTGGGCAGAGGGACCATTCCTCTGCGGGCTGCTCGACCGTCTTCTGGACGGCGGGTTCACCGTCTGGCTTACCTCGGACCACGGCAACGTCGAGGCGCGAGGACTCGGAAGGCCAGCCGAAGGAGCTCTCTCCAACCTGCGGGGAGAGAGGGTCAGGATCTTCCAGGACGAGGCGCTGCGACGCCAGGTCGCGAAGCGTTTTCCCGAGGCGACAGCCTGGCCTCCCCTGGGACTGCCGGGCGGCTTCCTGCCTCTGCTCGCGCCCGGTCGCTGCGCCTTCGTCCCGGAGGGCAAGACCGTCGTCTGCCACGGCGGCGCCAACCTTGAGGAAGTGATCGTCCCGCTCGTGCGCATCACGCGACAACCGGCGTGAGGGACACGGCGCGGAAGGTCGGCATCGGCCGCCTCGTCCGGCTCGACTGGGTAGAGGAGACCGCCAGGCTCGTCCTCGCCGGGAACGACAAGAAGGCCGTCCACGACGCTCTCGATGCTCGTCTTGGGGATCAGATCTCCCAAGGGGGCAATGCGCCCCGTAGCGGACGGGAGAAGGCGATCACGGTCCTGATCAAGACGTGGCTCCTCGTCCCCAAGGGGCTCGAAGGACTCCGGAACAACGGCCTCGACCTGCTGCGGCAGGCACACGACGGCGACCGATTGGCCGTCCATTGGGGGATGCTGCTCGCCGCTTACCCGTTTTGGGGCACCGTGGCCGCGCGGGTGGGCCGGCAGATCCGACTCGACGGCCAAGCGGCAGCGGCCGGGGTCCAAGCCCGGATCCGCGAGGAGTACGGGGAGCGCCCCGGCGTCGAGCGCGCTACGCGCTACGTACTCCGCTCATTCGTGGACTGGGGCGTGATCTGTGAGTCGGATCACCCGGGAATCTACGGCCCAGCCCCAACGCATCCGATCCACGCCCCCGAACTCACCAGCTTTCTCGGCGAGGCCGTCCTGCGAAGTCGTGGCCTGGCTGCGGCCGCTCCCCGAGCCCTGATCGAGGGACCGCGCCTCTTCCCGTTCCGCATCGAACCGATGCCCGCCGAGCTCCTCGCCTCGCACTCACCGCGGCTGGAATTCGTCCGCCACGGCCTCGATCAGGAGCTCCTCGCGCTGCGACGCGCCGACCACGATGCGCCGGAGGTCGCCTGTCAGCCCCCACTACTCAGAAGGGCAGGTCTCAGCAGGACGTAACACCGACTTCCGATCACTCCACCAAGAGTGCCGCGCTACACTCGATGGCCTCTGAACACAGAGGACTCACTTGAAGTGACCCGGTGAGCTCCGCTCTTGTGCTCACTGGAACTTCCCCGCGAGCTAACGCCGCGAGGACCGATCCCAAGGAGGAAGACATGCTTGGATCAACCGAGAGACTGAACGCATACCGTGGCCGAATGCAGGAGATCTTGCATCGACTAGAGGTAGTGGAAACATCTGCACGGGAATGTCAAATCTCTTGTACGCCATCCCCATGGCGGAGTGCGCATATCTACAGTTCCGTCAGGTGCTAGAGCTCATTGCTACCGCTTCGCTCGTGGCCACCGAGACCGACGACGGCTCCCTCATGAATTCCATTTCAGACAACCATCGGCGCTCATGGCACGCCGGCGATATCCTCAAGACGATCAAGGACGCGTACCCTGACTACTACTATCCCGAGCCACTCCGTCTTGACGCCTCTGGCCCTGCGCCGCCAGGTCTCCCCGAAGGGGCCTTCAAGAACTATGTGGGTGAACTGGTCACAGCCAACGCGGACTATCTGACTTACGAGCGATTCAAGACGCTCTACGGGACCGCCAACGGGCTCCTTCACACGCCCAATCCTTTCAATCCAAGGGCCAAGCCCAAGGATCAGACGGCTTGTCTCCGGCTACTGGCCGACGGACCCAAGTGGACGCGACGGATCATCGCACTCCTCACTCACCACACGTTCAAGTTCGTGAAGAAGCCCGATTCCCTGTATGTCTGCCACACTGTCGGCTCAGCATCTGGCTCCGAATTCAAGATCACCGAGTTTCAACGCCTAGACGACGTAACGAACACATGCCTCGGGGTTGACTATCGGGAAGGCATCGACCGACCGAGGCAGAGTCTACGAGAATCTACCGCTGCAGAAAGCGGCGCTCCATAAGGGCCGGTCCGGACTCGTCCGTCGCGCGGTCCGCACTGCCGTGGAGCTCGGCCCGGTTTTCCCTCTGGAGCGGGGCAGGCAGCGTTCCATAGTCATTTCGCTTCGGTGGCGGGTCCGCTGGACCGCCTGGACGACTTCAGTGATCGGTCCGGCGAAGCCGCGGGCGCGTTCCATGACCTCGGCCTCGTCCACTGTCGTGACCTCGCCGTCCCGCACCACGATGCGGCCGTTCCCGAACGCCGTTCCCTTTCAGGGAGGTCAACGTTCCCGCCGGCAGCACCGGCTCAGCCGCTGGTGCGGTCGGCGACGATCGCGATCCGGGCGCCGTCCGGACTCACGGCGAGACGGGAGATGCCCTCGAGGCCCCGCTCCTCGAAGTCGGCGATCTCCCGCCAGTCCGAGCCCTCGGACCACGCGAACAACCGTGAGCCGTCACCCATCAGGATCTCGCCTTCGGGCGTCCACGCGTAGTCCTCTCGGCCCGGCAGCGTTCGCGCGATCCGCACGGCGGCGCCGGATTCGGGGTCCAGCCGTTCGATCCACCACCCTCCGTCTTCGACCTTCCGCACGAAGGAGATCGCCTCCGCGCCCGGAATCCGGTGGATGGAACGGCCGGGATTCCGGGCCACGATCCGGATCTCTCCGGTCATCGCGTCACCGACCTGCAGGGTGGGCGGGCTCCCCAGGATGAACATCACGACGACGCGTTCGTTGGCCCAGGCGTGATACCCCACCGGTTCGGCGGTGGCGAAGATCGGTCCCACCGCCGCGCCGGAAAGGTCGTAGCGCCAGAGGTACTGCTTGCCGCGGACTTCGTGGATCGCGGAGAAGGACTCCTGTCCGGGGATCTGGACCGGCGAGAACTCGCTCGCCTCGCCGGTGTGCGTGAGCTGCTCGCCGGGTGCGACGGCGCCCGCGGTCACAGCGATGCGCATGACTTCGGTCTGGCGTCGCTCGAACGCCGCCGTGTGGAGGATGGCCGAGCCGTCGAGCAGGAAGCTGGGCTGGTTGTCATAGGCGGCCCGATCGGTCGCCTGTTCCAGGTCGGCTACCCCGAGCGAGCCCCCGCTGCGCGCGAGGGCTCCGAGCCAGATATCGGTGGCGGGGGCAGTCTCCGCTGTCGGCACGTAGTCCGCGGGGGCCGGTCCGATCTCGGGCATCGGCCCGTCCACGGGGCGGGACGGGAAGGCAGGCTCGGTTGCGGGGCGGGACGGGAAGGCAGGCTCGGTTGCGGGGCGGGACGGGAAGGCCGGCTCGGTTGCGGGGTGGGACGGGAAGGCCGGCTCGGTTGCCGTCTCCATGGCCGCCTGTTCGTCGCCGGCTCCCGCTTGCACGGCCTCCGGTTCGTTCGGGGCGCAGCCGGCGAGGACCATCGCCGCGCATCCAGCGAGCAGCAGCGTCGTCGGCCGGCGCGCCGCTCCTTTCCGGATCATGTCCTTGCTGTTCCTGTTCGAGGGTCGTGTGGCCCCCGACCCGGACATTGTGTCGCACCGGCGCCACATCGGATTCCACGCCCGACCGGCGCCTCCTGCCGGAGCGCCGGACTCCAGTCCGGCACGATAGAGAGACGTGCTTCACCAGTCCGCGAGCGCCGTGCGGTGGCTCTTGCGGGTAGGCGAGGTCATCGTCGAACCAGGGCCAGCGGTCCGGCGCTCCGGCGCTCCGGCAGCTCGCTTGGGAATTGCCGGACTGGAGTCCGGCGCTCCGACGGTTCGGCGGCGCGGCGTTCCCGCTGGACTTCCCGGACGACCTCGCTGATCTGGTCGGCGAAGCCGCGGGCGCGCTCCATTACCTCGGCTTCGTCCACGGTCGTGACCTCGCCGTCCCGGACGACGATCCGGCCGTTCACCAGGACGGTGGAGACATCGCTCCCCCGGGCGGCATACACGAGGTGGGAGTAGGGCCGGTAGAGCGGCGTCAGGTGGGCGCTGCGCGTCTCCACCAGCACGATGTCGGCGCGCTTTCCGACCTCGAGCGAGCCGATCCGGTCGTGGAGGTTCAGCACCCGCGCGCCGCCCGCGGTCGCCATGCGGAAGACGGTCTCGGCGGGCATCGCCGCCGGGTCTCCGGTGGCGAACTTGTGGAGCTTCGCCGCGGTGTCCATCTCGCCGAACATGTCGAGGTCGTTGTTGCTCGCTGCGCCGTCGGTTCCCAGGCCCACCGGAACTCCGGCGGCGAGAAGCTCGGCGACCGGCGCCGCCCGCGACGCCCCGAGCTTCATGTTGCTCTCGGGGTTGTGGGCGACGCCGGCGCCGCCGGCGGCGATCCGGGCGATGTCGTCCCCGGTCAGGTAGGTCCCGTGAGCGAGGACCGTTCCGGGACGGAGCGCCCCGATGGACTCGAGCGCCGGGATCGTTCGCATCCCGATCGCCGCTTCCACCCGCTCGTCCTCGTCTTCCGCCTCCACGACGTGGATCTGGAAGGGGGCGCCATGGCGGCGGGCGATGTCGTGGGCGGCGCGGACCGGCTCGAGCGGCGTCGTGTAGAACGCGTGGGCGGCGGTTCCGGAGATCAGGGTGGGGTGGTCGCGGTAGGTCTCGAAGAACAGGTCGGCGTCGGCCAGCGACTCCCCGGCGGTGGTGAAGTCGGGCGTCGGAAAGCCGATGACATGGGGCCCGACCACCGCGCGGATCCCCGCCTTGATCGTGGCCCGCGCCGCTTCCTCGCGGAAGTAGTACATGTCGGTGAAGGTCGTCGTCCCGCTCTTCAGCATCTCGATGGACGCGAGGAGCGTCGCCCAGTACACGAATTCGGGGGCGACGAGGGCGGCCTCGGCGGGGAAGATGTTCTCTTCCAGCCAGGTCATCAACGGCAGGTCGTCGGCGAGGCCCCGCAGCAGCGACATCGCCGCGTGGCCGTGGGTGTTCACCAGCCCGGGGATCACGAGCTGGCCGGTGGCGTCGAGGACCGGGACATCGGGCGGTCGGGGCGCGGCCCGGTCGAACAGGCCCACGATGCGGTCCCCTTCGATCAGCACCGCTCCACCCTCCAGAATCGTCCCGGCGTCGTCCATGACGACGACGGTGCCGCCGGTGATCAGGAGCCGCTCGGCGGCGGCGGCGCCTCCGGGGTCGGGGGAGGAGCAACCCGACCCGGCGAGAGGGAGGGCGAGCAGCAGACTGGAAGAGGAAACCCGGCTCATGAGGCGGGATTATCCGGTGAGCATCCGGCGCGGGGGTCCCCGGCGGTGAAACGGGCGGAGCGGAGGCGGTTCAGGACGGCGGCGATCTCGTGGCGGCGGGGACGGGCGAGGCGACCGGGGTGGCGGCCGGCGCGGCCCTCGCGGGTGAGAGCGTCCACGCCGTCGCGGTCGAGCCGGGCGTCGAGCGCGTCGAGAAGCGCCGGAACCGCGAGCCCGGCGTGGTCGGTCGCGGCGAGGGCCACCGCGTGGCCCGCCGCACGGGTCTGATCGGCGCCGAAGAGCTGCTCGACGGCGCGGAGGTCCACTTCGGACTCGCCGTACTGGAGCGTCTCCCGGCGCCGGGCAAGGACGCGGGGACGGCCGCGGCGGCCGGAGGGATCGAGGCTCGCGGCGACGGGCTTCCGGCGCCGGTCGTCGAAACGGCCGGGCGCCACCTCCCCGGCGCGGCGGGTCGGCAGCGCCGCAGCGACCTCGCGGGCGCGGGCGGTGACTTCCCGGGGCTGGAACGCCTCCATCTGGATCACGGTGTCGGCGACATCGAAGTAGTCCCCGGAGCCGCCCATGACGAGCACGGTGGAGACGCCTCGACGTCGGTAGAGCTCCCGCACCCGGTC
Source organism: Vicinamibacteria bacterium (assembly GCA_965232015.1). Classification (GTDB taxonomy): domain Bacteria; phylum Acidobacteriota; class Vicinamibacteria; order Marinacidobacterales; family Marinacidobacteraceae; genus JAJEAO01. The sequence goes on along the minus strand of OZ246946.1, from coordinate 3,605,896 downwards.
GAGGAACGGCACGATGGGTTCGGACTCCCGCGCCACCAGCGCCTGCATCCGGGCGTCGCGGATCATCAGGTTCGTCGCTGACGTGTCCTCGTCGAGCAGGAGCACGGTCGCCCCCGCTTCGATCGCTTCGACGATCGCCGCCGCCTGGCTGGTGCTGCCGCTCGCGTCGCGGGTCGAGAAGCGGTCGGTCCGGCGGCCGCCGGGCAGCTCGCGGAGGAACGGACTCACGTCCACATCCTGGACCGACCGCCCCTCCTCGGCGCGGATCGTCACCGCGTCGGCGCGGGTCACGACCCGCTCCCGGCCGTCGCCGGGGATGTGGGGAACGACGGCCCGGGCGAGGGCCTGGAGCAGCGTGGACTTGCCGTGGTAGCCGCCCCCGACGATCAGGGTGACCCCTTCCGGGAGGCCCATTCCCGGAACCTGGCCGCCGTCCGGGAGATCGAGAATCACGCGGAGCGCCGGCGGACTGCGAAAGGGCATGGCCTCCGTGGTCGTCAGGGGTCGTCCGGTGGCGCCGTGGGCGCGGGGCAGGATCGCTCCGTCGGCGACGAACGCCACCAGCCCGCGCTCGGCGAGCTGCGAGCGGAGGCGCTCCTGGGTCTCGACATCCCGGACGAACGCTTCCGCCTCCCCCGGGGGGAGGCTTCCGCCGACGAGGGCGGCGCGGGCGATGCGGTTCAGTTCCCCGGTCAGCAGCTCGGCCGCCCGTCGCCCCAGGATCCGTCGGCCCGCCGCCGGGAGACCGACTTCGAGGCGGGCTTCCACGACTCCGGGGTCGAGCCCGCCGCCCTCGTCCCCGAGGACGACCGCCGAGCGCTCGATAACTTCCTGTCCCCCGGAGGCGATCGTGACATCGCCGCTCCGGCCGGAGCCGAGGCGGACCCGACGGACCGCGCCGGCGACCCGGCGGGCGAGGAGATCGCCGAGCGCCATGCGACCGACGCGGTGGGCGAGGAGCGCCGGATCGAATCCGGCGGTCCCGGCGTCGAGCCGCAGCCGGACCCGCGACGGCGGGGCGAACGGGTCGCGCGCGATGCGATCGAGGAAGAGCGCGATCCCGGGGCCGAGCCGCCACCCGCCGGCGAGGGCGCGGTAGGCGGGATACCCGCGACCGTCGAGCCGTCGGCAGGCGTCGCCGAGTCCGGATCTCAACCGGTGGAACCCGCCGGACCGGTGGCCGGGAATGCAGTCGGAAGCGGGGCCACGGGCTGCTATCGTAGTTCGAGGTTTCGGGTCATCCGGGGAGATCGCGGGGAGGAGCCGGTGGATTCACGGGGAACTGGCGCGGGCAAGCGGGCGCGGTCCTACTGGATGGATCACACGCGGGATCTCCGCGCCCGGCTCGAGGCCGCCGTCCCGAAAGACGCACTCCGCCGCCTGCACCGCCGCCGGGCCGGAATGCACTTTCTCGTCCTCACCTGGCAGTTGGCGCTGCTGTTCGGGGCCGGCGCCCTGGCGTTCCCGGGCGGGGCATGGTGGGTGTGGGTCCCGGCATCCGCGGTGGTCGGCCTGACGGCGTTCAACTTCACCGTGATGCTCCACGAGGTCGTCCACGCCGCGGTCTTCCCCACCGGCCGCCATCGCGCCTATGGGGTGTTGCGCCACCTCTACGCCTTCCCCAGCGGGATCTCGGCGACGCAGTTCACCCGGTGGCACCTCGAACACCACGCCCAGCTCGGGGACGCCGAAGCGGACCCCAAGCGGCACTGGCTGACGCCGAAGCGCAACGCCCGCTGGTACAAGGCGCTCTACCTGACGCCCTGTCTGATCCCGATCTACTTCCGCGCGGCGCGGCGGGAGGCGGCCCGCTATCCCGACTTCGTCCGCCGCCGGATCGCTCTCGAGAGGAGGCTGACGCTGATCGGCCACGCCGCCATCGCGGGACTCCTCATCTGGACCGGCGGCCCGGGCGCCATGCTGCGGGTCTGGCTGATCCCGCTGTTCGTGGTGTTCCCCGTCGCTTTCACCGTGAACCGGCTGGGACAGCACTACGACATCGCGCCCGGGGATCCGGCGCGCTGGGGGAGCGTCCTGCGCCCGTCGAAAGTCCGGGACGTGGCGTTCCTGTGGTCCGCGTACCACCTCGAACACCACTACTTTCCCCGGGTCCCGTTCTACAACCTGCGGGCGCTGCACACCCTGCTGCGCCCGTTCTTCGACGAGATCGGGGTGCGTCCGACGAGCTACGGACGCCTGCTCTGGCAGTGGTTCGTGCGCAACCGGGCGCCCCACACCGACTGGAACGCCGGATCCCCGGCGAGCGGGACCTGATCCCCGGAGGGAAAACGATGCCCAGCCTGACCCAAGGGGTGGTGAAGTGGTACGACCGTCGCCGCGGCGAGGGATTCATCCAGCGCCACGAAGGGCCGGATGTCCATGTCCCCGCACGCGCGCTGCTCGAGGTGCCGAACGGCTTCCTCGTCGAAGGACAGGCGGTGGAGTTCGAGCTCCTGCCGATCCCGGGAGGGTTCCGGGCGCGGGGGGTCCGGTTGAAGGACGGCGGCCCTGCCCCTGCCGGGAGGACCATTCGGCCCTCGTAGGGGCGCTGGCCCTCCGGTAGGCCAACTGGTAGGCCATTCGGGGCGCCGGACGGGAGTGCGTCGCCCGCGCCGGGCCCCTAATACGATGACGAGCGTCATGCGGAGGCCACCGGGAGAACCGGCGGAGTCCGGCGCTCGGTCAGAACCGGGCGAGCGCCTCCTCCTCGGTCAGCGTGATCGTGAGGATCTGGTTGAACCCGCTGATCTTGAACACCTCGAAGATGTGCTCCTTCATCGAGCACAGCACCAGTTTCCCCGAGGCCCTGGACAGCGTCTTGGCCAGGATCAGGAGGACCCGCATCCCGGTGCTGTTGATGTAGTCCACCCCCTCGAAGTTCATCACGATTCGGGTCGCGGCGTCGGGGCCGGTCGCCCGGGCGATCACCGCCTGCTCGAAGTCGCTGGCGGTGCGGGTATCGATGCGACCGGCGGGAGAGAGAACCAGGACGCCGTCCTTGGTCGCTTCGGTGACATTCATGAAGGTTGCTCCTGCTGACCCTCCCCGTCCAGGGTGCGGGTGAGAATAACGCGGTTTCGGTCCCCCACGCGCTCGTAGCGCGTGTCGGACATGAGCGATCGTACGAGAAACACGCCGAGCCCGCCGATCGGACGATCCGCAAGCGGCAGGCTGGTGTCCGGAACCGGCGCCTCGACGAAGGGGTCGAATGCTACCCCGGTGTGCTCGATGACGACGCGCACCTCGCTGGTATCGCAGTGGACTTCCAGGTGGACCGGCACCGGGATGCCGTCAAGCGAGGCGTAGGAGATGATGTTCGTGACCAGCTCGTCGATCGCGAGACTCACGCGCTGGGCCGCGTTCGACGCCACGCCGCTCGCTGCCGCGAACGCCTCCACCTCCTTGATGAGGTGGCTGAGCGTCTGAACATCGGCGGCGACGTCGCGGACGAGGCTGACCCCTCCAGCAGCCTTCGGTGCCATACTGCCTCCGCTCCCGGAATCGCGTCAGACCCTGACGCCAGCCGGGAAGGCGCCACGGGTGGTCTCGTCCTCGAAGTCGAGCGAGATGATGTTAACGGTCACGTCGAGATTCTGCCGCGCCACGCCCCGGAACGTGCCGCGCGTCGGCGGCACATCCCGATAATCGCGGCCGCGGGCCACCCGGATGTGACGGTCCCCGGCCACCGTGTTGTTCGTGGGGTCGGCGGGGAGCCATCCCATCCCGGGCAGGAAGCATTCCAGCCAGGCGTGCCCGGCCTTGGCCATCCGCCGCTCGGTGGCGCCCGCCCGGGGGAACAGGTAGCCCGAGACGTAGCGGGCCGGGATGCCCCACTCCCGCAGGATCGTCACCATGATGTGGGTCAGATCCTGACAGACGCCGCCGCCCCGTTCGAGGGCATCGTCTATGGGCGAGTCCACTCCGGTCGCGCCGGGAGTGAACGGGAGAGCCTCGTGGAGGCTCGAGTTCACCTGCTGGATCGTCGCCAGCGGGGTCTCGCCGGGCTCGATGCGGTGCGTCGCGAGGAAATCCGCGAGCGCCGGGGTCGGGGTCGTCAGCGGCGTGGGAAACAGCCAGTGCCACATCCCGGTGGACTCGATGGCCCGGAGCTCGTCCCACGACGGGCCGGGCCCGCCGGGGAGCGCCGGGGGCTGGAGGACGACTCGCGAGCGCGCGGTGACGAGGAGTTCGGAGTGCTCTCCGGGGATGTCGAAGAAGCTGGCCGCGTTGCCGAACGGATCCCGGAAGAAAGACAGCTCCGCCGCCGGCCGCGTCTTCAGCGAGAAGGACTCGAGATGCTGGGTCTCGTCGCGCATCGGCTGCAGGTAGAGCGTCAGGACCGCCTCGCCAACCGGCTCCGAATAGACGAACCGGGTGATGTGCTCGACCTCGTAGCGGGCTCCGGTGACGTTCATCGGCAGACCCTCCCCGGCGCCGGCGAACCGGGAGCGCGCGGGAATTTCGGCGACACCTAGCCCATCCGGATCGCCTGATCGGCGGAATAGAACATGTAGCGGTTGTTGACCTCGTCGTGGAGCGAAGAGGCGATGGCCCGCACCTGCGCGAGCGTTCGTTCGAAGAGGTCCTCGCGGCCGGAGCTGTAGGCGAGGATCGAGCGTAGCCGCCCGACGAGGCGATGCGGCGGCGCGAGCGGATGGCGGCCCCCTCCGATCGGGTCCACGCGGCGGAGGCCGGATCGGAGCATCTCGGCGGCGAACCGGAGCGAGTGCGGGGAGCGCGGCTCGAACAGCAGAAACTCCATGACCCGCGTCGGCTCGATGAGCGCCGTGTGGCGCTTGCAGTAGGGCTCGAAGCTGGCGCAGCCCCGAAGCAGCAGGCTCCAGTCGAGCGTGTCGCCCTCACTCCCGAGCGCGGGACGGTGCGCCTCGAGGATCTCGGCGGTGATCTGGATCCGCTCGATGAACCGCCCGAGACGAATGAAGTCCCAGGCCTGACCGTGGCGCAGGCTGTTGTCGGTGATTCCACGAAACAGGGAGACGTTCGCTGAAGTGTCCCGGTAGAAGTTCTGCGGCTCGGCGTTCCAGAAGGAGTGCATTTCGGTGTCGCGCAGCTTGAGGTAGGCCCGGTTCATCCGGGCCCACATCTCGGAGCTGATCTCCTGGCGCGCCTGGCGGGCGTTCTCGCGCGCGCTGGCCCACAACGACCGCACCGAACCGGGGTTGTCCGGCTCGAAGGTCATGAAGTCGGCGAGGGCGTAGGCGTCGGCGAGCAGGAAGTCCTCGTCCGCGGTGTCGGCGAAGAACTCGAGCCGGCCGGGCGGAGTGACGTGGAGCGCGCGGAAGAGGCGACGCCATCCCCCCGCCACCGCGGCGGCCGGGTGGTCGGCGAGCGACCCGACCTGGACATCGAGCAGGCGCGCCGTCTGGTCGGCGCGCTCGAGGTGCCGGCTCATCCAGTACAGGTTGTCGGCGACGCGGGCGAGCATGGCGGGTCAGTCGCTCCCGGCGTCCACGATCCAGGCGTCCTTGGAGCCGCCTCCCTGGGACGAGTTCACCACCAGGCTCCCCTTCTTGAGCGCGACCCGGCAGAGCCCGCCCGGGACGATGTCGGTGCGCTCCCCGGTCAGGATGAACGGACGCAGATCCACATGGCGGGGCTCGATGTGGGAGCCGACGAGACACGGCGCCCGTGACAGCGCCAGGGTGGGCTGCGAGATGTAGTTCGCCGGGTCCGCCTTCAGCGCCTCGGCGAACTCGGCGCGCTCGGCGCGGGTGGCATGAGGCCCGACGAGCATCCCGTAACCGCCGGACTCGCCCACCATCTTGACGACGAGCTTGTCGAGGTTGTCCAGCGTGTACTGGAGGCCCTCGGGCTCGCGACACAGGTGCGTGGGGACGTTGTCGAGCAGCGGCTCCTCGTCGAGGTAGTAGCGGATCATGTTGGGGACGTAGGCGTACACCCCCTTGTCGTCGGCGACCCCGGTACCCGGAACGTTCGCGATGACGACCCGCCCGGCTCGGAAGGCGTGGAACAGGCCCGGCACGCCGAGCACCGAATCGGGTCGGAAGGTGAGCGGATCAATGAAATCGTCGTCAATCCGGCGGTAGATCACGTCCACCCGGCGCAGTCCGTCGGTCGTCCGCATGAACACGCGTTCGTTGTGCACCAGCAGGTCCCGACCCTCGACGAGCTCGATTCCCATCTGACGGGCGAGGAAGGCGTGTTCGTAGTAGGCCGAGTTGTACACCCCGGGGGTGAGCAGGACGATCGTCGGATCGGTCACCGGCGCCGGAGCCAGCGACGCCAGCATCCCGAACAGCAACCGGCTGTATTGCTCCACGTCCCGCACTCTCGACCGCCGGTAGCGGCGCGGCATGCTCCGCTTGATCGCATCCCGGCAGGCGAGCATGTAGCTGACGCCGGAGGGCACCCGCAGGTTGTCCTCGAGCACCGCGAAGCCGTCGTGGGTCCGCACCAGATCGCTGCCGCAGATCGAGACGTAGGCGTCGTGCGGAACCGGCAGCCCCCGCATTTCGATGCGGTAGTGCTTGCTCCCGTAGATCATGTCCGCCGGAACCACGCCGTCGCGCAGGATCAGCCCCCGGTGGTAGATGTCGTGGAGGAAGAGGTTGAGCGCCCGGATACGCTGCTCGAGCCCGCGCGCGACCCGGTCCCACTCGTCGCCCCGGACGATGCGCGGAATGCAGTCGATCGGGAAGACCCGCTCGATCGTCCGCTCGTCCCCGTACACCGTGAACGTGATGCCCTCGTGCAGGAACGAGCGCGTCACCCGCTCCTGGATCCGCTGGAGTTCTTCCGGCGCGATCGTGCTCAGCGTGGCGTGGAAATCGGCGCAGTGCTCCCGCGGCTTTCCTTCCGCCTCGAACATCTCGTCGTAGAAGGTGGCGTCGAAGCCGTAGCGCCGGAACGTCGGCGGTGACTTCGCGCCATCCATCAGAGGGCGGGTCGCGGGGGCCGCGGGCGCTCCCGGGTCAGGCGGACTTCGGGAGGCCGCCCCGGGCGATGTCCTCGAACACGTTGCAGAAGTAGTCGAGCTCTTCCATCGTGGTATAGAGGTTCGGGGTGATCCTGAGGCCCTGGAATTCGTCGTGCATGATCGAGACGACGATGATGTGGTGCCGGTCCCACAGATAGTCGCGGAAGGCGGCCGGGTCCACCGAAGTCAGGTTGATGTTGCCGATGGCGCAGCTCATCTTCGGGTCCAGCGAGGTGTGGAGTTCGGCGCCAGGGAGAGACATCAAGCGCTCGGCCCAGGTGTCCTTGAGGTAGCGGAGCCGGGCCTCCTTCCGCTTGGCCCCCACCGTGTCGTGGAAGGTGATCGCCTCGCCGCAGGCGACGAAGTTGGCCGCCGGGTGGGTTCCGATCTCCTCGAACTTGCGGATGTCGTCGTCCATGCGCTCCGGCGCCGGCATGAGCGGCCAGATCTGCGGAATCTTCTCCTTCTTCACGAACAGCATCCCGGTCCCCTTGGGGGCGAGGAGCCACTTGTGAAGGCTGGTGCCGAAGTAGTCGCAGCCGATGTCCTCGTGCCGGAAGTCGAACTGGGCGAACGAATGGGCGCCGTCCACCATGACTTCCACGCCGCGCTCGCGGGCCATGTCGCAAACCGCCTTGACCGGCAGGATCTGGCCGGTGAGGTTGATCTGGTGGGACATCAGGATGATGCGGGTGCGGTCCGTGATCGCGGCCCGGAATCCCTCCACGATCTCCTCGTCGGTCTCCGCCGGGGTGGGGATCTGGATGAACTTCATCTCGATCCCCTCGCGCCGGACCCGCTGCCGCAGGGTCGTGAGCATCCGGCCGTAATCCTGGGTCGTGGTCAGGACCTCGTCGCCCGACTGGAGGTCGAGGCCGAGGAGCAGGATCTCCATCGCCTCCGACGTGTTGCGGACGAGCGCCACTTCCTCCGCGTCGCAGCCGAACAGTCCGGCGAGCCGCTGGCGCACGTGTTCCTTCTGCGGCTCGAGGATCTGCCACATCGTGTACACCGGCGCTTCTTCCTGCTGCCACGTGTAGCGCACGAAGGCTTCGGTGACCATCCGGGGGGAGGGGCACACGCCGCCGTTGTTGAGATTGATGATGGAGCGCGAAACGCTGAAGGCGTTCTGGACCTCGGCCCAGTACCCCTCGTCGCGGGCGAGTTCCTCCGGGCTGCGGGAGCCGGCCTGGCGTCCCGCCGCTTCGAGGACGCGGAACGCTTCCGGACCGAACCGGGTGTGGACCAGGGCGCCGGCGGAGGCGCCGGCCGCCGCGGCGAGAAAGCTCCGGCGTCGCATCGGCGTTCGGCTCCTTCGATGGGGAAGAGGACCGGGATTCGCCTGACGCGCCTCCCGCAAGTCGTTCGAATTTACCATCGGCCCAATTCAGCCTGTGGACAAAGTCACGCGGCCCGGTTCTCCCGGTAGGGGCTCGAGCGGCGATGCATCCCGCCTGGCCCCCACCGGGAGAACTGGCGCGCCCCTCCGCTTCGCTCCGGGGCGCTCTTCGTTGCGCATCGGCGGAATACACCCGGTATTCCTCCCTCGCGCGCCGCCCCTACCGGGAGAACCGGGTCAGCCGGGCGCCTCGCCACTCTCGGTGCTCACGCGACTTTATCCACAGGCTGAATGGCGTCCGGTTCGCCGGTTCGCACCGGCGACGGGACGGCTACCATCGGCAGCCATGCTCTCCGCCCTGTCCGACCTGATCGGACGCCTCCCTCCGGTTTTCGACTCCAGCGTCGGTCAACTGGTGATCACGCTCGGCGTGGTCATCGCGGCGTTCACCTTCGCGCTCGCCGTGGTGATCCTGCTGCGGCGGACGCTCGCCCGACTCGGCCTCGAAGCGCGCGCCGCGTCCCGGATCGGGAACGGCGTCCGACTGGTTCTCGGTCCGGAGCGGGCGGCCCGGACCGATGTGGATGCGATCGGCCGACGCATCCTGTTCTGGGGGCTCCTGATCCTGGTCGTCGCCGGATTCGCCTCGCTGGTGGACTTCTCGAGGGTGGGCGGCGCCTCGGGAACCCTGCTGGCGCAGCTCATGGCGCTCACCATCCAGGTGGGTCGCGCCCTGGTCCTGCTGCTGGTGGCGTGGTTCCTCGCCGCGGTGCTCCGGCGCGCGGTTCGGGTGGCCCTCGAAGTCGCCGCCATCGCCTCCGGCGAGGAGCGCGAACGGGACCGCGCTCCGGCGCAACTCAGCCGCGTGATCCCGGAGACGGTGTACTGGGTCGTGCTCCTGCTCTTCCTGCCGCAGATCCTCGCGGCGCTGAACCTCCAGGGGGTGCTGTTCCCGGTCGAGGCGCTGGTGGAAGACGTGATCCGGTTCCTCCCGGACGTTTTCGGCGCGCTCGTCATCTTCGCCGTCGGATGGCTGGTGGCGCGCGTCGCCCGCGCCGTGGTGGCGAACCTCCTCGCCTCGATGGGCCTCGACCGCGCCGCCGAACGGTTCGGAGCATCGCGCTATCTGGGCTCCCGCCGTCTCTCGTCGCTCGTCGGAGTCGTCGCCTATCTGCTGGTCCTGTTCCCGGTGATCCTCACCGGTCTCGACCGCCTGCGGCTGGACGTGATCACCGGGCCCGCGAGTCAGGTGCTCGGCCGGGTTCTCGGGGCGCTGCCGCTCGTGGTGGTGGCCGCGGCGCTCCTGCTGACCGCCTACGTCGTCGGCCGGATCGTGGCCGATGTCGTCCGGGACGTGCTCCACCAGGCCGGCTTCGATCACGTGCTGACCCGGCTGGGGCTGGCGACCGACGTCACCGACGACGACACGACCGCGTCGGGGATCGTGCGGGTCGTCGTGCTCGCCGTCATCATGCTGGTCGCGAGCATGGAGGCCGCCAGCCTGGTCGGCTTCGACAACGCCGCCTCGCTGCTGGCCCGCCTGCTCGAGTTCTCGGGCCAGTTCCTCCTCGGGGTCGTGTTCCTCGGTTTCGGGATCTGGCTCGCCGGCATCGCGGGGCGGGCCATCGCGGCGAGCACCATCCCGCACGCCCGCTTCGTCTCGATCGCGGCGAGAGTCGGGATCCTGCTGTTCACCACCGCGATCGGGCTGCGACAGATGGGAATCGCGAACGAGATCATCGAGCTGGGGTTCGGGCTCGTGCTCGGCGCGATCTCGGTCGCGTTCGCGGTGGCTTTCGGACTCGGCGGCCGCGACGCCGCCGCCCGTCAGATCGAGCGGTGGCGCGGCCGCCTGCTCGAGGAGGACTGAGCGATGGACGACGAGGGATTTCGCTGGCGCGGACGGACCATCCGCCGCGCCGCCGTGATCGGCTCCGGCAACATCGGGCCGGACATCGCCCTCCACCTGGTCAAGACCCTCGCTTCCTGCGGGGCCCGGGTGCTGGTGCTCGACATCTCGGAGGCCGCGCTCGCCTCCGGGCGACGGAAGATGTTCGCCAAGATCGAGAAGGGGCAGCGGTCGGGCGCGTTCCGGGCGGGGCGCGCCGACGCGATGCGGGCCGCCGTGGACTTCGACGCCGACTACGACCGACTCCGGGACGCCGACCTCGTGATCGAGGCGGCCTCCGAAGACCTGCGCGTGAAGCACCGCATCTTCGCAGCCGCCGAGGAGCGCGTGTCGGCGGATACGGTCCTGCTCTCCAACTCCTCCCATCTGCCGCCATCGGAGTTGTTCTCCGGGCTCCGGGAACCGGGGCGCGCGGCGGTGGCGCACTACTTCTTCCCGGCGGAGCGGAATCCGGTCGTCGAGCTCGCCGCCGCCCCGGGGGCGCCGGCGCTCGTTCCGTGGCTGCTCGGGTTCTACGAGGAGATCGGCAAGGTCCCGCTGCCGGTCGCGAATCGCTTCGGCCACGCCCTGAACCCGATCTTCGAGGGCCTCTTCCTCGCTGCCGCGCTCGCCGTGGAGGAGGGGCTCGGAAGCACCCGGGAAGTGGACGACGTCGCGCGCCGGACGCTGCGGCTCGGCATCGGACCGTTCACCGCGATGAACCTCACCGGGGGCAACCCGATCGCCGCTGAGGGATTCCCGGAGATGGGCGCGAGACTCCACCCCTGGTTTCGCACGCCGGCGCTGCTACGGGCCGCGGTGGAAGACCCCGGCGGCCGCGTCTGGGATGTCCCCGGCCGCGGCGAGGAGGTCGAGGTCGAGCCGGACCGGGAGCAGGCCATCGCCGACCGCATGACCGCCGCCTACGTCGGGCTGGCGGCATGGACGGCGGCGGAGCGCGCCATCTCGGTCCCCGATCTGGATCTGGGCTGCCACCTCGCGCTGGCGGCGGTGCGTCCCTTCGGCCTGATGCGCCGGCTGGGCGCGGCTCGCGTGCGGGCGCTCGTCGGGTCCTTCCGCGAGCGGGAGCCGGCGTTTTTCGATCCGGACCCGTGCCTCGCCGAGATCGAGACCTGGACCGCCCGGCCGGTGTCGCGGATTCGGCGGGAGGACGCCGACGGGGTCCGCGTGCTGGTGATCCGACGGCCGGAGGCGCTCGGGGCGCTCGACCAGGATCTGCTCGCCGAGCTGGAGGAGGCGTTCGGAGAGGCGGAGGCCGATCCCCGGATCCTCGGGGTCGTCCTGACCGGCTTCGGCGTCAAGGCGTTCGTGGCCGGCGCCGACGTCCGGATGCTGGCCCGAATCGCATCGCCCGCCGACGGGGAGCGAGTGTCGCGGGCCTCCCACCGGGTGCTCGACCGGATCGCGGCGTTCCCCAAGCCCGTGGTCTGCGCCCTGAACGGGATGGCGGTCGGGGGCGGGAACGAGCTGGCCATGGCCTGCCATCTGCGGATCGCACGGGAGGGGCTGCCGGTGGTCGCCTCCCAGCCGGAGCCGAACCTGGGGATCATCCCGGGGGCGGGAGGGACCCAGCGCCTCCCCCGGCTGGTGGGAATCGCGGCGGCCTGGGACCTCCTCCGCTCGGCCCGTCAGGTGTCAGCGGCCGAGGCGCTGGAGCTGGGCCTCGTCGAGGAACTGGTCCCCGGCGAGCGGCTGCGACCGCGGGCGGTCGAACGGGTCCGCGAGGCGGCGGCGGGCGCTCCCCTGCCCCGTCCGCCCTCCGGACCGCTGCCCGCGCCCGGCGATCTCCCCGACATCGAAATCGGGCATCGGTCCCGCGCCGTGGACGCGCTGGTCCGCCGCGCCGTGCTCGAAGGGGCGAAGGGGGATCTCCGCGACGGTCTCGAACTCGAAATCCGCCTGTTCGCCGAGGGCTGCGCGCTCGAGGACATGCGGATCGGCATCCGGAACTTCCTCGAGAACGGGCCCCGGGCGCCGGCTGCGTTCGTCCACCGGTAGTCAGGCCCGCCGGGCGGACGAGACCAGACGCCGCCACTCCGCCCCGAGGTCGAAGCGGCGGGAGAGTTGGTCGAGATCCGCCGCCGTTTCCGCTTCGAGGGGGATCCCGAACGTGCGGCGACCTTCCTCGATTTCGGCGACGCGCTGCCCGGGCCACTCGATGCGGGCCCGGCGCAGGTGTTCCAGCCGCTCGACCATCCGGTTCCGGAACCCGGCCCAGGGAGCGAAGGCGCGGACCCGGAACGCGAGAAACAGGTGGCCGACCCCGTGGTGCAGCGGCTCCGGCCGGGTTGCCGCGACCATTTCGGAGGCGAGGGCGCCTCCGCCGAACAGGACGAGGGTCTCGAGAGCCAGCCCGAGCCCGGCATCGTCCTCGTCCCCGGAGAGATCGAGGTCGAGGCGGAGCGGCGGCGCGGTCTCGGCCAGCGGGATGGCGCAACCGAACCGGACCGGCGCCGCCGCCGGCAGGACCGTCTCCGCGGCCGGCGCCGGAGGACCGGTCGTGACCGCCAGCCCCGCCATCTTGTTGTGGAGGGCCAGTCCGGCGAAGTGGCCCATGGCCCCCGGCCGGTTGCTCCGCCGGACCCCGACCGCACCCACTCCGTGCGCCTTCGCGAGCGCGGCCGCCTCCATCATCGCGCGATGCGCCACCGCGGGGCCGGGCGCATTGTCCCCGTCGAGAACCGCCACCGCGCCGGAGGAAGCGACGACCCGCATCCTCGGTTCGGGATTCAGGTGCCGGGTGGAGATCCCGTTGATCAGCTCCGGAAGCCAGGCCACCCCGTCCTCGTCGGACCCGACCAGATTGGCGGCCACCAGCGCATCGGCGGTCTGGGACGCCAGCATGGTCGGGAGTCGGACGCGCTTCAACGCCTCCCGGGTGAAGAAGTGGAGGCGGTGATGCCGAACCCGCAACCCGGCGGGGGGATCCGTCACGAGAACAGCTCCGCGATGGGGCCCGCCCATCCCCACCCCAGGACGACCAGGATCCCGGCGGGCACGACCCAGCGAATCCAGAAGAGCCACCCATCGCCCGGGGCGTGCGCGGCGCCCCGCCCGGCCTCAGCCAGCGCGCGTCCCCGCGAGACGAAGAACCCGAGACCGATCAGCGTGAACGCAGAACCGAGAGGCTGCATGGTGGAACCCCACAGCAGATCGCTCCAGGCGAGGTAATCGCCGCTCACCATGGAGGGCATCGCCAACGGGATCTGAAGACAGACGACGGCGAGGATGACGTGGCGCCGCCTCCATCCCATGAAGAGGCCGGCGAAGAGGCCCGATCCGGCTTCGGCGCGTTCCCGGGTCCACGCGGTCGCCGAGTTCACGATGACTTCGAGCGCCGCGAGCGCGGACAGGAACGCAGCGAGAAAGAGCGCGAGGAAGAAGATCGGGCCGAACAGCGCGCCTCCCGGCATCGCCTCGAAGACCCGCGGCAGCGTGAAGAACAGCAGCGCCGGACCCGACGCCGGCGCCACCCCGAGGGCGAACGCCGCCGGGATCACCGCGAGCCAGCCGAGCATCGCGGCCCCGGTGTCGCCGAGCGCGGTCGCGCCCGCCAGCCGGGGCAGGTTCACCGAGCGGGGGAGGTAGCTGCCGTAGGCGAGGAAGAAGGTGCCCCCCAGCGACAGGCTGAAAAACGCCTGCCCGAGGGCGGCGAGGAAGGTCGTGGAGGTGACCCGCTCGAAGTCGGGCCACAGCAGGTAGCGGACTCCTTCCGACGCTCCCGGCAGCGTGACCGCCCGGACCGCCACGATCAGGAGCCCGAGGCCCACGAGCGGCATGGCGATCCGCGAGAGGCGCTCGATGCCGCGGCGGACGCCGAACGCGGCGACGCCTCCCATGGCGGCGAAGACAACGACGGTGCAGCCGAGATTCAGGGCGGTGATGCCCGAGAAGTTGGCGGCGTAAAACGCCTCCGGATCACCGACCGATCCTCCCCGCGCCGCGTAGAACAGGATCTGCGCCACGACCACGGTGTAGTACGAGGTCGCCATGAACACCGTGAGGAAGAGGATGAACCCGATCACCCCGCCCCCTGGCATGCCGATCCGGCGGAACGCGCCTCCGGGCCCCGCCCGGGTGAAACGACCGAGCGACCACTCGGCGATCAGCGCCGGGACCCCGAGGAGCAGGACGAAGGCGATGTACACCAGCACGAACGCCCCGCCCCCGTACTGACCCGCCATGTAGGGGAAGCGCCAGATGTTGGCGAGGCCCACGGCGACGCCGATCAAGGTCATGGCGGCCCCGAAGCGGGTCGCGAAGCGGGTCGTCTCCGTCGGCGGCGGGGCGACGCTCATTCCGGATGCCGATTCCCGGTGCGCTCGAGCTGCCGCCGCTCGCGCTCGAGCCGGCGGCCCATCAGGGCGAGCCGGAGGACGTAGCCGCCGAGCAGCGCGAAAAAGGCCGCGTAGCCGGCCACGAGGAACTCCATCCGGACCTCAGTCCGCCGCCAGGATCCGCTGCCGGAGCGTCTCCACCGCCAGCGATTCGCGCTCGAGCCGCATCCGCCACCGGTAGAGCCATGCGAACAGCACGCTGAACGCGGCGAGGCAGACGAGCAGCGCGACCCACATGTCCGGATGGAGCCCCGAGTCGGGACCGCCCATGATGACCGGGGCCGGGTGCTGGGTCCGCCACCACCGGATCGAGAAATAGACGATGGGCACGTCCGCCGCTCCCAGGATGCCGAGCGCGGCGGCGAGGTTGGCGCGGCGCACCGGATCCTCGACCGCGCCGCGCAGGAGCAGGTAGCCCACGTAGATCAGCCACAGCACGAACGCGGTCGTGAGCCGGGCGTCCCACGTCCACCAGATCCCCCACGCCGGCCTGGCCCAGATCGTCCCCATGGCGAGCCCGGTCGTCGTGAACAGCACCCCGATCTCGGCGGCGGCGTGCGCCGCGGCGTCGTACGACGCCCGACGCCTCCAGAGCCACATCGCGCTCGCTCCCGCCACCACGAAGAAGGAGGCGAAGGCCAGCCACCACGAGGCGATGTGGAAGTAGAAGAGCCGCTGCAGGTCGCCCATGGTCCGCTCTTCCGGCGCGTACAGGAACACCATCCCCAGCGCGACGATCAGGGAGACGGCCGTGAGCCATCCGAGCAGCGGGGAGTCCCATCGCTCCCGGACGATTCCGGTCATCCGTCCGCGACGGGCCGGGGCGAGGCGCGACCGGTCCCGGTCGGGGTCGGAAGGCGAGGCGTGTCTCGGGACATTTGCGGGTTCGGGAGGCGGCGGCGCCGGGGCGAGAGCGGGCCTCGGCCCGGAATATACTCGGCAAATGCCCCTCCGCCGCGTTCTCGCGCGCTCCGCCGCCTCCGTTCTCGCTCTCGTCCTCGGCGTCTCCGCCACCGCGGGCGCCCAGCTCCTCCCCCCGGCGAACGACGACGCCCGCGATCGGCTCAACGTCTCCACGCGGCACGGGGAGTGGGTCTCGATTCCCACCGACAGCGGGCCGGTGGAGTCGTGGGTGGTCTATCCGGAGCGGGCGGACAGCGCCCCGGTGGTCGTCGTGATCCACGAGATCTACGGGCTCACCGACTGGATTCGGGCGGTGGCCGACGAAGCGGCCGCCGCCGGGTTCATCGCGGTCGCCCCCGACCTGCTGAGCGGCAAGGGCCCGGACGGAGGCCGCACCGACTCGGTGGACCGCGACGGGGCGGTGGCGCTGGTGCGCGGACTGGACGCGGCCGAGGTCCACGCCCGCCTCGGATCGGTCGCCGCCTGGGCCACCGCCCTTCCGGCGGCGCGACCCGAGTACGGGGTGGTGGGCTTTTGCTGGGGCGGACGCACCAGCTTCACCTTCGCGACCGTGGATCCGGGGCTCGGGGCGGCGGTCGTCTATTACGGAACCTCCCCCGACGGCGACGCGCTGGCGCGGTTGGAGGCGCCGGTGCTCGGCCTCTACGGCGAGGACGACGCCCGGGTGAACGCGACGGTGCCGGACGCCAAGGCGCGGATGGACGAACTCGGCAAGGTCTTCGAGATCCACACCTTCGACGGCGCCGGGCACGGCTTCCTGCGCGCCCAGGACGGACGGGAAGGCCGGAACCTGACCGCCTCGATGCAGGCCTGGCCCCGGACCGTCCGCTTCTTCCGCGAACACCTCGGGTCCTGATCCGGGATCCCGGGCGGGCCGCCGGCCCGGGACGTCGGGCGCTCTCGACGCTCCTCCCCTCGGCTGCTCCGCCGCCGGTCGCGCGACCGCGCCGGGCGGCGACCGGGTCGGAGCCCCGCCCGCCCTTCCCCGGGCAACTGTCGCCGGAAACCTGCGCCTGGCTCGCGAGCACCACCGCCGAGGCGCGGCGGCGGCTCGGGCAGTACATGACCCCGAGAGCGCTCCGCGACGAGCTCCTCGACCGATGCGACCTCCAACCGGGGATGCGCGTCCTCGATCCGGGCGCGGGGACCGGCGAGTTCCTGCGCTCGGTGGCGGACCGCGAGCCGGCGGCGGAGCTCCACGGGTGGGACCTGGATCCGGGGGTCCTCGAAGTCGCCGCCCGCCTGGTCCCGGAGGCGCGGCTGATGCGGCGATCGGCGCTCGATCCGTTCCCGGAAGCGCGCTTCGACCTCGTGATCGGGAACCCGCCCTACTTCCAGTTCCGGGCCTCACCGGAGATCCGGCGGAGGTTCGCAGCGGTGATCTCGGGGCGGGTGAACCTCTTCGCGCTCTTCTTCCAGGTCGGGATCGAAGCGCTGAAGCCGGGGGGACAGCTCGCGTTCGTCGTCCCGCCCTCGATGAACAACGGGGCTTACTTCGGCGGGCTCCGCGAGACCATCCTGAAGCACGGCGCCGTGGAGCACCTCGCGATCCACCCCGGGAGCGCGCTGTTCCCGGGTGCGCAGACGGCCGTCCAGCTCCTCGTGCTGCGGCGCGGCGCGCGCGATTCGGGGCGGCACGTCTTCCGGCGCACCCGACCCGAGGCCGGCTTCCGCCGGACCGTGTTCGCCGAGGACGCCCGGGCCCTCGCAGCGGAGTTCGAGGGGCGCCGGACGCTGTTCGACCTCGGCTACGAGGCGGTGACCGGCTCGGTCGTCTGGAACGAGCACCGGGACAAACTGCTGCGGGAGGCATCTCCGGATGCGGTGCCGCTCGTCTGGCCGCACTGCATCGGCGAGGAGTTCCAGATCGCGCCCGACCATCGGCGCCCGGCGTGGATCGAGGCGTTTCGCCCACCGCTGACGGGGCCGGCGATCGTGGTGAACCGCGTCACCGGATCGGTCGGAAAGGGGAAGCTGCGCTGCGCTCTGATTCCGGGTGGCATGCGCTTCCTCGCCGAGAACCACGTGAACGTGATCCGCGCGCACGGCCGCTTCCGCCCCGGGGTTCGTTGGCCGGGCCTGCTCGACCGCCTCCGCCAGGAAGGCGTCGCCCGTCGGATGCGCATGCTGACCGGAAACACACAGATCTCCGCCACCGAACTCACCCACCTCCTCCCGGTCTCGACGGCGACGACCGGCGGCGCTGCGTGTCGTGGGAGCAACCGGGCAGGGCCTACCATCGAGAGCCACGAAGGAGAACGAGAGCCATGAGACACCACCGGATTCCAGGCCTGTTCGCGGGCGGCGCGCTCGCGCTCTCGGTCGGGTGTTCGCCGGGCGGGGACGCCGCGGCGCGCAGCGATGACACCGAACTCGCCTCCGGTCCCATCGAGGCCGCCGCACTGGTGGACCTCCGCGCCGCCATGGGTGGGAGTCATTCCCCCAAGTGGGCGCCCGACGGGTCGCTGATCACGTTCGTCTCGGCGGACGGCGACCTCGCGGGCGTGGATCCGGCGAACGGGGAGTTCCGGGTGCTGACCGAGGACCTGAGCCTGAGCGGAGTCGGCTCGCTGGGCGCGCCGCAGCCGATCTGGTCGCCGGACGGACGCTTCGTCGCCTACACCTCCGACAAGGGTGGCGCCCCCGACATCTGGCTCTGGTCCGCCGAAGACGGGAGCGACCGGAGGCTCACCCGGCTCTCGGCGCGGGCGAACGGACTCGCGTGGTCCCCCGACGGCGAGTGGATCGCGTTCGCCGGAGACCGCTTCGGGACCATGGACATCTGGAGAGTCTCGGTCCCGGGGGGGGAGGTCCATCGCCTCACCGACGACCCGCTCTACGAGGGCTATCCGAGCTGGTCGCCGGATGGGGAGGCGCTGTTCTACGTCCGGATGGACGACCGCTGGGTGGATCACGACGTGATCGAGATCGCGCCGGACGGAGGGAGCCCGCGCACGGTGATCGCGGATCGGGGCTTTTTCGACTACCGCGCCGGGCGGGCGTTCGGGTCGGTCCAGCCGTCGCCCGACGGCGACTGGCTCCTCTTCCGCTCGCAGCGAAGCGGCTGGCTGAACTTCTGGATCGCCCCCCGCGAGGGCGGGGAGCCGCGCCCGGTCGCCGCCTCCGACCACGACCAGAGCGACGCCCGCTGGTCCCCCGACGGGGCGTGGATCAGCTACACCGAGAACCGCGACGGAGTCCACTCGCTCCGCCTCGCAGCGGCCGACGGGTCCTCGCAGCGAACCCTGGTGGAAGCGGAGTCGGGGGCGGCGCTGCGAGCGGAGTGGTCGCCGGACGGCAGTCGGATCAGCTACACGTTCGAGACGCCCACCCGCCCGGCCGAGCTGCTCGTATTCGATGTCGCGTCCGGGGAGAGCGCGCTGATCCACTCCGAGACCGTCGAGGAAGCCGCCGACCGACTCCATGCGCCGGAGCGCGTCCGCTACCCGAGCACCGACGGCCTGACGATCGAGGCCTACCTCCACCGCCCGCCGGATGCCGCGGAGGGCGAGCGCTTCCCGGGCGTCGTGTGGATCCACGGCGGCCCGACCTCCCAGTTCGACGACCAGTTCCGGCGGCACCAGCAGGTCCACTTCTTCGCCCAGCGCGGCTACGTCGTCCTCATGCCGAACATCCGGGGCAGCTCGGGCTACGGCCTCGCCTTCGAGGATCTCAACAACGGCTGCTGGGGCCACTGCGACCTCGAGGACATGCTCGCGGGCGTGGACTTCCTGAAGTCGCTGCCCGATGTGGACCCGGAGCGGATCGGGGTCACGGGCACCAGCTACGGCGGGATCATGACCATGGCGGCGGTCGCTTTCGCTCCCGAGGTGTTCCAGGCGGCGATCTCGCTGTCCGGCTACGGCGACATGACCGAGTTCCACTCCACGGTCCAGGAACTCCAGCACATCAAGCTGGTCGAGTACGAGCTCGGCCCCTACCCGGAGAACGAGGAGATCTACCGCAACAGCTCGGCGATCCTGAAGGCGCACCAGGTGACAACGCCCACGTTCGTCATCCAGGGCGAAGGCGTGGCCGCCGACTGGAGGCTTCGCGAACCGCAACCCCAGGCCGCGTTGACCTTCGCCCGCAAGCTGGATCAGCACTACAAGATCGTCCGCTACCGGGCCTACCCGGGCGAGGGCTACTACGTCTACGGCCGGGACAACACGATCGCCAAGCTGCACGACATGCTGGACTTCTTCGAGGAGTTCCTGCTCACCCGGATCCATTGACCGGCGCGCCCTGGCTGGTGGAGAGCGCCGCCGCTTTCCGCTCGCGGCCAGGGTGCTCGCGGTGCGCCCGAGGCAAGGGTGACGGTGAAGCCGGGATTCGAGCTTCCTGTGCTGACACGGCCTGCCGGTCGGGCGAGGTGCGCGGGGCTCGCTGGGCGGAGATGGACATCGAGAGCAGGGAGTGGACGATCCCGGCGCAGCGGATGAAGAGCCGCCGCGAGCGCCGGGCGCCGCTGTCGAGGCGGGCGGGGGAGATTCTGGCCGAGGCGAGGGCGCTCGGGGTCGGGGCCGCGCCGCACCGACTCCGTTCGAGCTTCCGGGACTGGACGGCGGGACGGGCGGACGCACCGGCCGCCGAGACAGGGGTTGACGCGACGATGCTCCCGATACTGGTCATCATGGGTGCTGTGGTTGTCGGTACCATAGGCGCGTACTTGGCGCGGACTCACCCGGACGGCCTCAATCGTACGCCGTGCCAACGAGCGAAGGAGAGCTCTTGAACGTTTCCGTCCCGCCCTCAGCCTATGTCGGCGGCTACGCCAAGGCCCCGATCCGCGGTCAAGATAGTGGTCGTGGCATCTAAGTCCATGATATACTGTAGATAATGTGCCCCCGGAGCTGTCTCCGGGTTCACCTGTGAGGTGCGGGAATGGCGAAGCGGAAGAAGGGTCGGAGACCGCCGGTCGAGGTCGTGTTCCAGGAGATGGGAGCGCCGGTGACGGCGAGCGCGGGAGTGGTCCTGCTGCTCGACATGCTGGCGGCCAGGAGGGTTCTGCCGGGTCCGGTCGGGGTCGAGCTGTTCACGGGACAGGGTTGGCTGGAAGGGCAGCAGATGCTGGCGGTGGCGCTGTTGAATGTGCTGGGGCTGGATCGGGTGGAGGATGTGGAGCGGCTGGAGGCGGATGCGGGGCTGTGCCGGCTGGTGCGGCGGTATGAGAAGGATCTGTTCGGGGTGGGGCCGGGGTGGTTCGAGAGGCGGTTTCGCGGGGGGAGGAAGCGGACGTTTCCGTCGCCGCGGTCGCTGCATGAGTGGTTGGCGCGGCGACACGACGAGGCGGCGGGGCGGAAGCGGGTTCGGGGGAAGGGGTATGTGCCGCGGCCGAGCGCGGCGCTGGCGCGGGTGAGCGGGTTGAGCGAGGGGCTGCTGCGGGATCTGGCGAAGCATCGTGAGGCGCGGGCGGTGACGCTGGACGTGGACGCGACGATCGTGTCGTCGGGGAAGCGGGAGGCGCGGTTCACCTACCGGGCGGCGACGGGGGAGGTGCGGGGAGAGAAGGGGTATCAGCCGGTGGTGGTGTATTGCCCGGAGCTGGGAGCGGTGGTTCACACGGAGTTCCGGGACGGGAACGTTCCGGCGAGCAAGGATCTGGTGCGGGTGGTGGAGGAGGCGCTGCGGCGGCTTCCGGAGTGCGTGGAGGAGGTGACGGTGCGGATGGACAGCGCGGGGTATCAGCACGAGTTGGTGAGGTATTGCAACGACCCGGGGGTTCGGGGGGCGGGGCTTGAGCGGTTCGGGGTGTTGCGGCTGGTGTGCGGGGTTGCGGACTACGAGGAGCTGCTGGAGGAGGCGCGACGGGTTCCGGAAGAGGACTGGAAGGCGCTGGGAGAGACGAAGCAGGTGCAGATGGCGGAGGTGCCGTTCGTGCCTGCCGAGGTGTGCCGACATCGAAGCGGGGACACGCTGCGGTATCTGGCGGTGCGGCGAGCGGCGCCGGGAAACCTGGGACTGGGGAAGGACATGATGCCGGCGCGAGGGGGCCGGCCGGCGATGCGGCTGCGGCTGTTGTTCACGAACATCCCGGCCCCGGAGGCGGCGACGCCGAAGGATGGAGAGGAGCGTCTTCCGCCCGCGAGCGGTTCCCAGGTGCTGAAGCTGGCGAACGGTCGGTGCGGAGAGGGGGAGGAGATCCACTCGATCCTGAAGCGGGATCTGTCGGGGGGGATGATGCCGTCGGGGAAGTTCGGGGCGAATGCGTGCTGGTGGGAGTTGGCGGCGCTGAGCCACAACCTGGTGGCGCTGCTGCGGGTGTGCGCGCTGGGGGAGAGTTGGCTGCGGGTGCGGATGAAGCGGCTGCGGGCGGTGTTCTTCCGGGTGGGGGGTCGGGTGGTGCGGCACGCCCGGCGGGAGAAGCTGGTGATCGGGGCGACGGGGATGGAGCCGTTCCGGATGGCGCTGGCACGCCTGGCGGCGCTCCCGGTCCGCTGCTGAGCGGGGCCGCCGCCCTTCTCGCCTCGCGCGCCACTGCCGGGGTGCGTCCGACCCCGCCGGTCGGCGCCGGTCTCGTCCGACAGGACATCGCGTCTCGTCCCGAGTGACGGCCCCACCGTGATCCCCGCGTTCCACGGCCCCGATCACCCTCTCGAACCGACCCTCGCCAGCCTCACTCGCCTCCTCGCGCCCCCTGTCCGCTCTCGCAACCACCCGAGCCGACCGATCCTCACGCGAGCTCGCGGATCCTTTCCGTCACGCGCCCACCCAACCCCCACCCAGCCAGGTTCACGATCGCCAACCCCTCCCTCTCCGACGTAGCTCGCGGATCGGGGCCAAGGCGCGTACCGTTGACCGAGAGGCCGCAGACAACTACATCGCACACACTCGTATTGGCGATCCGGTCATGGACGCGATCATAGAGGACCTGGCGTCGCTGCCTCGGCATCGGATTCACAAGCTGATTCGCGCGGGGATGGACGAGAATCGAGATGGTCTCAGGAATGCGCCGCAATCGCTGCGCGATTTCTTTTTCGACGCACCGCCGCCCGATCCGGACTGGTTGGATCGCGATGCCTTTCGGCCGGGCATCCGGGCCTTTCAGAGAAACTCAACCCTCGTCCTGTCGGCCTTCGTAGCGGGCGTTCTGGTCGATGGCTTCTCGACGATGATAAGCAAGTCGTTCGTGCAGACCGGACGGATCTTCGACAACGGTGTCTGGCGGCTCAAGCAGAACAACCGGCATCAGGTGGAAATCTTCTGGCCCGGCGGGCTGGAACGGTTCGGCGAAGGGTGGAAGTTGTCGGTCCGCATCCGGTTCGTCCACGCGCAGATTCGGAGGTTGCTGGGACAGAGGGCCGAATGGCAACACGACGCGTGGGGCGTGCCGGTCAGCGCCGCGCACCTGGGTTACGCAGTCGCCTGCTTCGCGGCTCGCGCCGTCAAGCACTCGGAGTCGTTGGGCGCACGGTACAGCACCGAAGCGCGGGCTGGTTTCCATGACGTGTGGCGTTACGCCGGTCACCTCATGGGGATCCCGGAAGACATCCTCTTCACCGACGAGAAGCACGCGCTCCACCTGTACCGGATCGGCTCCCTTTGCGAGCCTCCTCCGGACGAAGACGCGATCGTCATGGCCAATGCGCTGATCAACTCAGCCCCGCTGGTTGCGAACATCACTGACAGGGCAGAGCGGCGCAAGCTGGTGAACAAGGTCATCTACCCCGTTTCCCGGGCGCTGGTGGGCAACGATCTTTCCGACCAACTGAAGTTTCCCCGGAGAAGGACCATGCCGTTCCCGTTGCTCGCGTACCGGCTCGACCAGCGCATGCAGCGGATCAAGGCCTGGACAAGGAAGGGAGGATTCACGACGTTTGGGAAGCTTCTTGAGGCGTCAGCCTATGAGGACGCCGGTCTCAGCTTCCGTCTGCCCGACCACGCCCACGGCGAACGATCCACGGAGTGGTGAACGGCTCGTAGAGCGTTCGCTGGCGCCGACCCGGCTGAGGAGTAGCGCCGCGCCTTTGGTTGTCCCTGCCGGCGCGCCCTGGCTGGTGGAGAGCGCTGCGCCGCTCTCGAGTACGCCCACGGGGAGAACCGGAGCGCTCCATACGCTCCATGGGGCGAGGTGGCGCTACCGGACCAGGGTGAAGCGGCGGGAGGTTTCGAAGATCTCTTCCCGGTAGCGGATCCGGATCCCGAGCTCGTAGCGTCCGGGCGGGAAATCCCGCAGCTCGATCTCGGCGTTCGCCGCCGCCTGGCGGGTGGTCGTGGGGAGTCGCTCCGGGCGGACGAAGCCGGTGTCCTGTCCATCGCGCCGCAAGGTGTACTCGGCGACGATCTCGGGAAGATCGCCGTCGTCCTCCCGTTCGCCGGCATAGAAGTAGTAGAACGCGCCCAGCGTCTCGTCCTGCCGGAACACGGCGTCGCCGCGGGGATGGAAGTGGGTGCGCCCGAACTGGAAGGCGCGTCCCGGCGTTCCCGCCGCGTACTCGAGCGTGGTGGCGGTGTCGTCATAGAGGACCACCGACGAAAACGCCGGCTCGGCCGCCGGGAACGCCGGCGCCTCGATCTGGATGTCGGCGGTGCCGAACGCCTCCGACTGCTCATCCACCAGCCCGAGGAGCAGCCGGTGCCGGCCCGGCGGCAGCACGAGCGAGGTCTCGAGCCCCCCCGGTCCGCCGACGCCGACGAGCCCGGTGTAGGCCGACTCGCGGCGAAAGACGCCCCGGACCGGAGCAGCCTCATCCGGAAGCGCGTCGGGGCCCGAGACCGCATGGGCGAAGACCGAGGCCGCGCTCTGGCCGTCGCTGCCGACCGCCAGCCGCCCCGGCTCCGTCTCGAACAGCAGCGCCACGTAGGTGGCGCCGTCCTCGACCCGGAAGAACGCGGGCGTCACCCGGAAGGGCATCCCGGTGGTCTCGGGCGAGCTCACCAGACGGCGGAGAAGCTGGCGGGCCCGCTCCGACCCGCCGGCGGGCAGATTCGGGATCCGCAGGAGTCCGGCCTCGTCGGTCTGGTAAGTGATCTCCGGTCGGACGATCAGACGCCGACGCATCGCCTCGAGCGCCGCATCCACCGCGACCCGGTTCTCCAGCCACAGATTCCCGGTCTCGTCCCGCCGATACTGCGCCCGAAGGTCGTCGGAGAGTCCGCTCTCCGGGTCGGCGGAATACACCCACAGGAGCCCTTCCAGCGTGGTCTCGGTGGGCGGCTGGGGGATCGCCGAGACCGGCATGCCGAGGAGCACGAACACCCGGGCCCGGTCCCCTCCCCCGTAGCCGCCGTCGGCGGAGAACGTGCGGTCGGCGAGCCGCACCCGACCGAGATAGTGGTCCAGCGTTTCGTTCTCGGGCGTTCGCGGGTCCGGGTCGCGGCGCATCCAGAACAGTCGGCGGAACGCCGCCCGATCTCCGGCGGAGAACGCCCGGATCATCACGCGCCGCTCGTCGTCGGTCATCAGGAAGGACTCCAGCCAACCCAGCTCGGTCACGGTGGGACGATCCCCCTGCGCCGCGGCGAGGGGAGCGAGGGCGAGGATCGAGGCCGCGGCGAAGACGACAGCGATGCCGGGCCCTCGGCGAGTTACGAACCGCATGTCCGGCAGGTTAGCGTCCCCGCATGGAGCGCCGCTCTCCAGAGCGGCACGGATGGCTCGAGGGCGCCTTCGATCGCGATGGAGAACCCCTGCCGGGATCACCGGGGCGCTCCATACCGGGCTCTCCGAGCTATCGGCGACGGCCGCGGCGCTTCTTCCTCCGGCCGGCGGCGGTCAACGGCGCGCGGAGTTTCTCGTAGAGACCGAAAAGGTGCTCGATGCGCTGACCTTCGGAGCGGAACCCGGACCGGCGGTAGAGGCGGTCCACCGCGCGGTCGAGCCTTCGGTGCGCCTTGTGGAGGTTCGGGGGCATGAGATCCGGGTCGTAGAGGTCGGCGAGGGTCGAATCGGGAAACGCCGCGCGGGCGTCGAGGACGACCTGGGCGAGTGGCTCGAGCCGGGACAGATCGGCGTGCCGCAACGGTAGCGGGAACGTGTTGTAAACGAGGCCGATGGAGTAGCGGTAGCGACTCTCCAGTCGCCCGCCGATGTGGCGCAACCACGCCATATGCATCGCGGAGGTCAGAAGGGCGAACTGCCACAGCGTGGCGTTCTCCAGAATTCGCACAAGGTTGCTGGGAATTGCCGGAGGCTCCAACCATCCGATGGGGACGTATTCGCGACGCTCCGAACTCACCTCCGGCACGACGAGGAAAGGCGCATCCGGGAGCCTGTTGATCTGCCACAACCGGGGCGTCGCGGCCAGATCCAGCGTGGACTGTCGGCTGCTCTCCGACCGGAACTTCCGAACCGCCGCGAGCCGCTCGCGGACCCTCGGCATCTGCCTCAGGACGGCCGGCGAAACATCGTGGAGCGCGAGGATGAATCGCTGCGCCCCGTGCAGGTACTCGCGAGCGCCCACGAACGGACGGAGCCACGGAGCCGACGACGGTTCCTCGGCGAGAAAGGAAGTGGCCTGATCCGACGTGAAGACGGTGTTCCCCCCGTCGATCGGCTGCGATCCGGTGAGCAGGCGTGGCATTCCGTTGATGGGGCGCGACTCCTCCCGCACCGCCAGATGCGGGTCGGAGAGCCTCCCGGCGTCGAACAGGTACGGCGACAGCGCCCGGTGCCCGCTCTTCTGCGGATCTCCCTTCGGGTCCTCGTAGGAAAACAGCCAGCGCTTCTTCGGAATCCGCTTCCGGGCGTCGAGGCCCAAGATCACGACGTGAACGTGCGCCATCCCCGGGGCTTCGGAACCCCACGCGAACGTGCGATGCGCGAAGGCGATCTCGAGGCCATGCCGGCGGAACAGGAGCGGCCAGAGCTGCCCCGCCTGCTCCCCCTGCGTGATCGAGTTCGTCGCCACGAAGCCGATCCGCGGCCGCTCCTGCGGATCTTCCACCTGCCCCAGGTACTCGCCGGCGCAAAGGAACCACGCCGTCACGTAGTCGAGCGTCCCGCCGCTCTTCCCGAGCGCCGCGATCCGCTTCACCTGCGCTCGCTTCTCCTTCGTCTGGTACTTCGCGCCTCCGAACGGCGGGTTCCCCAGAACGAACGAGCACTCCTTCGCCGGCAACAACTCCTCCCAGTCCATCTCCAGCGCGTCGGCGCACCGGATGTGCGGCGAACGCTCCAGCGGAATCCGCGCGAAGACCTGTCCGAACTCGCGGCTCAGCTCGTTGTTCATCAGGTGGTCCATCATCCACAGCGCCACCTCCGCGATCCGCGCCGGAAACGACTCGATCTCGATCCCGTAGAACTGATCCACGTCCAGCAGGGACAGGGAGCTCACGTCGAGTCCCCGGAAATGGATCCTTCCCGACTCGTCGCGATCGCCCTCGAACATCTCCCGGATCACTTCGATCTCCAGCCGCCGCAGCTCCCGGTAGGCGATCACCAGGAAGTTCCCGCACCCGCACGCCGGATCGAGGAACCGCAGCCGCCCCAGCCGTTGCTGGAAGGTCTTCAGCCGCTGCGCCTTGCCGCGCCGGAGCCCCTTCAGATGCTCGAGCTCGGCCCACAGATCATCGAGCAAGAGCGGCTGGATGACCTTGAGGATGTTGTCCTCGGTGGTGTAGTGCGCCCCCAGTTTCCGCCGCTCCTCCGGATCCATCACCGACTGGAAGAGCGACCCGAAAATCGCGGGAGACACCGCCGACCAGTCGAACCGGCAGGCGGCGAGGAGCTGCTCCCGCATTTCCCGGCCGAAGCTGGCGATGCGGATCGGGCCGGCGAAGAGATCCCCGTTCACGTGAGGGAAGCGGGCCAGGTCCTCGTCGAGGGTGTTCTGGCGATCCTCCACCGGCGTGTCGAGTACTTGGAACACATGGGCAAGGAACGGCCCGAGGTCTGACCCGTCTTCGCGGGTCCGCTCCTCCACGAACTCCATGAGGAGGTCCCGCGGCTCGAAGACTCCGGTGTCGTCGGCGAACAGACAAAACGCCAGCCGCACCAGGAAAACATCCAGGTCCGGGCGGCGGTAGCCGGCGGCCTCCAGCGTGTCGCGGAGCCCCCCAAGGAGCCTGGCCGCCTCGATGGAGGCCGGATCCTGGTCGAGCGGCTGTTTCTGGACTCCGAGGATGAAGCCGAACTTTTCGACCACGTTCGACAGCTCGTCGAGGCGAAACGCATCTACCTCCCGCTCCAGCAGGTCGTGAAGCTCGAACGACTGGAAGTCGCAGACCAGGATCCGGCGCGGCCTCTCGTGCTCCGAGAGGGCGTCGAAGTAGCCGCCCGCCTGCTCGTAGGCGGCCCGGAGGTCGCGCCCGGCGCTCTTCTGCTCGACGATGAGCTGCCCTGGCCAGAAGAGGTCGATGAAGCCGGTCGAGTCGTCGAGCCGGCGCACCCGCTCCTCGTAGCGGGCCACCGACTCCCGCCGGACGCCGAAGATCTCGAAGAACTCGTTGTAGAAGGTCTGGGTCTCGCCCTTCTCGTAGCCAGCGTCCTTCCACTTCCGGGCGAACGCCGCCGCCCGGGCGCGGATCTCGTTCCAGGAAAGTCTCACGAACCGCGGGGATTCTCGCAGAGGGCTCGACGAGGGACGCAGGCTACTGGTCAGGTGGCGCCGCTCTCCAGAGCGGCACCGGGATGCGCACTCCGCTTCGTGAATTGCCGGACTGGAGTCCGGCGCGCCTGCAAGCCCGGTGGTACGCTGCCGGGAGTCATGCTCGCTGCCTTTCTCATTGTCGCCACGGCCACGGCGCTGGGCCCGACGGTCGCCCCCCTCGCCGACAGCGTCGAGACCGTCGTCACCGGCCGCGCGGTCTGTCTGAAGGACGGATCCCCGGGCCCGGTGGGAGATTGCGCCTTCGGGGATCCCTTCGGTATCGAGTCGGAGGACGGCACGCTGCACCGGCTCGATCCCGACGACATCCGCGTCGAGATCCTCACCGACGAACGCGTCCACCGGCACCCCCTCGAGGTCTTCCTGTTCGTGGAGGACGGACTCGGGAAGATCCTTCACCTGCACACCATCCAGAACGGAGAACGGATCGAGCCGTATTACTTCTGCTTCACCTGCAACATCACCTCGCACCTCCCCGGACCGTGCTGGTGCTGCCAGCAGGAGTTCGAGTTCAAGGAGCGCCCCGCCCGGGCATCCCCCGGCGACTGACGACGCCGAACGCGAGTCCGACGCTCGGACGCTACCGAAGGGTCAGGCGGAGGGGTGGGGCGTCAGGCCGAACGAGGAGCACGGTGCCGGCGAGCTCGATCTCCGCGACCTCGTAGTCCCCGATCCGGTCCCCGACGGACACCAGCGTCATCTCGTCGCGCCACGCGAGCGCGGCCCGCGGCGCGGTCCCGGGGCCGACCTCGACGAAACCGAGCAGACGAGGCGCGCCGCCTGTCGCCGGCGGCGCCTCCGGGAACTCCTCCTCGAAACCCGGCGGGGCGACCGCCGGGACCGCCACCATCGCTGCCGGATCGAACTCGAGCGGCGAGGGCGACACCGCGTGGTCCGGCGCATCGAGACTCGCGGCGAGACTCGCCGTGAGCCACGCGGCGAGCGGGCCGATCCGCGGGTCCGCGACGAGCGAGGCGGCGTCGGTGTCGGTGAAGCGGACCTCCGGATCCGGCCACAGAATCGTGAACTCCGCGGCGAGAGAGGCCCGATCGGCGTCCCGCAGGCCGAGCTGGATCCGATCGGTCCGAAGCGGCCAACCCTTCTGCTCGACAGCGTTCAGGAAGTGGCGAAGCCTCGCCGCGTCGCCCTCGGCGCTCACCCGGACTTCGGCGCCTCGCGTCCCCGTGGGCGACCGGAGAAGCGGCTGCACCCGGGAGGTCGCGAGCTCCACTCCGGCGCCGCGCGCCACCCCGACCAGGGCCTCCCGGACGTCGCCCGGCGTCTCCGGCGGAGCGTCCCGGCGCTCGAGGGCCGCGGCGAGTTCGGCGAAGCGCGCTTCCCGCCCGGCCTGCTCGCGCCCGGCGGCGTCCGCCGTCGCCGCGGCCTGCGACCGCAGCCGCGCCGTCTCGACTTCGGCGGCGGCGTCTCGCGCCTCCCGCCACGCCAGCCAGGCGAGGAGCAGGGAGAGGGTGAGGAGGAGCAGGCGCAGACGCAGGGCTCGATCCCGAACCATCAGAAGCCCTCCGGGCGCCCGGGCCCAAGGCGCACCGTCACCCGCACGCTGACGAATCCCGCCGAAGTGCGGGTCTCCTGGATCTCGCCGGTGGATTGCACCGCGTCCATTCCGGCGAGCGACGCGAGAAACGCCGCGATGGCGTCGGATGTCGGAGCCTCCGCCGCCACCGCCGCCTCCACGCCTCCGGCTTCGCCGCGGGGACGAAGCTCGACGCCGGTGATCCGCAGGTCTCCGGGCCCGACGGCGGCGATGGCGTCGAGGGCTGTCCCGAAGCGAGCGCTTCGCTCCGCCCCGGCGAGGAGGAGCGTTGCGGCCTCGCGGGAGCGGGCCCGGTCGAGCTCCCGGTCGAGCTCCCGGTCCGCTGCGGCTGGAGAGGCGCCCGAGCCGGTGGCCGTCGTCCCGATGGCGGTGAGCTCATGGCGGTGGCGCCGCATCTCCCAGGCGCCGACCGCAGCGCCGGCGAGAGCCAGCGCCGAAGCGGCGGTCAGCACCCGGAGGAGGACCGGAGTTCGGGAGCTGCCGAGCTGAATCCCGGGAGGGATGCGGGCCACGGCGCCGGACTCCCCGACCCCTCAGGCGGCCGGGGCCACCGGGGCGGCGGCGAGCGGCGCCGGTCGGGCGCCGAGCCGGCGGAGGAGCGCCGCCAGCGCGGCTTCCACGACCGGCGACAACGCGACCTCCGCGTCGGATTCGCCGGGACCGGGCTTCACGTCGGCCACCTCGAGCCCGCTCCTTCCGAGCGCGTCGCTGACGGCCTCGGCGCCGTGACCCCAGACCGCGGTGGCGGGCCGGACGCCGGACGCCGCCAGCCGCCGAACCGCCAGCACCGGAGGCTCCGGATCCAGCCGCGCCCGCAGCCGCATCCGGAAGCCGGTCAACCGCCCCCGGTCGGCTCCGACCAGGACGAAGTGGCGGAGGTGGAGCAGGAGGAGCGCCCTCGGCCCGGAACCCGGGCGCCGCGAAAGCCACTCGGGCACCGTCGCCAGGCTGATCGCGTCCACCCACCCCGGCCTCAGGCCGGCGGCCTCGACCGCAGCTTCGTACTGCGAGACGACCGCCGTCGCGCTCACCGCGCCGAGGACCGCCCGGCCCCGACGCGGCCCGGTCGGCATCGTCCCGAAGCGAAAGCGCCGGTCGAGCCCCGGATCGGGCGATCCGGAGCCCGCCGTGAGCGCCGCCACCAGCCGGGAACGAAGCCCGCGCAGATCGCGCGACGCAGCCCCGGTCTCGAGCGCGGCGTGGACCGCGCGGTCGGAGAGGGCGATGACCGCCCGCTCGAACCGCCGGTTCCCGGCCCCGAGCGCGTCGCGCGCCGCGAAGATGAGACGCGCCGCTTCAGCCGGCGCCGCCAGGTTCGGCTCGGTGGCGGAGGGGTTCAGGAAGTTCGCCGGAAACGGGATCCGGATCCAGCGTCCGCCCACGGTTCGGGCCACCAGACCGCGCCGTCCGAGCGAAACCGCCAGCGGTTCCCGGCGTCGCCGGGCGAGGAATCGGGACGAAAACGGCACTTGAGATGTCCCGCGACAGCTCCCCGAGAAGGACCGGACCCGGCACCCCGCCGGACCGAATGAAGGGTAGCACCGGGGACCCGTCGGCGTCTCGGAGACACCGGTTGCGGATGGTAGGATCGGCGGTTCCACTTCGGACGCAGTCGTGGCCATTCCCGGTCGGCCTGCGTTGCCCGTTCCAGACGGTAGCCGGACCTCTCGGCGTGCGTTCCTGTCCGCCGGAGCGGTCCGGCTGTCCCATTTTGCGGGGCCGCCGCGGTCCCCGTCCACGGAGGACCATGAGCCTGACCCAGACCGCCGAGATCCGGAATATCGCCGTCGCCGGGCATGGAACTTCGGGCAAGACGACCCTGGTTTCGGCCCTCCTCTACACCGCCGGCGCGGTCACGCGCCTCGGACGGGTGGAGGAGGGCAACACCGTCACCGATTTCGACGATGACGAGATCGCCCGGTCCCACAGCCTGAACGCGGCCCTGACGCATTGCGGGTGGGGGGGCGCCAAGCTGAACCTGCTCGATACGCCCGGGTACAGCAACTTCATCACCGAAGCCCGACTCGCGATGCCGGTCGCGGACACCGCGCTGATCACGGTGTGCGGCGTGGACGGCCTGGGCGTGAACACCGAGCGCGTGTTCGGGTTCGCCGAGGCGAACGGGACCGCGGCCGTGCTGGCGGTGACCCGTCTCGACCGCGAGCGGGCCTCGTTCGACCGGGCGCTCGCGGGGATCCGGGAGACGTTCGGCCGGAGCGCGATCCCGGTGCAGCTCCCGATCGGCAAGGAATCCTCCTTCGCCGGGGTCGTGGATCTGATCCACATGAAAGCCATCGCCGGCCCCGGCCCCGACCGGAAGAAGGCGCAGGTGGGCGAGATCCCCGCCGACCTGCGGGACGCGGCGGAGGAGGCCCGGATGGAACTCATGGAGGTGATCGCCGAGTCCGACGATGACCTCTTCGAGCAGTTCTGTGACAACGACGAGCTGACGCAGGAGGAATTGGTCGAGGGCCTCGGCCGCGCGGTGGCGAATCGAGCCATCTTTCCGGTGGTGGCGGTGGCCGGAGCCAGGAACATCGGGACGACCGCGCTCCTCGACTTCGCGCGTCGGTTCACGCCGGACCCGGCGGGACGGGGCCCGGCCCGCGGCGTGAACGAGGACAAAACGCCCGGGGAGTGCCCGGTGACATCGGATGCCTCGCCGAGCGTCTATGTGTTCAAGACGATCGCCGACCCGTTCGCCGGCCGGCTGAGCCTGTTCCGGGTGATGACCGGAACGCTCCGCGCGGACGCTCCGCTGCGCAACCTGACGAGCGGCGCGATGGAGCGGATCGGCGGCGTGAACACGATGAACGGCAAGCACCTCGAACCGGTCGCCGCGCTCGCCGCCGGGGACCTCGGGTGTTTCGCGAAGCTCAAGGAGACCGCCACCGGCGACACGCTCACCGCCGGCGACGGGATCCGGTTCATCCGTCCCGATGTCCCCCATCCGGTGATCACGTTCGCCATCGTGCCGCGGTCCCGCGGTGATGAGGAGAAGATCTCGGTCGCGCTCGCCCGCCTGCGCGAGGAGGACCTCACGCTTCGCTTCCTGCGGGACCAGGAGCTTCAGCTCTCCGGCACCGGCCAGCTCCACATCGAGATCGTCGTCTCGCGGCTGAAACGCAAGTACGGCGTGGAAGTGGACCTGAAGCCGCCGCGCGTTCCCTACCGGGAGACCATCACCGTCGGCGCCGACGCCCACGGCCGGCACAAGAAGCAATCGGGCGGGCACGGCCAGTTCGCCGACTGCCACGTCCGGGTGGAGCCGATCGAACGCGGGGAGGACTTCGAGTTCGCCAGCAAGGTCGTGGGTGGCGCGATTCCGAAGCAGTTCATCCCGGCCATCGAGAAGGGCTTCCAGGAGGCCCGGCAGAAGGGCTACCTCGCGGGGTATCCGGTCGTGGACTTCCGGGCCACCGTGTTCGACGGCAAGTTCCACACCGTGGACTCGTCGGAGATCGCGTTCAAGATCGCCGCTTCGCTCGCGTTCAAGGACGCGATGGCGAAGTGCCGCCCGACGCTGCTCGAGCCGATCATGAAGGTGGAGATCACCGTGCCCGACGAGGCCATGGGGGATGTGCTCGGCGACCTGAACGCGCGCCGGGGTCGCACCCAGGGCATGGACAGCAAGGGAAACCGGACCACCATCGAGGCCGAGGTGCCGATGGCGGAGATGCTGACCTACGAGCCGACGCTGACCTCACTCACCGGCGGGCGCGGCGGGTTCCACATGGAGTTCTCGCGCTACGACCCGGTCCCGGGGAACCTGGCGCAGCAGATCATCGAGGCCCACCGGTAACACCGGGCGGGCCGGGGAGGGGGCCGCGGATCCGTTGGAACCGCACTGATGAAGTCCCACGAGCCTTCGAGAGCGGCCCCCTCCCCGGCCCGCTCGGCGCTTCGCGCCTCAGATCGCAACCTTCGCTCCGCTCCAGGTCGCGATCAACATCACTTTCTCTCTCGGAGAGGGGAGACGAATCCCCCCTCTCCGAACCTCTCCCCCCTCTTCTTCGGGCGGGCCCTATGGAACGCCGGACTCCAGTCCGGCACGGAGGACAGAGACCAAGCTCAGCCGTGCCGCTCTGGAGAGCGGCGCTCCATATCTACTCGACGAACTCGATGCGGGCCATCGGGGCGCCGTCGCCCTTTCGGGGGCCCAGCTTCAGGATCCGCGTGTAACCGCCCGGCCGGTCGGTGAACTTCGGCCCGACCTTGGAGAACAGATGGGCCACGACGTCCTTGTGGGGCAGGATCTGAAGGGCCCGACGACGGGCATGGAGATCGCTGCGACGACCGAGCGTCACCAGCTTCTCCACGAACGGACGCACTTCCTTCGCCTTCGCGACGGTCGTGCGCAGATGCCCGTGCTGGATCAGGGTCACCGACAGGTTCCGCAGGAGCGCCTTCCGGTGCGCCGGGTTCCGCCCCAGCTTGCGATGGGCGTGACGATGCCGCATATCAGTCCGGACCTCCCATACCGAGCCGCAGGTTCAGGGGCTCGAGCAGCCGCTGGATCTCCTCGATGCTCTTGCGGCCGATGTTCCGCTCGCGCAACAGATCCTGCTCGCTCTTGAGCACCAGGTCTCCGAGAGTCCCGATGTCGGCGTTGCGGAGACCGTTGTAGGCGCGCGC
The DNA here is from genome assembly GCA_965232015.1 of Vicinamibacteria bacterium. GTDB lineage: Bacteria > Acidobacteriota > Vicinamibacteria > Marinacidobacterales > Marinacidobacteraceae > JAJEAO01. The sequence goes on along the minus strand of OZ246946.1, from coordinate 3,571,691 downwards.
CGAGAGCTGATCCTGGTACTCGTCGATCGAAACCTCGCGATAACGATCGAACGCGCGCTGATCGTCGGAAACGGGAATCCCGTCGCCATCCTCATCGTCGCCGCCGACGAAGATCCCGAGCATGTCGCGCAGAAGGCGGCCGGCGGTGCCGAGCGCCTCCTGGGGTCGAACCGCTCCATTCGTGTAGATCTCGAGGATGAGGCGGTCGAAATCGGTGTCCTGCCCCACGCGGGCGGGCTCCACCTTGAAGTTCACCCGGCGGACCGGCGAGTGGGAGGAGTCCACCGGAATGTAGGCGGTGTCGAGTCCGGTTTCCCGCTCCCGGTTCCGCTCCGAGGTGACGTAACCGCGCGCATTCCGAACCCGCATTTCGATATCGAGATTCCCCGGCTCGGTCATCGTGGCGATGTGCACGTCCGGATCGAGGATCTCCACGTTGGGATCGGTCTTGATCGCACCGGACGTCAGCACGGACGGCTTCCGGCACTGGAGACGAATCGTGCGCGCCTCGGATCCGTGGACCCGCAGCGGAACGCGCGAGATGTTCAGGATGATGTCGAGGGTGTCTTCCTTGACTCCCGGGATCGTGGACAGCTCGTGCTGCACTCCCTCGAAGCGGATGGCGGTCACCGCCGCGCCTTCGATCGAAGCGATCAGCATGCGGCGGAGCGCGTTCCCGACCGTGACCCCCCAGCCGCGCTCGAACGGAGCGGCGGAGAAGCGGCCATAGGTCTCGGTGCTCTCCTCGACGTGGAGTCCGCGAGGGCTCTGCAGTTCCAGGGTGGCTTCGTTCGTCACGGGATCCTTCCTAGCGGGAGTACAGCTCAACGATGAGCTGCTCACGGATCTTGAGCTGCGGGTCGTCACCGGTCGGGAGCGCGGTGACCTTGCCGGTGGCGAGATCCTCGGGCGCGCGCTGGATCCAGTCCGGAACCGTGCGGCCTTCGGCGGTCTCGAGAATCTGCTGGAAGAAGTCCTTCTTCCGGGTCCTCTCCGCCACCGAGATCACGTCACCCTGATTCACGATGTACGAAGGGATGTCCACTCGCTTCCCGTTGAGTTGAACGTGGCCGTGGCGCACGAACAGGCGCGCCGCCGCCCGCGACGGCGCGAGGCCGAGGCGGTACACGGCGTTGTCGAGCCGGCGCTCGAGAAGCTGGAGCAGGTAGGTGCCGGTGACGGCGCGCTGCCGTTCCGCCTGCTTGAAGTAGAGACGGAACTGACGCTCGAGCACGCCGTACACGCGCTTCGCCTTCTGCTTCTCGCGCAACTGGAGCCCGTAGCCCTGCACCCGGCTGCGACGGGACTTCCCGTGGGCGCCGGGCGCGAAGTTCCGCTTGTCGATGGCGCACTTCGGGGTGAGACAGCGCTCGCCCTTCAGGAACAGCTTTGCCCCTTCGCGCCGGCACAACCGGCACACGGGACCTCGATATCTGGCCAAGTCGCTTCTCCTAGTTCCGTCGCTTCTTGGGGGGCCGGCACCCGTTGTGGGGGATGGGCGTCACGTCCCGGATCGTCTTGACCTCGATTCCAGCCGCGGCCACGGCGCGAATCGCCGCCTCGCGCCCGGAACCCGGCCCCTTGACGTGGACGTCCACATGGGTGCACCCGAGCGTACGGGCCTCCCGGGCGGCCGCCCCCGCCGCCTGCTGGGCGGCGAACGGGGTCTGCTTGCGCGATCCGGTGAAGCCCTGCGCTCCGGCGCTCGACCAGCACACCACGTTGCCCGCCGGATCAGCGAAGGTCACGATCGTGTTGTGGTAGGTCGCCTGGATGGATACCACGCCGGCGGTCAGAGTGCGCCTCTCGCGCCTCTTGCCGGTGCGGCGCTTCGCTTTCTTCTTGGCCATGTTTCCTCAGTCGGTTCCCTTTGGGTCTCGCCTCAGCGGCGGCGCATGCCGCGCCGCGGACCGCGCCGGGTGCGGGAATTCGTCTTGGTTCGCTGTCCCCGCGCCGGGAGCCCCCGACGATGGCGGAGGCCGCGGTAGCAACCGATATCCATGAGCCTCTTGAGATCCATGGAGATCCGCTTGCGGAGGTCTCCCTCGACACCCCCTTCGGCGTCGATGACCCGGGTGATCCGGCTCACCTCCTCTTCCGACAACTCGCTGACCTTGCGATGCGGCTCGATCTCCGCCTTCGCCAGCACCCGGCCGGCCCGGTGGGGGCCGACTCCAAAGATGTAGGTCAGACCGATGTCGATCCGCTTGCGACGCGGCAGGTCCACGCCGGCGATTCTGGCCATGGAACGTTCCTCCTCAGGTGACCGTGAGCGCGGTGGCGAAGGCGCCGGATCGGACGAAACCCCTCATCACTCCGCTCACTTCTGACGCTGCTTGTGCTTGGGGTTCTCGCAGATCACCCGGACCACTCTCCGGCGACGGATGATCCGGCACTTGGCGCACATCCGACGCACCGACGCGCGTACCTTCATGGGTGGCTCCCTGGGATGACCCGGTTCATGGCGCTACTTGCACCGGTACACGATGCGGCCGCGACTCAGGTCATAGGGGGAGAGCTCGACGAGCACCCGATCCCCGGGCAGCACCTTGATGAAACTCTTCCGCATCTTCCCGGATACGTGGGCGAGCACCTTGTGGTCGGCGGTGTCCAGCTTGACCCGGAACATCGCGTTGGGCAGTGGTTCGAGGACGATCGCCTCCACCGAAATCGCTCCTTCCTTCGTCATGTCTTCCTTCCCCTGACAGAGGCGTCGTCCCGCATCTCGCGAGCCGTCCCGCGGGGCTCGGCGAGGATCCAGGCCCCGTCGTCGGTGATGGCGATGGAGCGCTCGAAATGGGCGGACAGACTGCCGTCCCGGGTGATCACGGTCCAACGGTCGCGCTTGACGCGCACGCCCGACCCGCCGTGGTTCACCATCGGCTCGATGGCGATCACCCCGCCGGGGACCAGTTTCGTGGTGTGTCTCGGATCCCGAAAGTTGGGAACGAACGGATCCGAGTGCAGGCTGGTTCCAATCCCGTGCCCGCCGTACTCGCGAACGACCGAGTAGCCCCGCCGCTCCACGATGCTCGACACGGCGGTCCCGATCGAAGCCACCGGACTCCCGGGACGCGCCGCCGCGATCCCGGCGTGAAGGGCCTCTTCGGTCACCTCGAGCAGACGGGCCGCCTCCGGCGTCACGTCACCGACCGGGACGGTGATGGCGTTGTCGCCGTAGTAGCCGTCCACGATGCAACCGAAGTCCAGGCTGACGATGTCGCCGTCGCGCAGGCGCCGCCACCGCGACGGAATCCCGTGCACCACTTCGTTGTTCACCGAGACGCAAAGCGTCGCCGGGAAGCCGCGGTACCCCTTGAACGCGGGCCGTACGCCGTGCCGCTTCAGGTTCGCGGCCGCCATCCGGTCGAGCCGCGCCGTCGTCATGCCCGGCTCCACGTTCCGCGACAGCAGCTCGAGCGTCTCCACGGTGATGGCGTTGGCCTGGTGGAGCTTGTCCAGCTCGACGTCGGTGCGTACGGTCATGCGACGCCGGCTCCGACGAGTTCCCCGAGGATCTGCTCCTGGAGACGTTCGAACACTTCATCGCGCGAGCCCAGCCCCGAAATCAGTTTCACCCGATCCCGGTAGTGGTCGAGGAGGGGACGGGATTCGGCATCGTAGATCGCGAGGCGGCGCCGAACCGCAGCCTCCGCGTCGTCCTCCCGCCCGGTTTCGAGCCGGCGAAAACGGATGCGGGACTCCAGCTCCGCGGTCGGAACGGCGATGTTGACGACGACCGGAGCGGCGCCGATCCGGAGCAGCAGACCATCGAGCGCCTCCGCCTGGGCCCGGTTCCGCGGATAGCCGTCGAGGATGAACCCCTCGCGGCAATCGTCGGCGCGCACCCGCTCCTCGACGATGTCGAGAACCAGCGCATCGCTGACGAGCTCGCCCGCCTGCATGATCCGCCGCGCTTCGAGGCCGAGAGGGGTTCCCTCGGCGGCGGCCTGGCGCAGGATCGCGCCGGTCGAGATGTGCGCCACCCCGAGCGCCGCGGCCAGACGCTCCGCCTGCGTGCCCTTGCCCGCGCCGGGAGGGCCGAGCAGGATGATCGCGCGCATCGGAGTCTCTCGAGCCCTACCTTCGACCGCGGATCCGGCCCCGGGCGAGGAAGCCGTCGTAGTTGCGCATGATGAGCTGGCTCTCGACCTGTTGGGCGGTATCCATGGAGACGCCCACCACGATCAGGATCGAAGTGCCTCCGAAGTAGAAGGTCACCCCGAGGCCCTCGGTGATGAAGACCGGGAGCACGCCGTCGAGCCAGGGCCCGATGACCGGGATCGGCGCGACGGTGAATCCGTTCAGCAGGAATTCAGGGAGCACGGCGACCGCCGCCAGGTAGATCGCCCCCACGAAGGTGAGCTTGCCGAGCACCGAGTCCAGATACCGGGCGGTGGGCCGGCCGGGACGGATCCCGGGCACATAGCCTCCGCTCTTGCGCATGTTGTCGGCCACGTCGGCGGGCTTGAACACGATCGCCGTGTAGAAGTAGCAGAAGAACAGGATGCTCATCACGTAGAGCAGCGTGTAGAGGGGCATCCCCCAGCGGAGCTGCTCCGCGATGGCGGTCATCCAGCGGCTCTCGGTGAAGAGCGAAGCGAACGTCTGCGGCAACGCGATGATCGAGCTGGCGAAGATCACCGGAATGACGCCGCCGGTGTTGATCTTGAGCGGAATGTGGGTGGACTGACCCTGGTACATCCGGCGTCCGACGAACCGCTTGGCGTACTGGACCGGGATGCGCCGCTGTCCGCGCTCGACGAACACGATGAACGCGAGGACCGCGATCATGAACACGATCAGGATCGCCACTCCGAGGACGGACTGCTGCCCGACCCGGATGTTCTGGACGGTGCTCAGGATCGCCGACGGGAACATGACGACGATCCCGGCGAAAATCAGCAGCGACATCCCGTTCCCGACGCCGCGTTCGGTGATCTGTTCGCCGAGCCACATGATGAACACGGTGCCCGCGGTCATCGTGAGGATCGTCATCAGAGTGAAGCCGAGCCCCGGCTCGTTCACCAGGTTCATGCCGTCGGGCAAGCTCTGGCTCTGCAGGAACGCCGCGATGCTGGCGGACTGGATCACCGCGAGCAGCACGGTCCCGTAGCGGGTGTACTGGGTGATCTTCTTGCGGCCCAGGTCGCCTTCCTTGCTCAGTTTTTCGAGGTAGGGCCAGACCAGGGTCAGCAGTTGCAGGATGATGGAGGCGCTGATGTAGGGCATGATGCCCAGCGCGAAAACGGTCACCTGCGACAGGTTCCCGCCCGAGAACATGTCCACGAACCCGAACCAGGTGTCGCGGTTCTGATCGAAGAAGTTGGCCAGCGCCGTCGGATTCACCCCCGGCGTGGGAACATGGTTCCCGAGCCGGTACACCGCCAGCATCGCCAGCGTGAACAGGATCCGGGATCGAAGATCCGGGATCCGGATGATGCTGCGGAGCGACTGGATCACGAGCCGGCTCCACCCTCGGGACCGTTGCCGAGCACTTCGCAGGTTCCGCCCGCCGCTTCGATCTTGCGGCGGGCGGCGCCGCTGAACGCGTGCGCGCGGATCGTCAACCGCCGGTCCACTTCGCCGTCGCCGAGCACCTTGATCCGGAAGCCGCGGCGGCGAACCAGCTTCGGCTCCTCGCCCTCGCCGCGGGGGACCACGCGGAGCCCCCGGACCAGCCGGGCCTCCGCGAACTCGCGCTCGGAGACGACCGCCCCATCGGCGAACCGGTCCAGATCGGAGACATTCACGATCTCGAACTCGCGGCGAAAGATGTTGGTGAACCCGCGCTTCGGCACCCGGCGGATGAGCGGCATCTGGCCGCCCTCGAAGCCTCGCCGGAGCGAGTAGCCGGACCGGGAACGGGCGCCCTTGTGACCCCGGCCGGCGGTCTTGCCGGTCCCGGAGCCGGGGCCGCGACCGCGCCGCTTGCGCGGACGGACGGCGCCGGCGGGCGGCTTCAACTCGTGGAGACTCACGACTCGTCCCTCCCGCTCTCCGTCGAGGCGGCGATGATGCGAACCAGATGCGGCACCCGGGCCACCATGCCCCGCGTCATCGGGTTGTCCGGCCGGGTCACGGTGTGACCGATGCGGCGCAAGCCGAGGCCGCGGACGACGGCCCGCTGATGCCGCGTGGAGCCGGCGAGGCCGCGAACCTGCTGCACGGTGACCGCCGGCCGGTCTGGGCTTCCTTCGGAACCGGTGGATGTCATGGCGTTCTTGTCCTTCTTGCTCTCTTGCTCTATGCCTTCATCTCGGCTTCGATGTGGCTCACGTCCTTGCCCCGGAGCTCGGCGACCTGTTCCCGGGTGCGGAGCGACAGCAGTCCGGCCATGGTGGCCTCGACCACGTTCTTCGGGTTCGCGGTGCCGAGGGACTTGGTCAGGATGTCGCGGATGCCGGCGAGCTCGATCACGGCGCGGACGGGGCCGCCCGCGATCACTCCGGTCCCTTCGGAGGCGGGCTTCAGCAGAACGCGGCCGGCTCCGAAGACTCCGACGACCTTGTGCATGATCGTGGTGCCCTCGCGCGGGATCTCGGTCAGGTTCTTCTTGGCGATCTCGATTCCCTTCTTGATCGCCGCGGGAACCTCGCGGGCCTTGCCGAGTCCGAAACCCACGCGGCCGTTCTCGTTGCCCACGATGACGAGAGCGGAGAACGACAGGTTCTTGCCGCCCTTCACCACCTTGGTGACACGGTTGATCGAGACCACCTTGTCCTTGAGGTCCGGATCTCCCGTCCGCTCGAGCTGCATGTTGCGGGGCCCGCGGGGCGGGCGCCGCCCCGGGGGGCGCATGTTCAGCATCGGATCCCTCCCGCGCGAACGGCGTCGGCGAGCGCCTTGACCCGCCCGTGGTACTTGACTCCGCCGCGGTCGAAGACCACGGTCCGGATCCCGGCGGTGCGGGCGCGCTCGGCCAGGAGAGTCCCGACCGCGGTGGCGCCGCTGGCGTTGCCGCCGTCAGCGACTCCGACCTCGCGGCTTCCCGCCGCCACCAGGGTGCGCCCGGCGGTGTCGTCAATCACCTGGGCGTAGATGTGCTTCAGCGACCGGAACACCGCCAGCCGTGGCCGGTCGGAGGTCCCGACGACCTTCCGGCGGATCCGGGCGTGGATGCGCCGCCGCATCTGGCGGCGGGTCAGCTTCGACATGGGTTCTCTCGGTCTCCTGCCTCAGGCGCCGGTCTTGCCAGCCTTCTTGATGAGGCGTTCCCCGGTGTAGCGAACGCCCTTCTGCTTGTAGGGGTCGGGCTTGCGCAGCGCCCGCATCCGCGCCGCCACTTCGCCGACCGCCTGCTTGTCGATTCCCGAAACCACGATGTGCGTTCGCTTGTCCACCTGCACTTCGATGCCCGGCGGGATCGGGAACTCGATCGGGTGCGAGTACCCGAGCGAGAAGTTCACCTGACGACCCTGGACCTGGGCCCGATAGCCGACTCCCACGATGTCGAGTTCCTTGCGGAACCCGGTGGAGACGCCGGTCACGGCGTTCGCGAGAAGCGCCCGGGCAAGACCCCACATCGCCTTGGTGCCGCCACGGCTCGCCAGGGACACGCGGAGACGCGAGTCCTCCTGCCGGACCGCCACGCCGGGAGGCACGGGAGAGGTCAGGGACCCCTTCGGACCGCGGACATGGACCTCGGAATCGCCGATCATCACCGACACCCCGGCCGGGAGCGGGATCGGCTTCACGCCAATGCGGGACATCGCTCTCCTCTCCGACCTCGAATGTGGAAGCGCACTCTCACCAGACCTGGCAGAGGATCTCGCCGCCGACGCCCAGTTCGCGGGCCTGACGGCCGGTCATCACGCCGCGCGACGTCGAGAGCACCGTGACTCCGAGGCCGCCCTGCGTCTTCATGATGCCGGAGCTCGAGGCGTAAACCCGGGTGCCGGGCTTCGACACCCGCTTCAGCCCGGTCAACGCATCCCGGTTCCCGGGCAGCCGTCGGATGCGGACCCGCAGGATGTCCTGGGGATGGGCGGGCAGCCGTTCCCAGCCGTCCACGTACCCCTCCTCGTGGAGGATACGGACGATCTCCTGCTTGAGGCCCGAGGCCGGGATCTCGGCGTAGTCGTGACGGGCCCGCACGGCGTTGCGGATCCGGGTCAGCATGTCGGAAATGGGGTCAGACCACATGGAGGACTCCTACCAGCTCGCCTTGATCACGCCAGGGATCTCGCCCGCGAGCGCGTACTTGCGGAAACACAGGCGGCAGAGCCCGAACTTGCGCAGATAGGCGCGGGATCGTCCGCAGTTGAGACAACGGTTGTAGCCCCGGACCCGGAACTTGGGCTTTGCCTTGGCCTTGGCAATCAGTGATTTCTTCGCCACGGTTCGTTCTCCCTTCGACCCCTCGCTCAGCCTTCCCGCCGGGCGAACGGCATCCCGAACGCGCGCAGCAGCTCGCGAGCGGGGTCGTCCTCCACCGCCGTGGTGCAGATCGTGATGTTCATGCCGCGGGTCTTCTCGATCTTCGAGTAGTCGATCTCGGGGAAGACCGACTGATCGGTGAGGCCGAGGGTGTAGTTCCCCCGTCCGTCGAAGGCCCGTTCCGGCACCCCCCGGAAGTCATGGACCCGGGGCAGGGCGATGTTGATCAGGCGATCCATGAACTCGTACATGCGCCGGCCGCGCAGGGTGACCCGGGCCCCGACCGGCATCCCGTCGCGGATCTTGAAGTTGGCGATCGACTTCCGGGCCCGGGTCACGACCGGCTGCTGCCCCGTGATCGCGCGCAGGTCGCTCACCGCCGCGTCAATGAACTTGTGCTCGCGGGATCCCTCGCCGACGCCCATGTTGACGACGACCTTGGTGACTCGCGGCACCTGATGGACGCTCCCGATCCCGAGCCTCTCGCGCAGGTCTCCGGCGATCCGGTCGCGGTAACGCTCCTGGAGGCGGCTCATCGGTCGATCACTCCGTCCGAGCGAACGCTGACCCGCACCTTCCGTCCGTCGGTGAGGCGGGTGCGCCGGATGCGGGTGGGCAGATTCGTCTCTGGATCAATGACCATCACGTTGGACACCGCGATGGGCGCCTCCCGCTCCACAACGCCGCCCTTGATGTTCTGCCGGGGGTTCGCCTTGGTGTGGCGCTGGATCATGCGGACTCCCTCGACGAGGACCCGACCGGTATCGCGGAACACGCGCAGGACGCGGCCGCGCCTGCCCTTGTCGGCGCCGGCGATGACCATGACCAGATCGTTCTTCCGGAGGTGGATCCGGCGGGGCGGCGGCGGGGTGCGGCGACTCGGCATCTCAGAGAACCTCCGGCGCCAGCGAGACGATCTTCATGAACTGGCGTTCGCGCAGCTCCCGCGCCACCGGTCCGAAGACGCGGGTCCCGGTCGGTTCCTTCTGGTCGTTCACCAGAACCGCGGCGTTGTCTCCGAAGCGGATGTACGAGCCGTCGGGCCGACGATGTTCCTTGCGGGTGCGCACGATGACCGCGCGAACCACGGTTCCCTTCTTCACCGCGCTCCCGGGAGCCGCCTCCCGGACCGATGCGGTGATCACATCCCCGAGCCGGGCGATCCGGCCCACGCCGCCGCCCGAAGCACGGGTGGCGGGGAGGATGCACGTGACCCGGCGGGCTCCCGAGTTGTCGGCCACGTGCAGCACCGACTGCATCTGGATCATGACGCGCGCTCCAGCACCCGGAGAAGGCGAAACCGCTTGGTTCGGGACCGCGGCCGGCACTCCTCGATCTGGACCCGGTCCCCGAGTCGGGCCGCGTTCGCCTCGTCGTGGACCGCGAACCGGCTGGATTTCTTGTACCGGCGCTTGTAGAGCGGGTGCTGCACCAGGCGCTCCACGAGAACCGTGATGGTCTTGTCCGGACGATCGGAGACGACGGTCCCGGTCTTGATGAGTTTCGGCATGTCCGTGCGCGAGCGGCGTCAGCCCGCTGCGTTTCCTCCTTCCGTTATCTCGATCCCGAGCTCGCGCTCGCGAAGGATCGTGAGGAACCGGGCGCGTCGGCGCCGGAGCATCTTGACCTTGTGCGTATGCCCGAGCTGCCCGGTGGTCGCCTCGATGCGCGCCTCGAAGAGCTCCCTGGTCGTCTCGCGGATGTGGTTCCCGAGCTCGTCGTGCGTCAGCTCGCGCACCTGGGCGGCCTTCATCCCGTCTCCTCCTCGAAGCGTCCGACGAAACGGGTCTTGACCGGAAGCTTGTGGCTGGCGAGGCGCATCGCCTCGACCGCCTGATCGCGGGAGATTCCCTCCATTTCGAAGAGGATCCTCCCGGGGCGCACCACCGCGACCCAACCCTCGGGGCTTCCCTTCCCCTTACCCATCCGGGTTTCCTGCGGCTTCCGGGTGATCGGCCGGTCCGGGAAGATGCGGATCCACAGCCGTCCGGTGCGCCGCACGAACCGCGTGATCGCGACTCGCGCCGATTCGATCTGCCGGTTCGTGATGTATCCGGGCTCCAGCGTCTTGAGGCCGTAGTCGCCGAAGGCCACGGTCTGCCCGGTCCAGGACTTGCCCCGCATGCGACCGCGCTGCCGCTTCCGGTAGCGCGTCTTCTTCGGCATCAGCATCGCTGGTTCCCTCCTTCGTCAGCCCTGGGTCAGAGCATCGGCCCCCGGGAGGCGCGGGGCACGAGGTCGCTCACGCCTCGGTAAACCCAGCACTTGACCCCGATCTGTCCGTAGGTGGTGAAGGCCTCCGCGAGGCCGTACTCGATATCCGCGCGCAGGGTGTGGAGCGGCAACTGCCCCTCCAGGTACCACTCGGAGCGCGCGATGTCGGCGCCGTTCAGGCGCCCGGCGCAGCGAATGCGCACGCCCTTGGCGCCGTTGCGCATCGTGTTCTCGATCGCCCTCCGCATGGCGCGCCGGAACGCGATCCGCTTCTCGAGCTGGAGCGCGATGGACTCGGCGACGAGCTGCGGGTCGAGCTCCGGCTTGATGACCTCGAGCGGCCGGATGTGCACTTCCTTCCCGGTGCGCTTGCGCAGATCACGGGTCAGCTTCTCCACCTCGGTCCCCTTCCGGCCGATGATGATCCCGGGGCGGGAGGTGTGGATGTAGATGTTGAGCTTGTTGCCGGGCCGCTCGATGTCCACCTTGGAGATGCCGGCGTGGTACAGGCGCCGCTTCAGCAGGCGGCGCAGCTGGAGGTCCTCGTGCAGGGAATCGCGGTAGCTCCCGGCGGCGTACCAGCGGGACCGCCAGGTCTTGCTGTAGCCGAGCCGGAACCCGTACGGATGGACCTTCTGACCCATGCCTAATCCTCTTCCCGGGCCGTGACCCGGATCGTGTAGTGCGTGGTCCGCCGGCGGATCCGGCGGATCCGGGCGCGCCGGCCACTGCGCGCGATGGTGCGGGCGGGGCCGACATCGGCGAAGGCGGCGCTGACCATGAGCTCGTCCTCGTCGATCCGTTTCGCCTCGGCGAGGGCGCGATTCTGCGCATTCGCGATGGCCGAACGCAGGACCTTCTCGATGATGGGAGCGGCGCGGCGATTCGTGTTCTGGAGAACGGAGATGGCGTCCGCGGCCGGGAGATCGCGGATCAGATCCAGCACCAGACGCGCCTTCTGCGCGGACCCGGGCACGGCCCGGGCGCGGGCCACGGCTTCGATCATCGCCGAGCCCTCGCTCTCTCGGTCTTGACCTTGTGCCCCTTGAAGGTGCGCGTCGGCGAGAACTCACCCAGCTTGTGTCCGACCATGTTGTCGGTGATATAGACCGGGATGAACTTCTTGCCGTTGTGCACCGCGAAGGTCAGGCCCACCATCTGCGGCAGGATGGTGGAACGCCGTGACCAGGTCTTGATGATCGTCTGGCGGCGCGCCACGTGGGCGTCCTCGACCTTCCGGATGAGGCTCTCCTCAATGTAGGGGCCCTTGCGAACCGAACGCGGCATCACCTGTCTCCCGATTCCCGGTCGTGGATCGTCGTTCTGGAACGTCGCACCGTCTCGTTCACCGCGGCCTACTTCCGGCGCCGCTTGCGCGAGCGCACGATCATCGAATCGGTGCGCTTGTTGTTCCGGGTCTTGTAGCCCTTCGTGGGCATGCCCCACGGACTCACCGGGTGACGTCCGCCCGAGCTCTTGCCCTCACCGCCGCCGTGCGGGTGGTCCACCGGATTCATGGTGACCCCGCGGTTGTGCGGCCGCCGCCCCAGCCAGCGCTTCCGGCCCGCCTTCCCCAGCTTCACGTTCTCGTGCTCGAGGTTGGACACCTGGCCGATCGTGGCCCGGCACTCCCGAAGGACCCGCCGCACCTCACCGGACGGCAGGCGCACCTGGGCGTAACGCCCTTCCTTGGCGATGAGCTGCACGAAGGAGCCGGCGCTGCGAGCCATCTTTCCGCCGCCGCCGGGACGCAGCTCCACGTTGTGGATCGTGGCACCGAGCGGGATGCGCTCGATCCGCAGCACGTTCCCGGGAAGGATCTCCGCCGCGTCGCTCGCGACCACCGTGTCGCCCACGTTCATCCCGACGGCGTGCAGGACGTAGCGCTTCTCGCCGTCGGCGTAGTGCAGGAGCGCGATCCGCGCCGAACGGTTCGGGTCGTACTCGATCGTCGCGACTTTCGCCGGAATGCCGGGCTTGGCGCGGCGGAAGTCGATCGCGCGCAGACGGCGCTTGTGCCCGCCGCCCCGAAAGCGCACTGAAATCCGGCCGCCGCCGCCCCGACCGCCGCTCGACTTCTTGCCACGGGTCAGCGACTTCAGCGGACGGCGGGTCGTCAGCTCCTCGAAGGTCTGAACGGTGTGGAAGCGGCGCCCGGGGGATGTCGGTCGGGATTTCCTGATCGGCATAACGGTTCTATACGCCCTTGAAGATCTGGACCGAATGGCCCTCGGCCAGGGTCACGAAAGCCTTCTTCCAGTCCGGCTTCCGGCCGACGTACCGCCCCCACCGCTTCAGCTTGCCCCGGTACCCGGCGGTGCGCACCGCCGTGACTTCCACCTCGAACAGGCTCTCGACGGCGCGGCGGATCTGGACCTTGTTCGCGTCCGGGTGGACGCGGAAACACACGACGTTGTGCTTTTCCTGCAGCCGGTCCGCCTTCTCGGTCGTCACCGGTCCGAGGATCACGCGATCGGACTCCATCAGTGGCCTCCGGCTTCGGCGAGCTTGGCGGCAAGAGCCTCGAGCGAGGCGCGGCGGATGAGGACCACGCCCGCCTTCAGGACGTCGTAGGTGTGCAGCCCGGCCACGCTGACCAACTCGACTCGCTGGAGGTTGCGGGCCGAGAGCCACAGCTCGTCGGAGGGATCCGACTCCACCAGCAGAATCCGGCCGGGACCGACGTTCCAGTCGGCGAGGCGGCGCACCAGAGTGCGGGTCGCGGGGGCTTCGAGGACGATCTCGTCGTAGAGCCGCACCCGGCCCTCGCCGGCCCGGAGCGACAGCGCCGAGCGAAGCGCCCCGCGCTGCATCTTGCCGTTCAGCCGGTAGCTGTAATCGCGCGGCGTCGGGCCGAAAACGACGCCGCCACTCCGCCACAGCGGATTTCGGCGACTGCCGACCCGGGCGTTCCCGGTGCCCTTCTGCCTCCACGGCTTCCGACCGCCCCCGCGGACCTGGGCCCGGGTCTTCGTGGCGTGAGTCCCGGCGCGGAGGCCGGCGCGGTACTGGCGCACGGCGTCGTAGTGAAGCGCGGGCTTCACCGCGGCGCCGAACACGTTGGGGTCGAGCGCCGCCTCCCCGCCTCCGAGGACCGGCGCCGTCGGGGCTGCCGTCGTCTGTTCCGTCATCGCGTCGTGCTCCCGGGCGTTACGCCTTCCGGATCTCCACAACGCCGCCGCGTGGCCCGGGAACCGCTCCCCGGACCGCGACCAGATTCCGCGACGCATCCACATCCACGACCCGGAGATTCCGCACCGTGACCCGGTCCTGCCCGTAGTGACCGGGGAGCCGCGTCCCGGGCAGGACCCGCGACGGCGTGGCGCACATGCCGATCGCACCGGGGGCCCGATGGAACTTGGAGCCATGGGATGCCGGCCCGCCGTGGAAGCCGTGACGGCGCATGACGCCCGAGAAACCGCGGCCCTTGCTCACCCCGCTGACCCGAACCCGGTCGTCGGGCGCGAACACGTCGGCGCCGAACCGGGCGCCCACTGCCACCGATTCGCCCTCATCGGGTCGGAATTCGCGCAGCACGGACACCCGACCGGTCGCTCCGGCGGCCACGAGCCGGGTGGCCTGCGCCCGGACGCGTTGGCCGCGGCGGCCGGTTCCTTCGAGGCCGACCTGCGCCGCGGAATAGCCATCCGTCTCCGTCGTCTTGCGCTGGATCACGACGCAGGGCCCGACCCGCAGCAGGGTCACCGGCACCACCGCGCCACTCTCGGTGAACCGCTGGGTCATCCCCAGCTTCACCCCCAGAAGACCGTCCATCCCGATGTCCTCCTGTCTCGATGTTCCCGCGAACCCGTCGTCAGGACGAAACCATCGCCTTGATCTCCACATGGACGCCCGCGGGGAGATCGAGACGGGAAAGGGCGTCCACGGTCGTGGGCGTGGAGCCGAGGATGTCGAGGAGCCGCTTGTGGGTGCGCAGCTCGAACTGCTCGCGGGACTTCTTGTCCACATGCGGGGAACGCAGCACCGTGTAGCGGTTCTTCACGGTGGGCAACGGAATCGGGCCCGCCACCCTGGCGCCGGTCCGCTTCGCCGTCTCCACGATCTCGCTGGTGGACTGGTCCAGCAACCGATGGTCGAAGGCCTTCAGCCGAATGCGGATCTTTTCGTTCATGGGGGCGATTCCGGTCGAGTGCGGCTCCTGCTGGCGTCCGGCTCAGGCGCCGGCCATGACCTCCGTCATGACCGCTTCCGGAGCCTCTTCGTAAGACCCGAAGTGCATCGTGTAGGTGGCTCGGCCCTGGGTGGCCGAGCGAATGTCGGTGGCGTAGCCAAACATCTGCGCGAGGGGCACCTGCGCGTCGATCACGCGGGCGTTCCCCCGGACCGAGAGCCCGGTGATGCGGGCCCGGCGGGACGACAGATCGCCCATGACCTCGCCGGTGTACTCGTCGGGGGTGACGACCTCGACCTTCATGACCGGCTCGAGAATGAACGGCGAGCAGCGGCGAAGCGCCTCCCGGGTCGCGAGCGAGCCGGCGATCCGGAAGGCGAGCTCCGAACTGTCCACCGCGTGGAAGGAGCCGTCGTAAAGACGCACGGTGACCCCGGTGACGGGGTAACCGGCGAGCGGGCCGCCTTCGAGCGCGTCGCGCGCGCCCTGCTCCACCGCCGGGATGTACTCGCGGGGGACGGCGCCGCGCACGATCGCGTTCTCGAACTCGAACGGCGAATCGTGGTTGGGAGAGACCTCGATCCGGACGTGGCCGTACTGGCCTCGTCCCCCGGTCTGGCGCACGTGGCGTCCCTCGGTCCGCACCGTGTGGCGGATCGCCTCCCGATAGGCGACGCGGGGATCGCCGACGACGGCGCCCACCTGGAACTCCCGGAGCAGGCGGTCCACCAGGATCTCGAGGTGGAGCTCCCCCATCCCGCTGATGATCGTCTGGGCGGTCTCGAGATCGGTCGTGACCCGGAACGTGGGGTCTTCGTGGGTGAGCTTGCCCAGCGCAACGGACAGCAGCTCCTGGTCCGCCTTGGTCCGGGGTTCGATCACGCGGGAAATGACCGGCTCCGGGAACTCCATGGCCTCGAGCACGACCGGTGCGGCGGGGTCGCAGATCGTCTCGCCGGTCGTGGAGTTGCGGAGGCCGACGGCGGCGGCGATATCGCCGGCGTACACCTCCCGGATCTCCTCGCGCTTGTTGGCGTGCACCTTGAGGAGCCGGCCGATCCGGGAGCGGCGCCCGCGGACCGAGTTCAGGACGGTGTCGCCGGCGCGGAGGACCCCGGAATAAACACGGAAGAAGGAGAGTTGCCCCACGTAGGGATCGGCCATCACCTTGAAGATGAGCGCGGCGAACGGCGCATCGTCCCGCGCCTCCCGAACGACGAGATCCTCGGCGACGGCCGCCTCGCCGGGCGGGGTCCCGTTCGACGAGACCCGCACCTGCGCGTCGAGCCCGGCGACGACGGGTGACCGCGTCCCGGTCATCGGCAGGACATCGGTGGGGGCGGGGAGATACGCCACGACCGCATCGAGCAGCGGCTGAACGCCCTTGTTCCGGAACGCCGAGCCGCAGACGACGGGGACGATCTGCAGCGAGAGAGTGGCTCGCCGCAGGGCGGCCTCGCACTCCGCGGCGTTCAGATCCCCGCGCTCGTCCCACGCCTCGAGCGCTTCGATGTCGCACTCGCAGATCTTCTCCACCAGCGCCTCGCGGGCGATGAGCGCGGCTTCCTCCCGTTCGGGCGCGATGGGCAGCTCCTCGAAACTCGCGCCCAGGGTGTCGCCGTGGTAGCGGATCTCGCGCATCCCGATCAGATCGAGGACGCCCTCGAAGTCCGCCTCGGCGCCGATGGGCAACTGGGTCGCCACCGCTCGGGCCCCGAGCCGGGCCTCGATCCGGGAGATGACCCCGTCGAAGTCCGCTCCGGCGCGGTCCATCTTGTTCACGAACGCGATCCGCGGCACGCCGTACTTGTCGGCCTGACGCCAGACCGTCTCCGACTGGGGCTCGACGCCGCCGACCGCACAAAACACCGCAACGGCGCCGTCGAGAACCCGGAGCGACCGCTCCACCTCGGCCGTGAAATCCACATGGCCGGGGGTGTCGATGATGTTGATGCGGTGGTCCTTCCAGAAGCAGGTGGTGGCCGCCGACGTGATCGTGATGCCGCGCTCCTGCTCCTGCTCCATCCAGTCCATGGTGGCGGTGCCCTCATGGACCTCACCGAGCTTGTAGGTGATCCCGGTGTAGTAGAGGATGCGTTCGGTGGTGGTCGTCTTCCCGGCGTCAATGTGCGCCATGATCCCGATGTTCCGGGTGTCGGCGAGGGCGACCTTGCGGGGCATGACGGTTCTGGCGGCGGAGTTTTCCGGTGGATTGCAGCTTCGTGGGGGTCAGGAACAGAGGCGACGGGAGAGACGGCAGCAGAAACGACGGGGCTCTACCAGCGGTGGTGGGCGAACGCCTTGTTCGCCTCGGCCATGCGGTGGGTGTCCTCGCGCTTCTTGATCGCGCCACCGCGACTCTGCGAGGCGTCGAGGAGCTCGCCGGCGAGGCGCTCGATCATCGTTTTCTCCGGGCGACGCCGGGCGAACCCGACGAGCCACCGGAGCGAGAGCGAGGTGCGGCGCTCGGGGCGCACCTCGAAGGGAACCTGGACGTTCGAGCCGCCCTTCCGCCGACTCTTCACCTCGAGACTCGGCTTCACGTTGGAGACCGCCTCCCGGAACGTGCTCAGCGGATCGCTCCCGGTCGTGTCCTTGATCCGGTCGAACGCTCCATAAACGATTCGCTCGGCGATGGATTTCTTGCCGTCCTGCATCACCTTGTTGATGAAGGCGGAGACCAGACCGCTCTGGTAGCGCGGGTCGGGGACCGGCGGCCGTTTCGGGACATCGCGGCGACGGGACATCGTCAGGAACCTCGGAAGCGGCTCAGGCCTTGGGCCGTTTGGCGCCGTACTTGGATCGGGCGTTGCGGCGGCCGTCCACGCCCACCGCATCGAGAGCGCCCCGGATCACGTGGTAGCGAACACCGGGGAGATCCTTGACGCGACCGCCGCGGATCAACACGATCGAGTGCTCCTGAAGGGTGTGTCCCACGCCGGGGATGTAGGTGGTCACCTCGATCCCGTTGGTGAGGCGGACGCGCGCCACCTTGCGAAGCGCCGAGTTCGGCTTCTTCGGATTGATCGTGAAGACCCGGACGCAGACGCCCCGCCGCTGCGGACAGCGCTGGAGCGCCGGCGAATCGGTGCCGGGCGCCATCCGCTTCCTGCCCTTGCGGACAAGTTGGTGGATCGTGGGCATGGGAAGGTCGGGTCCGTTCTCCGGGAAAGGTGGGCCCCTCGCGAGGGGGGGGAATTCGTCTTCACTTCGCGCCCACCGCACACATCCGAAAGGAGCTCGGGGCCACCCGATCTGCGGTGTCGCACCCCGGTGGGGCGCGGTCGCTCGGGCGCTGGAACTGAGGTCGTGAAGCCTGAGCGGGAACCGGGGATTGTAGGTGCGGGCGACGATCGGAGTCAAACGCCATAAGGAGCGCAAGGAGCGCCGGACTCCAGTCCGGCGTTATGGAGCGCCGCTCTCCAGAGCGGCACACCCGGCAGATCGTCGGTATGGAGCTGCACCGGTCAGACGGGGCGCGGTGCCGCACCCCTACCGGGAGAACCGGTGGAGAGCGGCGCTCCGTACGAGAGCGGCGCTCCCTGCGGGCCCCTGGATCAGTACCCGGTGTAGGCGGTGGCCACATCGGACTCGTCGTGCACGAGAGCCCGCTGAGCCTCCATGTCCTCGGGGAACACGAACTGCTGGTGCTCCGCCAGCCCGGTGCCCGCCGGGATCAGCCGGCCCATGATCACGTTCTCCTTGAGCCCCCGCAGGTAGTCCACCTTGCCCTCGAGGGACGCCTCGGTCAGGACCTTCGTCGTCTCCTGGAAGGACGCCGCCGAGATGAAGCTCTCCGTCTTGAGCGACGCCTTGGTGAGGCCCAGCAGCGCCGGGCGACCCATGGCGGGCCGGCCGCCCTCGTTGATCGCCTTGACGTTCGCCTCTTCGAAGCGCGTCCGCGAGACGATGTCGCCCGCGATCAGGTCGGTTTCGCCCACCGGGTCGGTCATCTCGCCCGTCTTGGGGTCCACCTCCGCCCGCTCGGGGATCTTCACCCAGCGCATCATCCGGCTGATGATGACCTCGATGTGCTTGTCGTCGATCACGACGCCCTGGAGCCGGTAAACCTCCTGGATCTCGTTGATCAGATAGCGCTGCAGCTCCTCCGGTCCGAGCACGTCGAGGATGTCGTGGGGGTTCCGGGGACCGTCCATGAGCGGATCTCCGTGGCGCACCTCCTCGCCCTCGCGGACACTGATGTGCACGCCGCGGGGCACCTCGTACCGCTTCTCGGTGTCGGTGTCGGCGGAGCGCACGATGATCTGGCGCTTCCCCTTGGTGACCTCGCCGTAGCTGAGACGTCCGTCGATCTCGCTGATCAGCGCCGGCTTCTTCGGCGCCCGGGCCTCGAACAGCTCGACCACCCGCGGCAGCCCGCCCGTGATGTCCTTCGTCTTGGTCGTCTCGCGCGGGATCTTGGCGAGCACGTCCCCCGGTCGCACGACCTGCCCTTCCTCCACTTCGAGGTGGGCCCGCGACGGCATCAGGTAGGTCCGGATCCTGTCGCCGGTCCGGTCCTCGATCGTGATCCGGGGCTCGTAGCGGTCGTCCTGCGATTCGATGATCACCGGGCGGGAGCGGAACGTCACATTGTCCACTTCCTGGATCATCGTGACATCGGCGAGGATGTCCTGGAACCGGACGATGCCCTCCTCCTCGGTGAGGATCGAGAAGCTGTAGGTGTCCGACTCGACGATCGTCTGGCCGGCCTCCACCCCGGCTCCCTCGGCCACCTGGATCCGCGCCCCGTAGGACACCGGGTGGCTCTCGATACCGTCCTCGCCCCGCACCTCGACGCTCCCCTTGCGGTTGATCACCACGAGGGTGCCGTGGCGATCGGTCACGGTGCGGAGGTTGTCCGAGAACGCCAGGATCCCGTCGTGGCGGGCCTCGAGCGCCGAGTTCTCGAAGACGCTGGCGGTCCCGCCGATGTGGAACGTCCGCATCGTGAGCTGGGTGCCAGGCTCGCCGATGGACTGCGCGGCGATGATGCCCACCGCCTCGCCCAGATCCACCATCCGCCCGGTGGCGAGGTTGCGGCCGTAGCACATGGCGCAGATGCCGCGGCGTGTTTCGCAGGTCAGGACCGAGCGGATCTTCACCATCGGCACGCCCGAACTCTCGATGGCGCTCGCGATCTCCCAGGTGATCTCGTCCCCGGCGCTCACGATCACGTCGCCGCGGAAGTCCTTGATCTCTTCCACGCTGACGCGCCCCACGACCCGCTCCCGAAGCGGCTCGATGACCTCCCCGGCCTCGATGATCGGCTCGGCGCGGATGCCGCGGTCCGTCCCGCAGTCGAGCCGGGTGACGATCACGTCCTGCGCCACGTCGGCGAGCCGCCGGGTCAGATAGCCGGCGTCCGCGGTCCTGAGCGCCGTGTCGGCGAGCCCCTTCCGCGCTCCATTGGTGGAGATGAAGTACTGGATGACGCTCAGACCCTCGCGGAAGTTGCTCGTGATCGGCGTCTCGATGATCTCCCCGGAGGTCTTCGCCATCAGGCCGCGCATCCCGGCGAGCTGCCGGATCTGCTTCTCGCTGCCCCGGGCTCCCGAGTCCACCATCATGAACACCGGGCTGAACCGGCCGGTGTCCCGCTCGCGCCCCTGCATCGTCTCCAGCATGTCCTCCGCCACCCGGTTCGTGGCGTTCGACCACACGTCGATGACCTTGTTGTAGCGCTCGCCGCCGGTGATGGCGCCCTGCTGGTACTGCTCCTCCACCCGCGCCACTTCGACCTTCGCTTCCTCGACCAGACGCGCCTTGTTCGGCGGCACCACGAGATCTCCGAGCCCGATCGAAGTCCCGCTGCGGGTCGAGAACTCGAATCCGAGATCCTTCAGCGCGTCGAGCACCGCGGACGTGTTCTCCTGCCCGTAGCGCAGATACACGTACCGCACCAGGTTCTGGATTCCCTTCTTCTTGAGCACCCCGTTCACGAACGGCATGTCGTGCGGAAGGGCATCGTTCAGGATGACCCGGCCGACCGTCGTGTCGATCCGCTTGTTCTCCACCAGGGTCGGCTCGATCCGCAACAGGTCCTGGCTGTCGTGGGTCTCCAGCACTTCCCCGGTATGGCGGAACCGGATCGGAGTCAACGTGTGCACATCACCAGCGGCGTGGGCGAGCAGCACGTCGTCCGCGGAAGCGAACGCCTTGCGGTGCTCCACGGGCGAAACCTGCGGCTTCGACAGGTAGTAGATGCCGAGCACCATGTCCTGCGTCGGCACCGCGAGCGGCCCCCCGTGGGCGGGAGACAGGATGTTCCGCGACGAGCGCATGAGCAGCGACGCCTCGACCTGGGCCTCGGGACTGAGCGGAACGTGGACGGCCATCTGGTCGCCGTCGAAATCGGCGTTGAAGGCGCTGCACACCAGCGGATGGATGCGGATCGCCTTCCCCTCCACGAGCACCGGCTCGAACGCCTGGATCCCCAGCCGATGCAGCGTCGGCGCCCGGTTCAGCAGCACCGAATGCTCGCTGATGACCTCGTCGAGGAAGTCCCAGACCTTCGGCTCCTGCTGTTCGACCAGCTCGCGGGCCTGCTTGATCGTGACCGCCTCGCCCTCGTGCTCGAGCCGGTTGAACAGGAACGGCTTGAACAGCTCGAGCGCCATCTTCTTGGGCAACCCGCACTGGTGAAGCTGGAGTTCGGGGCCGACCACGATGACGGAACGGCCCGAGTAGTCCACCCGCTTGCCGAGCAGGTTCTGCCGGAAGCGGCCCTGCTTGCCCTTGAGGGTGTCGGAGAGCGACTTCAGCGGACGGTTGTTCGTGCCCTTGAGCACCCGGCCCCGACGGCCGTTGTCGAGCAGCGCGTCCACCGCTTCCTGCAGCATGCGCTTCTCGTTGCGCACGATGACTTCCGGCGCCTTGAGCTCGAGCAGCCTCCGGAGCCGGTTGTTCCGGTTGATCACCTTCCGGTAGAGCTCGTTCAGGTCGCTGGTGGCGAACCGGCCGCCGTCGAGTGGTACGAGCGGCCGCAGGTCGGGCGGGATGACCGGGAGGACCTCCATGATCATCCACTCGGGCAGGTTCCCCGACTTACGGAACCCCTCGATGACCCGCAGGCGCTTCGCCGCCTTGGCGCGCTTCTGGATGGAGCCCTTCCGGAACGCCACCCCGCACCACGACATGTCGAGCACCTCGTTGAGCTCGTGAACCGAGCACATCTGGTTCCGCAGCACATGCCTCATGCGGTCGGCCAGCCAGGCCTCGGAGGCCGACTCGACGCGCTCCGCCACGACGCGGTCGCCGAAGCGGGCCCCTCGCAGGGACTGCGCCAGTTCGGGGTCCGCCGCCCGACCCACGGTCAGCGGGAACTCCCGAAGCGCCCAACCGG
Organism: Vicinamibacteria bacterium; assembly: GCA_965232015.1. GTDB lineage: Bacteria > Acidobacteriota > Vicinamibacteria > Marinacidobacterales > Marinacidobacteraceae > JAJEAO01. The sequence continues at coordinate 3,549,621 of OZ246946.1, read as the reverse complement.
TCCGCATCTCGAACCGCTGCTCGACGGAGAGGGTGTCGAGGTCGGCCTCGCGGAGGAGGCGCTTGGCCGCACCCGCCCCCATGTCCACGACGAACATCCTCCGGGGCTTGCGCCACCGATTGTCGTTGTCCTCGCTCTCCTTCGGGTCGTACTCCCCGGAGGTCCGCTCGAAGTCGTCGTCCTCGAGACGGAGCAGGTCCTCGAGCGATTCGGGCGCCGGGGGCTCGAACACCCGGTGCCGGCGGAACTTCCGACGGAACTCGTCGTGGGTCCGCCCGAAGTACTTCTGGAGGGTCCGGTTCTGCTCCTCGGTGACGACCTGTCCCTTCCAGAGCCGATCCCGGCCGTTCGTGCTGCGGATCGTGGTGATCCGGTAGCCGTCGTCCGTCTCCTTCACCGAGAAGGCGAACAACTGCTTGAGCTGCACGCACTCCTCTTCGGTGAGCCGGACATCGTCCTTCTTGAGCATCCCGATATGGATGTCTCCCGGATCGAGCACGACGTAGGACTCGTAGTAGAGAACCCGCTCCAGCTCGCGCGGCGTCAGATCGAGGATCTGGCCGATCCGGCTGGGGGGAACCTTGAAGAACCAGACATGCGACACCGGACAGGCGAGCTCGATGTGGCCGAGACGGCTCCGCCGGACCGAGGCCTGGGTGACTTCGACGCCGCACTTGTCGCACACGACGCCGCGGTGCTTCATCCGTTTGTACTTGCCGCAGAGGCACTCCCAGTCGTTCACCGGACCGAAGATCGGGGCGCAGAACAGGCCGCCCCGCTCCGGCTTCAGCGTGCGGTAGTTGATCGTCTCGGCCTTGTTGACCTCCCCATGCGACCAGGCGCGGATCTTCTCGGGCGAAGCGATCGAGATCTTGATCGCATCGAAATCCGAGCCGAACGCCTCCTGCTCTTCGAGTTCCGGAATCACGAACTCTCCGGCGGTCTTTTGCATGTGTGTCTCCCTTGCGGCTCGGCGCCCGTTCAGTGCCTGGTGCGGATGAGCTCGATGTCGAGTCCGAGACTCTGGATCTCCGCCATGAGGACCTTGAAGGACGCCGGCACGTCCGGCGCGTAGCTGGTGTCCCCCTTGACGATCGACTCGTACACCTTGGCGCGGCCCCGCACGTCGTCCGACTTGACCGTCAGGAGTTCCTGCAGGGTGTGCGCGGCGCCATAGGCCTCGATCGCCCAGACCTCCATCTCGCCGAAACGCTGCCCGCCGAACTGGGCCTTGCCTCCCAGCGGCTGCTGCGTGATCAGGCTGTAGGGGCCGATGCTGCGGGCATGCATCTTGTCGTCCACGAGGTGGCCGAGCTTCAGCATGTAGATCTGTCCGACGGTGACCGGCTGCTCGAACGCCTCGCCGGTGCGCCCGTCATAGAGCTCGGCCTTGCCCTCATCGAGGACGTTGGGGCGCAGCGAGCCGGTCTCGACGCAGCGTGAGTTCGCCTCGTCGAGGAGCCCGAGGATGTCCTTCTCGGTGGCTCCGTCGAAGACCGGGGTGGCGAAGTGCTTGCCGAGCACACTGGCGGCCCAGCCGAGATGGGTCTCGAGCACCTGTCCGATGTTCATCCGCGAGGGAACTCCGAGCGGATTCAGGACGATGTCCACCGGCGTCCCGTCGGGCAGGAAGGGCATGTCCTCGACCGGGACGATCTTGGCGATCACGCCCTTGTTGCCGTGGCGGCCCGCCATCTTGTCGCCGACGCTCAACTTGCGCTTCATGGCGATATAGACCTTCACCATCTTGATGACGCCCGGGGGCAACTCGTCGCCCTGCGTCACCAGCAGCTTCTGTTCGTCGCATCGAACCTCGAGCAGGTCGAGCTGCTCCTCGGTCTTCTCCTGGATCTCCTGGATCTCGTCGCGGACGTCGTGTCCGAGATCGGTCTCGAGGAGCGGCACGTACTCCATCCGGCTCGCGAGCACCCTCCGGGTGATCTTCGTCCCCCGCGGAAGCTCGACCTCGCCGGTGACCGGGTTCATGCAGTCCTCGACCAGCCGGGCGCCGATCATCCGCTTGACGATCCGCTTGTCCGATTCGTCCCTGAGAATTCGCTCTTCGTCGGCGTGGTCGCGATTGATGGCGGCCACGTCCTCCTCCTCGATCATCCGCGTGCGGTCGTCCCGCTCGGTGTCGTGGCGATGGAACACGCGGACATCCACGACGACGCCCTCGACGCCGGACGGACACTTGAGCGAGGTGTTCTTCACGTCACCCTGCTTGTCGCCGAAGATCGCCCGCAGGAGCTTCTCCTCGGGAGTGAGCTGCGCCTCCGCCTTCGGCGTGACCCGGCCCACCAGAATGTCGCCCGGCGTCACGCGCGCCCCGATCCGGACGATCCCGGACTCGTCGAGGTGACGGAGGAACGCCTCGTTCACACCGGGAATCTCGTCGGTGACGACCTCCGGTCCCAGCTTGGTGTCGCGGGCCTGGAGGGTGTGCTCTTCGATGTGGATGGACGTGTAGCTGTCGTCCTGGATCAGACGCTCGGAGACGACGATCGCGTCCTCGAAGTTGTAGCCGCGCCACGGCATGAACGCGACGAGGACGTTGCGGCCGAGCGCCAGTTCGCCTCGATCGGTGCAGGGGCCGTCGGCGATGACCTGCCCCGGCTCGACCCGGTCGCCGATCTTCACCAGCGGCTTCTGGTTGATCGAGGTGTTCTGGTTCGAGCGCCGGAACTTCTTGAGCCGGTAGATGCTGGCGCCGATCTCGGTCTCGCGGCCCTTCGCCTCGCGGCGGACGATGATCCGGCGGGAGTCCACCCGGTCCACCACGCCTTCCTCGCGGCACACGATGACCGCGCCCGAATCCCGGGCGGTCACGTGCTCCATCCCCGTCCCCACCAGCGGCGCCTCGGAACGGATGAGCGGAACCGCCTGCCGCTGCATGTTCGAGCCCATCAGGGCGCGGTTCGCATCGTCGTTCTCGAGGAACGGGACCAGCGACGCGGCGACCGAGACGATCTGCTTGGGCGAGACGTCAATGAAGTCCACCTGGTTGCGGGGCGACGGCACGAACTCTCCCTCGTGCCTGCAGTTCACCCGGTCATCGAGGAGCTTCCCGTCCTCGCCGACCCGGGCGTTGGCCTGCGCGATCGTGTGACGCTCCTCCTCGAGCGCCGAGAGATAGAAGGCGTGGGGGACCAGCTTCGCCTGCCCGCGCTTGCGACGCAGCCGGCGGTTCGCCAGCTCGGCCTCCGCCTGCCGGAGGACGGCCCCGGTCTCGAGCGTCGTGTCGCCACCGTCGAGGACCCGGACGTAATCCACGACCCGTCCATTCTCGACCTTGCGGTACGGACTCTGGATGAATCCGTAGTTGTCGATCTTGGCGTAGCAGGACAGCGAGCTGATGAGCCCGATGTTGGGGCCTTCCGGAGTCTCGATGGGGCAGATCCGACCGTAGTGGGTCGCGTGGACGTCCCGCACGTCGAACTTGGCGCGATCGCGCGAGAGGCCACCGGGGCCGAGCGCGGACAGGCGCCGCTTGTGGGTGACCTCGGAGAGCGGGTTCGTCTGCTCCATGAACTGGGAAAGCTGGGACGCCCCGAAGAACTCGCGCACGGCCGCGGTGACCGGCTTGGCGTTGATCAGGTCCCGCGGCATGGCCGTGGTCATCTCCTGATAGACGTTCATCTTTTCGCGGATGGCGCGCTCCATGCGCACCAGGCCGAGCCGGAACTGGTTCTCGAGCAGCTCGCCGACCGACCGCACCCGGCGGTTGCCGAGGTGATCGATGTCATCGTGGCGGTAGCCGTCCTGCCCGCGGGTCAGCCGCAGCAGGTAGTCGATGACGAGGATGAAGTCCTCTTCGGCGAGCGTGGTCCGATGCGGATCCATCTCCTTCTCCAGCTTGGTGGAGAGCTTGCGCCGTCCGACCCGGGAGAAGTCGTACTTGTGCTCGCGGAAGAAGAGGTTGGCGAGGAGGGTGCGGGCGCTGTCCACCGTCGGCTGGTCGCCGGGCCGTTGACGCCGGTACACCTCGATCAGCGCGCCCTCGACCCGTTCGGCGTTCGGCGTGTCGTCGCCGCGCTTGAGGGTCAGCGGGTCCTTGAGGAGGGTGCTGGAGAGAACCGTCCCCACCGGGTCCGCGCCGGGCAGGACCACGTCCACCGGATCGCTCCGCGAGATCACGGAGCTCTCCGGCAGCACGCTCCGGAGCTCTTCGGGGAGTGTGGAGACGGGACGGCCCGCCTCGAATTCCTCTCCGGTTTCGGGATGGACGACCAGGTCCGCCAGTCGCGGCGGAGACATCTCCTTCAGGAGATCGACGGAGACCCGGGTATTTGCCGGCACCTCTTCCCCGGTCTCGGGAACGACGATGGGCTGCGCCAGCCGGAATCCTCCGAGCGTGTCGGCGTGGCAGTCGAGATGCCGGACCTTCTTCCGGTCGAGCTTCCGGAGGTCCCCGCGACTGATCCGCTTCCCCCCGGCGAGCACGACTTCGCCGTCATGGACGATGTCCCGCTCGATGCGGGCGTCGAGGAGGAGATCCCTGAGCGTGTCGTCCAACGGAAGCCGGACCGCGCCGTCCACCAGCGTCGCGGTGAGGATCGTGTAGAAGCGTTCCAGGATCTGCTCTGTCTTCCCCAGCCCGAGGGCGCGCAGGAAGATGGTCGCGGGGAACCGCTTCTTGCGGTCGATGCGGACCTGGAGGAGTCCCTTGTGGTCGGTCTCGAACTCGAGCCAGGAACCCCGGTAGGGGACGACCTGCGCCTGGTAGCAGTCCCGATGGTCCTTGTTCTTGTGGAAGAAAACGCCCGGCGAACGATGGAGCTGGGAGACGACCACCCGCTCGCTGCCGTTGATGATGAACGTCCCGTTGCGCGTCATCAGCGGGATCGCTCCGAAGAAGACCTCCTCCTCCTTGATGTCGTGGATGGAACGCTGGTTCGTGTCCGGGTCCCGGTCCCAGACGGTCAGCCGGATCTTCACCTTGAGCGGAACGGCGTAGGTCTTCCCGCGCTGCTGGCACTGCTCCACGTCGTGGTCCACCTTCAGATGGACCCGATCGCCGCAGTAGTTGCAGACCTCGTCTTCGCTGGTGTGCTCGATCCCCTCGAGTTCTCCGCAGCCGCAGGCCCAGCGACCCACGGTGTACTCGAGGAAGTCGAGCTCGCAGGTCTCGCGGAAGTCCTTGATCGGGAAGATCGACTTGAAAACGGCCTGAAGCCCGATCTCCTCGCGATCCGGTGGCTGAAGATCCTTCTGCAGAAAGCGCTCGTAGGAGCGGTGCTGGACTTCGATCAGGTCGGGCAGCGGGATCGAAGTGCGGATCCGGGAGAAATCGTGTCGCTCCCGCTGCGGGCGGGTCTCTTGGGTCAGCATGGCGCGGGCCTCGCGCAGGCTCCGGGACGAACGGGAAGCAGGCGCCGGCGGGGGCGCCCGAGAGTCCGACGACCGGGAGTCGTGAGCGGGAAGAGATTCCGGGAAGGAATGGAGTCGGGCCCCGAGGCCGCTGGCGCGGCGACGAGGCGGAGGGGAGCTCGGCGGGGCCGGCGCGGGGACGATGCCTCCAGCGGCCGGCTCCGGCTTCGGCGGGACAACAACAACCCGCCTACTTGATCTCGATCTTCGCCCCGACCTTCTCGAATCGCTCCTTGACCTGCTCGGCCTCCTCCCTGGAGACCGCCTCCTTCACGGCCTTGGGGGCCGCCTCGACGACTCCCTTGGCCTCGCGGAGTCCGAGACTGGTGACCTCGCGGACCGCCTTGATCACCTGGACCCGCTGCTTGCCCGCCTCGAGGAGGATGACGTCGAATTCCGTCTGCTCCTCGACGGCGGCAGCCTGACCGGCGCCGTCGCCGGCGACGGCCATCGGCATGGCGGCCGCCGCCGAGACTCCGAGCTCTTCTTCGAGCGCCTGGACGAGTTCGGAGAGCTCGAGCACCTTGAGGTTCTTGATGTGGTCGACGACCTGCTGCTGCGTCAGCGACATGGCGGGTCTTTACTCCTTGGATGGTTTTCTCGGGGTGTTGCCGGCGGGATGGAGAGGGGACGCGGTCCTCCTCAGGAATCTCCACCACCCTCGGCTTGTTTCGCCTCGGCGGCCTTGAGCACGAGTACCAGCTTCCGCGGCACGCCCTCGAGGACATTCATCAGATTGCGGATCGGGGCCGCGATCAGCCCGACCACCTGCCCCCGGAGAACGTCCTCTCCGGGCAACTTCGCGAGTGTTTCGAACGCACCCTCGTCGAGCGCGCGCTCCTGCAAGACACCCGCCTTGAAGCGGAGCGCCTTGAAATCGGCGGCGCTCTCGTGGATCACGCGGGCGAGCGCCGCCGGATCGGTGTCGGACCAGGCGAGGCCGGTCATGCCCACGAGATGCTCGTCGAGTCCGCTGATGCCCACGGTGCGGAACGCCCACTGCGCCGTGGAGTTCTTCACCACCCGGTAGTGGCCCCCGGCCTCGCGGACCCGGCGGCGCAGGAGGGTGGAATCGGCGACGCTCAGGCCGCGGAAATCGAACGAGAACACGGCCGCCTGATCGCGCAGGGCAGTGGCGAGCTTCTCGGCGCTACGAACTTTCTGGGCGCGTTGCATGGTGGATCCTGGGGTCGGGACTGCGGATGTCGAGGACTACCGGGCGGCGCCGACCAGAGCCGGGTTGATGGAGAGTCCGGGACTCATCGTGGAACTCAGGGCGACGCTGCGGATGTAGCGGCCCTTGGCGGCGGCGGGTCGTTGCCGGTTCACGGCCTGGACCAGAGCCAGGGTGTTCTCGGCGAGCGACTCCTCGGAGAAGGAGAGTTTCCCCACCGGAGCGTGGAGGTTCGAGGTCTTGTCCACGCGGTAGTTCACCTTTCCCGCCTTGATGTCCCGGACGGCGCCGGCGACATCGAAGGTGATGGTCCCCGATTTGGGGTTCGGCATCATCCCCCGCGGTCCGAGGATGCGACCGAGCCGGCCGACCACCCGCATCATGTCCGGCGTGGCCACGACGGCCTCGAAGTCGAGGAAGCCGCCCTGGATCTGCTTCACCAGATCCTCGCCGCCAGCAAGGTCGGCTCCGGCGTCCTCGGCTTCGCGCACCTTCTCGCCGGAGGCGATGACGGCGACGCGGCGCGCGATCCCGAGCCCGTGAGGGAGGACCACGGTGCCGCGCACCATCTGATCGGCGTGCCGGGGGTCCACGCCGAGCCGCAGCGCGATTTCGGCGGTCTCGTCGAATCGGGCGAAACTGGCCTGCTTCAGGGCGGTGAACGCCTCGGTGAGCGTCTCCGGGGCGGCGGCGGCGAGCTGTTCCCTCGCCTTCGCGTATTTCTGACCCATGCTGCGACGACCTCTCGTGTGCTCTTTGCTCTTTCGAGTCCTACTCGACCGCGATGCCCATGCTGCGGGCGGTTCCTTCCACGATCCGGCAGGCCCCTTCGAGGTCCACCGCGTTCAGATCGGGCATCTTGATCCGGGCGATCTCCTGCACCTGGGCCGGCGTCACGATCCCCACGCGGTCCCGGTTGGGGATTCCCGATCCCTTCGCGATCCCGGCCGCTTTCTTGAGCAGCGCCGCGGCCGGCGGGGTCTTGGTGATGAAGGTGAAGGACCGATCCTGAAACACCGTCACCACGCACGGGATGATCATGCCGGTGTCGTTCTGCGTCTTCGCGTTGAAGGACTTGCAGAACTCGACGATGTTGATTCCGTGCTGGCCGAGCGCCGGTCCGACGGGCGGAGCGGGCGTGGCTTTCCCGCCGGGAAGCTGCAGTTTCGCGATCGCGAGCACCTTCTTCATGGAGAAACCCCCTGCGGGCCGTGACTTCGGCGCATCATGTCTTTTCGACCTCGAGGAATTCGAGCTCCACCGGAGTCGAACGACCGAAGATGGTCACCATGACCTTGAGACGGCTCCGATCGAGGTCCACTTCGTCCACGACGCCCTGGAAGCCGTTGAACGGACCGTGGATGATCCGCACCGCCTCGCCCGCCTGGAAGCTCTGGCGCATCTTGGGCGCGACCGAGGCGTCCTCCATCTGGCTGCGGATGCGGACGACGTCCTCCTCCGGCATCGGCTGCGGCTTGTGGGGCGGGACGAAGCCCATCACCTTGTCGGTGTTCTTGACCACCTGCCAGGTGTCGGCGTTCATCTCCATGTTGATCAGGACGTAGCCGGGATACACCTGCTTCGTCGTCACCACCCGCCGTCCGCCGCGCATCTCGACGACCTTCTCGGTCGGAATCAGGATCTCGCCGATCTGGTCGTCAACGTCGTAGGCCCGGGCGCGATGACGGAGGTTGTCCCGCACGTTCTCCTCGAACTTGGAGTGGGTGGAGACGATGTACCACTCGCGCGCCATCGCTCAGCCCTCGATCAGGCTCGTGATGAACGAGGAGATGTAGGACATGATGACGTCGAGCCCGTAGAGATAGAACCCGAAGAAGAACACCGTGATCAGCACGACGATCGTCGTGCCGCGGACCTCGTTCCGGGTCGGCCAGGTCACCTTGTCCACCTCGGCGCGCACGTCGCCGAGGAAGCCGCGCACGGCGCCGGCGCGTTCACTCAGACTCATCTCGACGCCTCCTGGGGACGGGCGCTCCAGGTGCGTCCGTCCAGGTGTCCATCCGTGCCGGACTGGAGTCCGGCGCTCCGGGGCGTGGCAGGCCAGGAGGGGCTCGAACCCCCAACCCCCGGTTTTGGAGACCGGTGCTCTACCAATTGAGCTACTGGCCTTCCCGCCCCCGCGGACGACGGACTCCACACCGCGCTCACCGGGTCTCCCGATGGAGCACATGGGTTCGGCAAAAGCGACAGTACTTTCTGAGCTGCATGCGTCCGGGGTGCGAAGTGCGGTTCTTGGTGGTGGAGTACGTGCGCCGCTTGCAGTCCGTACAGGCGAGGGTGACCTGTTGCCTCTTCCTCTTGTCCTGCGGCATGTCGCGCCCTCGTTGCCGGATCGGCCGGCGTCAGTGGAGAAGAAGTCCTCGGAATGGGAGTCGTGACGGCCCAGACGGCCGACGGATGGCCCGGGGCTAGTCCAGGATCTCCGTGGTCACGCCGGAAGCGACGGTTCGCCCGCCCTCCCGGATCGCGAACCGGAGGCCCTTGTCCATGGCGATCGGGGTGATCAGCTCGACCTCGAGCTGGAGGTTGTCCCCCGGCATGGCGACCTGCCGATCCGGATCCACGAAGCTGGCCCGTCCGGTCACGTCCGTGGTCCGGAAGTAGAACTGGGGGCGGTAACCGGCCCGGAACGGCTTCTCGCGGCCGCCCTCCTCCTTGGAAAGGACATAGACCTCCGCCCGGAACTTGCGGTGCGGCGTGATCGAGCCCGGCTTCGCGAGCACCATGCCGCGCTCCACGTCCCGCCGGTTCGTGCCGCGGAGCAGGATCCCGACGTTGTCGCCCGCCTGTCCCTCGTCGAGGAGCTTCTTGAACATCTCGACGCCGGTCACCACGCGCTTGCGGGTCTCCCGGATTCCGACGATCTCGACCTCCTCCTGGACCTGGATGGCGCCGCGCTCGATCCGGCCGGTCACCACCGTGCCACGGCCCGAGATGGAGAACACGTCCTCGATGGGCATCAGGTACGGCTTGTCGATCGCCCGATCGGGCACCGGAATGTAGCCGTCGAGCTCCTTCGCGAGATCGAGGATCGGCTGCCAGGCCTCGCCGCCGTCGGCGTTCAGCGCCGCCAGCGCACTGCCCCGGATCACCGGGATGTCGTCGCCGGGAAAGTCGTAGTCGGCGAGAAGTTCCCGCACCTCGAGTTCGACGAGCTCGAGAAGCTCCTCGTCGTCGAGCATGTCCACCTTGTTCAGGAAGACCACGATCCGGGGCACGCCGACCTGTCGGGCGAGGAGGATGTGCTCCCGCGTCTGCGCCTGCGGGCCGTCCGGCGCCGAGATCAGGAGGACCGCGCCGTCCATCTGCGCCGCGCCCGTGATCATGTTCTTGATGTAGTCCGCGTGTCCGGGACAGTCCACGTGGGCGTAGTGCCGGTTCGTGGTCTCGTACTCCACGTGGGCGGTCGCGATCGTGATGCCGCGCTCACGCTCCTCCGGAGCGTTGTCGATGGAGTCGAAGGAACGGAAGTTCCCGCCGTGCTGCGCCGCGAGGACCTTGGTGATCGCGGCCGTGAGCGTCGTCTTGCCGTGATCCACGTGACCGATGGTCCCCACGTTCACGTGAGGTTTCGTGCGCTGAAACTTCTCCTTGGCCATCTGGTGTTTCTCCTTGGGTGTCTGGCGAAGTCGGGATGGGAGTCGAACCGTCCCCGTCTCAGCCGGGGATGGCGGCGAAAATGGAGCCCACGACCGGGGTTGAACCGGTGACCCCTTCCTTACCAAGGAAGTGCTCTACCACTGAGCCACGTGGGCGAAGGCGATGTCCAACCGGGACCCGAGACCGGCGGTGCGGCTGGCCCCCGGGGGAGCGGGAGACGGGCTTCGAACCCGCGACCCTCAGCTTGGAAGGCTGATGCTCTACCGACTGAGCTACTCCCGCATGGCGATAACGAGGACAAAGATCCTTCCCGATGCGCGCGGAGGCTGCCGCCAGCCGGGAGGGGGCGGGCGCAACCGGGACGGGAAGGAGCATGGGAAGGTCGGTTTGTGGAACGCTTGGGGTCGGGAGAGAACCGTGGGGCGGTGGAGCGGGGAGGATTCGAACCTCCGAAGGCATCGAGCCGGCAGGTTTACAGCCTGCTGCGTTTGGCCGCTTCGCTACCGCTCCTCGGTTCGGTCGTCCTGCTCCGAATCCCCCACCCGGTGCGTCGGCCGGCAAACTTGTGAGAGATGCGGGGCGAAAGGTCCCCGGCGGACGCTGCCGCCGTTCGCCCGCACCCGACAGCGCAACCCGGAAGCGGAGTCGGGAGTGGCGGCTCGACCGCTCCCGAGGCAATCGAATCACCCCGCCCGCTCCGTTCCGGAGCTGGCGAAGGGAATCGAACCCTTGACCGGCTGATTACAAATCAGCTGCTCTGCCTCTGAGCTACGCCAGCAGGTACCGGCGAACGGATGATTGTAGAGGGGACGGCGGCCGTGCGTCAAGCGCGATTCCCGCCGGAGCCGCTCCGGTCTCCCGGCGGGGGTGGCGGGCCTTGCTTCGTTCCGGCGTCCGCGCCCTGGCGCTGCCGGACCGCCTCGTAGAGAACGATCCCGGCGGCGACCGAGACATTGAGGGACCGGGCCGCCCCGAGCTGCGGGAGCGAGAGGAGCACATCGCACTCCTTCGACACCCCCGCCCGCAACCCGCGACCCTCCGAGCCCACCACCAGGACGGCGGGCTGGCTCCAATCGAAGCCGTGCCAGGGCGTGGCGGCCCGGGGCGTCAGCCCGACCGTCCAGAAGCCCGCCTGCCGCAGCGCTCGCAGCGCCATCGCCGACCCCGGAACCCGCACCAGCCGCGCGTGAGCGATGGCGCCCGACGACGCCGCCACCGCCGCCGGCGAAGGGGGCGCCGCCCCCCGGCGCGGCACGATGACCGCGTCGGCCCCGGCCCCGTCGGCGGCGCGGACGAGCGCTCCGAAGTTGCGGGGATCCTCGATGCGATCGGCGAGCACGAACAGCGTGGGTCTCGGCTCGGCCGCCAGCACCTCGCCCAGCGTCCGCCAGCGGACGGGCGAGATCTCGGCCGCCGCCCCCTGATGCCGGGCGCCTGCGGTCCGCCGGTCCAGATCCGCGTTGGGGACCCGCTGGACCGGCGCTCCGCGGGCGCGGGCGAGCTGGACCAGGATCTGGTGCCGACGCTCGAGGCGACCGGTCCGCAGGAGCACCCGACGGACCTGCCGCGGAATCCGCTCCAGCGCCTCGCTGACCCGCGCCGGCCCGAACACCCACGACGACGAGGCGGCAGAGGTCGAAGGCTTCTCCTTCGGGCCCCGGGACTTCGCGGTTCGGGATCCGCGCCCCCCCGCCGGGGCCCCCCCGCGCCGGCGCCGGTCAGCCCCCGGGGTCATGGCGCCGGATCCAGCCGTACGACGGCGATGGCGGCCAGCCCCTCACCCCGCCCGGTGAATCCCATCCCGTCGGTCGTGGTGGCCTTGAGTCCGACCGCGTCCACCGGGAGCCCGAGCAGGTCGGCGACCCGCCCGCGCACTTCATCCCGGCGCGGAGCGAGGCGGGGCCGCGCCGCCACCACCGTCAGATCGGCCTGCCCCGGCCGGAAACCCGCCGAGGCCGCAATTTCGACGGCGCGAACGACGAAGCGACGGCTGTCCGCGTCCCGAAGATCCGGGTCCGACGACGGGAAGAGAGAACCGATGTCCGGCGCCGCGGCCGCTCCGAGGATCGCGTCGGCGAGAGCGTGGAGGAGCGCATCGCCGTCCGAGTGGCCCGCGAGCGCCTCCGTCCCGGGGAACTCAACCCCTCCGAGACGCAAGGTCCCCTCGCGGCCGTACCGGTGGGCGTCGAAACCGTGGCCGATGCGCGGCGCCGCGGCCACCGGGCCCTCCAGACGGGCCAGGTCGGCGGGAGTGGTGATCTTGAGGTTGTCCCCGCTGCCCTCGACCACCCGGACCCGATGGCCGGCGAAGCGGACCGCGGAGGCCTCGTCGGTTCCGGTGAAACCGGCGGCCTCCGCGCGCTCCAGCGAGCGGCGGAGCCGGCCGCGCCGAAACGCCTGGGGCGTCTGGGCGGCGACCGTGCGCTCCCGGTCCACGACCGCCCCGGCGGCGCCGTCCGGCGTCAGCTCCCACAGCGTGTCGAGCGCGGGTCGCGCCGGAATGGCCGCTCCGTGGACCGCCGCCGCTTCCATCACCCGGGCGACGAGGTCCACCGAGGCCGCCGGACGGGCGGCGTCGTGGACGAGGACCAGATCGTCTCCCGCCGCGCCCCCTCCCATCGTCTCCTCGAGCGCCTTGAGACCCCGCCGGGACGACTCCTGCCGGGTGGCGCCCCCGGCGACGAAGCGAACCGGCGCGCGGTCCCCGACGAAGTACGGAGCCACGAGCGTCCGCCAGCGATCGAATTCCGCGGCCGGCAGGACCAGGACAGCGGCTTCGACCGCTGGATGGGCGAGCATCGCCTCCGTCGCGCGAACCGCGACCGGCCTTCCGCGCAGGGGCCGGAACTGTTTGGGCAGTCCGCTATCGCCGAACCGGGTCCCGGCGCCGCCCCCGACGACGACCGCTCCGGCGCGAACGCCGCTCACCGGCCGTCCCCGTCCAGCGCCGGGGCGAGGGCCCGGGCCGGAACCAGCTCCATCGTCGGCGGGCGCTCGTCCCGGCGAAGACCCTCGGGGTTCAAGACGGCCCGGGTGAGACCCAGCCGCGCCGCTTCGCGAAGGCGGTCGGCGGCGCGGTGGACGGGACGGACCTCGCCGGAAAGACCCACTTCACCGAGGAAGACGGTGTCCGGAGGCGCCGGCCGTCCGCGGCGCCGCGAGACGACCGCGGCGAGCAGGCCGAGATCCGCAGCCGGTTCGTTCACCGTGAGCCCGCCGCTCACCGACACATAGACATCCGAACGCGCGAAGCCCGAGCCGAGCGCACTCTCGAGCACCGCGAGCAGCACCGCGAGGCGGCCGCTGTCGAATCCGACGGTCACCCGCCGCGGGTAGGCCAACGGGCTCTCGGCGAGCAGCGCCTGGATCTCCGCGAGCAGCGGCCGGGTGCCCTCGAGGGTGCAAACGACGGCGGATCCGGGGGCCTCGGCGCCGCCCCCGAGGAACAGACGCGAGGGATTGCGGACCGGAACGAGGCCCTTTCCGGTCATGTCGAAGACGCCGAGTTCGCCGGCGGCCCCGAACCGATTCTTCACCGCCCGAAGCAACCGGTGGGGCTGGCGACGATCCCCTTCGAAATGGAGCACGGTGTCCACGAGGTGTTCGAGCGTACGGGGGCCGGCGATCGAGCCCTCCTTGTTCACGTGCCCGATGAGAAACACCGGAACGCCGGTGGACTTGGCGTGGACCACCAGCGCGGCGGCGGACTCGCGCACCTGCGTCACCGTGCCCGGCGCCCCGGACACCTCGGGCAGATGGACGCACTGGATCGAATCGAGGATCAGGAGCCGGGGGCGAATCCGCGCCGCGGCGTCGAGGATTCGCGGAATCTCGGTCTCGCAATAGAGCTGAAGGGTCTCGGGACGAAGGCCGAGGCGGTCGCCCCTCAGCCGGATCTGCTGCTCCGACTCCTCGCCGCTGACGTAGAGGACCGGGACGCCGGAGGCGGAACCGGCCGGTTTCGCGGCGGCGGCGGCGAGCTGCAGCAGGAGCGTGCTCTTCCCCGCCCCGGGCTCGCCGGCCACGAGAACCGCCGAACCGGGAACGACGCCGCCGCCCAGGACGCGGTCCAGCTCGCCGATCCCGAGCGGCCGCCTCGGGGCGGCGGCGGCATCCACATCGTTCCAGCGCACCGGCTCGGCGACTCGCCCGGCGGCCGAGGCGAAACCGCGCCAGCCTCCCTTCGCGGGAGGCCTCCGCGCCGCGGCCTCCTCGACGAGGGGAGTCCGGCTCCCGCACGAGGGGCAGTAGCCCATCCAGCGGCCGAAGTCCTGACCGCATTCGCTGCAGGCGAACCGGACGCCCTTCGAGCGCGGCATCGGCTAGAAACCCGTGTCTTCGCCGAAGCCGGGATAACCGGGGTCCGAGCCGTTCGCCCCCGGATCCCCGGGGTAGTCGTCCGGACCGAAGTCGTCGCTGGCGGCCTCGATGTTGTCGAAGAGCGTGAACTGGCCCAGCCACGCCAGCTCGACCTCGCCGGTGCGGCCGTTGCGGTTCTTGGCCACGATGATCCTGCGCGAGGGCGCGGGCTCGGAGTGCTCCTCGGGGGCGGCCTTGCCGGCGCGCCGGGGGCGATGCGGATTGTGGATGAGCAGCACGATGTCCGCATCCTGCTCGAGCGATCCGGATTCGCGCAGGTCGGCGAGCTGCGGGCGGGCGAAGTCCCGCTGCTCGGGCGCCCGGCTCAACTGGGACAGGGCGACCACCGGGACATCGAGATCCTTGGCCAGCAGTTTCAGCGAGCGGCTGATCTCCCCGAGCTCGAGGTTGCGGTTGTCGAAACGCCGCTCGCCGGGGCGGGTCGCCTGCATGAGCTGGAGGTAATCCACGATCACGAGGTCGAGCCCCTGCTGATCGCGCTTGAGCTGCCTGGCCCTCGACCGCAGATCCACCGGACTCACGTTCGAGTCGTCCACATGGATCTTCATGGCCCCCACGTCCTTCACCGCGACGCGGAGGCGCTCGATGTCCCCGTCGCTCATCCGCCCCGGGCGGTGGAGCGGTCCGGCGTCCACCCGCGCCCGGGAGAACAGCAACCGCGTGACGATCTGGCGCAGGGGCATCTCGAGGCTGAAGAACAGGACCGTGTTCCCGTCTCCGGCCGCCGCGAGCGCGATGTTGAGCGCGAGGCTGGTCTTCCCCTCCCCGGGGCGGGCTCCGACGAGGATCAGATCCGACTTTCGGAGGCCCCCCATCACCGCGTCCAGCTTGTGGAAGTGGGTCCGGATTCCCGGGAAGCCGTCGCGCTCGCGCTCGGCCTCCGCGAGCACGCGCCCCAGCTCCTTCGCGATCGGCACCGGGCCGGCGCCGAGATGTCCCTCGGCGAGGTCGAGGAGCTTCTGCTCCGCATCGGCGATCAGCGGCGCCGGGTTCTCCTCCAGCGACTCCCTGGCGAGCTGCCCGGCGAGCCGGTGGAGTCGCCGGCTCACCGAACGCTCGCGCACCACCCGTGCGTAGCCGGCGGCGTTCGCCGAGCGCGCCGTTCCCTCGAACAGCTCGACCAGATACGCCGGGCCTCCCGCGGCCTGGAGGGCGTCTCCCCGCAGATGGGCGATCAGAGTGACCAGGTCGATCGCTCCCTTCGCCTCGTCGTCGAGTTCGCAAAGCGCCGCGAAGATGCGCCGGTGGCGCACGTCGAAGAAGTCCGACGCCTCGACGATGTCCCGGACGGCGTCGAGCTGCGCGGCGTCCACGAGCACGGCCGCGAGGACGGCGCGCTCCGCGCCCTCGTCGTGGGGGAGCCTGATGGGTGCTTCGGGCACCGGGGGCACCCGCTACGTCAGCGGCCGAAGAGGGACGACGGCGCGTGATCCGGGCACCCCGTTCCCGGCGCGGCCGCCCCGCGAGTCCGGACCCGGGGACGGCGGAAAAGCGCCGGCCGTCGGGCGGACGGGTGCGTCAGAGGTACGCGTAGTCGTCGTAGTCGTCGTCCGTCTCGTCGTCGCCCGTCTCCTCGTCGTCCGTCTCCTCGTCGTCCGGATCCGCGTCCGGTGGCGGGAGAACCGGAACCGGGTCCACGCCCAGGGTTCCCGCCGCGATGGGCAGGACCTCGATGGCGAGTTCCACTTCCACCTCGGCGTGCAGCCTGAGTCGCACCGAAGCATCTCCAGCGTGCTTGATCGCACTGCCCAGCAGGATGCGGTTCCGGGGGATCTCGAAACCGGCGTCCGCGAGCTCCCGGGCGATGTCCTGCACCGAGACGGAACCGTAGAGGGCGTCGGAGTCGGTCTTGACCCGGCGCTCGAAGTGGAGGGTGCGTCCGGTGAGGGCCTCGGCGAGCGCCGTCGCCGCCTCGCGCTCCCGCATCCGGCGCACCGCCCACTCCTGGCGGGCCGCCTGGACCTCGTGACGGTTCTCCTCCGTGATCGGGACCGCGATCCGGCGGGGAAGCAGGTAGTTGCGGGCGTACCCGGCCCGGACGACGACCTCGTCCCCGGGTTCCCCGAGGGACTCGACGGGTTCTCTCAGCAGCAGCCGCATTGTTCCGACCTACTCGTAGGGCAGGAGGGCCATGGTCCGGGCCCGCTGGATCGCGACCCGGATCTTCCGCTGGATGCGGGCCGGGCTGCGGTTGACGCGACGGGGCGTGATCCGGGCGCGGTCGCCGAGGAACTCGCGGAGGAAGTCCACGTCCTTCCAGTCCACGCGGTCCACGCCGTTCAGGAGGGGGTTGATGCGCACGCGGCGCCGGGAACGGCGGCGCGGCGGGCGGCGCTGCATCGGGGGACGGTCGCTCATCGGGACTCCTTGGCCGCCGGTCGGGCGGGGGAAGAGGACCGGGGGGGCCGGCCGGCGCCCTCCGCGGCCCGAGCCTGCTTTCGGGCGGCCTGCTCCGCGGCGCGTGTCGCGCGCTCCTGCCGGCGACGGACGTCCGCCGCCTGGTCACGCTCCCGGGTTTCCTGGTCGGTGCGGAGCACAATGAAGCGCAGCACTCCCTCGGTGAGCCGCACCCGGCTCCGGATCCCGGTGATCGCGGCCGGCGGCGCATCGAAGTAGCAGAGCATGTAGAGGCCCTCGTTGTGGCCCTCGATCGGATACGCGAGCCGCCGCCGTTCCCACGGCTTGAGGCTCACGACGTGACCTCCCTGGCTGGAGACGATCGCCTCCACCCGGTCAACGACCTCGAGCGACGCCGCGTCGTCCAGCGTCGGATCGAGGATGAACATGAACTCGTAGCCACTCATGGGAGGCGGCCTCCTGGAAGGGGTGATGGCGCGGCCAGGCGGCCACCTTCGGAGCGACCAGGAAGCATCAGCCGGCGGTCGCGGTCCGGTTGAACCGGTTCATGGCGGCATCGAGGCCGTCACTGACGACGCACTCGATGGCGAGGGCGGCGCGCGTCACGAGGTCGGTCGCGACCTCGGTCTCGTCGGGCGCGAAGCGGTCGAGAACGTAGTCGGACTGCTCCCGGGCCGAGGGCGGCGACCCGACGCCGAGCCGCATCCGGGGCACATCGCGGGTCCCGAGGGCGCCGAAGATCGAGGAGAGCCCGTTGTGTCCGCCGTCACTGCCCCGTCGGCGAATCCGGATCGAGCCCAGCGGGAGCGCGATGTCGTCGCAGACGACGAGCGCCGCCTCGGGAGGCACCGCGTTCGAGCCGAGCAGCCGCCGCACCGGGCCACCGCTGCGATTCATGTAGAGCGTGGGGAAGAACAGGGAGATGTCCCGGCCGTGGAGTTCCACGTCGGTCAGCACGCCGCCATCGAAGTGACGCCGGCGCCCGTCTCGCCCGTCGAGGAGCGCGGCCACCGCGTCGAAGCCGATGTTGTGCCGGGTGCCGTCGTAACGCGGGCCGGGGTTGCCGAGTCCGATGACCACCCGGATGGGCTGCGGGGCCACCGGGGCCGCGGGCCCGACCGCGTCGGGAAGCGGGTCGAGGCGCACCGGGTCAGGAGGAGGTCACCGGCTATTCGACCGCGGCCTCGGCTTCGGGGAGCTCCTCGGCCTCCTCTTCGTCTTCCTCGATTCCCTTCGGCGGGGAGACATGGGCGACGACCACATCGTCATCGGTCGCGAGCGCGAGTTTGTCCGGGAGGGGCACCGCGCTCGCCCGGGCCGTGTCGCCGTAGTCGAGGGTGCTGACGTCGAGCGTCAGGTGCGTCGGGATGTCGTGGGGAAGGCAGGTCACGGTCAGGGTGCGCGTCACGAAGTCGAGGTACCCGCCCCGCTTGACGCCTGCCGCCTCGCCCACGAGGTGGACCGGGACGTGCCACTGCGATGCCTTGTCGGGTTCCACGCGCATGAGATCGGCGTGGAGAACCGCGTGATCGAGCGGATGGAGCTGGTAGTCGTGGATCATCACCTGCTCCGGCGCGGCCTCGCCCGCGATCTCGAGCGTGAAGATCGTGTTCCCTCCGCGCGGGGAGCGCAGGATCTCGGTGATGCGGCGGGGCGAGAGAGCGAGGCTGCGGGCGCCCCGGTCGCCTCCGTACATGACGGCGGGGATCTGGCCGGTGGCCCGGAGGCGACGATTCGCCCCCTTCCCGACTTCGGTCCGCGCGCTGGCGGAAACGGTGACCTTGGACATGGTGTGCTCGGTGGGAGGGGCGAAGGGGGGGAAGAGCGCGGAAAGCGGTCGGCGATCCGATGAGGCCGGCCGATGACGCCGGCCGATGGGGCCGGACGTCAGGTCCGCGGTCGGCGGCCCGGCTCCAGATCCCGACGCCGCCGAGGGGAATCAGGCCGCGTGAGCGGAAGACCGGTCACGCCGGAATCGGGCGGCGGATTGTAACAATGTGAGCGGCTTCTAGACGAAGAGCGAGCTGACGCTCGTTTCCCCGTGCACCGACTCGATGGCGCGCGCGAACAGCGAAGCGACCGAAAGGACCTTGATCTTGTGGCCGGCGGCGCGGCTCGCGTCCGAGAGCGGAATCGTGTCTCCGACGATGACGCGCTCGATCGGTCCCCGGCGGATCCGGTCCGCCGCCGACCCGGAAAGCACCGGATGGGTGCAGATCGCCAGCACCCGTCGGGCGCCGGCCTCCCGTAGCGCTCCGGCGGCCCGCATCAGGGTCCCGGCGGAGTCCACGATGTCGTCCACGATCACCGCGGTTCGATCACGCACGTCGCCGACGACATGGATCGTCTCGACCTCGTTGTCCTCCCCGCGGCGCTTGTCCATCACCGCGATGCCCACGCCGAGCCGCTTCCCGAACAGACGCGCCCGCTCCACGCCGCCGGCGTCGGGGGACACCAGGATGACGCGATCGAGCTGCGACGCGCCAAGGTAGTCGAGCATGACCGGCGCGGCGTAGAGGTGGTCCACCGGAATGTCGAAATAGCCCTGGATCTGGCCGGCGTGGAGCTCCATCGTGATCACCCGGTGCACGCCGGCCACCGAGAGAAGGTCGGCGACCAGCTTCGCCGAGATCGGAACCCGCGGCCGGTCCTTGCGGTCCTGCCGGCCGTAGCCGTAGTAGGGCACGACGGCGTTGATGCGCGCCGCCGAGGCGCGCTTCAGCGCATCCACCATGAGGAGCAGCTCCATCAGGTTCTCGTTGACCGGAGGGCAGGTGGACTGGATCACGAAGACATCGGCCCCGCGCACGTTGTCCTGGATCTGCAGCCGGACTTCCCCGTCGCGGAACCGCCCGAGGCGGACCCGGGAAAGATCCCGCCCGAGATGGCGCGCGACCCGGGAGGCGAAGGTGGGATTCGAGGAGCCCGAGAAGAGCAGGAGGTTGCCTCGGAAACCCTGGCCGGTGACGTGCGGTGATGTCTGCATGGCTTGGTGTGGCGGGGAAAGGCGGCTAGTTCCCCCTCACCGGCCCACGAACCGGGAGCGCTGGGGCGGAAGGATTCGAACCCTCGTGAACCGGAACCAAAATCCGGCGCCTAGCCGCTCGGCCACGCCCCATCCGTCCGATCGTGCGGCACGCCAGCGCCCGACAGCCGACGAGCCCGGGAGTCCGCGCGAGCCGCTGCGCCGCTTCCTGCGCCGCCTCCCCGTGGGAGAAGACGCCGAACACGGCGGAACCGCTGCCCGACATCGCCGACGCCATTGCCCCTGCCGACTCGAGGGACCGACGCATCCGGCGAATCGCTCCGCCGGGCGACGGATCGGAGGCTTCGCCCGGGAGTGCGAGCGACTCTTCCAGATCGTTCCGGAGGCATCGGGCGAGGGCCTCCGGGTCCCGGCGCAGCCACCGCGCGCCGGACCCGGAAGGGTCGCGGATGGTAGCAGCGGGAGGGCGCGGGAAGGATCCGCGGGGGAGGCCGGCGTAGGCGGCGGGGGTGGAGACGCCGAAGTCCGGGATCAGGAGGACGAGCGACAGCTCGATCGCCTCGGCGAGGGGGAACACCCGGTCGCCCCGCCCGACGGCGACCGCCGTCCCGCCCCCGACAAGGAACGGGACGTCCATGCCGATCTGCGCCGCCAGCTCCCGAAGCTCGCTTCCCGACGCTCCGAGGGCGAACCACCGGTCGAGCGCGACGAGGGTGGCGGCGGCGTCGGAGCTGCCGCCGCCGAGCCCCCGCCCGGCGGGGATGCGCTTCGCGAGATGGATCCGCAGCGCCGGGAGCCGACCGGGAAAGCGCCGCTCCAGGAGCGCCGCCGCCCGGGCCACCAGATTCGTCTCGTCTTCCGGGACGCCGGGATCGTCGCAGGTGAGGCGCACCCGGCCGGGAAGCCCATCCGGCTCGACCTCGAATCGCAGGGTGTCCTCGAGATCCACCGTGGCGAGAACGGTGCGGACCTCGTGGTAGCCGTCGGGACGGCGCCCGAGGACCTCGAGCCCGAGATTCACCTTGGCCGGGGCCCGGACGAGGAACGAGTCGCCGTCGCGACCCGGGAAAATCACGGGGGCGGCTCGTTCCGGCGCTGTTCGCGGGCCTCGAGGAGCGAGCGCGCCAGCTCGCGGACCGACACTTGCCGGAACCCGCGAGGCGTCCGGAGCTCGAACGCCTCCGGGTGGAGCTGGGCGTTCACCCGGAGTTCCTCGACCCGGAGCGTGGCCTCCATGCCGCCCGCGGACAGCTCGATCTGGCGCGGCACCTGCCGATTCCCGCTCCGCCAGTCCCCGGGGTAGGTCGCGCGGTACCGGGAGGCGGCGACCCGGCGCACCTGCGGCGCCTCGCCGGACCGGTCCCACCACAGGATCGGCCCGGAGTCGAGCCGCATCGCTCCGCCTTCTCCGGTGGGTCGGGCGCTGGTGGCGGCGCCCACCGGCGCTCCGATTCCCGCGAGCAGGGCGGCGACTTCCTCGATGCCCACCGGAATCCCGAGCACCGGGTCCGAAAACTCGGTGAGGTCCTGCCCCTCGGCGAACGCCTGCTCCGACGCGGCGACGACGCGGACCCGGCCGGGCCGAGCCACCAGACTCCACCGCGAACCGCCCACCGGCGCAAACGCCTCCATCCGGAGCGCCTCGACCGCGGCCGAGGCGCTCCGGCCTTCGCGCCGCGCGAAGACGAACAGCATCCGTCCCGAGAAACGGCCGTCCGGGCCGGCCCCGCGGATGCCGAGTACGGCCTCGTAGCGGCGGACCGCGCTCGCCGTCCGGACCGCCTCGACGAGCAGCTCCCGAACGCCGGCGTCGGTGAGCGCGGGCCCGGTCGGCGCCGTGGATGGGGGCCTGCGAGCCGAGCACCCGGCGAGCGTCGCGGCCGCGACCAGACCCGCGGCCCAGCACCGCGCCCGACGGCGACCGGACTGGGACCGGGACCCCGACGCCGGACGGCGGCGAGAGTCAGTCGGGCTCGTGGCCGGCCGCCTCGATCTTCCGGGCCACCCCGTCCTGCTCCAGCTCGCCGTCGCCATCGTGTTCGAGCGCGAGTCTCCAGAAACGCACCGCCTGGCCCGAATCCCCCTTCGCCCGGTAGAGGTCCCCGAGGTGGTCCAGCACGACGCTGTTGCGCGGCATGCAGCGCTGGGCGCGCAGCAGGTTCGGCTCGGCCTCCTCCACATCGCCCATCCGGAACTGCACCCATCCGAGGCTGTCGAGGTAGGAGCCGTTGTAGGGATCCTGGTCGAGGGCGCGCTGGATGAGGTCTCGCGACTCTCCCAGCCGGTCGCCCCGGTCGGCGAGCATGTAGCCGAGATAGTTCAGCGCGAGGTCGTGGTTCGGAACCGCGTCGATGACGCGCCGGAACTCCACCTCGGCCTCCTCGTGCCGACCCTGCTGCTCCAGCAGGGCGCCCAGTTGGAACCGGAAGGTGGCGTCGGCCGGATTCTCCTCCAGCCAGTCGCGGGTCTGCGCCTCGGCGAGCGCGATGTCCCCGACCGCGGCGTGGTGCCGTACGAGGGCGAACCGCGCCCCGGCCACCGTGGGGTAGGTCGAGACGAGACCCTGGAGGATGCCGAGAGCGGCATCCAACCGGCCCTCCGCCGCAAGCACCCGGGCTTCGAGGGCGAGGAGCCCGGGGTCGGCGGGTTCCTCTTCCTTGAGGCCGGCGATCCGACCGGCGGCGCCCTGCGGGTCGCCGGCCGCGAGTCGGTTCTGGACCTGCGCCACCTGGAAGGAGAGCGCCGCCCGACTCGAGCCGGCGAGATCCGCGGCTTCCTCCAGAACCTCCAGCGCCTCGTCGTAGCGGCCAAGGTGCTCGAGCGCCTGCGCCAGCCGACCGAGAACCTCGCGCCGGCGGCCGGAGCCGTAGTCCTCCATCGGGAGCCCGGCGAGCGACTCGAACTGGTCCACCGCCTTCTCGTACTGGCACTGGGCGAGGAACACGCCTCCGAGCGCCAGTCGTCCCGGCACGCTGCGGTCGTTCTTCGCCACCAGTCGCGAGAGCGCCGTCTCGGCGTCCTCGAGTCGCATCTGCTCCCGGCGCACCATGGCGAGCCCCATGAGCGCGATCTCGCTGTCCGGCTGCCTCGCGACGAGCGTCTCGAACGCGGCGGCGGCCTCCTCGAGCTGACCGGTACGCGCCAGGACGTCGGCGTACGCCAGCGCGAGGTCGGGATCTTCGGGGTGCCGGGCGGCGGCGTCCCCGTAGAGCTCGGCCACGTCGGCGAGCATCTCCTCGCGTGTTCGCCCGGGGATGTCCTCCCGAAGCAGGTCGTCCAGCATCTTGCGGGCGTCGGGGTTCCGGGGTTCGACCCGGAGCGACTGGAGCAGGAAATCGAACGCCTGTTCCCGATCCCCGGCGGCGAGGCGGAGAGAAGCGAGTTCCTGGAGCTCGGTGAAGGCGTCGGGCGCCCTCTGGACGAGTTCACGGAGGTGGGTCGAGGCATCCTCGATCCGGCCCATCGGCTGGAGGAGCCGCGCGAGCCGGGAGCGGGTCTCGAGATCGTCGGGATCGAGCCGGACCGCTTCCTCGTAGGACGCGACCGCGCGCTCGAGATCCTCGCGCCCGCCGTCGGCGCGGGCGCGCTGGTAGTGGAGCGCTCCAAGCAGGCGGTGCGCCCGTCCCGCGTTCGGGTCGCGGGCCACCGCCTCTTCGGCAGCGCTCTCCGCGGCCTCGAAGTCACCGGCCGCGAGGCGCAGCTCGGCGAGCGCCACCAGCGGCCCGGCGCCGTTCGGGTCGAGATCCGCCGCCCGCCGGTAGGCGGCGATGGCGGCCTCGAAGTCCCGTTCCATCTGCGCGAGCCGCCCCTCGGCGAAGTGGCGATAGGCGGCGGCCACCGGGTCGAGGGGCGGCGGTTCCGGAGCCGCGGCCTCTTCCGCCGGAGGCGACTGCGCCGAGGCGACGACGCCGAAAAGGAGGCACGCCGGGAGCGCACCCCAACCGGTCCCCACTCGCCGCGCTGCCCGCATCCCCAGAATTTACCGGAATCGGGGCGCGGACTAGTGGCGGAAGTGGCGAGCGCCGGTATGGACGAGCGCGATGCCCCGGGCGTCGGCGGCCGCGATGACCTCCGCATCGCGCACCGAACCCCCAGGCTGGATCACGGCGGTCACGCCGGCCCTCGCGAGCTCGGCCAGCCCGTCGTCGAACGGGAAGAAGGCGTCCGACGCCGCCACCGCGCCCTCGAGCGGAACCGTGGCCTTCTCCACCGCCAGTCGGCAGGAATCGAGTCGGCTCATCTGCCCGGCGCCGACGCCGAGAAGGGCCGTCCCGCGCGCCACCACGATGGCGTTCGACTTGACGTGCTTCACCGCGCGCCATGCGAAGCGGAGCGATTCGAGCTGCCCGGCGTCGGGCTCGACCGCGCTCACCGTCTTCCACCGGCTCTCGTCGTCCCCGACGTCCCAGTCCTGCGCCAGCAACCCGCCCGCGACCCGGGCGAAGGAGCGTCCGGCGGGAACGAACCGCTCGGAGTCCCCGAGAGCCGGGACTTCGAGAAGCCGGAGGCTCTTCTTCCGTCGGAGCAGGCGGCGGGCGACCGCAGTGAACCGGGGCGCCGCGATCGCTTCCAGAAACGTCCGGCGCAGCTCCTTCGCGGTGGACGCCTCCACCACGCCGCTGAGGGCTACGACGCCCCCGAACGCGGAGACCGGGTCGGTGGCCCGGGCGGCGACCCAGGCCTCCGCCACCGTCGGCGCGATGGCGGCGCCGGCGGGGTTGGAGTGCTTGATGACCACGGCCGCCGCCCCCTGCCGCCCGGCGGGCAGGGTGGCGAGATCGGCGACGCACCGGACCGCGGC
This sequence comes from Vicinamibacteria bacterium, assembly GCA_965232015.1. Taxonomy (GTDB): domain Bacteria; phylum Acidobacteriota; class Vicinamibacteria; order Marinacidobacterales; family Marinacidobacteraceae; genus JAJEAO01. Next base: position 3,524,931 of record OZ246946.1, on the reverse strand, counting down.
GTCCAGATCGAGGATGTTGTTGTAGGAAAGCTCCTTGCCCTGGAGCTGACGCGACCCGGGAACGCCCGGTCCGCCGTCCCCGTAGAGCGCCGCCTGCTGGTTCGGGTTCTCGCCGTAGCGGAGGGGCGCGATCCGGTCGAACGCCACGACGAGCCGCTCGGGGAACCGCTCCCCGTCGAGGGAGGCGAACCAGCCGGAGATCGCCGCCTCGTAGGCGGCGGTGGCGGCGAAGGCGCGCAGGGCGAGACGACGGCGGAACGCCCGGCCGGCGTCGTCCGGCTCATCGAGCGAGGCGAGGACCGCCGGGTAGTCGTCGGGGTCCACGACGACCGTGACCCCGGGCCAGTTCTTCGCCGCCGCGCGGACGAGACACGGCCCACCGATGTCGATGTTCTCGAGCGCTTCGTCCTCGGCGGCGCCGGCGGCGACGGTCCGCTCGAACGGGTAGAAGTTGACCGCCACCAGCGAGATGCGCCGGATGCCCAGGCTCTCGAGCGAGGCGAGGTCGTCGGGACGCGACGGCCGCGCCAGCACGCCGGCGTGGATCGCCGGGTGGAGCGTCTTGACCCGGCCGTCGAGGACCTCCGGATGACCGGTCACATCGGAGACCCCGAGGACCGGGATGCCGGCCTCCTGAAGCGCGCGGGCGGTGCCGCCGCTCGCCACCAATTCGAAACCGCGCTCCACCAGCCCGCGGGCGAACTCCGGAAGACCATCTTTCCGGCTGACGCTCAAGACGGCGCGGGGGGCTGGCGAGGAAGCGTTGGTGGTCATGGGATGGGCGGCGACCGGTGCGTCGGTCTCCATCGGCGCTCTCCGGTGGAGGCGGGGCCCGAGGGAGGTCGAGGCGGACCGGCAGGCCCGGGGGAGCGGTGCGGGATGCTAACGAACGGCGAACGGACGGCGCCAGCCGGGCAGATCCCGAAGCGCCCCCTCGAGCTCGGGCAGTTCGTCGTCCATCACGGTGCGCAGATCGAGCAGCACCCGCCCGTCCACGATCCGGGAGGCGACCGGAGGGTCGGAGTCGAGGAGGCGGCGCCGGAGCCGCTGCGGTGATTCGTCCGCATGCGTCAGGGCCAGGCAGACCGTCGGAAGCGCGGCTCCGGGAGCCGCGCCGCCGCCGATCCTCGAATGCTCCGCCACCACCGAGAGCGTCCACGGGTCGGGGACCGGCGCCAGCGCGCCCGCCAGCGCGGTGGCGAGTCGCTCGACGTCGGCCACCGGACGGGTGATGGCCCGGATCACGGGCACGTCCTGCCCAGCGCGACCGGCGGCATGGAGGAGAAGCGTCGTCCCGAGCCCGGCCACGACGGTCTTGTCGGCGCGGAGCGCGCGGGCGAGCGGATTCCGTCGGCAGGCCGCCACCGCTTCGGCGGCTCCGAGCAGGATGCCCGCCTGCGGTCCCCCGAGGAGCTTGTCCCCGGAGAAGACCAGCAGGTCCGCGCCGGCGGCGACCCGGTCCGGCACGGTCGGCTCCTCCGCGCCGCCGTGGACCCCGTGGTCCGCGAGCGGGAGCACGTTGCCGCTGCCGAAGTCCTCGATCACCGGCACCTCGAACTCGCGGCCCAGGGCGACCAGTTCCGCCATCCGCGCCGCCTCGGTGAAGCCGACGATGCGGAAGTTCGACGGGTGGACCCGCAGGAGGGCGCCGACGTCCTCGCCTCCCGCCTCCAGCGCCCGGCGGTAGTCGTCCGCCCGGGTGCGGTTCGTGGTCCCGACCTCGCGCAGGCGGGCGCCGCTCTTTTCGAGGATGTCCGGGATCCGGAAGGAGCCGCCGATCTCCACGAGTTCGCCCCGCGAGACGATGACCTCGCGGCCCGCCGCCAGCGAGTCGAGCGCGAGGAGCACCGCCCCGGCGGCGTTGTTCACGACGAGCGCGGCGGGCACTCCGAACATCGCTTCGAGCAGTCCGGTGAGATGCGACTGTCGGCTCCCGCGGACGCCGGAATCGAGGTCGAATTCGAGGTCCACGTATCCGCTCGCGGCGCGGAACACCGCCGCCGCCGCCTCCGAAGCGAGCGGCGCCCGGCCGAGGTTCGTGTGCACGATCACGCCGGTGGCGTTGATCACCCGGCGAAGGCGCGGGCCCTTCCACCGATCGAGACGACCCCGCACCGCTTCGAGCAGCCAACCGTCCGGATCGCGGGAGAACTCCGCGGCGACGACTCCCGCTCGCAGGCCTCGCCGCACCGCCGCGACCTCGCGCCGGATCGCGGTGGTGACGAGGCCTCTCCCCCACCTGGTCGCGAGCGCGCGGAACGGTTCGGTCTCGAGCAGCCTTCCGACGGCCGGGATGCGCATCGGAGGGGAACGACGTTCGGGCATGGATCGGGGCCGGGAGAGTAGCCCTTCGGCCGGTGCCTGAACCGGGTAGGCTCCCGCGTCCGCAAGCATGTCCTCCGAGCCACCCCGCGGCGAACCGCGCCGCCCCCGGGCGCCGGAGACGCTGCTCGTGAACGGCAAGGAACGCCCCCTGCCCCGGCCGGCTTCGGTGCGGGGAGCGCTCATCGCCCTCGGCCTCGACCGCAAGCCGGTGGCGGTCGAAGTGAACGGGCGGATCGTCCGCCGCGCGAGGCACGCCGCGACCGCGCTGCGGCCTGGCGACCGGATGGAGATCGTGACTTTCGTGGGAGGCGGCTGAGACCATGGGCCACACTGGGGACACCCCCTTCGAACTCGGGGGCAGGACTCTCGGATCCCGACTCATCCTGGGAACGGGGAAGTACTCCTCATTCCCCCTGATGCGGGATTGCCACGCCGCCTCCGGGTGCGACATGGTGACCGTCGCGGTCCGGCGCGTGGATCTCGAGGCCCGGGAGACGCTCCTCGACTACATCCCCCGCGACCGCTACACCCTGCTTCCGAACACCGCGGACTGCTTCACGGCGAAGGACGCGGTGCGCACCGCCCGGCTCGCCCGGGAGGCCGGCCTCTCCGAGTGGATCAAGCTGGAGGTCATCGGCGATCGCCGGACGCTGTTCCCCGACAACGAGGAGCTCCTGATCGCCACCCGGGAGCTGGTGGCGGACGGCTTCGTCGTCCTCCCCTACACGAACGACGATGTGGTCATGGCGAAGAAGCTGGAGGACGCCGGGGCGGCGGCGGTCATGCCGCTCGGCGCACCGATTGGCTCCGGGTTGGGCATCCAGAACCGGAACAACATCGCCCTCATCCGGGAGGCCGTCAACGTCCCGGTGATCGTGGACGCCGGGGTCGGTCAGGCGTCGGATGTCGCGGTCGCCATGGAGCTCGGGGCCGATGGCGTCTTGCTGAACACCGCGGTGGCGGCCGCGAACGACCCGGTCCGGATGGCTCGGGCGATGCGGCTCGCCTGTGAGGCCGGGCGGCTCTCCTGGCTCGCCGGCCGCATGCCCCGGCGCCGTTACGCCACCGCGTCCTCCCCCCCGGCGGACGCGCCGCTGGTCTGACGCGTCAGGCTGCCGTGCCCGCATCGGGAGCGTCGGCGCGCGGGCCGCGGGCGAAGAAGAAAAAAAGGACAGCGCGCAAGAAAGTCGCCCGCAAGCCGAAAGCGCCCCTCACTCCCGCCGAGCGGGCGCTCCGTCGGAAGGCCGGAAGGATCGTTCGGGGGCTCGCGAAGGAGTATCCCGACGCCGACTGCGCACTGAACCACGACTCGGCGTTCCAGCTCCTGATCGCGACGATCCTGTCCGCGCAGTGCACCGACCGCCGGGTGAACATGGTGACGCCGGCGCTCTTCGCGCGTTATCCGACCGCGGCCGAACTCGCGGACGCCGATCCCGACGACGTCGAGCGGATGATCCACTCGACGGGGTTCTTCCGGAACAAGACCCGCTCGATCCTCGGCGCCAGCCAACGGATTCGGGACGACTTCGGAGGCGAAGTCCCGGACACGATGAAGGAGCTTCTGACGCTCCCGGGCGTCGCCCGCAAGACCGCGAACGTGATTCTGGGGACGTGGTTCGGAAAGAACGAGGGCGTCGTGGTGGACACTCACGTCTCCCGGATCTCGCACCGGCTCGGCCTCGCTCCGAAAGCGACCCCGGTGCGCATCGAGCGGCGCCTCATGAGCCTGTTGCCCCGTCCGCAGTGGACGCTCTTCTCGCATCGGGTCATCCTGCACGGACGCGCGGTGTGTGCGGCGCGCAGCCCGCGTTGCCGGGAGTGCTCGCTGGAGGCGATGTGCCCCCGGATCGGCGTGGATCCGGGACCGGGATCGCCGGGCAGACCGCCGGCCCGGCGGCGCCGCGCGAGGAGAACGCGTTGAGACGGAAGACGCTCTACCTGGCGAATCCCTACGGCTTCTCGGCGCAGCAGCGGGAAGGCCCGCTCGTCGAGCTGGTGACGGCGCTCGAATCGCTGGGCGCGGAGGTGTGGGAGCCGTTTTCCAGGAACAACCCGGCGGACCAGACGCAGGGCGGCTGGGCCTGGCGGGTGGGACAGGCGGACCTCGCCGATGTCCGCGACGCCGACGGGTTCTTCGGGGTCGTAAACGGCTGTCCTCCCGACGAGGGGGTCATGATCGAGCTGGGGCTCGCGATCGCGTGGAGGAAGCCGATCTTCCTGTTCCGGGACGACATCCGCTGGTGCACCGACTCCGGGGCCTATCCGCTGAACCTGATGTTGTTCACCGGTCTTCCGGCCGAGGGTTGGGAGGACCACTGGTACCGCTCTGTCACCGAGCTCTCGGACCCGACGAGGGCCCTCGCCCGCTGGCTGAGCAGGGCGTGACCGGCCTCCCAGAGGGGAACCGGTGGGTCGTGTTGGACGCATCGCGTCACAGCGAACACACCAGGAATCAACCCTTGGTTGATTCTTCTCCTCGATGAAGCGAGAATCCGACCATGCCCTCGCCGCGGCTCGACCTCGATGTCGGTTCCCTCGGACCACGTTTGCGACTGGCTCGGCAGCAGGCGGGTCTCACGCAGAGGGATCTCGGGAGGGCGCTCGATCCCCCGGTCACGGCTCAGGCGATCAGCAAGTACGAGAGGGACCTCATGTTTCCGTCGGGCCGCGCCCTGGTGGGGCTCGTGCGAATCCTCGGCGTACCGCTGGACCTCCTGACCGGAACGCGGGTGAAGAGTCTGCGCGGGCTGGAGTTCCGGAAGCGCCACGACACGTCGCGGCGGGATCGAGCGCTGGCGCAGGTCCTCCTGATCGCAGGCGCCGAGCGAGCCCTCGAGGCGGAGGACCTGCTGGGATTCGAGCCCCGATCTTCTCCCCTGACCGCCATCGCCCCCGGCCGTCATCGCTCCCCCGAGGCGCTGGAGAACCTGGCGATGTCCGTCCGGCGCGACTGGCGCCTCGGTGACGAACCTGTCCCGAGTATGAGCCGCCTGCTCGAGGAACATGGGATCCGCGTGATCGAGGACGAGCTGCCGAAGGGTCTGGATGGACTTGCGTGCGAGGTGTACTGCGGAGGAACGCGATCGAGACTCCCCGCCGTACTGGTCTCGCCCCGGACCGTGGAACGAAAGCGATTCACGCTCGCCCACGAACTCGGACACCGGATCATTCAACCGTCGGACGGCCTCCGGTTGGCGTCCGGGCTCTCGCTCGAGAAGGCGGTGGACCGCTTCGCGGGCGCGTTCCTCGCGCCGGCGCCGCTCCTGCGCCGCCTGGCCGGGGAAAGACGCGATGAGGTCCCCTACCGGGAACTGGTGACGCTTAAGCGGCAAGTCGGCATCTCCGCCGCATCGCTGCTGGTCCGTCTGCGGCAGGTCGGGATCGTGCGGAGCTCGTGGGCGGCGAACGCTTTCCGGTCCTTCGCCAGGTCCTGGCGCCACTCGGAGCCAGAGGCCCTGGGTCGGGACAGCGCCATGGCGCTTCAGGAGCGGCCCCGACGCACCGAGGAGCTGGTGTGGCGGGGCCTCGCCGAACAGCGATTCCATCCCCTGCGGGCGGCGCGACTGCTGCAGTGCTCTCTCGTGGAAGTGGAGGCCGGACTCCGTGGGGCGCACCCTCTTCGCTGAAGCGACGGCAGTCGTGGATGCCTCAGTCCTCATCGACATGAGAAAAGCAGGTCTCCACATCGAGTTTCTCGGGCTTCCGATGACGTTCGTGATCCCCGTGGCCGTCATGGAGGACGGCCGCCTCGAAGCCCTGGCGCTGAGACGTCGCGACGAGACGGAAACCGCGACATGAAGCTCGGATTGGAGCTCGGCTACCTGACTTCCAGGTCGCCGGATGTCGTGGCGCTCGCCCGGGAGGCGGAGGCGGTCGGCTTCGACTCGGTGTGGGTCTCCGAGGCATGGGGCTCCGACGGCGTGAGTCTGCTCGCGTGGATCGGGGCGCAGACGGAGAGGATCGCGCTCGGAACCGCGATCCTGCCCATCGGCTCCCGCACTCCGGCGCTCCTCGCCCAGACGGCCACGACACTGGATCTGCTGAGTCAGGGGCGGTTCATCCTCGGACTCGGGGTTTCGGGGCCGCAGGTGATGGAGGGATGGCACGGCGTCCCCTTCGCCCGCCCGGTGACGCGCATGCGGGAGACGGTGGATGTCATCCGCAGGGCGCTTCGGCGGGAGGGGCCGCTCACCTGCGACGGCGAGACGATCCGCCTGCCGATGGACGGCGGCACGGGCCTCGGCAAGCCGCTGCGCATCATGCTCCGGCCCCCGAGGACGGACATCCCGATCTGGCTGGCGACGATCGGGCCGCAGAGCACCGCGCTCGCCGCCGAGACTGCCGACGGCTGGCTCCCGTTCCTCTACTCACCCGAGAAGGCCGGCGTGATCTGGGGAGAACCGCTCGCCCGGGGAGCGACTCGCCGCGCCCGCCCGGATCCGCTGGACGTCGCCCCGATGGTCAACGCAGCGCTCGGGGAGGACCTGTCGCAGCTCCGGGACCAGCTCCGACCGGGGATCGCGCTCTACGTGGGCGGCATGGGCGCGCGGAAGAAGAACTTCTACAACGATCTGGTGCGACGCTACGGGTACGCGGACGCCGCCCGGACGATTCAGGACCACTATCTGGCGGATCGGAAGCGCGAGGCGGCCGCAGCAGTGCCTGATGCGCTGGTGGACGAGCTGTCGCTGGTCGGGCCGCCGTCGCGGATCGCGGAGCGGGTCGCCGCCTACCGGGAGGCTGGCGTCACGACGCTGATCGTCGCACCCCCGGTGGACGAGGAGGGACGGCCGGTCCCGAACGGGCTCGAAACCCTGCGCCGGGTGGTGAGCTGATTCGAAGGCGGGGCGCCGCCCGGACCCATCGAAGCGCAGTAGGATCACCCCATGAGCCAAGGACACCGGTGGCACCCGATCAAGGACTACGAGACCGACCCCAGCGAGTTGTCCCAGCCCGAGCTCACGGCACTGGCCGATGTGTGGAACAAGGAGCATGCGAAGCTCGTGGACTCCGACCAGCTCGCCGAATTCAATCGGAAGCTCTACCGGGAGTGGGCGATCGAGACGGGGCTGATCGAACGACTGTATGCCTTCGACCGAGGGATCACTCAGGTGTTGATCGAGCGCGGAATTGATGCGTCATTGATTCCGCACAGCCCGGGAACCACTCCCGAAGGCGTGGCCTCCATGATCGGGGATCACGAAGATGCAATCGAATTCATATTCGCGTGCATCAAGGACGAGTACCCGCTCTCCACGAGTTACATCAAGCAGCTTCACCAGCTCATGACGCGCAATCAGCTCTTCGCCGAGGGGAAAGACTCTCTGGGTCGCGCGGTTCAAGTCCCCCTTGAACGCGGGACCTATAAGGCAAGGCCCAACAATCCGACGCGACGTGACGGTCTGCTGCACGAATACTGCCCTCCCGAGCAGGTTGCCTCCGAAATGGACCGTCTCATCACGCTCCACGGCAACCACGACGACGTAGCACCGGAAGTGGAGTCTGCGTGGCTCCACCATCGCTTCGCACAGATCCACCCGTTTCAGGACGGGAACGGCAGGGTCGCGAGAGCGCTGGCGACTCTCGTCATGCTGAAGGCGGGGCGCTTCCCCCTGGTAGTCCGCAGCGAGAGAAAGGGAGACTATCTCGATGCCCTCGAGGAGGCAGATCGAGGGGACCTGAGGCGCCTGGTCCGTTTCTTCGGAGACATCCAAAGACGTGAACTCGTACGGGCGATCGGGCTCTCCCACCAGATTGGCAAGACCGTTCGCGCGGAGAGCCTGATCCTGGCAACGCTTGGGCACCTCAGGCATCAGCGGGGAGTGCTCAGACAGGAATGGAATGCCGCCAAGGAACGGACAGAGGACTTGCGCCAGATCGCTGAACATCGGCTCAACGACGTCCGAGAATCCCTGGAGGCGGAGCTCCTCCCCCTACTCTCGGGAGAGTGGCAGGCTTTCGTGGACGGAGCGGCGGATCGAGAATCCAGAAGCCACTACTTCCGGCAGCAGATCGTGTCCACGGCGCGGTCACTTGAGTACTTCGCGGGACTGGAGTCGTATCGCTCGTGGGTCCGCCTCGGGATCACGAACGCCGACCACAGCCACATCCTCTTCTCATTCCACGGAATCGGCCGGGACTTTCGAGGGGTCCTCGCATGTTCATCCATGTTCTTCCAACGCCTCCAGACCGAGGCAAACACGCGAGAAACAGGTCCCGTGAAGTCGCTCTCCGAAAGCCTCTTTCAGGTCAACTACCAAGAGGATCCGCGGTCCATTCAGGATCGTTTCGAGACCTGGATGGAAGAGTGCATCGTGAAGGGACTCGAGATGTGGATGAAGGCGAACCTGTAGGTCAGGAACACTCCCCGAAGGGGACGAGTCCCTCGTAAACGCGGGTCACCGGGCCCTCCATGACCGGCGCCGGGCCGGTGAGGGCGATGTGCACAACGTCGCCGCTCTCCATGCGAACCGGGGCGGCGGCGGGCCAGCCGTGGAACCGGTGGGCGATCGTCACTGCGGCAACAGCGCCGGTCCCGCAGGCGAGGCACTCGGCCTCGACGCCGCGTTCGAAGGTGCGCAGCCGGATCTCTCCGGAGGCCTCATCGAGGGCGATGAAGTTCGCATTGGCGCCCGCCGGGAACTCGGAGTGGCGGCGGATCGCGCTGCCCCGCCGGACGACGTCAATCGGGCGGACCTCGGGGACGATCTCGATCGTGTGGGGGACGCCGACGCGGAGGTAGTAGAGGTTCGCCTCGCCGCCGGGCACATCGGTCAGGCGCACGCGCCGGATGGGGCCGGGCCGCGCCATGACGACGCGCACCGCGCCGCCCTCGCCAAGGCGATCGGGGGAGCGCAGGATCTCGGCCCGGATCAGCCCGGCCGGCGTGGTGAAGGTCTGCGATCGCCCGGCCGCCCCGATCTCCCGCGCAAAAACGGCGGCGCAGCGGGTTCCGTTCCCGCAGAGTTCGCCCTCGCTGCCGTCGGCGTTGAAGTAGCGCATCGCGAAGTCCGCGCCGACATCTCGGGGCGGAGGTTCGAGGAGGATCACGCCGTCGGCGCCGACGCCGAACTTCCGCCGGGCGACGCGCCGGACGAACGCCGGTTTGTCCGACTCGGCGAGAACCGGCGAGCGGTTGTCCACGAGCACGAAGTCGTTGCCGGCGCCCGACATCTTCACGAACGCCACCACTGCGGACGGGGTCATGGGGCGGCCTCCTTCGCGCTCACCCGGATCCGGGCGACGGCGCCGTCCGGTCTCTTCGGCGCGACGACGCCGATGGGCGCGGCCTCGACCTCCGACGCGGCGAGCCCGGCGAGAAAGCGCTCTCGTTTCGCCTCCGGGACGCCGCACAGGAACCCGCCCGCGGTCTGGGGGTCGAACAGCAGCTCGAAGCGCGGGTCGGCGGCGGCATCGGCGGCGGCGAGCACCGCCTTCACGATCTTCCGGTTCGCCTCGTGGGCGGTGCTCCGGAGCCCGCCGGCAAGCAGCTCGACCGCCCCCGGGAGCGCGGGCAGCGCGGCCACGTCGAGTTCGGCGGAGGCGCCGCTGGCCCGGAGCATCTCGGCGAGGTGGTTCATCAGCCCGAAGCCGGTGACGTCGGTCGCTCCCCGGAGCCCGGCCTCCACCGCGGCGGTCGCGGCCCTCGCATTGGGCTGGACCATCTGCGTCGCTGCGGCCTCGAGCCACGCACCCCGGCCGCGGCCGAGCATGACGCCGCGCAGCACGACGCCGCTCCCAAGCGCCTTGGTCAGATAGAGCTCGTCGCCGGGCCGGAGGCGGTCGAGGGTCAGGAGGTGGTCGCCGAGCGGATGCCCCTCCACCGAAAGGCCCACGGTGAGTTCGGGACCGATCGTGGTGTGCCCGCCGAGCAGCGCCACGTCGAGCCGGTCGAGCAGCGACCGCGCTCCGGCGAGGATCTGGAACAGCGCCTCCGCCCGCTCGGCTTCCGGATCGGCTTCCGGCAGCGTCACGAGCGCCATCGCGTACTGCGGCCTCGCGCCGGTCGCGAACAGGTCGGAGAGCGCGTTCGCCGCCGCCACCCGTCCATTCAGCCAGTGGTCGCCGCTGAAGGCGCGGAACCAGTCCACGCTGGAGACGACCACGTCGCCCGCCGGCGTCGCGAAGGCGGCCGCGTCGTCGGCCTGCGCCAGCCCCAGCCGAACCCGCCCGGCCCCCGGGCCGGACCCGACCTCGTCCCGGAGCCGGCCGAGAGCGCGGTCGAGGGTCGTCTGTCCCGCCTTCGCGGCGCACCCGCCGCAGAGCATGGTCTCCATCGCGCTGGAGTCCATGCGGGAGAACTCGGGCGTGGTCGAGTCCTCCTCGTCCAGCACCTGGAATTTCTCCATGAACCGACGATCGATCCGGTCCTTGAGCCGCATCATGCGCGGCCCCTCGAAGGATGTCCCCCACTTGGCGCCGAGTGCGGTCCCGTCCCCGAGGTTCAGCAGGGTGAGGAAGTCCCGCTGGGGCCGGTAGTTCCGGAGCCGTTCCCCAGCCACGATGCGGCGCAGGTTGGCCTCGAGGAACGGCCCCTGGCGCACCGCATAAACGCCCGCCTTCGGGGTCCGCGGCCAGTCCTCGAGCGTGGCGCAGTCGCCAACCGCGAAGATCCGGTCGTCGCCGACCGTCTGGAGCGTCGGGCGGGTCAGCACGAAGCCCCGGTCGTCGAGCGGGAGACCCGAATCCCGGAACAGACCCCGGCTGGCCGCTCCGACCGCCCACACGAGAGCATCCGCAGCGAGCCTGGCCCCGCCCTTCAGCGCCACCTCGCCCGGCTCGAACCCGGTGACGAGTTCTCCGGTCCGCACTTCGATGCCGCGCGCTTCCGCGTGACGGCGGGCCCGCCGGGCGAGCGATACCGGGAACCCGGGAAGCAGCTCGTCCAGAGCGTGCAGCAGCGTCACCCGAAGCGATCGCTCCGGTCCCCCGGCCGCCGCGAGGAGTCGCTCCCGCACCGTGAACGCGAGCTCCACGCCGCCCGCTCCGCCGCCCGCCACGCACACGGCGAACGGGCGGGCCTCATGGTGCGCGAGGAAGGCGCGTTCGAGCCGATCCACCTCCTGAACCAGTCGGGCGATGGGCCGGGTGGCGATCGCATGCTGGCGAATGCCGGGGAGATCGAGCCCGGCAACGGTGCTGCCGATGTCGAAGGAGATGAAGTCGTAGGCGAGCGGCGGCCTCCCCTCGAGCCGGACCCGCCGCGCCGCCGGGTCCACACCGACGGAGGGCGTCAGCACCACGTCCGCCCCGGCGAGCCGCGCCAGCGGGACCACGTCGATCTCCAGCTCGGACCGGCGGTACTGCCCGGCCACGAACCCGGGCACCATGCCCGAGTAGATCGCGACCGGCGTGTCGAGGACGACCGTGACCCGGGCCTCCGGCCACGGGCGCATCATCATCCGCCGCAGCACCTGGACGTGCGAGTGCCCTCCGCCGACGAGGACGACATGCGCCGGCGGAGTGGAGGGGGGGGCGTTCACGGGGTCGCGCAGCGTACCCCGGCTCCGCCATACAATCGCCGGTCGGCCGGCGGCCGGGTCGCCCCCATTCCCGGCGACCCGTCCGGGCCTGAAGGAGACAAGCATGACCAGACGCCTGAACGCGCCGGGAGCGCGCCGACTGCCGGAGCCGCTGCGGCTCCTGACCCTCCTTGGCCTCGCGGCCGCGCTGCTCGCCGGGTGCGGCGGCGCCGCCGAGGCCCCGATGGAGGAAGAGGAGGCGGCGAGTCCCGCCGAGACGCTGAACGACAGCCTCGTGGCCCGCGGGAAGCAGTACGAGCTCGACACGGTCCGTGTCCCGCCTCCGGGCGGCATGGACCCGAACGGCTTCATCGAGCACGAGGCGGCCGGCTTCGCCAAGGTGCTGTGCTCCGCCGTGTTCCTCACCGGCCTCGACTTCGAGCGCGCCCAGCACCAGATCGGCGGCTTCACCGCCCGCTACCAGTACCGCGACCGGCTGCCCGGACGCGAAATCGACATGGAGGGACAGAAAGTCCACATCACGACCGACACCGGCGTGACCCGGACCGCCGTCCTCCACGGCGACCAGGGATGCGTCGCGCTGCCGAAGGGCGAGGAGGCCCCGTTCTACGAGACGGTGCCGGTGACTTCCACGGTGAACCAGGACGACCCGTGGCCGATGGGCGATGTGCTCCCGGACGAGCCGCTCCCCGAAGATGTGGACGAGGACAAGCTGATGGCGGCGGTCGAGGCAGCCTTCGCCGAGGAAGCGAGGACGCTCGCGTTCGTCGTGCTCCACCGCGGCCGGCTGGTCGCCGAGCGCTACATGGAAGAGGAAGGCATCAACAAGGACACCCCGCTCGAAAGCTGGTCCATGAACAAGAGCCTGTCGGCGACCTTCATGGGCATCCTCATCCAGCAGGGTGTCTATGAGCTCGACCAGCTCGCTCCGATCGAAGCCTGGCACGCGGACCAGGAGGATGCGCGCGGAACGATCCGGATCCAGGACATCCTGCAGATGTCCAGCGGGCTCCGCTGCGCGAACGCGGGCGACCCGGAGTACGACGAGGCGACGATGGGCTACCCGGACCACCTCTATCTCTACACCGGGACCGTGGACTCGCACATCTGGGCCACCGAGCGCCCGGCGCAGTGGCCGCCCAACACCGTGGGCCGTTACCGGAACTGCGATCCGGTCCTGACCAACCACATCGTGCGGCTGGGCGTCGAAGGGCGCGACGAGAACTACCACCAGTTCCCGCAGAAGCATCTCTTCGACAAGATCGGGGCGGCTCGCTTCGTCGCCGAGGCGGACCCCCACGGCAACTTCCTGCTGAACGGTTACGGGTTCGGCAGCGGACGAACCTGGGCGCGGCTCGGCCAGCTCTATCTGGACGGCGGCATGGCCCCGAACGGCGAGCGGGTGCTGAGCGAGGAGTTCGTGGATTTCGCCACGTCGGTCGCTCCCTCCTGGGACGCCGACGGCCGACCGATCTACGGCGGACTCATCTGGATCAACAACCCGCCCCGCGGCGGCGAGAAGCGCTTCCCGGCGCTCCCGAACAACACCTTCAGCTTCGCCGGCGCCGGCGGCCAGAGCACGATCATCGTTCCCGACTACGAGATGGTGATCGCCCGGCTCGGCATGTACGAGGGCTCCTTCGACGGACACGCGAACCGGGCGCTCCAGAACGCGCTCGGGCTCCTCGTCGAGGCCATCCCGCGGGCCCACGGCGCCGACTGACCCCAATCCCCAGGAGACCCCGATGCGTAACGCGACAGCGGCCGTCCTTCTCGCACTCTTCGCAGCGGCGCCGGCGGCGGGACAGGAGCCCCCCGCCGGACCGCTGCCGCTCGAGACCCTGCAGCTCCCGCCCGGGTTCGAGATCGCGGTCTGGGGACGGGTCCCCGGCGCCCGCTCACTCGCCCGCGGCGACGACGGGACGATCTTCGTGGGCACCCGGAGCGCCTCCGGCAGCGTGTACGCGATCGCCGACCGTGACGGGAACCACGAGGCGGACGAGGTCCACGAGCTCGCATCGGACCTCTTCATGCCGAACGGCGTGGCCTTCCGCGACGGGTCGCTTTACGTGGCGGAAGTGAACCGGATCCTCCGGTTCGACGACATCGAGTCCCGCCTCGACGACCCGGGCAAACCGGTCGTCGTCACGGACGCGCTGCCCGACGCCCGCCACCACGGGTGGAAGTTCCTCGACTTCGGCCCGGACGGGATGCTGTATTTCAACATCGGCGCCCCCTGCAACCGCTGCGCGTCGGAGGATCCGCTGTTCGCCTCGATCACCCGGATGCAGGCCGACGGTTCCGGGATCGAGCCCATCGCTCTCGGGGTGCGGAACTCGGTCGGGTTCGCCTGGCACCCGGAGACCGGCGAGATGTGGTTCACCGACAACAACGCCGACTGGCTCGGCGACGACAACCCGGCGGGCGAGCTGAACATCCTCACCGAGAACGGCCAACACTTCGGCTACCCCTACTGCCACGCCACCGCCGTCCCCGACCCGTGGTACGGCCGCGCCCGCCCGTGCGACGAGTTCGAGAACCCCACCCAGGACCTCGGTCCCCACGTCGCCGCGATCGGCATGATGTTCTACCGGGGCGACGCCTTCCCCGAGGAGTACCGCGGCCAGGCGTTCCTCGCCGAGCACGGCTCGTGGAACCGCACCGAGCGGATCGGCTACCGGATCACCCTCGTGCGGACGAAGGACGGGGTGGGCACCAGCTACGAGGACTTCGTGACCGGCTGGATCGGGGAGCCCGAGGAGCGCGCTTGGGGCCGCCCGGTGGATCTCCTCGAACTGCCCACCGAGACGTCCTCGTCTCCGACGACCGCGCCAACGCGCTCTACCGGATTTGGTACTCCGACAAATGATTGCCGGACCTCACTGGCATCCCGCCGGCGCGCGTCGGTGAACTGGAGCTTAGGCCAACAGTGGACACGAGCAAGCAGACTCCCCTAAGACTCTTCGCGGCGTCGATCCGATATGTCGTCCCCTTGTTTCAGCGAGGCTACGTCTGGACGCAGGAGTATCAGTGGGAGCCCCTGTGGGACGACATCCGCGACACTGCTCGTCGGTATCGTCAGACCGGGATTGAGTTTCCGCACTTTCTCGGCGCCATCGTGCTCAAGCAGTTACGAGTTCAACCAGGCCAGCCACCGGCGTATCTCGTCGTCGATGGCCAGCAACGCCTAACGACACTCCAACTCGCCCTCGCCGGGATTCGTGACGCGCTGACGGCGGATGCTACTCGCGATACTCCCCACTCCGACCCCCTGTTCCAGATCCAACAGCTGACACGGAACCCCCTTCCTCCTGGACAGTCGGGACAGTTCGAATCCAAGATCGTACCATTCGACGATACCGATATCCGTGCGTTCGACGCCGTCATGGCGGCTCGGAGGCCACCTGACGCGTCTCACCCGATGGTCAAGTGTCACGATTACTTCCGAATCCAATCTGCCTCCATCCTCGGTCAGGATGAATCTCCAGCGGACATTCGAGATTTCATTCATGCCGCGTGCAATCTCCTTCGTATCGTGTCGATCACGCTAGGCGAGCGAGAGAGTGAACACCTTATATTCGAGACACTCAATGCACGGGCGGAGCCGCTCAGTGAATGGGAAAAGGCACGAAACCTGTTTCTCGCAGAGGCCTCGGAGACTTACGATAAATCGGGGGAAACGATCTTCTACAACAAGTACCTCAGACCACTTGACAGAGACTCGTGGTGGACGAAGAAGGTCTACGCACATGGAGATTGGGTCGATCGATCTGGAGTTCTATTGCGATTCTGGCTTGTCGTGGAAGACCGTCGGATGATCCCACCGCACCGAGTCTACTATTGGTTTCGCCGGGTTGTCAGAGAAAGGAAGCAATCTGGCGGCACGATTGCGGACATCGCGACGTCGTTCGCACGTTCTGCATCTCTGTTTCGGGAGATAGAGGACCCCGGTAAGCCCCAGAGTGTGGGGGGAAGATTCTTTCATCGGCGAGGCGTCTTCGGTCTCGGAGTCGTAGTTCCACTCTTGATGAAGATCTACGATCTTCTGGAGGTGGGGACGGCGCGAGACCGTTGTATTATTGCGCTCGAGAGCTGGGTGATCCGGAGGTTTCTGATGGGGTGGAACTTTATGGGATACGACAAATTCTTTCTCAGTCTGATTCAGCGATTGTCGTCTCTCGAGTCACAAGGGCCCGACGGGGTCGTCGCGAGTCTGATCGAGGGATTGCGGGAGCCGAAGACATGGCCCAGTGATTCGGAGGTTCGACATGCCGTTGTGTCGAGACGCGTCTATCCTGGACATGCACAAAAGCGAGTCCTGATGATGCTCTCGACGCTCGAGGATCACCTCATCGAGAGCGACGGATTGGCGAGTTATCCCAAGGCTCTCGGTCGTCTGTGGATTGAGCATGTGATGCCCCTAGCCTGGAGGGAACACTGGCCGCTAGCGGAGACAGGAGCCACCACCGAGGAGGAGCGCGATCGAGCCCTGGTGACGCTGGGGAATCTGACGCTGACAGGGGCGAAGCTGAACAATCTCATGAGCAACGGCCCGTGGACGACCAAGCGAGAGGATCTGAGGAGGCACGACAACCTCTTCCTGAACAAGGATCTGCTCAGCCACGCGACCGACGACGAATGGAACGAGGCAGCCATCCAGGCGCGCGGCCTACGCATGGCAAAGCACATCTGCGAGATCTGGCCCCACGCGGACGCCCTCTGAGCGGGGCGCCCACACGCGGACTCACGCCGGAGGCGGGTCCAGTCTTGACGGACGCGGCGCTCATCGCCACCGCCGGGGCGCGGCAGGCGACTCGTGTGCTTCCCAGCGCCGGAGGGACGACGTAAACTCTTGGAACCTCGCTACCCGGCGAGCTCGCCCGGCTGCCGCCGCCTCGCGAGGAAGGGCATGGCGCCTTCGAGTCGGGCTACACGCTCGCCCAGGTCCCGAACGGCGGCTTCGAGGCGAAAGATCAGCGCCGCGAGGCTCACCCCAACGGCGACGATGGCGTAGAACTCTGCGGACATCGGGAAGAGCCTACCTGGCGGAGCGCGCCCTCGGATCCGGGGCGCCCCGACCGGCCGATGTGGCGGCTGGCGATTCGCCGGCGACTGAGTGCGGCGAATCGTGAGCGGTTGTCTCCGGGACAGCCTCGAACCGGTAGCCTCTACCGTGGCCCCACGGACGACAGCTCCGCGGCACCCCTCCCTACGGGCAATGACCACCTCGAACCACTCCAGCTGCGCGATCCCGGCACCGGGCTGCGTTGGGGCCAAACTCCGCCGGCGCCGGCGCGTTCCTCGCCGTCGGCATGGGTGGGTGCGGAAGCGAGCGCAGCCGGGGAGAGGGCTCACCGGCATCCTCCGTCGGGCCGCGCTCGTGGTTCTCGGCCCGGCCTGCCTGGCGGTCCTTGCCAGTTCCTCCCGAGCCCAGGAGCGGGAGGCCGCGGAGTGGCCTCACTACGCCGCCGATCTCGCTTCGACGCGCTATTCGCCGCTGGATCAAGTCCACCGGGAGAACGTGGATCAGCTCCGGATCGTGTGGCGCTGGACCTCCCGCAACTACGGCCCGCGGCCCGACTTCAACCTGCGGACGACGCCGATCGTGCTGGACGGCGTGCTCTACGCCACGGCCGGCGCGAGGCGGGCGGCCATCGCGATCGACGCCGCGACTGGAGAGACGCTCTGGACCTACCGGCTCGATGAGGGCGCGCGCGGCGAGTCGGCCCCGCGGGCGACTTCGGGTCGGGGGCTCGCGTTCTGGAGCGATGGAGAGACGGCGCGGCTCTTCCTCGTGACTCCGGCCTACCGGCTGATCGCGCTCGACTCGAGAACCGGACGTCTCATCCCTTCCTTCGGACTCGACGGGATGGTGGATCTGCGGCGGAACCTGGGGCGCGAGGTGGACCTCGAGACCGCCCGCATCGGATCGGGTGCGCCGCCCACGGTGGTTGGCGATGTGATCGTCGTGGGGGCCGCGCTGGTGAGCGGGAGCGCGCCGCCGTCTCCGGAGAACGCCCCGTCACCCGTACGCGGCTACGACGCGCGCACCGGGGAGCTGCTGTGGACCTTCCACACGATCCCGCGCGAGGGCGAGTTCGGGAACGACACCTGGGGCGACGAGAGCTGGAAGCTCACCGGCAACACCGGGGTCTGGGCGTGGATGAGCGCCGATCCGGAGCTGGGGCTCGTCTATCTCCCCACCGAGGCGCCGACGGGGGACTACTACGGCGGGCACCGCCCCGGGGACAACCTGTTCTCGCAGAGCATCGTCGCCCTCGACGTGAACACCGGCGAGCGGGTCTGGCACTACCAGACCGTCCACCACCCGATCTGGGACTACGACCTCCCGACCGCGCCGGTCCTGCTCGACCTCACCGTGGATGGCCGCGAGATCCCGGCGCTCGCCCAGGTCACCAAGCAGGCGTTCACCTTCGTCTTCGACCGCCGCACCGGAGAGCCGGTCTGGCCCATCGAAGAGCGCCCGGTGGCGGCGAGCGACGTTCCGGGGGAGATCACCGCGCCGACGCAGCCGTACCCGACGAAGCCACCACCGTTCCAGCGGCAGGGCGTGAGCGAGGACGACCTGCTCGACCTGACCCCCGAGCTCGCCGCCGAGGCCCGAGTCATCGCGGGCTTCTACACGCTCGGGCCGCTGTTCACGCCCCCGACGCTGATGGTGGAGCGAGGCAATCGGGGGACGCTCACCGTGCCGGGGGCGCTCGGCGGCGCGAACTGGCCCAGCGTGGCCGCCGACCCCGAGACCGGGATCGTCTATGTGTCCTCAGGGCTCGACATGAACATCCTCGGGCTGGAGAACGACCCGGAGCGCTCCACCATGCGCTACATCCAGGGTCGCTCCCGAGAGCTGCGCCTCCCGCAGGGAGGAGGTCCGCAGGGGCTGCCGCTCCTCAAGCCGCCGTGGGGACTGATCACCGCGCTCGATCTGAACCAGGGAGAGATCCTCTGGCAGATCCCGAACTCGGACACGCCGGAGTGGGTCCGCGACCACCCGGCGCTCGAAGGAGTCGAACTGGGCCGCACCGGACAGCGCGACCGGGGCGGGCTGCTGGTCACGAAGACACTGCTCTTCGCCGGGGAGGGGAGCGGGATGTTCGCGGCGTACGGATCAGGCGGCCCCATGTTCCGGGCCCACGACAAGGCGACCGGCGAGATCCTGTGGGAGTTCGAGCTGCCCGCGAACCAGTCCGGGACGCCGATGAGCTACTCCGTGGACGGGCGGCAGTTCATCGTGGTCGCCGTCGGAGCGCCAGATCACCCGGGCGAATTCGTCGCCCTCGCCCTCCCGGAGGCTCCATGAAATCGCTGCTCGAGCCGCATCGGGAGACCGCCTACGCCGTGCTCCGCATCGTGGCGGGCTTCTCGTTCTTCTGCCACGGGGTCATCGCCGTCGGGTTCCTCCTCGGCGACGGGACCCCGTTCTCGCCGGCGTGGCTCTACAACACCGCCGGGATCATCGAGTTCATCACCGGGGCGCTGATCCTCGTCGGCTACCAGACCCGCATCGCGGCCGCGCTCGCCTCGGGGCAGATGCTGATCGCCTATTTCTACCGGCACCAGCCGGAGGGACTGCTGCCGATCCAGAACGACGGCGAGCTGGCGCTGCTCTACTGCCTCGTCTTCGCATTGGTCGCCACCGGTGGAGCCGGGAAGTGGAGTGTGGACTCTTGTTGCCCACCTGGGGGGAGGACCTGACATGTCCCAACCGGACAAGCGACCCTCGAAGGATGCCGAGGCCCGTTTTCGGGCGCTCGCGGCGCGAGGCTCGATCAAGGACGGGCTCGCCGTCCTGGACCAACTGGATCGGACCCTCGCCGAGAAGGCGTCGAGGAAGCGCTCGCGGAGGAAGAAGGCGTGACCCGCGACGAGGCCTGGGCGCACCTGACCACGTGGTGCGAGACCGACTCGCTGCGGAAGCACGCCCGCGCGGTCGAGATCGTCATGCGCGCCGCCGCCTCTCGCTACGGAGGGCCGGACGCCGACCCCGAGCAGTGGGCCATCGCCGGGATGCTCCACGACGCCGACTACGAGAAGTGGCCGGAAAACCACCCGAACCGGATCGTCGCGTGGCTCCGGGAACGCGGCGAGGAGGATCTCGCCTACGCGATCTCCGGGCATTACACGAAGTGGGGCGTCCCCTTGAACTCGCCCATGGACCGGGCGCTCCTCGCCTGCGACGAGCTCACCGGCTTCATCGTGGCGTGCTGCCTCGTGCGGCCGCAAGGCGTCTCGACCCTGAAGCCGAAGAGCGTCAAGAAGAAGCTGAAGTCGAAGTCGTTTGCGGCGAAGGTCGAGCGCCACGAGTGCCGCGTCGGGGCCGAGCTGCTCGGCGTGAATCTGGGCGACCACATCACGTTCATCATCTCGGCGCTGCGACCCCACGCCGACGAGCTCGGGATCGCCGGCCGGCGGCTCTGAGCAAGCGACTGGACTTCGGGGCGGAGACCTCTCCCGGAGGCCGGACCATCGGTATCCTCCGGAGGATGAGCTGGAAGATCCCGCGTATCGTCGTCATCGGGACGCTGCTCGCCCTGCCCGCGAGCGCAGTCGCGCAGGAGGCGCCATCCAGCGAGCTGTCCGGGCCGCGGGAGGTCGTGGAGCGGTGGTTCCGGCTCGCCGACGAACTCGACGACAGCGCCGAGGCCCGGGACGCCTTTCTCGCGCTCTATCGGGAGGACGCCCTCCACATCCAGGGACCCGCGGGGACCAACCAGCAGGGAACGGCGACGTTCTGGGGGCGGGAGAAGGTGAGGCTCCTGGTGGAGCGATTGGCCACCGAGTGGCGGAACGCGACGGTTCGGGCGGACGTGGCCACGGCCCGGGAGGTCTCGGAGACGGTTTGGCCGGAGGCGCCCGGTCCGTGGGGCGGGTCGCTGGTGGCAGCGCAGTTCACCCTGTCGGGAACCCGCCAGGAGGACGAAGTTCGCTGGACCGTGCCCGGGGCGGCGTTTTTCCGCGTGAGTGGAGGCGAACTGCTGCGGGTGCGGATCTATCTCGGACTCGGCGAGGCGGCCGAAGTGCGAGACACCCGATGACGAGTTCGACCGGATCTACACCGAGTCGGGAGCGAGGGGCTCAGAGCGCAGCGCTGGTCGCGGTCGCCGTGGCGCTCGCCGCGTCCTGCTCGCCCCGGGAACCGGCGGACCTGCTGCTCCACTCGGGGGTCGTCCGCGCCCTCGACGATGCCGGGACCGTGGGGACGACGATCGCGGTTCGCGACGGCCGGGTCGTCGCCGTCGGAGGGGACGAACTCCAGGACCGGTTCGAGGCGGCTCGGGAGGTGGATCTGGCCGGCAGGACCGTCCTCCCCGGTTTCAACGACGCGCACATCCACATTCGAGGGCAGGCGCGCCGCCACATCGCGCTGGGAGGCGTGGATTCGATCGAGGCGATCCAGGACCTCGTGTCGGCGAAGGCGGACGAACTCGGCCGCGGCGAGTGGATCACCGGCTACGGCTGGTCCGAGGACGAACTCCGTGAGCTGCGCCGGCCGCTCCGGCCGGATCTCGACGCCGCCGCTCCCGAGAACCCGGTGATCCTCACCCGCGCCGGTGGCCACAGCGCGGTGGCGTCGAGCCTCGCCCTCGAACTCGCCGGAGTGGATCGGGACACTCCCCAGCCCGACGGCGGCGTGATCGAGCGCGACGAAGACGGCGAGCTGAATGGCGTAATCCGCGAACGGCAGGATCTCGTCTCCCGGCTGGTCCCGGATGCCTCGCCGGAAGAACTGCGAGAGAGCTTCGTGGCCGCGCTCGAGGACCTGCTGTCGCTCGGGATCACCAGCATCGTCCACGCCGGCGTCTCGCCCGAGGGGTTCGTCGCATGGGAGTCGGTGTATGCCGAGCACGGGGAGCGGCTGCCGCGCGCCGCGGTGCAGATCCGCTGGGCCGGAGCCGAAGCCATGGAGCGGTTCGGTCGGACGAGCGGGAGCGGGGATCACCGGCTGCGGGTGGGGCCGCTGAAGGTGTTCGTGGACGGCGGCTTCACCGGCCCGGCGGCGTACACGAAGGAGCCCTACCGCGGTGAGACCAGTTACCGGGGGAGTCTGGTTCGTCCGGAAGCCGAGTTCCGCGCCATCGTGGACGCGGCGCATCGGATGGGCTGGCAGTTCGCGTTCCATGCGATCGGCGATGCCGCCATCGAGCTTGCGGTGGACGCCTTCGCGAACGCCCTCGAAGCCGATCCCCGGGAGGATCACCGCCACGCGCTGAACCACTTCACCGTGCCTCCGTCGTGGGAGACGGTGGATCGGATGGCGGGGCTCGGGATCGGCGTGATCCAGCAGCCCAACTTCACCTACACGCTGGAGGGGCGCTACCGGGAGTACCTCGACGGCGACCGGCTGCGGCGGAACAACCCGGTGCGGTCGCTGACCGACCGAGGCGTCGTGGTCGCGCTGTCGAGCGACATCCTGCCGATCGGTCCGATGGTGGGGATCTACGCCGCGGTCACGCGGAAGGGGATGTCCGGCGAGGCGTACGGCACCGACGAGGAGGCGATCCCGGTGGATGCCGCGCTCGCCGCCTACACCCGCGGCGGGGCGTTCTTCACCCGGGAGGAGGACTTCAAGGGGACGCTCGCGCCGGGGATGGCGGCGGATCTCATCGTCCTCGACCAGGATCCGGTGACGGCGGACCGGGAGGATCTGATGGGCGTCGCCGTGGATCTGACCGTCGTCGGTGGCCGGGTCGGGTTCGAACGCGACGCGCAGTAGCCGGGCGCGGTAGCGGCGGGGCGCCGGCAAGGGACTGGGGCGCGGCAACCTCGCCTCGGGGAATTCAGCCTGTGGACAAAGTCACGCGGCATTCGAGCGGCGATGCATCCCGCCTGAACGCGCCCCTCCGCTTCGCTCCGGGGCGCTCTTCGTTGCGCATCAGTCGGAATACACCCGGTATTCCTCCCTCGCGCGCCTTGTCAGCCGGGTGCCTCGCCACTCTCGGTGCTCACGCGACTTTATCCACAGGCTGAATTGCCGGGCCCCGCCCCCGCCCCCGCCCCCACCGGGAGAACTGGCCGGGAGAACTGGTGGAGTCCGGCGCGCCGGCGGCGGCATAAGATTGTTGCGGATCGAGAGTCTGCCTCCTGATATGCAACAAATACTGGACCGCCACGACCTCCGTCGAGTCACCCTGCGGGGCCTCGGCGAAAGTCCGGCGGTCGCTCTCCTCGGCGCGCGTCAGGTCGGCAAGACGACCCTCGCCCGCGAAATCGCCTGCGAGTGGGCGGGGCCATCCCTGGTTCTGGATCTGGAGCGCCCCCGCGTCCGCAAAGCGCTTGCCCACACTCCCGAGCGGACGCTCGGCGGGCAGGAAGGACTGGTGGTCCTCGACGAGGTCCAGCGCATGCCCGAGCTCTTCGAGATCCTCCGTCCGCTCTGCGACGACCCCGACCGCAAGGCGGTGTTCCTGCTGCTGGGAAGCGCGTCGTGGGATCTCGTCGGGGGCATCTCCGAGACGCTCGCCGGCCGAATCCAGTTCGTGGACGTGCCGGGTTTTTCCCTCCGGGATGTAGGAACCGAAGGCCTGGACCGGTTGTGGATGCGAGGCGGATTTCCTCGAGCCTGGCTCGCCGCGTCCATGCCGGCGTGGTCGCGCTGGATGCGGTCCTTCGCTCGCACCTTCCTCGAGCGGGACATCCCCGGGCTCGGCTCGCGAGTCTCGCCGGAAGCCCTGGGCCGGTTCTGGCGCATGCTCGCGCACTGGCACGGTCAGACCTGGAACGCAACCGAGTTGGCGCGTTCCCTCGATGCCACGCCCCGCACCGTGAACCACTACCGCGACCTCCTCGCCGGCTCGTTCATGATCCGGGTGCTGCCGCCGTGGTTCGAAAACCTCGGGAAACGCCTGATCAAGTCACCGCGGGTCTATGTTCGCGACAGCGGCGTACTCCACTTCCTCCTCGGCATCGAGAGCGCACGCCACCTCCCCCTCCATCCCCGCTACGGAGCGAGCTGGGAGGGTTTCGCGCTGGAACAGATCCTCGTAGCCCACGGCGGACACGAGGCCTTCTTCTATCGGACCCGCCGCGGCGCCGAGCTCGACCTCCTGCTCCTGCGCGGCGGACGGCGCTTCGGCTTCGAGTTCAAGTGCTCTGACGCGCCGCGAACCACGAAGTCCATGCACGTCACCACGCGCGATCTCGGCCTCGACCATCTATGGGTGGTGTACCCGGGAGACATCGAGTATCCGCTCGGAGATCGGCTCACTGCGATTCCGCTCCCGCGAGCGATGTCGCTGCGGCTCGCGCGCGGCGAGGGACGGGCGCCGGAGGCCTGAGGGGCGAGAAATCCCCCGGCTACCGCCCGCGGAGCCGCAGCACCCCGACGCCCTCGATCACCACGTACCGGCCGAGGGTGAGCCGGCCGATCTCCTGCTTCCCGCCCGCGGGCCACTCGACGACCACGACCCCAGCCCGCTCGTCGGGGACTGGCAGCACGACCTCGCGGGCGCTGGTCGAGAGGTAGCTGGACCCGGCGGTCACGACCGACAGCGACCCCCGCTCACTCCGGCGCGCTCGGACCATCGCCCCGGTCCCGTCGCGGGGCGAGCCTCGTCCGACCAGACGGAGGGACGCCGACGGACGCAGCGGCGACTCGTTCCGCAGCAGCGCCGGCCGATCCCCTGAACGCGACACGACGAGGTCGGTGCGGCCATCGCCGTCGAGATCCCCGACCGCGAGGCCCCGGCCCACCGCGGGCCCGAAGTCCAGCGGGACCGGCTCGAACCGCCCGCCGCGGTTTGCGAAGCACAGGTCCTCCTGCCGGTAGGTCGAGCCCGGAAACAGCACCTCCGCATTCGGGAGCACGTGGCCGTTCGCGAAGCAGAGGTCGGGGAGTCCGTCCAGATCCAGATCGCGGAACACGGCGCCGAAGCCGAGGCGGTCGAGGGAGGGCCGCCCCACCCCGCCGAGGAACGAGAAGTCCCGGAACACCCCGTGGCGGTCGGCCACATGGAGCGTGTTCGGCTCGCCCTGGAAGTTCGTGACCACGAGGTCGAGATCCCCGTCCGGCTCGATGTCGGCCGCCGCCACCCCCATCCCGGCGAGCGCGTTCCCGTCACCGTCGTAGGCGACCCCGGCGGGGAGGCCGCGCTCGGCGAACCGCATCCCGCCCCGGTTCTCGAACAGGAAGTTGGGCGTCGTGTCGTTCGCGACCAGCAGATCCGGGAGCGCATCCCCGATCCAGTCTCCGGCCAGCACGCCGAGCCCCTTGCCGGTCGGGAGCGCGATGCCCGCCGCCTCCCCGATCTCGCGGAAGGAGCCGTCGCCAAGGTTCTGATAGAGCCGGTCGGGTACGCCCGAAAACGCATCCGGCAGACAGTAGGACCGCACCGGCGCTCCGGCCACCTGCCGAGAGCATTCGGGGTTGTTGCGCGGCGACCAGTCGAGGTAGCGGGTGACGTAGAGGTCGAGATCCCCGTCGCGGTCGAGGTCCGAAAACGCCGCCCCCGCGCTCCACCCGTCGCCCTCGACGCCCGCGTCCCGGAGCGCGAATGTCCCGTCCCCGCGGTTCTCGTAGAAGAGGTCCGGCCCGGCCCGACTCAGGAACAGATCGGGGTCGCCATCCCCATCGGAGTCCGCCGCGACGACCCCCATCCCGTAGCCCGCGGCCGGGGTCGGATCGGCAAACCCGGCTTCGGCGCTCCGGTCGCGGAACCGGCCGCTCCCGTCCCCCCGGTAGAGGGCGCCGACCCGGGCGGGCGGACGGCCGACGCCGGGAACCTCTCCGCCTTCGACGAAGAAGAGGTCGAGCGCTCCGTCCCCGTCGTAATCGAAAACGGCCACCCCGGACCCCATCGTCTCCATCGGATGCCAGTCCCCACGCGCACCCCGGTCGTGGAGAAAGTCCAGTCCGGCCTCTGCGCCGACATCCCGCAGCGCGATCTGCCCGGCCGATGAGACTCCGGTGGCGACTCCGACGAGCAGGGCGCCCGCGACAACGCCTCCGCGGAGGCCGCTACCCATCCGCGCCGGCCGCCGCGCACTCCCCGGAGCAGAAGTTCCGACCGCCCTTGCGGAGGATCTGGTCCTTCGGGACGTAGAGATCGCAGCGGGCGCAGGCGACGACTTCGCCGCCGACCCGCGCGCGCCGCGGGCCCCGGGTCACTTCGGGCGGGGGCCGGCGGCGTCCGATCCCGAACAGGGCCTTCGCGGCGCCCCACAGGATCCGAACCAGAACGACGGTCGCCAGGATGACGAGGAAGCGCAGCATGGCGGAACCGGCCCGATCTTATCGGCGGGGAGGGCGCTTCATTCCAGCCCTTCGCGCCCGTCGAACGTCGCGACCCACAGCCAGAGGTCCCGTCCCCGCTCGCCGAACGGATACGGAAGCCGCTCCGGGCGGAACCCGGCGCGGCGGAGGAGTCCGTCCCATGTCGCCACCGGGAAGAGGCCGCACCGGTGCCGGTCCACGTCCACCCGCAGACGGCCCCCATCGGTCCGAAAGAACACGTAGGTGGTGTCCAGGTGGGCCCCGTTCGATGGGGCGGTCGTGGAGTACTCGACGAAGGTCAGTTCGTCCTCCCCGGAGCGCCGGGTCTCATGCGCGACGTGGGGCGAGACGAATTCGTCGGCGTAGTCGTCGGGCACGACGAGCAGGAGCCCACCCGGTCGGAGGTGCGCGCGAGCGGTCGCGAAGGCGGCGAGCAGGTCCTCCTCGGTGAGCAGATAGGAGACGGCATCGTGGATCAGGACGGCGTCGAAGGTGGTCCCGAGCCGCACGTCCCGCATGTCGCCGACGTGGTGCGCGACATCCGGGTTGAGGCGGCGGGAAAGGGCGAGCATCGCCTCGGAGAGATCCACCGCGGTGGCGCGGTGGCGCCGCGCGATGTGGTGGAGGTGGTGGCCTCCTCCCGATCCGAGGTCGAGGAGGCGCAACGGGCCGGGACCGAGCCGCTCCTCAAGGGCGGCGAGGATGACTTCGGCCTCCTCACGGTAGTCCTCCGGAGGGCTCATCAGCGGCCACAGGGGCGCGAGGTCGGTGTAGAGGCGTCCGGGAGGCTTCTCCATGCGGGCAGGATAGGTCGCGCCGGGCAGGCGACCGGTCCGATACCGTACGGACCGATGGGAGGATCGGTCGCCATGGAGTCTCCGGCTGCTTCGATGAAACCGGGTCGCTGGCTCGGAGCGGGATGCGTTGCCGCACTCGTCGCCTGTTCGGGCGCGGCGGAGGGACCCGCCGCCGACCCCGGGACGCTGGTGATCACGGCCGACCGGGTCTTCGACGGACGGGGCGGCGTGCTCGAGGGGCACGGGGTCGTGATCCGGGAAGGCCGGATCGCCGCCGTGGCCCCGGCAGCCGACCTCCCGGCTTCAGCCCAGCGCTTCGACTTCCCCGGAGGTTCGATCCTGCCGGGATTCGTGGACACCCACGTCCACCTCGACTGGCACTTCGGAGAGGACGGCCGATTCGCCCGCGGCGCGTCCCCCGAGCAGAGCGCGGTCCACGCGATCGAGAACGGGATCCGGATGCTCGAAGCCGGATTCACCACGGTGCAGAGCATCGGCAGCCTCGTGGACGGCCCCGTCCGGGACACCGTGGCGCGCGGCGTCGTGCCCGGTCCGCGGATCATCACGTCGCTCGGATCGCTGTCGGCCCGCACCGGAGGACCGGACGAGCTCTCCGCGGAGGTCCACCGCCTCGCCGACCTCGGCGCCGATGCGATCAAGATCTTCGCCTCCGAGAGCAGCCGGGACGGGGGCGGGCCGACGCTCTCGCAGGAACAACTCGGCGCAGCGTGCGGGGCGGCGGCCGAGCGCGGTCTCCGCACGCTGGTCCACGCCCACGGCCCGGTGAGCGCGAGCCGAGCGGCCGAGGCGGGATGCACCACGATCGAGCACGGCTCGCTTCTCGATCAGGCCACCCTCGACCTTCTGGCGGAACGGGGGCTGTTCTTCGACCCGAACACGTACCTGATCGTCGCCAACTACCTCGAGCAGAAGGAGCGCTACCTCGGCATCGGGAACTACACCGAGGAGGGCTTTGCACTCATGGAGGCGAACATCGAGGGCCGCATGGAGGTGTTTCGCCAGGCGATCGCCACCGAGGGGCTGCGAGTCGTCTTCGGCACCGACGCGGTCGCGGGGGCGCACGGCCAGAACATCCGGGAGGCGTTCGCCCGGGTCGAACAGGGTGGTCAGGCGCCTGCCGATCTGATCGTGGCGCTCACCTCGCTTGCCGCCGAGTCGCTGGGACTCGGAGATGAGATCGGGACGGTGGCGGAGGGCTACGTCGCCGACCTGGTGGTCGTCGGAGGCGATCCGGCGGCGGAAGTCCGGGTGCTTGGCGAAGTGCGGCTCGTGGTTCGGGCCGGCCGGCCCTACCGGCCGCGGCGGAGCGCCGGACTCCACCAGTTCTCCCGGTGGGGGGCCGGCACCGAGAGTCCTCCCTGACGGCGCCTCGCAGCGGAGCGCCGGACTCCACCAGTTCTCCCGGTGGGGGGCCGGCACCGAGAGTCCTCCCTGACGGCGCCTCCCTGACTTGCCCCTCAGGACGCCGGTTCCCAGAGTTCGATCGCGTTGCCCTCCGGGTCGTGGATGCGGGCGAAACGACCGACCCCCTCCATCTCGGTTTCGTGACTGACCTGGATCCCGGCGGACTTCAGTTGGGCGCACATCGCGTCCAGATCGGCCACCCGGAAGTTCAGCATGAAGGCCTTGTCGGCAGCGAAGTAGTCCGAGTCGGCGCCGAACGGGGCGAACACGGTCACCCCCGCCTCCGTCATCCAGGGCGCCATCTCCATGTTCGTCGGGGCCGGGTTGATCCCGAGGTGATCCCGATACCAGTTTGTGAGGCGTTCGGGGTCCTTCGCCCGGAAGAAGAACCCACCGATCCCCTGAACCTTGTGCATGGCATGCGCTCCCGTGAACGTCGAAGCTGACGTGGATTCGTGGCCTCGAGGTGCGATCCGCGCCCCGGAAGATCAGCTCCCCGGGCGGCGAAGGTTCCGGACCGGCTGCGGGTCGTCCCCGGCCGGAGTGTTGTGCTGCATGATGATCTGCCACTCGTCTCCGGAGTGGATGTAGGTCATCGTGTAGCGGCCGTCGTGCACCGTGACGCGCTCGTTCCCCCCGTAGAGGACCGAGAGCTGGTACTCGCCGTAGGCGATGCCGGTGCCGCCGATGATCCGGTACTGCTCGTTGCTCGTCCGGAATTCGGCCCCGGTCGTGTTGTTGAAGAACATGCCCCAGTCGATGGCGCACGCCTCCCGCCCCTGCTTGCCCGAGGTCGGGCCGCAGGCGTAGAACGAGAGCGCCTCGTCGTGGACCGTGTCGAGGAAGGTGTCGAGGTCGCCCGAGTTCAGCGCCGCCACCGAGGTCTCGAAAGTCGTCTGGAGCGAGGCGACATCGGGCGGGTCACTCGCGGCGGAGAACGCGGGCAGCGCGACGGTGAGGAGTGCGGCGGCGGCGAAGCGGCGGGGTCGGATCATGGCGGGCCTCCTTGGGGCGGGCGCCAATTGAAGCATGTTGAGCGAACCCGACGCCGACGCCCCGCCGCAGTCCCCGCTTTCCGCCGACGACGAGAGCCCCGATACCGGGCCGCCAGATCCGGCCTCCAGGATGTGGCCCGGGCGCGAGGAGGACGGCCTCGGCGACCAGGGAGAAATGGTCTGATCGGGTCGCGGGATCTCGTGTGGAGGCCCGCGCCGGGGGAACTCGCCGCTCTCCATGAGGCGAAGACCGCGGCCTCCCGATCTCGGGCGAAGGTGTCCACATCGGAATGCACTCCGATTTGGCCTGACCATTTCGGAATAAACTCCGAACTGGTCATGTACACACGAGTCGCCCCGCCAGATGTCCCTCCCGGTCAGTCCGCGTTCCTGTGGGGGCCTCGGAAAACGGGCAAGTCCACCCTCCTGCGGGAGCGCTTCCCCCGCTCGGCGCGCTTCGATCTGCTCGACACCCGGCTGCGACTGGATCTGATGCGCTCGCCCTGGCAGCTCGGGGAGCGGGTCCACGCGCTGGAGGCCGGAGCTCGGAAGCGTCCCATCGTCCTCGACGAGGTCCAGAAGGTTCCCGCCCTTCTCGACGAGGTCCATCGGCTGATCGAGGAGAAGGGCTCGGGTTCATCCTGTGCGGCTCCAGCGCCCGGAAGCTGAAGCGGGGTGGCGTCAACCTGCTGGGCGGGCGGGCGTGGCGCTTCGAGCTCCACCCGCTGACGTGGCGCGAGATCCCCGACTTCGACCTGCTCCGCGCCCTGCGCCACGGCCTGATCCCGCCGCATTACGACGCCAGCCATCCGCGCCGGGCGCTCGCCGCCTACCTGCGGGACTACCTGACCGAGGAGGTCTTCGCCGAAGGGCTGACGCGCAACGCCCCCGCGTTCTCCCGCTTCTTCGACGCGCTCTCCTTCTCCCACGGCGAACTGGTCAACTACAGCAACATCGCCTGCGACTGCGGCGTGAACTCGAAGACCGTGCGGGAGTACTTCCAGATCCTCGTGGACACGCTGCTCGGGTTCTTCGTCGAGCCGTTCCGGCGCCGCCGCTCCCGCGCCATCCTCACCCGGACGCCGAAGTTCTACCTGTTCGACGTGGGAATCGCCGGCCAGTTGACCCGCCGCCGCCCCGAAGTCCTTGCCGGCGAGGACTTCGGCCGCGCGCTCGAGCACTTGATCCTGATGGAGCTCGTCGCGTATCGCAGCTACCGGGAGCGCGAGTTCCCGATCCGCTTCTGGCGCACGAAGACCGGGCTGGAGTGCGACTTCGTCCTGGGCCGCGAGGGTTCGACGGTCGTCGAAGTGAAGGAGCGCAGCGATCCCCGGCCCCGGGATCTGAACGGGATCCGGGCCTTTCGCGAGGAACACCAGCCGCGGTACGCGGTCGTCGTCTGTGCCGCCGACGCGCCGCGGCGCACCGACGAGGGCGTCTGGATCCTCCCCTGGCGCGTGTTCCTCGAGCGCCTCTGGTCCGACGAGCTCGTGTGATGGCGACCACGAACAGGTCGGAGCCCGAGCCTCGTGCCCGGATAGGATGAACTCATGCTGAAGCGGTTCGCGGTCCAGGGCTTCAAGTCGCTCCGCGATGTGGACGTGGAGCTACCAAGGCTGGCGGTGCTGTTCGGCCCCAACGCCTCGGGGAAGAGCAACTTTCTCGAAGCGCTCCAGGTCCTCTCGTGGCTGGGGAACGCCCGGACCCTGCACGATGCCCTCGCGCTGCCCTTCCCGGTCCGAGGCTACGCGTTCGAGGCCTTCTCGATGGACGCGGCGGGCATTGAAGCTCAGATGGGCAGAGAGTTCGGCCAGTTCTCGCTGGAGGGGGACTTCGACGCCGACGGACGGGCTTGGCGCTACCGGGTCGCACCGCGCATCCACTACGAATCTGGAGAGCTCGCCGTCGCAGACGAGTACCTCGCCGAGCTGAACCAATCCAATCGTCCGAAGCGAAGGCCTGCGCCTCCCATCGAGTCCGAGGGGGACATTCTGCGGATCCGGAAACGCGGGTCGGGCTCCCGCCCACGAGAAGAGCGGATCGGTCTGAACCACACCGTGCTCTCCGATCGGAGTCTGAGCCGAAACGGCTACGCCCACCTCGACCATGTGCGTGACGAGCTCGCGAACTGGCGAACGTACTACCTGGAGCCCCGCATGGAGATGCGAAAGGAGCAAGCGCGCGCGGCCGTTTCCGACATCGGGATCCACGGGGAGGCGCTCGTGTCGTTCCTCCATCGGCTGCGCGGGGATCGGCCCAAGTACTTCGATGCCGTCTGCCGGACCCTCCAGGCTGCGGTACCGAACGTCGAAGGACTCGAGCTCACGCTTCACCCGTCCCGGGGAACCGCCGAGCTGTGGATCCGTCAGGCGGGCGCCGCAGTCTCGATCCGCGTGGTGTCCGAGGGGACCCTCCGCGTACTCGCGCTGTGCGCCATCGCAGTGAACCCGTGGGCGGGATCGCTCGTGGCCCTCGAGGAACCGGAGAACGGGGTCGCCCCGCAGCAGATCGACTGGATCGCCCGGCTGCTGACCGAACTGGCAACCCATCGTCAAGTGATCGTGACCACGCACTCGCCGATCTTCGTGGACGCGATCCTCGGCCTGCGCGACGCGATTCCCGAGATGGATCTGGGCCTTTTCCGCTGCGAGGCCGGTTCCTCCGGGAGCACGATCGAACCGCTCGAGGTGTCTGGACCACTGTTCCGCAGGGCGGAAGTGCTGGAGGCCCTCACGACGCAGCCGGGAGAAGCCGTGTTCCAGAGCCTCTTGATGCGGGGGTTCCTCCATGGCTGAGCGGATCGAGGTCGATCTCTCCTGTGAAGACCGAGCGCACGAGGAATTCCTGATACCGGTGATCCGGCGCCTCGCGCACGAAGTCGGCGTATCCGTCAGGCTTCGGACGCTCGCGGCGCGCGGAGGCCATCCGCGCGCCCTCCAGGCTTTCCGGAAGGCTCAGCGGGTGGCCCTCACGGGCGGAGCCCCGCTGGCCGATCTCCTCATCGTCGCTATCGATGCCAACTGCTCGTCACTGGCAAAGCAGCAGAACGAAATCCGCGGCGCCACGGCAGCAGGCTTCCTCGAGCGTCTCGTGATGGCCTGCCCCGACCCCCACATCGAGCGCTGGTACCTGGCGGATCCGACCTCATTCAAGGAGGTTGTCGGCAAGGGCCCCGAGGTCACGACCACCAAGTGCGAGCGCTCCTACTACAAGCGGCTGCTCGCGCACACGATTCGGCGGGCAGGGCACCCGACGCTGGCTGGCGGGCTGGACTTCGCGCCGGCGATCGTGGCCGCCATGAACTTCTATCGAGCCGGGAAGAACGATCCGTCCTTGAAGGCGTTTCTGGACGATCTGCGGGCCGCCCTTCACGACCTCGCAGGGGATTCCGGCGGCGCGTGCTGAACCCGGAGCCTCAGCCGGAGCTGCGGGTCGGAGTCGCGGGTCGAGTCGGGTAGTCCTCGCGCCTTCCCGTATCGCCCCGCTGGATCACGAAATCACGCCGGTCACGATAGAAGCGCGCCCGATTCAGCACGTAGTTCTGCCCGTCGTCGAGATCCACGGCCTCCGCGGGAGTCATGAACCAGTACTTGTGGTCGCCGACGAAGAGATACCGGTTGGGCCGACCGAAGAAGGATCCGTTGACGCCCTCTCCTGCGAGGAACCGCGCGATCACGGTCTCGAACAGATCGCGCTGGTCGTCCTTCCTGCTGAGCACGTATTCGTGCGGCCACGTGTTCCGGAAGGTAACCGCTTCCCGCCACGGAGCACGGGCGATCAGCCGGCAGATCCGCAGGTTTTCACCATTCGTCATCGCACCTCGGACCTCCTGGAAATCGCGCCCGTTGAGACCGACGCATCCCGTTGGCCGCTCTTCGCCATCCGGATCCTCCTCGTGGATGTCACCCAACGAACGAGAGTGTGCCCGAAGTCCGGGAACTCCAGGCGGGAACGCCAGAGGGGCCGGGTAGAGTCCGCGGGATGGCCTGGTGGATCTGGATCGGGGCGGGGGCCTTGCTCGCTGCTCTCGAACTCCTCGTCGGGGGGGAGCTGTGGCTCCTGCTCATCGGGCTCGCGGCGGTGATCGTGGGGCTCGGAGCCGGCGTCGGGCTGACCGCGCTTGCCCCGCAGCTCGCGCTCTTCGCCCTGCTCGCGGTTTCGGTCTTCTTCGTGCGTCGGCGCCTCGATGTCGGCGCGGCGGCGCCTTCGGTGGGATCCGAGTCGCTGGTGGGGGAGATCGGCACGGCCGCCACCGAAATCCTGCCCGGCAAGCCGGGACAGGCCGAGTTCCGCGGATCGAGGTGGCCGGCGCGGGCGGCCACCGAGCAGGCGATCGGGGCCGGGGCCCCGGTGCGCGTCACGCGGATGCAGGGCATCACGCTGTTCGTCGAGCCCTCGTGAGCATCGCCTTTCACCTGAACTGAGGAGGACCACTCGATGGGATTTCAGATCGTCGCCGGACTGATCGCGCTGCTGGCCGTGATCACTCTCTTCCGGACCGCCCGGGTCGTGCCCCAGCAACAGGTGTTCGTCGTGGAGCGACTCGGCCGCTTCCGCAAGAGTCTCACCGCCGGATTCCATCTCCTCGTCCCGTTCGTGGATCGAGTGGCGTATCGCCATTCGCTCAAGGAGACCGCCATCGACATCGCGCAGCAGGTCTGCATCACGCGGGACAACGTTCAGATTTCGGTGGACGGCGTCCTCTATGTGCAGGTCGTGGATGCGCAGCGCGCCTCCTACGGCATCAGCAACTACGACTTCGCGATCGCCCAGCTTGCGCAGACCACGCTTCGAAGCGAAGTCGGCAAACTCGATCTCGACCGAACCTTCGAGGAGCGCGCGGCGATCAACGCAGCCGTCGTCGAGGAAGTGGACCGGGCGAGCGATCCCTGGGGAGTCAAGGTCCTGCGCTACGAGATCCGCGACATCGCGCCGCCGCGCGATGTTCTGCAGGCGATGGAGAAGCAGATGCGGGCAGAGCGCGAGAAGCGCGCCACGATCCTCGCGTCGGAAGCGGATCGCGATGCGCAGATCAACCGCGCCGAAGGAGAGAAGCAGCGGGTGATCCGGGAATCGGAGGCCCAGCGACAGCGGCAGATCAACGAGGCGCAGGGCGAGGCGGAGGCCATCCTCGCCGTCGCTTCGGCCACTGCGGAGGGGATCCGACAGGTCGGCCAAGCCATCTCCTCCCCCGGCGGGCTGGATTCCGCCCGTATCCGCGTCGCCGAGCAGTACGTCGGCGAGTTCGGCAACCTCGCGCGAACGAACAACACGATCATCCTCCCCCAGAACCTGGCCGATGTGTCCGGTTTCGTGGCGACCGCGATGAAGGTCATCGAGGGCGCGGGGAAACCCACCCCGAACTCCTGAACAGCGGCGGCGCCACTGCCCAAGGGGACCGCTGCCGTTCCGTCGGGCGCGCGAAACAGTCGCGGTGGAAGGCCTACCCGAGTTTCTGGATCCGCGGCTGGAATACCCGGTGCAGCTCGTCGAGGTGCTTCACGAGCCACTCAAAGCACGCAGCCCGCTCGGCTCGGTCGCGCCAGTCGACTTCTCGGCGGACATAGATCTTCGCGTCTCCTCCCTCTTCCGGGGCATACCAGCTAAGCGGATTCCCCTCGAATTCACGCCCGATCGCGTCCCGATCCCTTTCGAGCAGGGGGTAATGGGTCTCCGAGTCTCGGATCACGACCTCGGCACGTACTTCAGGTTTGGCTCCTTCGCCCCAAGTCGAGGCGATGGCCCTCAATCCGAACCCTGTCCTGCCGATAGCCATGCCCATCCAGAGCTGTGGCCTCGGCATGGTCGGCGTGATCCGCTTCGCATTCTGCGAAGCATGGTCCGAAAAGTCGCGCCAGAAGTCGAGCTGCGCCTGTCTGGTCTCCGAGAGTCCTCCCGTGCTGGACCGTGGCTTCGTCAACCTATTGGGTTTCGCGACGACGTTGAACTTCGGGGCATACGGAGAGTCTCCGATCCTCCAGAGCTCGATCTCGAGGCCGAAGAACTGGATCTCGCGGCTCGTGTGGTTGTTGAGCCATTCGAGCGCCGCTCGGTGCTCGTCGGTGAACCGCTGCGCGATCCAGATCACGGTGAGTGCGTCGAGCCCGGCAGCATAGGTCAGTATCTGTCCTAAGTGCCCGTGATCGGTCCGCCTCAATTGGTTTTCGATGAGGACCCGCCGATCGTCAGCGGCGTTTGTTGCGATCACGTCGGCGGAGAAGCCGCCGACCGCAACCTCCGTCTGCGCGTCTTCGAGCTGAAGTCCCAGCGTCTCGCCGAGGAGACCGAGATTTCCTGGCTCAGCGAGCCATGGAGTGAAGTCGGCGGCCTCATTGGGCCAAGCCTCACGCAGCTTCACTGGCTCCAGGCGGGCGAGTTCGCCCCTGGCCTTGGTCCCGGACACTCCCATCACTTCGTGGCTACGACGCGTTCATCGCGCGCCAGATTTTCTCCGGGGTGAGCGGAGTGTCAAGATGCTCGACGCCCCACGGACGGAGCGCATCTACTACGGCATTCACGACCGCCGGAGTCGAGCCGATCGTCGCGGCCTCCCCGATCCCCTTGGCGCCGAGGGGGTTGATCGAAGTCGGCGTAACGGTGCGGCGCAGCTCGTAGTCGGGGAGCATGTCGGCACGCGGGACGGCGTACTCCAGGAGCGACCCGGTGAGGAAGTTCCCCTCGGCGTCGTAGGCGGCGTTCTCGAAAAGCGCCTGCGAGATGCCCTGGGCGAGCCCGCCATGGACCTGCCCCTCGGCGAGCAGCGGATTGATGACGCGGCCGCAGTCATCCACCGAGATGTAGCGGACGATCGAGAGCTCGCCGGTCTCGGGTTCGATCTCGACAGCGCAGAGATGAGATCCGAAGGGGAACGTCTCACCCGGCGGCCGGAAGTCGGTGTCCGCGGTGAGCGCGTCACTCGCATCGTCCGGTGACTCGTCGCTCGCAGCGTAGGCAGCGAGCTCGGTCCAGCCGACCGCGCGCGCCGGCGAGCCGGCGACGAAGAAGCGTCCCTCCTCGAATCGGATGTCCTCGGGGGCCGCTTCGAGCAGCGACGCGGCGAGACGCTTCGCCTGCTCGCGCACCGTCTCGGCGTTCGTGAAGATCGCAGCGCCGCCCACCGGGGCGCTCCGGCTCCCGAAGGTGCCGATCCCACGCGGGCACTCGTCGGTGTCGCCGTGGAGCACCGTGACCCGCGCCGGATCCACCCCGAGCTGCTGCGCCGCGATCTGCGCCCACGCCGTCTCGTGTCCCTGGCCGTGGGGCGAGGTCCCGCTCCGCACCGTGACCGAGCCGTCGTCCTCGACCGTAACGCCACCGGCCTCCCACGGACCGAAGCCGCAGATCTCGACGTAGCAGGCGACGCCGATCCCGAGCGGGTTGCCACCCTCGGCGCGGCGCCGGGTCTGCTCGGCGCGGAGCCCGGCGTAGTCCCCGGCCTCGAGCGCGAGGTCGAGCGCACGCTCGTACTCGCCGCTGTCGTAGGTCAGCCCGGTGGCGGTCCGGTAGGGGAAGCGGTGGGCGGGGATCAGGTTGCGGCGGCGGATCTCCACCGGGTCGAGCCCGAGCCGTCCGGCGAGGATGTCGAGCATCCGCTCGATCAGGTAGGTCGCTTCGGGACGCCCGGAACCCCGGTAGGGCTCGTTGGGCGCGGTCGTCGTGAAGGCCCCGTCGGCGCGGGCGGCGGCGGTGGCGATGTCGTAGGGGCCGACGATCATGGACCCGGTGAGCGACGGGGTCGTCGGACCGGGACGACTGAACCACGCGCCGCAGTCGAACTGCATCTCGACGTCGGCGTGCCGGACCCGACCGTCGGGATCGGCCCGCACTTCGAGCCGGGCGAAGAGATTCCGGCCGTGGCTGGTGGTCTGGAAGTCCTCGGTCCGGGTCGCGGCCCAGCGCACTGGCGCCCCGAACCGGAGCGCGAGCCACGGGACGAGAACCTCTTCGGGATAGAGGTTCGCCTTGGCGCCGAAGCCGCCGCCGACTTCGGGCGCGACGCAGCGGATCCGCTCCCGCTCGATGCCGAGGATCTTCGCCACGCTCGAACGGACCCGGTGCGCGGATTGGGTCGAGGTCCACAGGGTGATCCGATCCCCGTCCGGTTGCGCCGCCACCGCGCGCGGCTCCATCGCCATCGGGATGAGCCGCTGGATGCGGAACTCCTGCGACACGACGACCGCGGCCGGGTCGGGCTCGCGGTTCGAGGGGAGCTCCCAGTGGAAGGCGCGGTTCCCGGGAACGCCGTCGTAGAGCGGCTCGGCGGCGGCGGCGAGCGCGGCGCGGCAGTCGCCGGCGCCCCGTCGGTCGCGGTAATCCACCCACACCGCCGCCGCCGCGTCCACCGCCTGCTGGGGCGTCTCCGCCACCACCGCGACCACCGGATCCCCGACCATCCGCACCCGATCGTCGGCGATGGGACCCGAGCCGGGGAGATGGAGGGACTCGAACGACCCCCCGGTCGAACCCGTCGCCACCGGGAAAGGCTCCTTCAGCGTGGGCAGGATGTCGGCCCCGGTGAAGACGCCCCGGACTCCGGGCATCGCCGCGGCATCTCCGGTCTCGATACCGGTGATGTCCGCGTGGGGATACGGGCTCCGCACCAGCGCCAGATGGAGGGCTCCCGGGAGCCGGATGTCCCCGGTGTAGAGCGCCTGTCCGGTGACGAGCCGGGGATCTTCCCGGCGGCGCACCGGGTCGCCGATGGTCTGGGTTCTGATCGCCAAGTCGCAGTCGGGGTCCGGGAAAGGGCGGCGATTCTACCGGGAGGACCCGGAGCGGACCGGGGACGGCCAACTCATCCGGCGGATGCCCATGCCTCCGGGTCCACCGCACACTGGGCGCGAAGCGCGGCATCGAATTCCCGAGCGTCCTGCTCGGTCCAGGTGACGTAGCGCCGGAATCGCTCCACGCGCCCCTCCACCCGCAAGCCCTCACGCAGCAGGCGGATCGCAGTCTCGTCCACACTCTCGCCCGCGGCGGCGCTGGCAGCGCGCAAGCGAGCGAACAGATCTTCATCCACGCCGCGGATTACGAGTTCGCACCAGGCCATCACATCACGCCTTGGCAGCGCGGCAAGGATGGCTCTCACTTCTCGCTCCAATCGAGCACCGCCCCGGACGGCTCACGGAGCTACCGCCGGCCGGATATCCGTCAAGGCGAAATCGCCTCCCTTGAAGAGCAGGGTCTCGCTCCGCTGTTTCGCGAGCGCATAGGAAAAACAGTCGCCGAAATTCAGCCGGGCCGGGTGGCGACCCTTCCCAAAGTCGCGGAACGCATCGCGCGCTATCCGGGCCTGCTCGAGGTCCACGGGTACGGGCTCCATCCCGCATTCCCGAAGCAAGCGGTCGAGCCAGTCGCGGCCTGCCGCGCCATATCGGGAGTCGAGGACCATGGACGCCTCCACGAACGAAACGACGGAGAGCGTCGGACTCGCCGCTGCCTCGATCGCCTCGGCGAAGCCACGGGCCTCCGGTTCCGCCTGCAGGATCGCGAGCAGCGCGGAAGCGTCCACAACCATCAGCCTGGCAGCCCGTCTTCGCCGTAACCGAGGATTTCGTCGCTGGACCGCTCGTCGAGGACCGGGAGCGCGGCGCACTCCTTCCCGATCGCCACCAGCCGGTCAGCCAGAGTCGTCGTGTCGCGACCTCGCCGGACCCGGGCGAGCCGGTCCCGCAGCGCTTTCGTCACTGCTGCCGTCTTCGTCTCGGTCGTGAGCCGGGCCAGCTCAGAAGCAAGGCGTTCTGCCTCCTGATTGCGGATATTGAGAGCCATGCGCTTCTCCTCATGTGGTGATACCTTGCTACATTGTAGCCTCGCATCCCCTTCCCTGCCCGCGTGAACTCGGGCACTATCCCCACCTCGATCAAGACTCGTGTCTCACCCTGATTGACGCCGATGTCTCATCTTGATTGACGCGCCGCAGGCAAGTCGCGGCGACGCGCGTGGAGTGGCGGTCCGCTGACAGGCTGGAAGCCTCCCCGACGACCCATCCGGTCGCCGATGGTCCGGGTTCCCGATCGCCAGGCCCAAGTCCCGCTCAGCGGCTATCGCCCGAGACTTCGGTTCCCTCTTCGATCACGGCGAGATAGCGGCGATAGGCGAAGAGGCGGTTTCTTCGGTTGCCGGTGAGTTCGCTTGCGATTCCGTGATTCACCAGGGTCCGCATGGCTCTGGCAGCCGTCGTGACCGACACGCCCGCCTGTTCGCTCGCCGACCGCAGGGACAGGATCGGCCGTTCCTTCAGGGCCTCATGAACCCGGATCACTGATCCAGCGCGCCGGCCGGCTGCTTCGGAGAGGCATTCCCGATCCTGCCGAAACATGCGCGACAACCGATCCGCGGTGGCGGCGGCGTGGTCCGCGACTTCGCTGACGCCTTCCAGGAAGAAACCGACCCAGCGCTCCCAGTCGCCCGTCTCCCTTACCTCGTTCAGCAGCTCGTAGTAGGTGGAGCGATGACGCTTCAAGTAGAGGCTGAGGTAGAGGAGTGGCTGCCGGAGCACACCGGCGTGGCAGAGGAGAAACGTCACCAGGAGACGGCCCACCCGTCCGTTGCCGTCGAGAAACGGGTGGATCGTCTCGAACTGAACGTGGGCCAGCGCCGCCCGCACAAGCACGGGCAGATCACCACTCTCGTCGTGCAGGTACAGCTCGAGCGCACCCATGCACTCTGGCACCGCATCGTGTGGGGGCGGCACGAAGACCGCGTTGCCGGGGCGCGTGCCGCCGATCCAGGCCTGCGAGCGGCGAAACTCGCCGGGGTCCTTCTCGCTCCCCCGGCCCCGTCGCAGCAACACGCCGTGGACCTCCCGAATCAGACGATTCGACAGGGGAAAGCCCTCGCGCAGCCGCCGAAGGCCGTGGTCGAAGGCGGCCACATAGTTCGAGACTTCGACGACATCGTCAATCGGCGCCCCCGGGGCGTCATGAGCCTCGAACAGCATGAGCTGGGAGAGCGACGACTGCGTACCCTCGATCTGCGAAGAGAGGACAGCCTCCTTTCGCACGTAGGCATAGAGGAAGAGGCCCGGATTCGGGAGCAAACCGGAGACGCCGTCCAGGCGGCCCAGAGCGAGGTGGGCGCGTTCGAGGGTGGTCTGCAGGGTTCCGGTCAGCGCAAGCGGCGGCCGCGGGGGGAGCGGAGCCGGAATGAAGGCGCGGAAGGGCTCCCCGGCGGTGGCGATGGTCCGGTACGTCCCGGTTCGACGGCGCACGGGGTTCCTCCTGTTCTGATCGCCACTATTGCCGTTCACTGGAATAGCGCTGACCGCTATTTTCGTTTCGAGCCGTGTGCGAACACAAGGGCTGTCTCGGCCCCATGTTTCGCCGGTGGGTGGCGACGGAGTGACGACGAGGCGGACCCATCGGGCCGCCGAGGGCGGTGGTACTTTCGCACGGGCGCGGAGGTGCGACCATGAAGACCAGCGGATCCCGAAGACGGTTCATCCAGTCCACGGCCGGCGGGCTGGCCGGGATGGCGTTCGCCACCGGCCGGACATCAGCCGAAGCGGCCGCCGCGCTTCCCGACGCGACCGAGCGGCGGCGGCTCATAGAACTCGCCCACTTCGGCCGCAAGACTCCCGCGGAGGGATCCGGCGGCATGGCGATCACCTCGCACCCGCTCGCCACCCGGGAGGCGGTCGAGGTGCTGCGCCGCGGCGGGAACGCCTGCGACGCCGCGCTCGCCGCCTCGATCACCCAGACCGTGGTCGAGCCCCACATGACCACGATCACCGGGTGCCTGTCGCAGCTCTACTTCGACGCCGCGACCGGCGAGACGACTTACGTCAACGGGAACGTGAACGCCCCGATGGCGCCGCTGCCCGGATTCGGGGCGCACGACCTCGCGACCGGACGCGGCGTTGCGGTCCCCGGCTGGTGGGGCGGCTTCGAAGCGGCCCACGACCGCCACGGCTCGCTGCCCCGCAAGGACCTCATGGCGGGCGCGATCGCCTACGCCCGCGACGGATTCGAGACCCATCCGTTCCTCTGGGGCGAGATCTTCATCCAGTCCGAGAAGATCGGCCGAACCGCCGCCGGGCGCGAGATCTACTTCGACGACGGCGCCGTCCCCCGCCCCGGCGCCATGCTGTACCAGAAGCGCGCCGCCGACACGCTCGAGCGCCTCGCCGAGGAAGGGAACGACTACTTCTACCAGGGCGACTTCGCCCAGCGGGTGTGCGAGGTCGTCCAGGACGCCGGAGGCGTGCTCACTCCGGACGATTTCGCCCGCTGGGAACCGCGCTGGCAGGAGCCGGCGTGGGGCAGTTACCGCGGGCTGAAGATCGCCGGATCCCCACCGCCCGACAACGGCGGAACCCACCTGATCGAGATGCTCCACATGCTGGAGTTCCTCGACCTCGAGCGCCTCGGACCGCCCACCGAGTCCGCCGAGAGCCTGCTCCAGATGCTGCGGGTGAGCCACCTCGTCTATCAGGAAGGCGGGCGTCAGAACGACCCGGAAAGCCACCCGCTCCCGCTGGAGACGATCCTGTCGAAGGACTACGCGCGGATGCGGTTCGATCTGCTCCAGATGGGGCATCCGGTGAGTTCGGCCAGCGAGCCGCCGCCCCCGGCCGGCAGCAACCACGTCACCGTGGTGGACGCCGCGGGGAACGTCTCGACGATCCTGCATTCCTGCATGTCCTACCCGTGGAGCAACGGCCTGTTCGCCGAGGGCGTCAGCATCTGCGCCGCCGGCGCCCACTTCCTCCGGGTAATGCCTCGCCCGGGCCACCGGATCTCGGCCTACGTCGCGCCGAACATGATCTTCGAGGGCGACCGTCCGGTGATGGCGTCTGGCTCCCCGAGCGTCAGCCTGCTCCAGAACTGCCTGCAGAACAGCCTGAATGTGCTGGAGTTCGGCGTCCCGGTCGGCGAATCGGTGAACCGGCCCCGCTTCGGCGGCCCGTCGCTGACCACGCTCGGCGCGGTCCTCATCGAAGCCGACTTTCCCGAGGAGGTCCGCGACGCGGTGGCGGCCCGGGGCATCCGGTTCGACGTGGTGAACCCGTGGAACTGGCACCACGGCTCGTTCGAGGGGATCCACATCGGATCTGACGGCATCCGCCGCGCCTGCGGCGATCCCCGCCGCTGCAGCATGGCGGAGGCGACATGAAGAAGTCCCTGATCTCTTTCCTCACAGTCCTCGCGCTCCCCGCGCTGGGCGCCTTCTCGGCCACGGCCCAGGAGGAAACCGTCCTCCGCTGCGGCGCCGTGTTCGACGGCGAAGCCATGGGCGAAGGCGCCGACATCGTGGTGCGGGACGGCCGGATCGTCACCGGTCCCGCGAACTCCGCCGCGGAAGTCGTGGACCTCTCGGGTCACACGTGCCTGCCGGGGCTGATCGACATGCACGCGCATCTCACGATCAACCCGGAGACGCTCACCGCGCTCGACATGAACCGCTCCAGCGCCGCCCGCGCCCTCGACGCGCTGAAGAACGCGCAGAAGATGCTCGGCGCGGGGTTCACCACCCTGCGCACCCCGGGCGAGTTCGACGGCCACTACGGCACGGTGGACCTGAAGCGGGCCATCGCCCGCGGCGACCACGAGGGCCCGCGGCTTCTCGTCGCCCCGCACGCGATTTCGGCCACCGGCGGTCACGGCGACTTCAACAACCTGATGGCCGACCTCCACATCGAAACACCCACCCGGATCGCCGATGGTCCGGAGGGGCTTCGCCTCGAGATCCGACGCGAGTTCAAGTACGGCGCGGACTGGATCAAGCTGATGATGACCGGCGGGGTCATGTCGGCGGGCGACGACCCGAACGTGAGCACCTACACCGAGGAGGAGGTGCGGGCGGCCGTCGAGGAAGCCCACCGCCACCGGAAGAAGATCACCGTCCACGCGCACGGCGCCCCCGGGATCAACACCGCGCTCCGCGCCGGCGTGGATTCGGTCGAACACGCCACCCTCGTGGACGAGAAGGGGATCCGACTGTTTCGCGAGCG
Organism: Vicinamibacteria bacterium; assembly: GCA_965232015.1. GTDB lineage: Bacteria > Acidobacteriota > Vicinamibacteria > Marinacidobacterales > Marinacidobacteraceae > JAJEAO01. The sequence goes on along the minus strand of OZ246946.1, from coordinate 3,481,723 downwards.
CGGCGTCCCGATGGTGCCCACGCTTTACGTGATGAACTACATCGTCGAAGCGGGCGAGGCGATCGGCTTCCCGCGGGAGAGCATCCAGAAGGCGCGGGACCTGATCGAGGAGCGCGACCGCCGCATCGGCGCCGCGTTCGCCGCGGACGTTCCGGTGGCGTTCGGCTCGGACACGATCTTCCCCCACGAGCAGGCCGCGCGCGAGTTCGCGGTGATGACCGGGCTCGGACTCAGCCCCGAAGCCGCGCTCCGTTCGGCCACGACGGTCGCCGCAAGAACGCTCGGCCTCGAAGACGAGATCGGCCGCATCGCCCCGGGCTACGCGGCCGACGTGATCGCGGTCGAGGGCGACCCGGTCGAGGACATCCGCACGATGGAGGATGTGCGCTTCGTGCTCCGTGACGGACGGATCGTGAAGGCGATTGGCATCTTCCCGATGGACATCCTCCGCGGCGCCCGCTGATCACGGTCCATGGACAGCTCGATGTTCACTCCCGCCCCGCGGCGAGGTCCGTCCGCTTCGCGAGGCCTCTCGTTCCCCCACGCGATGCCGCAGAGCCGGCGGTCACACGGAGCGGCATGATCGACTACGGCAAGTTCCGGCTCTCGCTGGCGCGTCTCATCGAGCAGCACGCCAACTTCGAGGCCACCGACCACACCGTATCCCGGCTGGACCGAGAGGCGCGAGCCGAATCCGTGATCCAGCGATTCGAGGTCTGCTACGACTGCCTCTGGAAGGTGCTGAAGCGGTACTTGATGAAGGAGCTCGGGCTCGTGGATCCGCCCAACAGCCCGAAGCCCCTCCTGCGGCTGGCGCGAGAGAACCATCTGCTCGATGCGCCGATCGCTCACTGGTTTCGATACGCCGATGCCAGAACCGATACCACCCACGACTACGATGGCGCCAAGGCGCGGGCCTGTGTCGCCCTGGTGCCGGAGTTCATCGCCGACGCGATCGGGCTCTACGAGACCATGAGTGGTGTGACGTGGGACTAGACGACCGCCTCGACCTGAGCGCAGCCGAGCGCCGGGCTGTCATGTCGCTGCTCAGGCAACACTTGCCTGACACGCCCGCCTGGGCCTACGGATCCCGCGTACAGGGCACCTCGCGACCCTGGTCGGATCTCGATCTCGTCGTCTTCGCCACCCCTGACCAGCGACCGGAGGTCGGCAGCCTGCGCGAGGCCTTCGAGGAGAGCAACCTTCCGTTCCGCGTGGATCTCTTCGTGTGGGACGATGTGCCGAAGTCGTTCCGCAGCGGGATCGAGGCGCATCATGTGGCGCTCCGGGAGAACCACTCCGAGTCGCCGGCGAGAGAGAAGCCGCGATGAGTATGGCAAAGCGCAACGCCACGAGCGGCGCCACGACCGGCTACGAGGCGGAGCTGTGGGAAATGGCCGACAAGCTCCGCGGCTCGATGGACGCCGCCGAGTACAAGCACGTGGTCCTCGGACTCATCTTCCTCAAGTACATCTCGGACGCCTTCGAAGAGCACCACGCAGCGCTGCTCGCCGAGTGGGGCGAGGATGCGGCGGAAGAGCGGGATGAGTACGTCGCCGACAACATCTTCTGGGTCCCCCGCGAGGCTCGCTGGGGGCGCTTGCAAGCTGAAGCGCGGCAACCCACCATCGGGCAGACCGTGGACCGGGCGATGGCGGCCATCGAGCGGGACAATCCGGCTCTGAAGCAGGTGCTGCCGAGGGACTACGCCCGCCCGGCGCTCGACAAGCAGCGTCTCGGAGGACTGATCGACCTCGTCGGGAACATTCGGGTCGGTGATGCCGAGGCCCGTTCCCGGGACGTGCTGGGGCGCGTCTACGAGTACTTCCTCTCGCGCTTCGCGGACTCGGAGGGAAAGCGGGGTGGCGAGTTCTACACGCCGCGCTGCATCGTGAAGCTGCTCGTCGCGATGCTGGAGCCGTACGAAGGGCGCGTGTACGACCCCTGCTGCGGCTCCGCGGGCATGTTCGTGCAGTCCGTGGAGTTCATCCGCGCCCACGCGAACGGAAACGGGAACGGAGGGACGAGGCGCGGAGACATCTCGATCTACGGCCAGGAGTCCAACTACACCACTTGGCGCCTGGCGCAGATGAACCTCGCCATCCGCGGGATCGGCGGGCAGATCGCCCACGGGGACAGCTTCCACGACGACCACCATCCCTATCTGAAGGCGGACTTCATCCTCGCCAACCCGCCATTCAACGTCTCGGACTGGGGCGGCGAGCGTCTGGCCGAGGACGGGCGCTGGCGCTACGGGGTTCCGCCAAAGGGCAACGCGAACTTCGCCTGGGTGCAGCACATGGTCCACCACCTCGCGCCGCGAGGCGTCGCGGGGTTCGTGCTGGCCAACGGGTCCATGTCCTCGAACCAATCCGGCGAGGGCAAGATCCGCGCAGCTCTCGTCGAGTCTGGACTCGTGGAGTGCATGGTCGCCCTGCCCGGCCAGCTCTTCTACTCGACCCAGATCCCGGCGTGCCTCTGGTTCCTCGCCCGAGGACGACGGCAGCGTCGTGGCGAAATCCTCTTTCTTGATGCGAGGAAGCTGGGCCGGATGGCGGACCGGACGCACCGAGAACTCACGGATGAGGACATCGCCCGGATGGCCGACACCTACCGCGCTTGGAGGAAGGGCGGCGACAGCCACTACGAGGACATCGCTGGCTTCTGCCGGAGCGCCCCCCTAGACGAAGTCCGCAAGCACGGCCACGTACTCACGCCAGGTCGCTACGTAGGCGTGGAGCCCCAGAAGGATGACGGCGAGCCGTTCGAGGACAAAATGGAGCGGCTGGTGTCGGAGCTTCGCGAACAGCAGGCCGAGGGCGCGCGGCTCGACGCCGCGATCACCGCGAACCTTGCGGCGCTGGGATTCTGGAGTCGGTAACCACATGTATGACATCCCGGACATCACACCCTTCGAACGGGCGATCCAACGGCTGGCGGAGGGACTGGAGCGGTATCGGGAGGACACGAGCGACCTTCAGATTCGCGACGGCCTGATTCAGCGTTTCGAGTTCACCTACGAACTCGGCTGCAAGACTCTGAAGCGCTACTTGGAATTCACGGCGGCCAACCCGGCGCTGTTCGATCAAATGACCTTTCAGGATCAGATCCGCACGGCGAACGAGCAGGGGCTTTTGCTCGGGGCGTGGCCCGAATGGCGCGACTACCGGAAGATGCGCGGCATGACGAGCCACACCTACAACGAGTCGATCGCGGAGACCGTGGTTGCGGCCATTCCGGGGTTTCTCGAGGAGGTGGCCTATCTCCGGGACCGGCTGCGGGACTGGCTGTAATGAGGACTTCCGTACCTAGCGTCGACCTCCGGCCCGATCATTGGGCTATCGTCCGCCGCGCTCTACGGATTCATGTACCGGATCGCGAGGTGCTCGCCTTTGGATCCCGCGCGACCTGGACCGCAAAGGACTACTCGGACCTCGACCTGGCGGTCATGGGTGAGGAGCCCCTCCCGCTACGCACAGTCTCCGCCTTGGACGAGGCGCTCGGAGACTCCGATCTGCCGTTCAAGGTCGATGTCGTGGACTGGGCCAGGACCGACGAAGGATTTCGCAACATCATCCGGCGACACGGCGTAGCCGTGCAGGATCCGAGGTCGGATTCCCAGGCGATCGGTTCAAGGCATCCAGCGATGCCCATCTCAACAACTGCTGACAAGACATTGGGGGATTACTTTACCCTTCAGAGAGGTAGGACGTACAAGAGCCGTCTCCTCGGGCAACCCGGTCCTTTGCTGCTCGGGCTCGCGACAATTCAGCGCAACGGTGGATTCCGCTCGGATTCCCTGCGAACCTACGGAGGCGATTCCCCGGATCACCTCATGGTTCAACCTCGAGACCTCTATGTCTCCCTGAAAGACGTCACCCAAGCGGCGGACCTGCTTGGTGCCGTTGCCAGACTTCCGTCCGCACAGTATTCAGGTCGCCTGACTCAGGACACAGTCAAGTTGATACCGAAACTGGAAGATGTCCCGAGTGACTACATCTACTGGTTGCTTCGAACACCTCAAGTCCGTGCGTACTGTCGAGCATGCGCAACTGGGACGACAAACTTGGGCCTTGCGCGGGAAGACTTTCTGGGTCTGCGGGTTCCCCACCTGAACACGATTCGCTGCCGTATCGTCGACGTACTGGAGACGCTCGACAACAAGATCGACCTGAACCGGCGGATGAACTGGACGCTGGAGGCGATGGCCCGAGCGCTCTTTAAGTCCTGGTTCGTGGACTTCGATCCCGTCCGCGCCCAGATGGAGGGCCGCGACACGGGCGTGCCGCACGAGATCGCCGACCTCTTCCCCGACCGGATGGTGGATTCCGAGATGGGCAAGATACCGTTGGGGTGGAACGCAGCCCCGCTCGACGAGATCGCGCGGTTCCAGAACGGGCTTGCTCTTCAGAAGTTCCGGCCCGCGAAGAACGAAGCACGACTGCCGGTGGTCAAGATCGCCCAGTTGCGGGCTGGAGAGGCGAATAGCGGGGAGTGGGCGAGTGCCGCTATCAGACCAGTGTGCATAATCGAGGATGGCGACGTTGTGTTCTCGTGGTCAGGAAGCCTGCTGGTCAGAACGTGGTGCGGTGGGCGGGCGGCCTTGAACCAGCACCTCTTCAAGGTCACGTCGGCGAGGTATCCCAAGTGGTTCTACCTTCACTCTCTGCTGTCCCATCTTCGGACATTCCGACGGATCGCCCAGGACAAGGCCACAACCATGGGACACATCAGGCGGCACCATCTGACGGAAGCCCTCTGCGTTGCGCCTCCCGATGACGTGATCGCGAGACTATCGGGAACTTTCTCGAGCATGCTGGAGCGACGAGTTGCCAACGAACTGAGCAGTCGTAGCCTCGTGACACTCCGCGACACGCTACTCCCGCGACTCATCGCCGGACAACTGCACGCTTACGATACGACGAGGTTCCTCGAGAGGGCGGAATGACACGCATCGACCGAATAGCACGGTTGCGCAGGTGTGGCATCTTCCGCGACTTCAGGTGGCCGTCAAACCTTCCTGAATTCGGACGTTACAACGTCATCTACGGCTGGAATGGGACGGGCAAGACGACGCTGAGCCGGCTGTTTCGAAGCCTTGAGGTTGCTCGCGCGCCGGGGATGGGCGAGGCCGTTTTGCGCATCAACGGTCACGATGTGCCGGGCGACGCCTTCCCGCACTCGCCGCTTCACATCCGAGTGTTCAACCGGGACTTCGTTGAGGAGAACGTGTTGCCCGTCGGAGGCGGCGACATGCCTCCCATTCTCGTGCTGGGCGCGGAGAGCGTGGAGAAGCAAAGAACGCTTGAGCACCTACAGAGGGATCGCGCGGCACTCGTAGATACCCTGACATGGGCGCGTTCCGCCGAGCAGGAAGCCAATAGCAAACTGGACCGATTCTGTATCGAGCGTGCGAAACACATCAAGAACACCCTCAGGGCTGGCCGCCAGAATCGCTACAACAACTACAACAAGTCCAATTTCCTGAATGACGCAAGGCAGATGCTTGCCAACGGTGACGCTACGATTCACCGCTTGACCGACACGGATCACGACAGACTCCGTGCTCACCATAACGGTACGGCGAAACCGCGAGTCGCCGAGCTCGACTATGCCTTGCCGGATTTCAACACACTCAGGGACCGGGTGCTAACAGTCCTAACGACAACGGTTGGTTCAGCCGCGATTGACGCTTTGAAGGGCGATCCCGCGCTCGCCGACTGGACACTCCAAGGTCTGACGTTGCACCGGGATAGGAAGGCCGAACAGTGCCTGTTCTGCAGCCAGTCGTTGCCACAGCAGCGTTTGGATGTCCTTAGCGCACATTTCAACGTGGAGTACGACCGGTTGCTTCAGCACATCGACCAGCAGCTCCAACGACTAGAGACTGCACTTGAGGCGGCCGACGGCATCGAGGTACCCCCTCCGACGGCTCTCTATGACCATTTCGTCCGAGAATTCCAGTCTTGTGAGCGCGCGCTGAGGGACGCACTGGGTTCAACGCGCGGATTCCTCGGCGTTCTAATTCAGGCGCTGGCATGCAAGAAGGCTCGGGCATTTGAGGAGGTAAAGGTGGAGTTCAAGCAGCCGCAGATGGATGAGGACGTGGTAGAGAAGCTAAACACGGTGATCAGAGAGCATAATGAGGAGAGCGAGACTTTCGAGACTGGGCGTGAAGAGGCCCGGAACCGGTTGGCCAGACACATGATTGCCTTCGAGCTGGACGAGTTCGTTCTATTGCAGGACGCAGCGACTAGTGCACGCGCGGATCGAGGAACGAACGAGCGAGCGGCGCAGCGGTTGGATGCCAAGATCGCCAAGCTCGAAGGCGAGATGGTAGAGCATCGGCGGCCGGCCGAGGATCTGAACGAGGATCTGCGAAAGTATCTCGGTCATGGCGAGCTATCCCTCGGGATCAAGGAAACGGGCTACTCCATCACACGCAGTGGCGAACCAGTTCGATCGGTGAGCGAGGGAGAGACTACCGCCATCGCTCTCTTGTACTTTCTTAAGTCCCTGCAGGACAGACGATTCGAGCGTGCGCGTGGGGTCGTGGTACTGGACGATCCAGTGTCGAGCCTCGATGCGAACGCGTTGTTCCTCGCGTTCGGCTTCATTCGAGAACGCACGGGAGACGCGGGCCAACTGTTCGTCTTGACACACAATTTCTCCTTCTTTCGACAGGTTCGCAACTGGTTTCGACATCTGAACGGTGGGGCACGTAGGAGTTCGAGCAACGGCCCCGCCCGATTCTTCATGCTCGAGTCTGGGCAAGAGGACAACATACGGAGTAGCGCCATTCGGGGCCTCGATCCACTGCTTGCTGAGTATGACTCAGAATACCAGTATCTGTTCGCCCGCATTCATGAAGCGGCAACGACGGCGGCATCGAGGGATCTTGAGGAGAATTACGCCCTTCCAAACATGGCCAGGCGCATGCTGGAAGCGTTTCTCGCGTTCCGTCAGCCGCAGGTTTCTGGAGGACTGTGGCAGAAGATGAAAGAAGTCTCGTTCGACGAAGCCAAGAAGCATCGGATTCTCCGGTTCCTGCACACGCACTCACACAGCATTGCTATGGGCGAACCGGAGCATGACTTGACGGCGCTCGCAGAGGGGCCTTCCGTGCTCAGCGATCTGCTGTGTATGATCAAGGCGGAAGACGGCAAGCACTTCTCAGCTATGGTGAAACTTGTCACGTCGTCTGCGGATTCCGGGGGAAGTGCGGCATGACCGACCGCGGGAGTGCCCCGCATCAACGCGAGCGAGATGCCCAGGCGGCGAAGTTTGTGCCGGCACCAGGCAGCGAGGGTGCCTGATGACTATCTTCACCGAGTCGGAAGTCGAAGCCGCCGCGCTCGAATGGCTCGAAGGTCTCGGGTGGAAGGTGGCGCACGGTCCCGACATCGCCCCGCACGCGGACGGCGCGGAGCGGGCCGACCACTCCGAAGTCGTTCTGGAACATCGGCTACGTGACGCCTTGGACCGGCTAAACCCGGATCTTCCCGACGAGGCATTGGACGACGCCTACCGCAAGCTGACCGAACCTCAGGGTGCCACTCTCGAAGCCCGCAACCGCGACCTGCACCGAATGCTGGTGGAGGGTATAGGCGTCGAGTATCGCGCCGGCGATGGAGTGATGCGCGGCGCCCAGGTCTCCGTCCTCGACTACGCCCACCCCGAGCGCAATGACTTCCTGGCCGTGAACCAGTTCACGGTCGTGGAGGGGGATCACCAGCGACGCCCGGATGTCGTGCTGTTCGTGAACGGCCTTCCCCTCGTGCTGATCGAGCTCAAGAACCCGGCGGACGAGAAGGCCACGGTCTGGAAGGCGTGGCAGCAGCTTCAGACCTACAGGGGCGAGTTACAGAGCCTGTTCGCCTTCAACATGGCGCTCGTCGCCTCGGATGGTGTGGAGGCCCGGATCGGCACTCTCACCGCCGGGCGCGAGTGGTTCAAGCCGTGGCGGACGATGGACGGCCGAACGGAGGCCGGGCCGCATCAGCTCCAACTCGACGTGCTGCTCCACGGCACTTGCGACCGGTTCCGGCTTCTCACGCTCCTCCGGGACTTCACCGTGTTCGACGACGACGGCAGCGGGAAGCTGGCCAAGAAGATGGCGGGCTACCACCAGGTTCACGCTGTCGAGGTGGCGGTCGAGGAGACCCTGCGCGCCGCGTCGCTCCGGAAGGAGGCGCAGCGAGCCGCCGAGGCGAGGCAGGCATACGGAGCCACGTCCCAATCCGGGGGCGATCCGGGAGACCGCCGGATCGGCGTCGTCTGGCACACGCAGGGGTCCGGGAAGAGCCTCACGATGGCCTTCTATGCCGGGCGGATCATCCGCGAGCCCGCCATGGAGAACCCGACCCTGGTCATTCTCACCGACCGGAACGACCTCGACGACCAGCTCTTCGGCACCTTCTCGCGCTGTGCCGACCTCCTCCGTCAGCCCCCGGCCCAGGCCGCAAACCGCACCGATCTGCGGAAGCGCCTGGATGTCGAATCGGGGGGCGTGGTTTTCACCACGATCCAGAAGTTCTTCCCGGAGGAGAAGGGCGGCCGCCATCCCCTCCTGTCGCGCCGCCGGAACATCGTCGTGATCGCGGACGAGGCGCACCGCAGCCAGTACGACTTCATTGATGGCTATGCCCGGCACATGCGCGACGCCCTCCCCCGGGCTTCGTTCATCGGCTTCACCGGCACCCCGATCGAGTTGGCGGACGCCAGCACCCGAGCCGTGTTCGGCGACACGATCAGCATCTACGACATCGCCCGCTCGGTCGAGGACCGGGCGACGGTCCCGATCTACTACGAGAGCCGCCTCGCGAAGCTGAGGCTCGACGACGACGCGCGCCCACAGATCGACCCGGACTTCGAGGACGTGACCGAAGGCGAGGAGGACACCCGCCGGGAGAAACTGAAGCGAAAGTGGGCGCAGCTCGAGGCGGTCGTCGGCGCGGCGCCGCGTCTCGGGCTCGTGGCCGAGGACATCGTCGCCCACTTTGAGCGGCGCCTCGACGCCCTGGAAGGCAAGGCGATGGTCGTCTGCATGAGCCGACGCATCGCCGTGGACCTCTACCGGGAGGTGACGCGCCTCCGACCCGAGTGGCGCGGCGAGAAAGGCGACCGGGGCCGAATCAAGGTCGTCATGACGGGCAGCGCGTCGGATCCACCGCACTGGCAGCCGCACATCCGGAACAAGGGCCGGCGCGAAAACCTCGCCAAACGGTTCCGCGATCCCCAGGATCCGTTCCAGGTCGTCATCGTGCGCGACATGTGGCTGACCGGCTTCGACGCCCCCAGCCTTCACACCATGTACGTGGACAAGCCGATGCGCGGCCACGGCCTGATGCAGGCGATCGCCCGGGTGAACCGGGTCTTCCGTGACAAGCCGGGCGGACTCATCGTGGACTACCTCGGCATCGCGGCCGAACTGAAGCTGGCGCTCGCGACCTACACCGAGAGCGGCGGCCGGGGTGACACCACTGTGCATCAAGCGGACGCCGTAGCCGTGATGCTCGAGAAGTACGAGGTCTGCTGCGACCTGTTCCACGGGTTCGACCGCTCGGCGTGGACCAACGGTACGCCGGCGGAACGACTCGCCCTGTTGCCCGCCGCGCAGGAACACATCCTGGCGCAGGACGACGGCAAGAAGCGGTTCCTCCGCGCCGTGCGCGAGCTCTCGCAGGCGTTCACGCTCGCCGTCCCGCACGAGGAAACGACCCGCATCCGCGACGACGTGGCCTTCTTCCAGGCCGTCCAGGCCGTGCTCGCCAAGCGCGCCCCCGGAACGGCCCGCCCCGCCGAAGAGATCGACTACGCCATCCGCCAGATCGTCTCGCGATCCGTGACTTCCGAGGAGGTCGTGGACATCTTCGCCGCCGCCGGACTCGACAAGCCCGACGTCTCGGTCCTGTCCGAGGAGTTCCTCGCCGAGGTGAGCGGCATGGAGCACCGGAATCTCGCGGTCGAGCTGCTACGGAAGCTCATCGAGGGCGCAGTCGCGAACCGCGGGCGCAAGAACGTGGTCCAGGCGCGCTCCTTCGCCGAAATGCTGGAGGAGACGATCCGGCGCTACGGGAACCGTGCGGTCGAGACCGCGCAGGTGATCGAGGAGCTCATCGAACTCGCCCGCGAGATCCGCGAAGCGAGCGCCCGCGGTGAGACGCTCGGGCTCTCCGAGGAGGAGCTCGCGTTCTACGACGCGCTGGGGACGAACGACAGCACCGTCTCGGTGCTCGGCGACGAAACGCTGCGCACCATCGCCCGCGAACTGCTCAAGACGGTCCGCGCCAGCGTGAAGATCGACTGGACGCTTCGCGAGAACGTCCGCGCCAACATCCGTCGCCTCGTCAAGCGCATCCTCCGCAAGCACAACTACCCGGGCGCCCGCATCGAAGAAGCTACCCGCACCGTGATCGAACAGGCCGAAGCGCTCTCCGACCGCTGGGCCGCCTGAGTCCGCAGCGAGAACCGAAGGGCCGGCGGACCAGCCCCGCTCGATCACGCGTCAGGCAAACCGACTGCGCGAGCCGCGAGATTCCGAAGCAGGGACATCATGATGTCAGACGTAATCGGCCCGCCGACCTTCAGGACACGCGCCTTCGCCTTCTGCCAGCGGGTCTCGTTCCGACCGAGTTCCAGAAAGTCGTGACCCCTGTACGTAAGGCTCCTGGGAGCAAACTGGCGAACCGAATCGCCGAGACTCGTCACGTCGACCCCAACGACCATTCCCTCCTCTGCGAGGAGCCAAGCGTGATAACCGGTCTGGTCCTTGGAGTACCCATCCAATCTGATTTGTTTCGGAATTTGAGTCGTGTCCCAGCTCTCAATCTCGATGAGAATGTGGCGACAAAGGTCAATGTCTCGGCGCATGCGAACAGTCTAACTCCGTCACCCGACGGCCGCAACCTGGCGCGAGCCCACCCGCATCGAAGCGACCTTGGCGTGGAGTGAGGCCTCGGCGCCGATCCGTGGGCATGGACGGTTGCTTGTCCACTACGCTCTCGACGGACCCAAGATCGCGCCGACACGGAGTGGCTCGACACCGAGCGGCCGAACTGTCCTGTTCGTCGACAGCGCACCGGAGGTCAACATGCGCCTCGTGAAGTCGAGCATGCCAGGCTCAAGTTAGCACATCAACGAGCTTGCGCGCCGATCAGAGCCTCACTCCATGCAACTGGGGCTCCCGCGGACAACCTGGCTTGTCTGCGGTGCCGTAAGTTCACGGTGGACCGTTCCTCGACCCGAGGCTCCATCCCGAAATATACCCGAGACTTGTCGAACTCGAGTACGACCGACGGAGCAGTGCTCCCCGTGTGATCTGAGCCGGGCCGTATGGGCCCAGTCGGCCAATGGGCGACACTCGCCTTCCTTAGGGCCCTTACACCCGGAGCCGACCCGACTCAGGCAGAGGAAATGACAAGCGACGCAGTGCGCCCTTCGTAGATCCGGACCGCGTTCAGGACGGCATACTTGGTCCACAGCCGCCAGATGTCCTTCCACCGAGGCGAGTCCGCGTCAGCAATCTTGACCGGGAGACCGAACCGCTGCGCGTCGCTTGACGAGACGATCGCGGAATGGCTCCTGGGCTCCTTGATCAGCGGCTCCCTGACACGTTCCGCCAACGTCTGGATATCCCCCTCGCTACGGTCCGACACACACCCGAGGGCGGCATTCAGCAAGTCATCGGTCCGATCCAAGGCGTCTCGCGCCTGCTGAACCAGCACCCCGGTCACTTCGGCGAGGAGCGACGCGTGGAGCGGATACGTGGCTGGATTCTCCTGAATCCTCCGCTCCGCCTCATCCACCGACGCGATGATGGCTCGCGCTGCTACGAAAGAGCCATTCGGGAGAAGCAGCTGAGGGTCGATGGGTCCGAGATCACTCGTCGGACCCATGATGATCCGGTGTGCGGCAAGCGCGAAGAGTGTCCCCGCGCTCTTGGCCTGATCCGGAATGACTACCGTCAATCTGTCGCAACGAGCATGTGCCTGTCGTGCGAGTCGAACCGCAGTCTCGCCGTCTCCACCCGGTGTACGTAGGACGACGTGAAGATCCTGGCCCAACTCCACGTCGAACAGGACCTCCTCGAACGGTGCGATGCTATGCGGAAAGAGCGGGTCACTGACTACGACAAGACGGCACCTGTGCTCAGCCTCGTACTGTGCGATAAGCGACTGACGTTCGTAGCGAGGTGCGTTCTGCGCCTCAAAGAGAGGGCTGCGGTCCGGGGGCATACCGTCTGGAGCTCAGACGGTAGGCCGAAGGACGACCCCATCAGTAAACGGACGTTTCTTCCTCGCCTCCAGCGTGTCCTGGCGCACTTTCTTCGCGAATGCGATCCGCTCTCGCCAATCGGAATCCGGAAGCGCTCTCGCCTGCCCAACGACCTCGCGGAGGAAATCGCTCGAGGGCTCGGACTCCAACGCGCGCACCGGCTTCCGTTCAGATTCCACCGGACATCCTCCTTCGGGGCAGCGGCATGGACATCAACAGCCGAACGTGCTTCGACTCGCCCGCCGCAGGCATGACTAACCTTCGCCGATCAGGTCCATAGTGTAACTCGGGCATTCCCTGCCCTGACTCCGGAGGGAGAGCGTATGGTCATGTAAATCACTGTAGCACAAAGACATGTGCACTTGACGCGCCGTTCCCGTCCAGCCTCCCACAGGAGGCTTCCGAAGGCTTCTCGCGGCACCGGATCGAGACCGAGTTCCTGCGGCGTCATCATTTGCTCCAGTGGCGGCGTGCCCTTTCTCGGTTTCGTCAGAACACATCAACCTCATCCCATGCCTGGCCATCTGCGTGACTCTGCATCGGAACAGCCGCCGCATCTGCGGTTCGTCGCACTCCGTACCGGCGCATTGCCGCCTGAGGTGGGGCCATGTGCTCGCAGCACGGACGATTGGGTGGCGCCTGCGTCACCTTTGCTTCGAGCGCGGAGAAGGCTGCTCTTGCCGATCATCGGCAGCTCTCGAGGCCGGGTGGGATTTGTGCGAGACCCGGCCTCGACGCAGCACATGCTCGGCGAAGCTCGGGATGCCCATTTCCCAGATGCCGGGCGCCGCTTGCCACAGGACGCCGAGGTCCGTGAGCGTGGCGAGAACCCGAGCCTGCGCATCCGACGAGCCGCTTCTCTCCAGCAGCGCGTCGAGTGCGCGATCGTCAATCTGGCCGCCTCCGTCCACGATGCGATGCGCGAGCGGCCACAGGAGCCGATGAACGCCGCGGGCTCGGGCCTCCTCGTAGCGCTCCGCGTAGAAGTCCTGGATCTCCGGGCGGGTCGCCATCACTCCGGCCCTCGCGGCGTCCGAATCGATCAACCGGGCCCCGGGCCGCGCCGCATCCCAGGCGGCGCTTCCGAGGAGCTGGATGAAGAACGGATAGTCCTGCGACTCCGACGCCAGCCGCTGGGCGGCGCCACCGGAGGTCGGCCGCCCCGCCCGTCGTGCGGGCTCCTCGAGCGCGAGCAGGGTTTCCTTCCGATTCAGGCGTCCCACGGGTACCCGGCGGAGCGCGCGTTCGATGAATGTTCCGCACCGGCGTAGGCGCCGCGGAGCATCGGGGGTTCCGGCGGCGATGAGCGCGAAGGGCAGCGCATCCATCGTCGCCTCTTGAACCGCGGCGAAGAAGATGCGACCGGCCGCCGGCTCCACTGACTGCGCCTCGTCGAGCAGGATCACCAGGGGACTCTCCGCGAGTCCGATCCACGAGGCCAGGAGTCCTCCAATGCTGCGGGTTCGGGGTCCGGGGACGGAGGCGACGCCAAACCCCGCCGCCTGCATTGCCGTGATCTCGGCTCGGGCGAGCCCCGCGTTCTCCTGGAGCCTCCCGATCAGCTCTTCGCGGTCGGCGAAGCAGTCCGCCGGCAGCCCCTCGGCGCGCATTCCGCGCCCGCGCGCCTCGTCCGCCAGATGTGCGAGCAGAACGGTCTTGCCGTTCCCGCGGGGCCCGAAATAGAGCAGCCCCCGCGAAGGTCGGGAACCTGATTCGAGGACATCCAGCAGCCCCCGCCCCAGCGAGACCTCTCGTTCCCGCCCCGCGAGGACCGGAGGCGACGCGCCCGCCCCGGGCTGGAACGGGTTCTCCCAGCCTCGCTGTCGCTTCATGTCCGGAGCGTATCTCGCGGGCCGACCACTCGGTGCTGGAGCTCGTGTCAAGCGTAGTCAGACCGCGTGAAAGTGGACGGCGGCCGCCGCACCGCGAATCCGCATGGCCAGCTTCCGGATCTGATCGAGGAGCGCGTCCGGGCTGGCCGAGAGAGCGAGGCCCATTTGGACAACCGCCGGGGGCCTCCTTTTCTTCCAGTCCACCTTGGGAACTCGGTCGGCGAGGTACTCCTTCCCACCATCGGCAATGCGCCGGGCGAGATCTCGGAACCACGAGACCCGCGCGTAGAGATCACTCATCTCGACTGTCCTTCCCAGCGTTCACTCGGCGCTGGCTGTCGTGACTCCCGGTGCCGGCCCCCCACCGGGAGAACTGGTGGAGTCCGGCGCTCCCGCTCCATACGCCGCCGCCGGGGGATCGAGCGCCACGCGGGACGGGCGCGATCGGGCCTCGCTGAAGTGGAGCGCCTGGTACCTGGGCATCTGCTTGATCCGGTCCACCAGAGCTCGCTCCTGCCGGCGGGTCGCCACATTCCGCACCAGGGCTCGCGCATCCACGTCGGTGCATCGGAGGATCAGATAGTTCGCGATCGCCGAGAACACCGACGGATCGAAGTCCCTCGCCTCCTGGGACGCAAGCACGAACGACACGCCGTACTTGCGACACTCCTTCGCCATCGTCGGCAGCAACCTGAGTCGGGCCGCCCGATGGGCCTCATCGAAGACGAGAGCGTGCGTGATCCGGTCCTGGATGCCGCGCCGAAACATGTCCTTGTACATCCCGTAGAAGACGAGGAACGAGAAAGCCCGCTGCAGCACTTCGTTCTGCGTACTGTGGACGCGCACCACGGTCGTGCGGTCTCCCGACCAGAGACCTTGATCCTCCGCCCGGGCGGGCGCGAACAGACCGTAGTCCTCGAGCTCGCCGAGCCGTTCGAGCAGCCGGCGCAGCCCGATGTCCTGATCCGGGACGCTCCGGAGGATCTCCATGAAACGGCCGAACGGGGGCGTCTGCTCCGCAGCCTGTCCGGGACCCCAGCCGACTTCCTCGAAGCTCTCCTTCACGGCGGTCCGGATCCGGCCCGCCTGCACGTCTCCGATCTCGGGATAGATCGCGCTGAAGATGTCCCGGATCGAGCCCGCCACGTCGAGATGGGCGTTGACGACTCCACTCGAGACGACATTCAGCGGATTGAACCCGAGACCGGCGAAGTCCACGAACCGGAGGGGACCGACCACCTCTTCCAGCCTCTCGTCGATGTCCTGGTGGTACGAGAACACGATGGGAGGGACCCCGGCGGAAACCATCTGCCTGCAGAGGTTCACCAGACAGGTCGTCTTGCCCATCCCGGGAAGGCCCGCGATGAGGAGA
Organism: Vicinamibacteria bacterium; assembly: GCA_965232015.1. Classification (GTDB taxonomy): domain Bacteria; phylum Acidobacteriota; class Vicinamibacteria; order Marinacidobacterales; family Marinacidobacteraceae; genus JAJEAO01. Next base: position 3,466,243 of record OZ246946.1, on the reverse strand, counting down.
TGGGGATTCCCCCGCACCGACAGATCCCAACGGGTTCGGACTCCGGAGAGCGTGTCCTGACCCAGGCTCAACCCCAGCGGAGTCCCGGGATCGGCGTTGTCCTCGGCCGGAGTCGGGCGAGCGTCTCGCGGGATCCGAGGCGCCGAGCGTCTCGGCGGCGCCTCCTCCGGGTCGGCAACCCCGGGCGACGCTTTCCGACGGGAGCTTCCGGATTCGACCGCGACGGGCCGCCGGGTCACGATGTCCGCGCGTCGGTCGTCGGCGGCGGCTGCGGGAGGCTCCAGCATCGCGGCCGGTCCGCACAGGAACACCTGCACACCTCGGGTTCCCGGCCAGATTCGGAGGGGTTGGCGCCCGCCGTACTCCGGACAGAAGACCCAGCCGAGGTCTCCGCCCACGGGGTCCGCGAAGCCGTACGCCCCGCCCTTCGCCACCATGGACGCGATCTCGCGCAGGAATGCCCGGTGTCGGGCGGCGGGAAGATGGTGCCGGGCCGCCTTGTCCGCATAGAAGCGGAGCACGCGGGCCAGATGAGCCCGGCGGATGGACCGGAAGACGCCGGGGGCGCTCCGGCCGTAGTAGCGCTCCCACCGCTTGCGGAACTCATGCGTCTGGCGAGAGATCCGGGTCAGGGTGTCTGCGGCCTGGGCTCCGCGCAGGTTGCGCCGGTACTTCACTTCGATGAACTGCAGGCAGAGCCGACGCCCCAGCGACACGAAGATCAGGTCGGGGCGCGTCGCGGTCTCCTGTCGGGCCGAACTCGGGACAAGCGGCGCGAACAGTTCTCGCACATCGTCCACCGGAACCAGGAAGCCGTCTTGCAGCGATACCCACCCGTTCTGGTCGCCTTCGGCGTTTCGGCAGCCGGCGTGCGCCGCGGCCAGCGCGACAAGCTCCGCGGTCGGGGGGCGGCGCCCGGTCAGACGGATGGCGAGCCGCCCGCTCAACGCCTTCAGTTGTTCGAGGACGAAATCGGCGTTCCTCCGGCTCTGCGGAAGCCCCATCTGCTCGAGCGCCGGGTCGAGGACGCTCCGCACTTCGTCCACGTTCCTCGTCGAAGTGATGAGCTGCAGACAACCGAGATCCTCGCGCTCCGGCACGCAATCGATCACGTAGGCGTCGTAGATATCGGGGTGATCCCGGGGCGAGTCGAAGTACTCGATCCCCGCGTTCCGGTCGAGAGTGACCACCCAGTCGGCGCGCCGATGGAGCAGGTCCAGGCTCTCGGCCTCCTCGGAACCGACGGTCGTTCGGAGGACCGGAGCGCCGCCATGGTTTCCGAGATGTCGAACGACGGATCGGTGCACGGCGCGCTGCACCGCCGTGAGCGCATCGGTATGGCTCGGCCCGGCCGGGTGTTTCCTGCCTCGGCCACCGACCACCGGCCGGCTGGACCACGTCGGGAAGGGGGCGGCCGCGTAGCGTCGCTCGTAGAACGAGGAAAGCCCGAAGGCGTAGTACGGCGGCTCGGCATCCGCCGACTCGGCCCTCGCCTCCACTCGTGACTCGAACGTATCGAAGGCGACCGCCAGATGAGCGCTCGTGTCCGGCTGCCCCGCCTCCTTTCGGGCCCAGCGCAGACGGGGCCGAGTGACGCCTCCGGGAAGACTCAGGGACTCCAGCATCCAGCGGTCTTCGGGAGGCAGGACGCCCGTCGCCGTCCTCCTCTTTTCCCGAGCCTCGGATATGAAGCGCCCCGCGACACTGCGCTGCCGGGCCGAGGGGTAGAGGTCCAGCCCGAAGCTCACTGCCCGTTCCGACCGCCGCGCGCCCGGAGGGCCGGAGTCGGGCTGTTCGTCCCGTTCCTGCTTCAGGACAGCGCCGAGGGCGCGAGCCACCGTCATGCCGTCTCCGGCCCGCAAGGCATGAAGGTGGAGGACGCGGGGCAGGCCATGAGCGTCGAGATAACGGCGGACCTCCGTCGCGAGAACGCGAGCCGTGCGACCGCCCACCGTCGGCGCCGCTTCGGTCCCCCGTTTGCCGCCGAGCGCCCGGGCAAGGAGCGCCACCGCCGCCTTCGGTTCCGGATCCTTGTCCGCCACCATCGCCGGGAGGTGGAACCCCAGCATGTCGGCGAAGACGAACGCACCTCCTTGCGGGTTGGGAAGGAAAGCAGGGAACATCGCCCCATCGAGGCGGGCGAGCTCGCGGCGCACATCGGCTGGCTTCTGCTCCTGAGCGAAAGCCGCCTGGAACACCAGGTTGTCGTAGGCCGAATGCCACGCGACGCGCACCGGGTGCGCCGGGAGAACGACCAGCCCGACGGTGCGCCCGGACTGGGACCGGACCAGGAGCGTGTTCGCCACCGCCGCCTTCGGAGGACCGGTTGCGAGGAGCCCCGACCACGCCTTCAGGTAGTCCCTGACGACGGGGACCATGCCCTTCGGGGCCTCGTAGATCTGGGCCGTTCCCCCGCCCTCGCCGAAGCGCCGCGCGAGGCGCCGACTCGCCCTGGCGACCGGTTCCCACGCTGATCCCGCGTCCGGGTCCAGCGGCTCGAAGGTCGGGTGACGAGCCGCGGCGCCGTCGGCCCGCACTTCGAGTGTCCAGTACCCCGGCGCTCCCTGGCGTACGACCCAGTCGCGCTCGACTTCCGCGATGAGCGCCGGCCGCCGGACCTTGTAGGTGCGCCGGCGCCCTCCGATGAGCGGCGTTCTCAGGACGACCCACTCCTTCCCGGGATCCCAATCGAGCGCGCTCGGATCGGCAGCGGCCTCCGCCACCGCTTCCCGCCCACCCAGGTCGATCAGGCCTTCGCTGAAGGCGCGCACCTGCTTCCCGGCTCCGGCGGCGGATGTCTCGGGTTGGTCCCCGAACCGGATCTGGAATTCCTCGCTCTCCTGGCGAGCGATGGCGGGATGGGCGACGACTTCGAGCCGGACAGAAGCGGACAGATCCGCGCCTTCGGACACCTCGGCGAAGTCTTCCCGCGTGAACCGGAGCTTCTCCCCGGATCGGAGAGCGCGGTGTCGAGCGAGCTTCTCCACGATCGGCTCGTCCTGGTCGGAGCGAATCGAGACGCGGTACTCCGCCGCTCCCTTGGGAAGGCGCGGCGGGTCCACCTTCCACTGCACTTCGAGGGCGAACCTCGTGTCGTCCTGCTCCCGACCCAGCCCCAGAACGAGTTGGGGCGGGCTCTCCGGCTTCGACCCGGGCGCCAGACCCGACCACTTCGCCAGACTGCCGTTCTTGTTCCGCCACGGCTTGAGCTCGATCCCCCGGATCTTCGTTGGCGACTTGATCCGCAGGGCGCCGATCCATAGATCGCTGTGCTCCTCCAGCTCGTCCAGCGCCTGGCGGACCGACAGCGTGTCCACTTCGGTCAGGAACCGCAACAGCTCCTGTCGCTCTTCTTTCAGATCGGGATCGAGCTGAAGCGCCTCGACCCGCTGCGCCGGTGGCAGACCCGAGCCGACCGCGCCGAGGAGCTGGGCGGCGAAGATCTCGGAGAGACTCAGGGCCTCCCGAAAGTCCGGTTCTGCGGAGTCGAGAACCGGCCAGAGCCCCAGGAGCGCCAGGTGGGCGCCGGGCGACTCCTCTCCATCCAGTACCCGGCACAGGAACTCGAACCGAGCGGCGGGCGAGACGGACAAGGCTCCGCTGCGGCTGGGACGGATCGCCGTTTCGGCGTAGCGACGAGTCCCGGAGTCGAGTTCGGCGGTGATCGCGCCAAGAGCCACTCGGTGGGCCCTTGCGAAGAGCTCCTCCTCTCCGACCTCGCGCCCCGCGCTGAAGATGCCGTCCATTCCGGCTCCGGCGAGCTCGGTGTCCACGAGGAAGAGCAGCGCTCCCCCCTTGCCCTCCCGCGCCTCGACCGCCTGGTCCGCGGGGATCGTCCGCGCCGCAAGGTCCTGGTCGTCAGCAATCCGGTGAACCCGCCATCCGTCCGGCTGGAACGAGGAGTCCCGGGCGAGCCGCTCCACCGCCTCCGGAGAGAGGCAGCGAACGAAGGCCACCGACCCTTCCCGGCCCTCGCCGAGAACCTGCTCGAACGCTCGGGCGACGAGACGCCCGAACGAGTTCCCGGAACGACTCATCGCGCCCGGGGGCGGAATCGCGGAGTCAGCCGCTTCATGGAGTCCGCGTCGTTCACGCCGCGCAGGAGACCGAGATCGCGCAGCCGCCGCTGGAGGAACATCCGGTTCCGCTGCAGGATCTCGCTCGAGACCTCCGTGTTGTCCGGCGCCCGATCCACGTGGAATCCGTACCGCTTGCGGAGGCCGCGGAGGAACTCGGGGAAGGAGAGGTGGCGGAGTCTCGCCTTGTGGGAGAGGAGGTGGCGGTGGACGAGGTACTCCAGCATCGAATCGCCGAATACCAGTCGGCGCACGTCGCGTGTTCTCCGGCCGCCTCCCGCACCGCGCGTGGTCCGTCGCTTGAACACGAGGGCGTTCGGTCCGGCGACGCCGCTGGCTGAATCGAGAAAACTGAACAGATGCCCGGAAGTGAGATGACGCCCCATCAGGACGGTGAGCGCCGCGGCGAGCCTCCGCACGGCATTGGGTTGCCGGCCCTGGTCTCGCAAGGTCTCCGCGACGTCCGGGTGCTCGGAGTCAAGCTCGTCGGCGAGCTGGAGCCCGTATTGGTCGAGCTGGTAGTGGACCAGCTCCGATCCCTCCTGCCTCTCGTGGAGAACCCTCCCGAGCAGTCCGATCCAGGCGCTCGGGTCGGGATCCTCGTCGTAATCCGTTTTTCCGGCCGCCATGATGGTCCGATTCCCACGCACCGAATAGTCGAGCAGCCGCAACGTCATGAGGATCTCCGGGAAACGCCACAGCCGCCGCGTGAACTCGTCCATCGAATCTTCGGCGCGGTGCTGGACCCCTCGATCGAGACCCTGAGAACAGTCCACGAGCAGCTGCGCCGGTTCCTGACTGCTCGGCTCCGGGATCTCCCCGGTTGCGAACCACTGGAAGAGGACTTCCGCCGCGTTTCCGAGCATGGTCGTCAGCCCGGTCGCCACACAGGATTCGAGGCCGTCGAGGAGCACGCGCCTCGGCATGGGCCCGGCGTAAGCGCGCACGAACTTGCGCATGTCCTCCGAAAAGCAGCGGGCCGACTTGCTTCCGATGGACCTCCGATTGGGAATCTTCGAGGCCGTCCTCCCCCGCAGCTTGTCGGGCGCGCTCTCCAGTTGCTGCGCCAGCCGAGCCGTCAGGAGTTGATCCAATCCGACCGCCGAATTCTCGTCGAAGTGGTCGCCGGCCCGGTCGGCCTTCAGGCGGGCCCAGGACATCCCTCCGTCGAACTCCTTGAGCAGGACATTACGTTCGGGATCGCTGATGGGGAACCAGGTTCGCCCACCGCCTTTCTCCCCCGTTCGCTCCACATAACGTCCCTTCTGGTTCGACAGGGTCGCCACCACCATTTCCGGCACGAGCCTCACGGCGCCGGTGTTATGCGGGAGATCAATCCAGCTCGCCAGGTAGTGGGTGGGGGCCGCCCGCTGGATCTGTCGGTCCCGGCCGAGGGCGCTGCGCGCGTTTTGCAGGCAGAAACAGAGGAGGAGATCACCGAGCACCGCCCGCTCGGCCGGTCCCGAGAATCCCTCCAGATCCGAGCGGTCGGCGAGCACCTCCGCGATGCGGTCGGCGGTCGTGCGTCGCCTCCGTTCCGCCGCAGTCGTCGCCGCCACCGGGGCGAAGGCGCGGAGAAAATGCCCGCTCCCCCGCCGGTAACCGAAGCGGAACAGGTAGAAGACGGTGGGCAGGAGGGCCGGGAGATCGAAGTTGTTGAGTTCGACCGGAAGAGCCCGGCGGTAGCTGGCGGACCAGATCCTGTTCGCCATCGCGCGCGGCAGCACGTCGCGCACGATGGCGCGGGCGTCACCGGACCTCGCCAAACCGGGACCCGCCTCCCACCGGGGTGATCCGCAGGAGCTGCAGCGGCCGGCCCGATGCCTCCTCGACCGCCGCGCTCACGCGGTAGATCGCGTCCTCGCGCATCGGATTCCACGCCATGATCGTGCGCTCGTCCTCCTGGAGGATCCGCCGGACGAAAATGGAAAGCTGCGCAAAGGTGCCATCCGTCGCCACATCCCCCAACTGGTAACCATCACTCAACTCGAGCAGCAGGTGGAACAGGCCGGCCCCGAGGCGCAGCTCCTCCTCCCGGCCGTCCCCATAGCGGTAGAGGAGGCGCGCCTGCCGGTGGAGTCGGCCCGCTCCGTCCCCGGTTCGCGGCAGCACCGGTTCCACCCGGAACGAGTCGAGGCGCTTCTCGACCCAAAACGCCGTCTCGGTCGGCGTTCGTGGCGTGATCGGCAGCGGTACGACCCCGTCCCGCTTCAGCGCCGCGGATGGCAGCAACTGCAATCTGGAGATCCCGGCGCAGAGATCCCTCACGGCGTCCTGGTGACTTCCGGGGCGGGCCAGAGCCTCGAAGCGGCTCAGGTTCGCTCCTCCGGCGAGCGCAACCGGTGCGTGATCCACGAGCGAAGGCGTCCCGTCAGCGGACGCCGTGATCCCGAACCAGGCCCAGCGGCGGAGCGTCCCGAGCTCGTCGCTCCCCAGTCGGATCCATTCTCCCCCGCTCCGGTGAGCCAGGTGGGTCCGCCACAGCGTGCGGTCCAGCTCGGCGTCGGATTCGAGCGCCGGGTCGAACTGGACCAGCTCCCGCAGGACCTCACCCTGTCGGGCCGCGGACTCCGGCGCGAAGGCCCGCTCCCCGTAACCGGCCCAACGCGCAACCGGACGGTCGCTCGCGTGGTAGTCGGAACAATCCTCCGTGCCGAAGAGGATGTACACCAGCGCGCCGCGCAGTTCCCGGATCGTGATGTGGGTCTCGCCACGCAGGTGGACCGCGCGCAGGGCGTCGTAGAGCCGCTTCCGGGCCTGGGCGCGAACCTCTTCCGGCCCGAGCGGGGCCGGGCCGAAGACGCGAGCGGCGCGAAAGACCTCGCAACGCTCCTGCGCGGAGCAGGTCTGGCACGGCCGCCAGATGTCCTCGGCGCGGGCGCCGCCGTAGAGGGCATCCACCAGTCCGTCGAGGAACCGGGGCGCACCCGTCCCATCCGTCTGCGATGACCCCACCAGAGAACGATGGTTCAGGTTGACGAAGCGGATGTGCGAGGCGTCCGGCGCTTCTCCCTCCTCGATCGCGTTCGTGAGCGCCTCGGTAAGCGGCGTCGGATGCCCGTGATGGTGCGTCTCGTAGTCCGAGATCCACTCGAGGAGACGCCCGTCGTTCACCGCCAGGAGGTGCACGATGTCCTCGTCCGGCGCTCCGTCCTGGAACGGGGCAAGAAATTCGTCGAGCAGATCGTTGGCGGAGCGCCCCTCCCACGAAGCGGAACCATCCAGATTCATGCGAACCGTCCCGCCATCGGGGAGCCGCACCTCCAGAGTGCGTTGGGCGGAGGATGACCCCTCGAGCCCGAGCCGCATCACGAGGTGTTGCAGGAGCGCCGTCTTGCCGTCGCCTGCGTTCCCGCACAGGATCACGAGCCGCGCCCGACGCTCCTCGATGTCCTGGTGCAGCGAGTCCTCCAGCTCGGTCGGCACATAGGTTCGGGCGGCGAAGTCGCTGTCGAGGCCCCGGGTCTCGCGATTTCCCCAACGGGAGCCGGGGTAGGACTCGAGAAGCCGGCGCAGCCATTCCACGCGGTTCTGCGTCCGCGTCACCGGGAGTGGGATCGGCTCGGGTCGGGCGGGGCGCAGCGACCCCAGGACCTCCGCCGCCGAACGAAATCGTTGCGACGGATCCGGGTCCATCGCCCGCTCCAGGAAGGGCGCGACGACCGGGAACAACGCCGTATCCACGCCGGGTCCGGGCCGATCTTCCTCGCCGCCGCGCGGGTCGGGATCGTCCTGCCGGAGAACGAGCGAGAAGGCCTCCGCCAGCCCGCGAAAGTCGTCGCCGGGTGTGAGCGGAGCGGACTCGGCCGACTCCCGCCCGTCGCCGCCAATCCGCGTGACCGAATCGAATCCGGTGAGCACGACGTCGTCGCCGGAGACGATGATGTGATCCGGATTCACGGCGCCGTGGACGAGGCCGTTGCGGTGCATCACGTCGAGCGCCAGCGCGAGCCGCTCGAGCCAGCGCGTGACGAGGGCTTCGGTGGACGGATCCCCGATCTCCTCGGCGTGGATCGCGAGCAATCCATCGTACTCCCGCAGCGGCTCGCCTTCGATCCATGGCGCCAGCGTCACGAATTCGCCAGGCTTCCATTCCGGCGCAACCGCCGCGATTGGCGCGAGGCCGTCGTGATCCGGCAGCGAATGGGCCCGGGCATGGGCGTTTCGAAGCGCCGTCCCCCGCGCCTCGTCGCGCGCCACTCGGGCAACAAAGGACCCGAGTTCCGCGCCGCTTTGGGCGTGGAGTTCCACGACCCTGAAACTCGGGGCATCAGCGCCGCGGCCAAGCCGCGACACGATGCGATAGCGACATCCCCCGCTGGACACTTCCTGTCCATCGGTCCACGACTCGGCGAGGGGAACCGGCGGCCTGGCTGACTCCTTCGCGGCCAGTCGCTGGAGGCCCTTCCGAATGCTGACGAGCCCCTCGCGGCTCGCCTGACTCCGGCGTCCCCGGGCCAGGATCCTCGTGGCGCTCCGGCTGGCCGAGTCGCTCCGTTCCTCGAAGAGGCCGATGAGGGACTCGACGAGTTCTTTCACCACGGTCGGCTCATCGCGTTCGACCTTGGCGATCCCCGTTCCGGGCGCGTCGTCACCGGGAGTGGCCCGGGGCGCCCGTTCTCCCGGTCGGGGAGCGGATGTCGAGAGCGGGTAACTCCCGGCGAGACCGGCGAAGATCGGTCCACGGTCGTCGTGGACCCGGATGGCGTCGTGCGTCAACGGCCCGGGGTTGCGGAGTCCGCCGCCGGCCTCCGCAACCCCGAGAAACTGACCGAGCGCCTTCACCGCCCTGCCGGCGAACTCGATCCGAGCCGCGGTTCCCCATGCCCTGTCCGCAGCCCGTTCGTTCAGACCCGGAGCTTCGGAATCGGCCAGCGTGAAGAAGGCCGCCTCACCGTCATGGCCGGGCACGTCCTGGAGCGAGTCCACGATCCGGGGCGCCCAGCGGTACTCCTGCAAACGATGGAGAAAGCTCCACTGCCTCTCCGGTCGCTTCGGGTCGCCGCCCGCCGACAGGTCGTAGAGGTGCAGGATCACGCGGTCCTTTCGCGAAGCGTGGACTCCCCGGAAGATCCGATGAAAGGGAGATTCCGGCGACGGGAGCGGAACCAGAGAGGTGTACCCGGCGACACGGTGCAGCGGTCCCGTCGGGACGCGCCTCTGGCGCCGCTCCAACTGGTGGACGAGGACCTCGATTTCGCCCGGAGTGAGCGATGTCGGATCGTCCAGCGCAACCGCGTCGGGCCACTTGTGCAGGGGAATTACGGGGACTCCGCGGACTGGTCCACTCCGCACCAACTCGCGCACCCTGGCCGCGGTCTCGGTCACCAGGAAGACGCCGGCCACGAAGTCGAGGCCGGGAACCGACTGCCGCAGAGTGGTCCCGAGGCGCCGGGCCTTCATGGTCACCCGATCGGCTTCGCGTTCGACGATCTCGGGGTGGCGCTTCGCCCACGAGGCGGTCCAGTGCTTCACCTCGATGATCCGGACCCCCGGCGGCCCCACGGCCACGATGTCGATCTCGTCGGGCTGCTGCTCCGGCCGCGCGGAGAAGAGCACGTTGGTGAACAACACCCATCTCGCGTCGCCCGGCCGGGAGATGAGGCCGGTCTCCAGCCGGTTCGCGGCGCGCCGCTCGCTCTCGTTCACCGGCGGGGCGCAGGCGACGAGCTCCACCTTCATGGCGGCGGATTATGCCGGCCTGCGCCCGCCGCGGGAATCAGCCGCGGGACAGGGCGCGCCACGCCGGTTCTCGACACCGACGGGAGCCACGGCGCATCACCGCGAAGTGCGCCGACCCCGCTGCGCTCGACCCGCGGCCGATCAACGGGGCCTGCCCCGACGTGAGACTAAACTAAGTCCGGTGGGCTAGACTGAGGGGGTCGTCATGCGAAAGGTCAACATGCACCATGCCAAGACCAATCTCTCGCGCCTGGTGCGCGAGGCCGTCGGCGGCGAGCCCTTCATCATCGCCCGCGCCGGGACGCCGCTTGTCCAGGTGAGTGCGGTGGAGCCGCCCCCGCCGAAGACGCGCCTGGGCTTCCTGACTGGACAGGTCCAGGTGCCGGACGACTTCGACACTCTGGGCGCCGACGAAATCCAGGCCATGTTCGAGGGCCGACGGGAGGGTGTCTCGGACGGTGACGAAGGGGACCCCGAAGAAGTTTGAGACTCCTTCTCGACACTCATCTCCTGCTGTGGGCTGCGATTTCGCCCGAGCGCCTGTCGGAGCGAGCCCTGGCACTGATCAGAGATCCCAACGGACAGCCACTCTTCAGCGCCGCGTCCATCTGGGAGGTTGCGATCAAGAGTTCCCTGCGCCGCGGCGGTGGGCTCCCGGATCCACAGTTTCTGCGCCACGCGCTGCGTGAGCACGACTACACCGAACTCCCGGTCACCGGCGCCCACGCGGCAGCCGTAGCGCTCCTCCCACCGATCCGCAAGGATCCCTTCGATCGCATCCTGATCGCCCAGGCTCAGGTCGAGGGGATCCCGCTGCTCACCGCCGACCGCGAGGTTGGACGGTATCCAGGGCCGATCCGGCTCATGCGGAGCAGACGCAGTCACCGCGAGACCGAGTTGCCTTCCCCGTAGTCAGGTTCGCGCCGATCTGGGTCAGGCGCCACGAACCCGAGAACCAGCTTGCACTTCGCACCGGAACGCACCGGCCGCCCGGACCTGGCGGCCGAGCGTCAGGGCGCTCCGGGACTGCTCCCGGAGGACCGCTGACCGATACACGAAGCAACCACCCTGCGGGCGCGAACGATCGCGCACGCGAAACGGATGACCTCCGCGCAGACGTGGGCCATCTGCGAGGAATCGCCGCTTCGGTTCGCAAGGCGCATCACTTCGGCCACCGGCAGGCCGAAGCTCTTGTCGTCCGGGTCCACGTTCGGAACGTGAGCCTTCAGCCAATCCCGGACGCCTTTCCGATACCAGAACACTGCTTGGGCCAGGTGGACCGTGACGACGACCCGCGCGGCGCCGTCAGGAATGTCTCCCCGCGGCAGGCGCTCTGCGAGTCCGTCCAGCGGGATATCGTCGCGCAGCTCTCCGGGCGCTCCGAGTTCTGCGTACACCGCGTCGAGGTCATGCAGGAGTTGCTCGCTGGAGTCCGGTGCGGGAGAGTTCGCAACGTGGTTCACCAGGAACATCACCATCGCGATAGCATTAGACGAGTCCCGATCGCGAGAGTGGACGTACAGCGGTGTATGTCCCGCTCGGTTGGCGACGCTCGGATCCGCCCCGCGTTCCAGCAACAAACGCACGGCCTCCGAGCCGGACGCCTGATGGAGCGGGGTATTTCCTTCGTCGTTCCGGGCGTTCGGGTCCGCCCCGTGTTCCAGCAACAAACGCACGGCCTCCGAGCCGGACGCCTGATGGAGCGGGGTATTTCCTTCGTCGTTCCGGGCGTTCGGGTCCGCCCCGTGTTCCAGCAAGACACGCACAGTCTCCGAGAAGTACGCCTCATGGAGTGGCGTATTTCCTTCGTTGTCCCGGGCGTTCGGGTCCGCCCCGTGTTCCAGCAGGACACGTTTGGGCTCCGAGCCGGACGCCTGATGGAGCGGGGTACTTCCTTCGTCGTTCCGGGCATTCGGGTCCGCCCCGTGTTCCAGCAAGGCACACGTAGTCTCCGAGCGGTACGCCATATGGAGTGGGGCATCTCCTTCGTCGGCCCGCGCATTCGGGTCCGCCCCGTGTTCCAGCAACACACGCGCTATATCCGCGTTCCGAGCGTAGTGTAGAGGCGTACAGTCGTCGAGATTCCGGGCTTCCACATGCGCGCCGTGTCGCAGCAGAAGGCGCGCGGCCTCCGGGTCGTCGGTCCGGTGGAGCGGCGTACCGTCTCCGGAACCGTCTTGGCGGTATCTGCTAGCTTCGGTATCGGCCCCATGTTCCAACAGAAGGCGGACGATCTTCGTAGTACACGCCCCGTGGAGTGGGACCTCGCCCGCCCTGTTCCGGGCGTTCGCGTTAGCACCGTTCTCCAGGAGAAGGCGCACACATCGCGCGTCGTGCGCCCGGTGAAGCGGGACCTCGCCCGTGATGTTCCGGGCGTTCGGGTCCGCCCCGTGGGCAAGTAGCAGCGCCGTCAGCCGTTCGTCGCGTTCCCAAACGGCCCGGTGGAGCAGGGTGTCATCCCTCTTCCCCGATCTGCTGGGAGCGAACCGGCGGTTCACGAGAGGCTGGATCTCGCGCCGATGGCCACGCCCGCCACCCCCCGACTCTGCGCGCTTCAGGTCGTCGAGGCAGCGCTCGAACAGCACTCGGGCGACCGGCTCGCGCTCCGCGGCCGTGCGCCCCGATCCATCCCTTGCGTTCGGGTCGGCGCCGTGGTCCAGCAGCAGCTTCGCCACGGGCCGCGACCGGGCCCGGTGGAGCGGCGTCACGCCCCGCGGGTCCGAGGCGCGGACGTCAGCGCCACGGTCCAGCAGCAGCCCGGTGAGTTCGCCGTCGTTCCGCACCACGGCGCGGTCCAGGGGAGACCATCCCGCTGCGTCTCGGACGCACGGATCCGCTCCCCGATCCAGCATCGCGATCGCGATTGCCGGCTGGCCCCTCATGACCGCTACGTGGAGAGCCGTCCAGCCCCGGCCGTTCGTCCGGTTCGGGTCGGCGCCGCAGGCGAGGAGCGCTTTCACGGCCTCGGCGTCGGGGCGGCGAAGGGCGCGGTGGAGCCAGGGGTCACCGTGACGGTCCGTGGCGTTCGGATCGGTGGCCGCCTTCACTTCGCGCCGGAACGTTGCGACCGCACGCGTCCGGGTGCCGAGTCGCCGCTTCCCGCCCCGGGACAGCGACGGGACGGAGCGCTCGGAGTTCGTCACTGGATTCATGGTTCTCTCCCCACTGGAGCGAATGACGGTAAAGCCGAGATGTGACAACACGCGTCGTAGCTATCCCTTGGAGAGTGCGTGTTGGCTCAACGCCGCCGGGCTGCCGGGCATCCGCCGTGAGCGAGGAGGCGAGACCCCTTGTGGCGTTTCGCGAGGAGCCCCGGAGGGCCGCTCAGTCCGAGGCGACGCCGCGCGCGCGAGCCAGGGCGTGAGCCAGACGGATGGCGCAGGCCCCGATGCGAGCCCACTCCGAGGGATCATCGTCGCGGCTTCCGAGTCGCATCACTTCGGCCACCGGCAGGCTGAAGTCCAGGTCGTTCGGGTCCGCGTTCGGGACGTGAGCCTGGAGCCAGTCCCGGACGTGGGGCGGGCAACACACGGCGCGGGCGAGGCGAACCGTGACAACGACTCGCTCGGCGCCTTCGGGTAGGCGCCCAGCCTGCAGCGTCCCCTGAAGCCCGACCAGCGAGATGTCATCTCGCAGGTTCGCCGTCGCTCCGGGATCCCCGTACGTCTCGAGGAGCGCATCGAGCAGCGCTCGTTCCCAGTCGTTCGGCGCCGCAGGGTCCGGAAACCCGTTCAGCAGGACGAGAGCGGCGTCCGGACACTCGACGAAGTGCTCCAGCGCCGTGACCCCCGCCGCGTCGGCGATGTCGGGATCGGCGCCGCGCTCCAGCAGGATGCGCGCTCTCCAAGAGCTGCGGGCCACGGCCAGGTGCAGGGGGGTAGCGCCGTCGTTGTTCCGGGCATCCGGGTCCGCGCCCCGCTCCAGCAGGATGCGCGCGCTGTCGTCGTAGTGGACCAGGTGCAGAGGGGTAGCGCCGTCGTTGTTCCGGGCATTCGGGTCCGCCCCGTGTTCCATCAGAACACGCACGCTCTCTGCGACGACATGGGGCTGGTGGAGAGCGGTGCCGCCATCGTCGTTCCGGGCATTCGGGTCGGCGCCATGTTCCAACAGAACACGCATCCACTCGGGATCGCGTGCCATGCAGACGGAGACAACGCCCGGGTCGGCACCGTGTTCCAGCAGGAGATGCGCCTCTCGTCCACTGCCAGTGAAGCGCAGAGGGGCCGTACCCTCGTTGTCCCGGGCATTCGGGTCGGCGCCGTGTTCCAACAGAACTCGCACGATCTCCGCGTTGTGCGCCCGGTGGAGGGGGGCTTCGCCTCGGTTATCCCGGGCATCCGGATCCGCACCGTGTCGCAACAAGAGACGCGCCGATTCGGCATCGCATGCGAGGTGGAGAGGGACTTTGCCTCGGTTATCCCGGGCATCCGGGTCCGCACCGTGTCGCAACAAGAGACGCGCCGATTCGGCATCGCATGCGAGGTGGAGAGGGACTTTGCCGTAGGCGTTGCGGGCGTTCAGGTCCGCACCGTGGGCCAGCAGCGACGCCAGCAACCGGGTGTCACCATCGGAAGCAGCCCGATGGAGCACGGTGTCGCCCTTGGTCCCCGAACTGCCCGGATCGAGCCCGCCGTCCAGCAGCCTTCGGATCGCGCCGGAGTTCCGCGCGCGCTCGCTCTGGCCGCCGCCTTTCGACTCGACGCGTTCCAGGTCGGCAACGCAGCGTTCGAACTGCGCCCGGGCAACCGGCTCGCGCTCGATGGCCGTGCGGCCCGATCCGTCCCTGGCCCGCGGGTCGGCCCCGCGGTCCAGCAGCAGCTTCGCCACGGATTCCGACGGTGCCCGGTGGAGCGGCGTCACGCCCCGCGCGTCCGTGGCGCGGACATCAGCGCCCCGGTCCAGCAACAGCTCGGCGAGGTCGCAGTGGTCCCGCGCGACGGCGCGGTCCAGGGGAGACCATCCAGTCGAGTCCCGAAGGTTCGGATCGGCGCCCCGGTCGAGCAGCGTCCTGGCACTCCGCGCCTCGCCCCTGACGACCGCTACATGGAGAGGCGTCCAGCCCCGGTCGTTCGTCCGGTTCGGATCGGCGCCCCGATCCAGGAGGGTGCTCACCGCGTCGACGTCGGCGCGGAAAAGGGCGCGGTGCAGCCAGCGTTCGCCACGGCAGTTCACACCGTTCGGATCGGTCGCCGCCCGCACTTCGCGCCGGAACGCCTCGTGGGCGCGGGCTCGGTGGTCGACTCGGTTGGCCCGGTGGTGCCGGGGCCGGGTCGCGGACTGGCGCTCGGAGTTCGTCGGTTCAGGATTCATCGCTCCCCCATGGCTCCTGAGACGCTACGCGCTGCATACGACAACACGTGTCGCTACCCCTCGCTCGTGCGCGGGAGCACGGTGGAGTCCCGGCCGGTACGTCGGCCCGGGTTCCCGGCCGGGACTTCCGTGTGCCAGAGGACTTCGACTGGGCGTGAGCCGGCGGCTTCCGGGCGCTGTTCAGGGACTCGCCCCGTCTCTCGCAGCCACCTCGTTCCGCCGCCGGACGGGAGAGGCCGTCGGCGCGGACCCAACGGGTATGACAAACGTATGATTCCCTCATGAAGACCGCGATTTCGCTGCCGGACGACCTCTTCGCTCGCGCCGACGAAGCGGCCCGACGCAAGGGAATTTCCCGGAGCCGGCTCTATGCGAAGGCGCTCACCGAATACCTTGACCGGCGGCGCGCGGCCGCCATCGCGGCGAAGCTGAACGAAGTCCTGCCGGACCAGCCGGATGGCCTTGATCCGGTGTTCGCTGCGGCCCAGTCGGAGGCCGTGGGGCGCGAGGATTGGTAGCTCGCCGCGGCGAGATCTGGTGGGCTGATCTGCCTTCGCCGCGCGGGTCGGAGCCTGGATTCCGTCGGCCCGTGCTCGTGGTGCAGTCCGATGCCTTCCTCGCCAGCCGCCTCCGGACCGTGCTCACTGTCGCGCTCACGTCGAACACGCGCCTGGCCGAAGCGCCCGGGAACGTCCTCCTCCCCGCCAGGGTCACCGGGCTCCCGAGAGACTCGGTCGCGAACATCGCGCAGATCCTGACTCTGAACGAAGACCGCCTCACGGATCACGCGGGGGAAGCGTCGCCGCGATGGATGACTCGCGTCGAACAAGGCCTCCGCCTGGTACTTGACCTGTAGAGCCCGGGCGGAGACACACTCGATCGGCGGGCGTCGCCCTGCCGGCGGACTCGCCCGATCGATGCAGTCCTGATGCGGTCCTCATGAAGCCGACGGAACACGCGAACATGTGGATCGGTAGGCGCTGCTGGCGTTCCACGACTTTCCGGCGGAGCACTGGCTGCACATCAGGACGACGGCCCCCTATGCGATGACGAGCGTCATGCGGAGGCCACGGGGAGAAGCCGTTCGTTAGTGATGCTGGCGCAGGTACTCGAGAATCTCCTGCATCACCTTGCAGTCCACTTGGTTGTAGCGCCGGATCTCCTGCATGAGATCCGTATCAATCAGTCGGACTCCCCTGTCTTCCGCCTCTCGGTCGCTGTGCCACGCACCGACCATGGCGCCCTGCCCGTCCACCTCCGAGTCCCCCCACTCGGTGCTGATGAGGCCGTGGCCGTGGAGAGCTTTTGCAACCTCCTTGAGCCCGAATGCGAAGGCGCCGCGCACGACCACGGGTTGCGCCTGCACGACCTCGCTCAGCAGATCGAACCACCCGAGCTTGAGTGAGGACGCCCAGTCCTTGTCCGGGTGCCGCTTGAATGCCGAATCGTACGCCGTCTCCAGCCTCACTTTTTCCGCATGCCCCCAGTGGAATACCCGCGGGGCCTCCTCGGCCACACCGAAGCGAATTCCGACCGAGCTCATGTGTTCGATCCACGCATCGATCGCCTCCGCCTCCGCGTTCGGAGTCAACCGGTCGGCCACGAAGCAGCGGAACCGCCATCGGCCTTCCTCCATGTGTCCGCAGCCGATCATGAAGATCATCGGTTGCCCGCCTTTCTCGGGGAAGCGGCGAAAGTCGTCGTTCGTGTTGTTCACGGTCTCGAAGTCCACGAAGAACTCCAGGCTGTAAGGGTCGCGCCACGTCTCGTCGGCGCCGGTGACGCGCACTGGCCGCACGATCGGTCCTTCGGTGCGGTTCACGTCCAGAATCGCATCCAGCCTCGGCCCAGTCGCTGGTCCCGTGACGTCGAAGGAAGCTGCAGTCGCCCCGGAGTCACGCCACGAGGTGATGCCGTTTCTGACGGCCTTGTCGCGTCCCTTGGCGCGGACCTGCCAGAGCCGGATCGGATCGCCGAGATGGTCCGTGATCTGCCGGATGGCGCCCGTCCACGGCCAATCGCCGGTGCCTGGAGGCCGAAGCTCCGGACGACTCGGCTCCGGCAGCACCCGCCAGGTCCCGCCTTCCGACCGCAGGTCGCGAACCCACTTTACGGCAGCCTTCGTGCGCTGCTCGACGTCTTTCATCACGACCCATGCGAGTTTCTCCGTAGCGCTGGAACCTCGTTCCCCGCGACCCAACAGGAAAGCCACGCGTGGCGCCTCCCCCTGCAGCCGGCCAAGGGCCTCGTTGTAGAGGAAAAGCTGCGCCTTGTATGCCGGAGACGAACGCGTTTTTCCGAGTTTCCCGCGGGTTTGTTTTCCCTTCAAGAGGGAGAGCGTCGTGAACTTGGCGTCCACAACGACATAGCGCCAGTCCAACGCTCCGGCCTCATCTCCGCTGCGGACGGAGTCTCCGTACGGGTCCGGATGACCGGGAAACAGACGTTTGAAGACATCGGACCGAATGAGGAAATCAGGGACGCCGTAAGTTCGGGTCTCCGGGTTCCACAGAACGCCGCTGTGAACGATCCCGCGGCCATCCGCGAGCGCGTCGAGCGTAGCCTCCGCGTACTTCGGGTCCCGGCTGCTTGCGCGGATCGGCGTGATGCGGACCAGTTCAGCTCGCTCGTCGAACTCGAGGCGCGCGAGTTGATCCTCGAAGTAACGCGCCACCCGTTCCTCGAACTCCGCCCCCTTCCTGAAGTTGAATTCCCGAAGGTCCAGCCTCCGGTCCGGTTCAGGATCCTTCTCGAACCCGAGGTCTCCACCGTAGAGGTTCAGCCAATCCCCAAGCGTCTCCCCGAGCATATAGCCACGGACCCCGGTCGCTGAGACCCACTCCTTCCACCCTTCGTCGTAGGGCGAGCGGGGAGCGACCCGCTGCCCCGCGTCGTTGTGCGTCATTTTCTCGTAGTGCATGGAGCAGTCCCCTCGCCTCCCTTGCGATCGAATCGAACCCGAGCGTAGCACCTCGATCCGCGAACAAGTTGGCCCGGGGGCTAGGTCCCGAACGCCCCGGCGAGCGGATCGCCGGGGACACCCGCCGCGGGATCGCCACCGGGATCCGGCGCTCCATGGCCGTCGCCTCCCCCGACCTCGGCGCCGGCTGGTCCAGCGCTTCCTCGACATCTTCCCCCGCCCCTCGCGGACCCGCTCGCGCACCGAGCGCAGCACAGGGTCGAGACGACGCCCTCCGACAGCGGCGCCGAGTTCGAGGGCATCTCGGCCGGCAGGCGTGGGCCCGTACACGATCTGGTGCGTCGGGGCGGTCATACACTCGGTCGGGAGGGGAGCGCCCCTCGAGCCGAGGATATCCAGATGAAGCCGACGGAACAGCACAACTCATGGGGGCGGCGACGCTTCCTCCGGACCACCGCGGCGGCCGGGCTGGCCGCTGTTCCGGGCGCCAGCGCGCTCGCGGGGGAATCGGCTGGTCGCGGGAAGTCGGAGCGGCCGGATTCGGCGGGCTCAACCGCCGGGGCGACGGATCCGCTTGGGGTCCGGGACAGTTTCCCGGTCGCCGAGGAGCTCGCCTACCTGAACAACGCGGCGGTGGGACCGCTGTCGGCTCCGGTCCGCGACGCCCTGCACCGCTACGCCGACAACAAGATGCTCCGGCGCGAGCTGGTGGCGAATGGCGAGGCGGTGGCGGGCGCGCGTTCCCGCTTCGCCCGGCTGTTCGGCGCCGACGAGGACGAACTCGCCTTCCTCTACTCCACCAGCGACGCCGAAAACATCGTCGTGAACGCGATGGACTGGCGGCCGGGCGACAACGTGGTCGTGGACGAGCTGCACTTCGTGACGACCTTCGTGCTCTACCGCGAGCTCGAGCGCCGGGCGGGGGTCGAACTCCGGATCATCCCGTCGCGGGACGGCGTGGTGAGTGTCGAAGACTTCGCCGCGCAGACCGATGACCGAACCCGCCTCCTCAGCGTCGCCTGGGTGTCGAACCGCAACGGCTTCCGCTACGACATCCCCGCTCTGGCCGACCTCGCCCACTCCCACGGGGCGTATCTCTTCGCCGACGCCGTCCAGGCGTGGGGCACCTTTCCGACCAGCCTCCACGACGAAAAGGTGGACTTCGCCTGCGGCAACGGTTACAAGTGGCTCCACGCCGACTTCGGCTGCGCGCCGTTCTATGTGCGCCGCGAACACCTCGACTGGCTGATCCCGGACCGGCACGGGCACGGGCAGGTCGCCGAGCGGCTGCCGGGCCACCAATTCAGTCTGTGGAAAAAGTCCGAAGGTCTTTGGGGTCGGGGATCGTGAGGGGTTCTACAATTTGTAGGCATGGCGATGGGCAAGCGCCGTGTGGAACGGCCAGGGAAGTTGTGGATTGCGACGACGGACATCGCGAGAGGTCCGGGCTGTGCGTTTTACCGGGGGCTGAACCAGGTTTTGGATGAGGCGGGGTTCGACGACCACGCGCAGGATGTCTGTCGCGAGTTCTACGCGTCGGGGAGAGGCCGGCCGAGCATGCCGCCGGAGAGCTACTTCCGTCTGCTGATGGTGGGGTATTTCGAGGGCATCCCGTCGGAGCGTGGGATCGCCTGGCAGCTGGGGGACTCGCTGAGTCTGAAGGAGTTCGTGGGGCTGGGGCCGACGGATCGGGGGTGGGACCACTCGACGCTGTCGAAGGCGCGGAAGCGGATCTCGTTGGAGGCGCACGAGGAGGTGTTCACGTGGGTTCTGAGACGGCTGCGGGAGTCGAAGTTGCTGCGGGGGCGGAAGCTGGGGGTGGACGGGACGACGCTGCGGGCGAACGCGGCGCTGCGGGCGATCCGGCGCCGGGACAGCGGGGAGGCGTATCGGGAGTTTCTGCGCCGGCTGGCGCGGGAGTCGGGGATCGAGACGCCGACGCTGGCGGATCTGAAGCGGGTGGACCGGAAGCGGAGGAGGAAGAAGAAGACCGGATGGAACCGGGAATGGACGCAGCCGGTGGATCCGGACGCGCGGATCGGGAAGATGAAGAGCGGGGAGACGCGGATGCTGCACAAGGTGGAGCATGCGGTGGACTTGGAGACCGGTGCGATGGCGGCGGTGGTGGTTCAGCCGGGAGACCAGGGGGACACGAAGACGCTGGAGACGACGGTGGAGGAGATGGAGGCGCGGCTGGAGGACGCGGAGGTGGAGCGGGGAAAGGTGCGGGTGGTGGTGTGCGACAAGGGGTATCACTCCGACGAGACGATGGTGGGGCTGAAGCGGAAGGGGCTGCGGTCGTATGTGGCGGAGCCGCAGCGGGGGCGGCGGAAGTGGGCGGGGAAGGAGGAGGAGAAGAAAGCGGTGTATCTGAACCGGCGTCGGATCCGGCGGTCCTGCGCGAAGGGGTGGCTTGCGCGGCGAGGGGAGGTGGTGGAGCGTTCGTTCGCGCACTGCTACGAGACCGGCGGGCTGCGGCGGCTGTATCTGCGGGGGCGGGAGAACATCGGCAAACGACTCCAGATCCACGCTGCGGCGTTCAATCTGGGGCTGCTGATGCGGACGCGGTATGGGGTCGGGACGCCGAGAACGCTGCAGCGGTATCGGCGCCTGGCGCGGATGTCGCATTTTGAGCGCCTGAGACGCCTTCAGAGCCGTTTCCGGGCCCTCTGGAGGCTGCGGGGCGTCCTCGGGACGCGATTTCGGCTTGCTCGGCTTCCGGCGTCGTCACATTTCATGCCGCGCCAGGTGCCATACCAGCATCTCCACTCCTGGCCAAAAGGGCTTTTGTCCACAGCCTGAATTCCGCCTCGACGCGAGCGCCGGGAAGTTCGAGTACGCGAGCCTCGCGTTCGGTCCCGTCGTCGCGATGGACGCAGCGCTCGAGTTCATCGAACCGATCGGGTTCGATCGGATCGCCGGGCACACCCATGCGCTTGCAGCCGGGTTGCGGGAGGACGCCGCGGCGCTCGGGATGCGGATGTTCACGCCGCCGAAGAACCCGTCCAACATCGTCAGCTTCCACCACGGGCTGGATCACGCACGGCTCAGTCAGGCGCTCGACGCCGAGGGCGTGGCGGTGACGTTTCAGGAGGAAGGGCGTCTGCTCCGCGCCGGGATTGCGATGTACAACAACCGGGACGACGTGGACCGGCTGCTGGGCGTGATCCGGCGACTCGCGTAGGCCGACGACGCCGGTCCGCGTGCCGCCGTGAGCGGGCCGGCTATCCGAACCGGTCGAGCGAGAAGAACGGTTCCTTCTCCTGCTCGCCGAGGACCTGGGCGGCGAGCATCTCGCCGAGCGCGGCGCCGAGCTTGTAGCCGTGGCCGGAACCGCCGCCCGCGATCCACGCGTTGTCGGCTTCCGGATGGGTGTCCACGATGAGGTTCGCGTCGGCGCTTTGTTCGTACTGGCAGACGCGCGCTTCGAGGAGCGGCGCGCCACGCATCGCCGGGAAGCGGCCTTCCATGTACTCCCGCGCGGCCCGAATCCCGGCGTCTGACGGAGTGCGGTCGCCGTGCGTCGGATCGAAGGGCTCCCCGCGACGGTCGTCGGCGATCTTCAGACCACGGTGGCGGTTGCCGGGGATGCCGTAGAACGGGCCGGGTCCGATCCAGCCCGGAAGGCCCGCGTCGGTGAGGTCCGGCCGTCCGGCGGGAGGGCCGAAGTAGAAGACCTCCTGCCGGGTGGGTCGGACGAGCGGTGGATCGAAACCGGGGAAGAGTTCGGCCAGCCACGGGCCGCCCGCGAAGACGAAGTCGTCCGCTTCCAGCCGGGAGCCGTCCGAGAGCCCGATGTCGCGCATCCGGCCGCCGCGCATCGCCCCCGGCGTGGCGAGGGCGAGCCGGGACTCCCCGCCTTCGGCGACGAAGGTCTCGAAGACGCGCTGGCAGCCGCGCCGGGCGAGCAGGTAGCCGGCGTCCTTCTCGAGAAGCGCCGAGACGACGCCCTCGGGAGAGATCTGGGGATAGCGGCGGGCGAGCTCGTCCGGGGTGAACTCCTCCACGGCGAGTCCGAGCTCCCGCAGGATCTCGCCCGAGACTCGGTCGCGCTCGACGCGATCCTCGTCCGCCATCCGCAGCATCCCGATGTCGTGGAACAGCGTCTCGTTCCAGCGGCTCTGGTGCTCCCGCCAGATCTCCATGGCTCGCTTCACCATGACGCTGTAGATGCGCCTCGCACCATAGGACGCCCGGATCAGCCGGGACTCTCCGCCGGAGCTGGCGCGCGAGTTGCCGGGCCCCCATGCGTCCACCAGGGTCACTCGCGCCCCGCCACGGAGCAGCCAGAGCGCGGTCCAGCCGCCGAACGCGCCGGCCCCCACGACCACGACCTGACGGGAGTCGGTGCTGCCGGTGGTCTGGATCGAGGGTGATGCAAACGCGGCGCGCGCGGCCGGGAGGGCTGTTCCGGCGGCGGCGAAAAGCGCCTCGCGGCGGGACACGCCTTCAGACTTCTTCATGGATGCCTCTCATTGCCGGACTGGAGTCCGGCGCCAGTTCTCCCGGCCAGTTCTCCCGGCCAGTTCTCCCGGCCAGTTCTCCCGGCCAGTTCTCCCGGTGGGGGCGGGGGCGGGGCGGGGGCGAGGCCGGGCCCGGCAGCGAGCGCGCCGGCGAACCGGTCCAGCGCGAAGAACGGTTCCTTGTCTCGGTCGCCGATGACCTGGTCCGCCAACATCTCGCCGAGCGCCGGTCCCAGCTTGTAGCCGTGGCCCGAGCCGCCGCCGGCGATCCACACGTTGCCCGCGTCCGGATGGGTGTCCACGATGAGGTGCCCGTCGGGGCTCTGCTCGTACTGGCAGACCCGGGCCTCCAGCAGGGGCGCGCCCACCATCGCCGGGAAGCGGAACTCCATGTAGTCGCGCGCCGCCCGGATCGCCGCCTCCGAGGGCGTGCGGTCACCGTTCGTGGGATCGAAGGGCGCGCCGCGGGCGTCATCGGCCACCTTGAATCCCCGGTTCTCGCTCCCCGGGACGCCGTAGAAGAAACGCTCGCCGGTCTCCACCCAGACCGGAAGCCCGGCCTCGGTGAGATCGGGCCGACCGGGCGGGGTTCCGAAGTAGAGGATCTCCTGCCGGGTAGGGGCGACGAGGGGCGGATCGAAGCCGGGGAACAGCTCGGCGAGCCACGGTCCTCCGGCGAACACGAAGACATCGCCTTCGAGCCGGCTCCCGTCGGAGAGTCCGATGTCCTCCATCCGGCCGCCGCGGACCGCACCCGGCTCGGCGCGGGCTTCCCGGTAGTCGCCGCCCTCGGCGAGGAAGGCGTCGAGGACCCGGCGGCAGCCGCGCCGGGCCGCGAGGAACCCGGCGCCCTTCTCGTGGAGCGCGTAGGTGATCCCGTCGGGGCGGATCTGCGGAAACCGCCGCCCCATCTCGTCCCCGTCGAGCTCCTCGAACGCGACGCCGCGGTCACGGAGGATGGGGACGGCCTGCTTCGCGAAGTCGTCCTCGTCTCCCGCCATCCACAGCGCGCCGGTCTCGGTGAACAGCCGGTCATCCCACGCCGCTGCATGTTCCTTCCAGAGCGCGAGGGCGCGGACGACCATGTCGGTGTAGATCGCGTCGGGGCCGTAGGTGGCCCGGATCACCCGGGTCTCGCCGCCCGAACTCGCGCGCGAGTTGCCGGGGCCCCACGCGTCCACGACGGTGACCCGGGCGCCCCGGCGAAGAAGCCACAGCGCCGTCCAGCCTCCGAAGGCGCCGGCGCCGACTACCACGACCCGCGGCCCGTCTGGCGGGGTGGAGACGCTGGCGGCCTGCTCTGCGGGAGCGCCGCAGGCGGTGGAGAGCGCGGTTCCGGCCGCGGCGAGTCCGGCGCCCAGCGCTTCCCGGCGGGACAGCACGTCACGCTTCATGACGTCACTCTTCATGGGTGTCTCTCGGTGCCGGGCCCCGCCCCGCCCCGCCCCCACCGGGAGAACTGGCCGGGAGAACTGGCCGGGAGAACTGGCGGAGTCCGGCGCTCCGACGGGGTGGCACCGGTCGGGTGGACTTCTCGGTGCCGGGCCCCGCCCCCACCGGGAGAACTGGCCCGGAGAACTGGCGGAGTCCGGCGCTCCGGGAGTCCGGCGCTCCATAGGGCGCTCCGACGATGTGGACCGCGTCGCGCAGCATCGCGGCGGCGGTCGGACCCGCATCTCCCTCGGTGGCGGCGAGGCGGTGGACCTGGTAGAGGTCCGTCTCCCATTCGACGGCCATGTCGAGGCTGCCGATGGCGCCGAAGAAGCTGCGGCGCGGGACGGCTCTCGGGGCGACCCGAAGCCGGTAGTCCCCCTCCGGCTGGAGCACGGCCTCGCCGAGCAGGCGGACGACCTCGCCCGCTCCTGGCGCCGGCGCCGCCTCGATACCCGCCCGCGGCACATCCCGGAAAGTGACCGATTGGCGGAGAACCGTCCGGGCGAAGATCGCGAGCTTGGCCGCGGTGTCGGTTCCGTTCAGGTCGTTCGTGGGATCGGTCTCGGCGATCCCCCGCTCCTGAGCTTCCCGGATCGCGTCGCCCACGGTCCGCCCGGCGGCCACCTCGTCCAGCACCAGGTTGCTGGTGGCGTTGAACACGCCCCGCACCCGGAGGAACCGCGCCGCCACCATCTCCCGGCGGGCGGCGTTGATCACCGGGAGCCCGCCGCAGACGGTCGCGCTCCATCCCATCCGGGCGCCGTTCGCCGCTGCGAGCGACTCGAGTTCGTCGAACGCGAGCGCGACCGCCGACTTGTTGGCGAAAACCGCCGAGGTCCCACGGGCCAGCGCTGCCCGCGCCGCCGTCAGCCCGATGCCGCCGGTCTCCATGTCCATGGAAGCCGCGTCCATGAGGATCCCGTCGCGGCCCGCAAGCTCGACCGCTTCGTCGAGCGCGACCGCCTCCGCTCCGGGCAGATCGCCGAGGCTTCCCCCGCTCTCCTTCACCTCGAGGACGGCCTCCCGGGTCAGCCGGCTGCCGGAGGCGTCCGGCCCGCGGAAGAAGCCGCTTCGGTCGGCGCAGGCGGCGATCTCGAACCGGAGCCCCTCGTCGGCAGCGAGCCCTCCCGCCTTCCGCTCGAGGATCCGAAGGAACGACCGGTGTACCGAACCCATGCCGAGCAGGAGAAGAGGGCGACGACGCGGCATGGGCAGGGCCCGCGATGCTATGCGAGGCCGTCGGAGTGTGGCGGCGCCGCGCTCGCGCTCTGTCAGAATGTGTCCGATCACACCCGCGGCGCGGGCCGGGGGGCCATCGCAACGGATGGGGAGGGCCACCATGACGAGCCTCGAGCGAGCTTCGCAACTGTTCCACGACTTCCTCTCCGGCCATCAGGTCACCTACGCGTTCCTGATCCGGAAGTACGGCATCACCCGGCGCACCGCGCATCGCTGGATTCGCGAACTGCGCCGCGCCCTGCCGCTCGACGAGCGTCGCAACCACGAGGGTCGCATCGTCTTCCGGGTGGATCGCAACGCCGCGTGGTTCCGTTCGCTGGTGCGCCTGCCCCTTCAGGACCGGGACTTCACGGCGATCCACAAGGCCATGGAGCTCCTCGAGGCCCACCACTTCGAGCAGGAGGTCGGCCGGCTCGGCAGGCTCCGGAACACCATGGACGAGGCGCTCCGGGAAAGCCAGGCGATCGAGGAACGGAAAAGGCGGAGAAAACTTCCCGGTTTGTCGGAGTCGGTCGTCATCAATGCCGAGAACATGGCTCGCACGCTCGGCGTGGCCGCCCGTCCGGCGCCCCGGGTGCGGGTGGATCCCGAGACCGACGACAGCCTCCGGGTGGCGCTGCTGAAAGAACGCGGCCTCCGGTTCGACTACACCAACGCCGCCGGCCAGCGTCGGACCCGTCGCGTTTCGCCGGTCGGGATCCTCTTCGGCGTCCGTCCATGCCTGGTGGGGCGGGTCGAGGGCTACCAGAACCCGGTGCAGTTCCGGCTCGATCGCATGGAGAACGTCCGGGTCCTCGACGACTACCGCCCGGTGGACGGCGAGGCCTTCGACGAGTACGTGCGCCAGCTCTTCGGTGGGTTCCGGGAGGAGCCGATCGAAGTGGAGTGGCGGTTTCACCCCAGCGCTCCCGAAGTGGACAAGTGGGTCTTCCACCCCTCGCAGGAGCTCGTCCGCGAGGAGGACGGGAGCGTCGTCGTTCGGTTCACCGCCGGAGGCAAGGACGACATGGCCCGGCATGTGATCGGGTGGTGGGACTGGATCGAGGTGGTCAAGCCGGATGCCTTGCGCGAGCGGGTCCTCCAGATGAAACTCGCCGGCCTCGCCCCCCTGCTTCGTCAGTTCGCGGCGGACGATCCCGATCTCGCGGATCGGGTCGCCGCTCTGGCGGAGGCCCGCGGTGCGAACAAGGTCCCCGCTCCGGTCGCCGATCCGGCCGAGGGGGGAGAGCCGACCGACTGATCAGTTGCTCGCCGGGGGGACCTGGTCTCCCGGGACCATCGGGACGAACGCCACGCCCCCGTGATCGGTCGTCTCCAGGTCGCCGTCGGCGTTGCGGGTAGCGACGAGCAACCGCTGGGAACGCGGGTCGTCCCCTACCGGAGCGATCAGCCGGCCTTCCGGAGCGAGCTGTTCGATCAGCGCCGGCGGGATCGTGGAAGGCGCGGCGGTGATCACGATCCGGTCGAACGGCGCTTCCTCGGGCCATCCCTGGTAGCCGTCTCCCACCCTCAGGTTGATCCTCTCGTAGCCGGCGCCGGCGAGGTTCGAGGCGGCGAGGGCCCCGATGGCCGGCAGCAGCTCGATGGACCAGACCTCACCACCCAGTTCGGCGAGAACCGCGGCCTGGTAACCGGAACCGGTTCCGATCTCGAGGACCCTCGACCCGGACTCCACCTGCGCCAGCGAACTCATCAGCGCGACCACGAACGGCTGCGAGATCGTCTGCCCCTCGCCGATGGGGAGCGGGCGGTCGGAGTAGGCCTGGCTCCGGAGCGATTCCGCCACGAACATGTGGCGCGGAACCCGCCGCATCGCCTCGAGCACCGCCGCATCGCGGACGCCGCGCGCCTCGAGGTCGTTGCGGACCATGAGTTCCCGGGGGGTGCGGAAAGGGTCCCGATCCATAGCTGACTCATCGCCCGCGCCGCAGCCCGCAGGCGCGAACGCCGCGAGCAACAGGGACACGGGCCACAATCTCCCGAGCGCCAATCGGATCATGTCCGCCGTCTTCAAACCCCCCGCCCGCAACGACAATTCCGCACGGGGGAGTGTACTGTCGCGGCTCCCGGGCCTCGACAAGCGGGCGCCGCCTTCCGTTCACCTGGTGCTCCGCCGCGGCGCCGTCGGGGCCCTCCTCGCCCTCTGCGGGTGCGCCACGCCGGAGGGCATGGCGCGGGTCCCCGCCGGTTCCGGCGTCGAGGCATTCCTCCTCGACCGGCACGAGGTCACAACCGAGCGGTTCGCCCGCTTCATCGAGCGAACCGGGCGGATCACCGACGCCGAGCGGTTCGGGTGGTCGCTCGTCTTCCATGCCCCGGGAACGGCGCCCGGAGATGCCCCGGCGGTGCCGGGAGCGCCGTGGTGGGTCCGTAGGGACGGCGCCGACTGGCGGACGCCGCGCGGTCCGGATCGTTCCGAAGCGGCGCCCGCCGCCCCCGCGGTCCAGGTGAGCTGGAACGACGCCGCCGCCTTCTGCGCCGAGTCCGGCGGACGCCTGCCGACCGCCGTCGAATGGGAGCACGCCGCCCGCGGGGGGACCTCGGCGGCGATCTATCCGTGGGGCCGGCGCTCTCCGTTCGCGGGGAGCCCGCCCGCCAACCTGTTCGACGGTCGCTTCCCGTTTCCGGCGGAGGCGCGCGATGGGTTTGTCGGGCTCGCGCCGGTGGGCTCGTTTCCGCCGAACGGCTACGGCCTGTTCGACATGGCGGGGAATGCGTGGGAGTGGGTGGACGGCGGCTCTCCCGAGAGTCGGCCAATCCGGGGCGGGTCGTTCCTCTGCGCCGAGAACTCCTGCCAGGGCTACCGGCTGGCGTGGGAGAACCGTGCGCCGGCGGATTCGGCGTGGGATCACACCGGCTTCCGGTGTGTCGGCGACCCGTAGGGTCGCCGGAGCGCCGGACTCCACCAGTTCTCCCGGTGGGGGCCCGGCACCGGGTGACGGATCTGACCGGTGCCGGAGTGCCGGCGCGCCGGACTCCAGTCCGGCAATTCCCGGCCCATGCTGACCGGCGCGTTGCCGGCGCGCCGGCAAGGGACTGGAGTCCGGCGCTCCGTACCAGGGGCGCTCCGTACCAGGGGCGCTCCAAAGGGTGGCGCTCCCCCGTGCCGGACTGGAGTCCGGCGCTCCGGGTTCCGATATCCTTCCGCGCCGTGCCGACTGTCGCCGGAGCCCTCCCCGAGCGTCAGGGATTCGGGGTTACCCGTCGCCGCGACCGCTGGTGGGCGGTCCCGTTGGCAACCCTGCTGGGGCTCACCGGATTCCTCGTCTATTCCACCTGGGCCGCGTTCCAGAACGCCCATTTCGAGCTCGGCAACTACCTGTCGCCGATGTACTCGCCGGTCCTGTGGGGGGACTCCCACCACGCCTGGCTGGGGCCGAAGCCGGCGTTCTGGCCCAGCTTCCTCCCGTTCTCGCCGGCGCTGGTCATCCTGGGAGCGCCCGCCGGATTCCGGCTCACCTGCTACTACTACCGGGGCGCCTACTACAAGGCCTTCGTCTCGAACCCGGCATCTTGCACCGTCGGCAAGCCGTGGAAGGGGTACGGTGGCGAGCTGCGGTTCCCGCTCCTCCTCCAGAACCTCCACCGCTACTTCCTCTACCTGGCGCTGGGCTTCATCTGCATCCTCGCGTGGGACGCCTGGAAGGCCATGTGGTTCGTGGATCCGGCGACCGGCCAGGAGACCTTCGGAATCGGCGTCGGAACGCTCGTTCTCACGATGAACGTCGTCCTGCTCGGCGGGTACACCTTCGGCTGCCATTCGCTCCGTCACCTGGTCGGGGGCGTCCTCGACCGCATCGCCGCCCGGCCCGCTCGCCGCTGCGCCTACGAATGCGTGAGCTGGTTCAACCTGCGCCACATGAACTGGGCGTGGTGCAGCCTGGTCTGGGTCGCCTTCTCGGATCTCTATGTGAGGCTCTGCTCCATGGGGGTGTGGAGCGACTTGCGGATCCTCTGAGCCCCTCATCGCCATGAAAACTGCTGAGCACGATGTGCTCGTGATCGGGGCCGGCGGCGCCGGCCTCCGCGCCGCCATCGAGGCCTCGGCCGCCGGAGTCTCGGTGGGCCTGGTGACGAAGTCCCTGCTCGGCAAGGCGCACACCGTGATGGCCGAGGGCGGGATCGCCGCCGCGCTCGCCAACGTGGACGGACGCGACGACTGGAAGACCCACTTCGCGGACACGATGCGGGGCGGGCAGTACGTCAACAACCCGACCATGGCCGAGCTCCACGCCCGGGAGGCGCCGGCCCGGGTGCAGGAGTTGGAGGCGTGGGGCGCGGTGTTCGACCGGACCCCCGACCAGCGCATCCTCCAACGCAACTTCGGCGGCCACAAGTACCCCCGGCTCGCCCACGTCGGCGACCGCACCGGCCTCGAGATGATCCGCACGCTCCAGGATCACGGCATCCATCTGGGTATCGACGTCCACATGGAGTGCACCGTGACCCGGCTCCTCACCGACGGCAACCGGGTGATCGGAGCCTTCGCCTACGAACGGGAGCAGGGACGCTTCCGACTGTTCCGGGCGAACTCGATCGTGCTCGCGACCGGAGGGATCGGACGCGCTTTCCGGATCACCTCGAACAGTTGGGAGTACACCGGCGACGGGCACGCGCTCGCCTACGAGGCCGGCGCCGACCTGATCGACATGGAGTACGTCCAGTTCCACCCGACCGGGATGGTCTGGCCGCCCAGCGTGCGCGGCATCCTGGTCACCGAGGGCGTGCGCGGCGAGGGAGGGGTTCTCCGCAACAGCGAAGGCCGCCGGTTCATGTTCGACGACATCCCCGACCTCTATCGGCAGCAGACCGCCGACAACGAAGAGGAGGGATGGCGTTACACCCAGGGCGACAAGGAGGCCCGGCGCCCACCCGAACTCCTCACCCGCGACCACGTGGCGCGCTGCATCGTCCGCGAGATCCGCGAGGGGCGCGGCAGCCCGCACGGCGGCGTGTTTCTCGATATCGCCTGGATCCGGGAGAGACTGAAGGACGGCGAAGCGCACATCCGGCGGAAGCTGCCGAGCATGTACCACCAGTTCATGGAGCTCGCCGGGATCGACATCACGAAGGAACCGATGGAAGTCGGCCCGACGACCCACTATGTGATGGGCGGGGTCCGAGTGGACGGCGAGACCCAGATGTCCCGGGTGGACGGCCTGTTCGCCGCCGGGGAGTGCGCCGGCGGGCTCCACGGGGCGAACCGCCTCGGGGGCAACTCGCTCTCGGATCTGCTCGTGTTCGGCAAGCGCGCCGGCGAGCACGCCGCCCGCTTCGCCCGGGCCAACTCCCGATCCGCATCCGACGGCGTCGAGCAGGAGCTGGTCGCCGCCGCCGAACG
Source organism: Vicinamibacteria bacterium (assembly GCA_965232015.1). Classification (GTDB taxonomy): domain Bacteria; phylum Acidobacteriota; class Vicinamibacteria; order Marinacidobacterales; family Marinacidobacteraceae; genus JAJEAO01. Next base: position 3,435,778 of record OZ246946.1, on the reverse strand, counting down.
AGACGCCCTCGCGCCCCTCGAACGGCAGGAGTCGGGCGGTTCCGGGGTGGGTTCCTACCAGATCCAGAGCGAGCTGCAGGACCTCATGCAGGCGAAGGTCGGGATCGTGCGCAACCAGGCGGAGCTCGAGGAAGGGCTCGACGGGGTTCTCGCGCTGCGGGATCGCGCCCGCTCGGTCGCGGCGGCGGGGAACCGCGCCTACAACCCGGGCTGGCACACCGCGCTCGACCTTCCGAACCTCCTCCTGGTGTCAGAGGCGGTCGCGCGCACCGCCGCCGAGCGGAAGGAGAGCCGGGGCGCCCACTTCCGCGAGGACCATCCGGCGAAGAGCGAACGGTGGGGGAAGGCCACGCTGGTGGTGCGGAAGGGCGCCGACGGGGAGATGGAGCTGGCCGAGGAAGCGGTCACGCCCCCGCGGAACGACCTGCTCCAGATCATCGAGGAGAACCGCTGATGGCGAGCAGGACGTTCCGCATCTGGCGCGCCGAAACCGGCGGCGAGGGGTGCTTCGAGGAGTACGCGACCGACATCACCGAGGGCATGGTCGTTCTCGATGCGGTCCATCAGATCCAGGCCGAGTCGGCAGGCGACCTCGCGGTCCGATGGAACTGCAAGGCGGGCAAGTGCGGCTCATGCAGCGCGGAGGTGAACGGGAACCCCCGCCTCATGTGCATGACGCGGATGAGCGACCTGCCCGACAACCAGCCGGTCACGATCGAGCCGATGCGCGCCTTCCCGCTGCTGCGCGACCTCGTCACCGACGTGAGCTGGAACTTCGAGGTCAAGAAGGCGATCAGGAAGTTCAAGCCGCGGCCGCCCGACGCCGAGGACGGCACCTGGCGGATGGACCAGCGCGACGTGGACCGGGTGCAGGAGTTCCGCAAGTGCATCGAGTGCTTCCTGTGCCAGGACGTTTGCCACGTGCTGCGCGACTCGCAGAAGCACGACGAATTCATCGGGCCGCGTTTCTTCGTCCACACCGCGGCGCTCGAAATGCACCCCCTCGACACCGAGGACCGGCTCGACGACCTGAGGAAGGCGCAGGGCGTCGGCTACTGCAACATCACCAAGTGCTGCACCAAGGTGTGCCCCGAGCACATCACGATCACCGACAATGCGATCATCCCACTGAAGGAGCGCGTCGTGGACCGCTTCTACGACCCGGTGAGGAACCTCTTCCGGATCATCTCCGGTCGCTAGATCGCGCCGGTCGGTTCAGGGGCCCGACACTGGCCCCGGGGAGAACGAGATGGGTGGTATCAATCTGAGCAGCGTGATCAAGGGCGGTCTGCTGGCCGGTCTCCTGATCAACGTCAGCGAGTACATCCTCAATATGTACGTCGTCCCGATCGGCGGCGAGGACGCCGGCGGCTCGATCGCGGTGTGGGTGGTGTACGCCTTCGTGCTCGGCCTCCTCATCGCGTGGATGGTGGCGGCGCTGCGCCCTCGCTTCGGCAGTGGCCCGAAGGAGGCGATGTGCGCCGGCGTGACCGTGTGGATCCTCCACACCCTGCTTCCCGCCATCGGCGTGGCCAACATGGGGCTCATGGACTTCAACGTCCTCGGGCTCGGTTGGACGCTGGTCGAAATGGGGCTCGCGGGGGCGATCGCCGGGCACTTCTACTCCGAGGACTGACCGGAGCGCCGGACTCCAGTCCGGCAAGCTGTCGAAGCGAACCAGCCACCCAGCGGTTACCCCAGTCCGGCGCCGAGCGTCCCGACCTGGCTGCGCCTCCCCGCCGGAGCGCCCCCGTTCTCCCTACGGAAGGTGGGTGTAACCGGCGCGGTGCCGGACCGTCGCCCCGGCCGCGCCCACGGTCACCTCGAGCCGCCGCCAGCCCGGGGGCTGCGCCGGGTCGGGCTCGAAGGCGAGGACGTAGCGGGCCTGCATCTCCTCGAGGATCTCCTCGTAGGCGGCCGCAAGGCGCTCCTCGTCGCGGGTCCGCACGATCCGCCCCCCGCTCCCCTCGGCGGCGTGGCGCAGGAGCTGGAGCTCGGACGGAGGGCGCGCCCCGCTGCGGCTCCGCATGTTCCGGCGCGGTCCTTCGAGCAGCGGCGTGAGCGCGTCGGGGACCGCGCCCGGGTTCATCCGGCGCATGCCGATCCGCTGCCGACGGAGCACGGAAGGCGGTGACGGGTCGAACTGACGGTAACGGTAGGGCGTCCGGGCGGTCCCGGTCGCGTCCGGAGGGATGACTCCGTACACCAGCACGTTCATGCCGCGGAGCGCGTCCTGGAACAACCCCTCCGGAATCCAGCTCGCGGTGTCCTGCCCGTCCGTGAACACCACGATCACCGGCCGGCCCGGCTCCCCCTCGACGAGCGCCGATCCGAGGATGAGCGCATCCCGCAGCGCGGTGCCCCGGGCGGGCGCCTGGTCGGGCGCCGCTCCCGCGTCGAGCCCGGCGCAATCACCAAAGTCCCCGACCAGCCGGAGATCGCCGGCGAAGACCGCGTGAGCGCAGCGGTCGCGGGCCGTCAACTGGGCGCCGAACCGGGCCGCCGCTTCCTCGAGCCGCCGAGCGCGCTCCTCGGTCACGCTGGTGCTCAAGTCCATCAGAAACAGCACCGAGAGCGGCAGATCCGCCTGCGGCACGATCCGGAACGCCCGCGACTCTCCCTCATCGCGGAGCGTGAAGTCCTCCGCGACGAGGCCCGTCACCGGCTCGCCGTCCCGGGTCACGACGACGTCCACGAGCACTTCCTGGGTCGTGACGCGGAACTGGACCTGGGAGGGGGCGGCGGCCGCGACGGCGAGGGCGGCGAGAAGCGGGGTCATCGGTCGCGCACCAGAGCCAGCCCGCGGAGGCGGTCGAGGCGGTCGCTCTCCCGGTTCAGGCCGCCGAGGAGGAACCGCTGCCAGGCATCCTCGCCCGCGGTGTCTTCGAGGAACCGGCGCGCCGCCCGGGCGGCGCCCGCCGCGTCACCCAGCCGCTGACGGGACGCCGCCAGACCCGCGGCCGCCGACACCGAGCCGGAGTGGATCGCGTGGGCCTCGCCGAACGCCTGCTCGGCCTGCGTGGCGTCCTCGAGCCAGAGGAGCGTCTCCCCCCGCAGGATGGCGGCGGCGAACCGGGAGAGCGCATCCGGAGGAGGGGTTCCAGCATCGAGCAGGGCGAGCGCCGCCTCCGGGCTCCCCTCGCGAAGGGTCAGGTGCGCCAGACGCAGTCGAAGGTCCACCAGTTCGGCCGGCGGCAGGAACGGAGCCTCGGCGGCGGTCGCCTCCTCGAGGAGCGCGGAGTAACCGGACTGGGCCTGATCCAGGAAACGCTCGTCGTGGAAGCCCCAGCCGAGGGCCTCGGCGAGCCACGCCCGCGCCCGCCGGACCGAGGGATCGGCTCCGGACTGATCCCGCAGCACACCGGCGACCCGCACCGCGTCCCCCCAGCGGCTCCGGCTGGCATAGAAACCGAGGAGTCCCAGGCGAAGGTCCAGCAACCATTCGGTCCGCCTCTCTCCGTCGCCGATCCGGTCGAGGAACCGCTCCGCCATCGCCTCCTGGTCCGAGGGGCGGGCTTCGGCCGGTCCGGCGAGGTCGGCGTGGAGCATGGCCGCCGCCAGCGACGTGAGGTCCCGCTCCTCGGGTGTCCCCCGGGAGACCCGCAGGAAATCCTCGGCGCCCGCCTCGAGGTCGCGCCAGGGCACGACGAGGGCTTCGCGGACCGCTCCCACGAAGTCCCCGGCCCGGTAGCGGTCGAGGCGGGCCTCGTACGGAGTCCGGGGCCCATCCTGCTCCGGCCCATCGGGAGCTGCGGAGGCTGGCGCGCCCGCGAGGAGGCCGCCGAGCGCAAGCGCCGCCTTGTTGGAAACGGACCAGAGAAGTTTCAAAACCGGGCCGCGATTCTCCCCCATCGCCGGAATCCCGGCGGCATCGCTGGTCTCCGCTGGTAGCATCGGCGGTTGGCCGGCGCCTCCGGTTGCGCGCCGGAGAAGACAGTTTCGGAGGTCCCATGTCCATGAGAACAGGAGTCGTTCTGCTGATCGCCGCCGTGGCCGTTGCGAGCTGTGGCGCCCCCGCGGAGGAGGAACCGGCTGCGCCCACCGAGGCCGCGATCATGGAGGAGGCCCGGCGCATCCACGAAGCCGTCCTCACGCTCGACACCCACATCGACATCCCGTTCAACTACATGACGGACGAGGTGGACCCCGGGAACGTGAACGAGGACTACCAGGTGGACTACCCGCGGATGCAGGAAGGCGGTCTCGACGCCGGGTTCTTCATCGTGTACTACGGACAGACCGAGCGCACGCCGGAGGGTTACGAGGCGGCGAAGCAGGGCGCCATGACGAAGTTCGAGGCGATCCACCGCGCCACCGAGAAGTACCCGGACATCATCGGGTTCACCGATACCGCCGACGGCGTCGAGGCGATCCACGCCGAAGGCAGGCTGGTCGCGATGATCGGGATCGAGAACGGGTTCGTGATCGGCAAGGACCTGTCGCTCCTCGAGACCTATCGGGACATGGGCGCCCGGTACATCACGCTCGCACACAACGGCCACAACGACATCGCCGACTCCACGAACCCGCGTTCGGACCTCGGGGACGAGGAAGAAGAGCACGGCGGCATCAGCGACTTCGGCCGCGAGGTCATCGCCGAGATGAACCGGCTGGGGATCCTGGTGGACGTCTCCCACGTCTCGAAGAACGCGATGCTCCAGGCGGCCGAGCTGTCGCGGGCGCCGGTGATCGCTTCGCACTCCAGCACGAAGGCGCTCGCCGACGTGACCCGCAACATGGACGACGAGCAGCTCCGCGCTCTTGCCGCAAACGGCGGCGTCATGCAGACGGTGGCGCTCCGCGGCTTCGTGAAGGCGGATTCGCCCGAGAAGATCGCCGACATGGAGGCGGCGATGGAGGAATTCGGGATCGAGTCGCGGTCGGAGTTCGGCTCGCTGTCCGACGAGGACCGGGAGGCGCTCATGGCGCGGTTCGGTGACATCTCGGACCGCTACCCGGTGACGGTCGCGGATTTCGTGGATCACATTGATCACGCGGTCGAAGTCATGGGGCTCGACCACGTGGCCATCTCCTCCGACTTCGACGGCGGCGGCGGGGTGGACGGCTGGGATGACGCCTCCGAGACCCTGAACGTGACGGCCGAGCTGGTGCGCCGGGGCTACACCGAGGAGCAGATCGCCGCGCTCTGGAGCGGGAACACGCTCCGGATCCTCCGCGAGGCCGAGCGGGTGGCGGAGGAGATGCAGGCGGCGGGCTCTTGAAGACCGCCTCTCCTCCGGTGGCCGACGGATTCGATCCGGCCCGGTTCAACCAGGAGCTGCGCGCCTACGAGCAGGTCGAGAAGCTGCAGCGCTACCGGCTCGCCGAGGACGCCGAGGAGGAGTTCGACGAGGACTTCCAATTGGCGCCCTGCGACCTGTCGCGTCTGGACTCACCGGACCCGGCGGAGCGCGCCGCTGCAGTCCGCGAACTCGGGGAGTCCCTCGAAGACACCGGTTTCGCGGTCCTGACCGGCCACGGAGTGGATCCGGCGCTCTACGCCGAAGCGCACCGGAAGACCCGCGCGTTCTTCGAGAGCCACGCCCTCGAGCGGAAACTCCGCTACCGGGCGCGGCGGCAGGGATCGGTGAACCAGGGTTACTTCCCGATCCGGGAGACGACGATGATCCACCCCGACCTGGTCGAAGGGTGGGTTTTCTGCCGCCGGGCGTTCGACTTGGCCGGCGCCGGTTCTCCCCCAGTTCTCCCGGCCAGTTCTCCCGGTGGGGGCGGGGCTCGGGGCCCGGCGTGGGATGAATCCGCGTTCTGGCCGTCGCCCGGGTGGGAGCCGTTCTTCCGACGGGTCGTGCTCGCCAATGAGCGGCTCATTCCGAAGATCATGCGGGCGATCCTCGACTACCTGGGCGAGGACCCGCACCTCTACGACGAGCGGCTCACCGCGACGAACTTCGGATTCCGCCTGAACTACTACCCGCCGATGGACGATCTCGCCGACGATGTGACCGGGCGGATGCTCGGCCACGAGGACGTGGATCTGTTCACCATCCTCCCGGCGGCGGAGACCGAGGGGCTGCAGCTCCTCCATCGGCGCACCATGAAGTGGGTGCGGGTCACGGCGCCTCCGGGCTCGATCGTGCTGAACACCGGGGACTACATGCAGCGGATCACGAACAACCGACTGCCCTCCACGACGCACCGGGTGAGCGCGCCGCGGGATCCGGCCGCCCGGGCCCGGCCGCGGACGTCATTCCCGATGGCGGTGTACGTGTGGGAGGACGAGCTGCTGGAGGTCCTGCCGCGGCAGGGCGATCCGATCTACCCGCCGGTCCGCGCCGAGGACTTCCACACCCGGATCACGAGCAAGTACTACGGCGACTCCTACCACGAGCGCGGGGAAGAGGGCGCGGTCCTGCGACGCGGGCAGTAGCGCTGTTCGGCGCCGGTCGAGTTGGTCTCCCGGTGCCGGCCCCCACGGGGAGAACTGGTGGAGCCCGGCGCTCCTTGCGTCAGTGCGTGTGGTCGCGGGGGCCCTGGTGCAGGACGACGTGGAGGAGTGACCCGCTCACGAACGCCTGGTAGAGCGCGATCCCGGGGCCCGACCAGGACTCGAGCGCGCCCCCGATGGCCGCGCCGACGAGCGTGGCCCCGGCGAGCGCCGCGAGCGCGCCGATCCCGCGAGCCCGCCCGTAGCGGGGGCGCACCATCCACCACACGATGAAACCGACGGGCGCGCGGTGGAGCACGACGGCGAGAAGCAGGCTGGTCTGCGCGCCCGGCAGCGCCGCTCCCTCGAAGAGCGCGTGGAGCACGAGTCCGCTCAGTCCCGCGACCAGGGACAGCGTGTCGGTCGGTCGTCGCGCCCGTCGCGACAGACGCTCGATCCCCCATGGCGTCGCGGCGCCCGCTGCCAGAGCGAGAAGCACGGTCCAGCCCGCCTCCTCGAGTCCGTGGTCGAGCACGTGCCAGCCGACGAGGGCAGGCACCGCGAGCAGCAGGCTTCGGTCCACGACGCGTTCGCCCGTCGGATGGCCGTGGAGCCAGGGGTAGAGCGCCGCCCCGAGGAACGGCGCGAGCACCGCCGCGCTGATCAGCATCGTCGGGCCGCGGGGTCAGCGGCGCCGGCGGACCGCGACCGCCGCGATCAGGTCCCGGTCGGCCACGGCTCCGACGGCGCCCGAGGAGCCTCCGAGCGCCGGCGGTACTCCAGATGGAAGACGTGGTCGTTCTCCACGCACCCCTCCGCCGACGCTTCGAGCTGGAGGGTGACGTGGCGAATTCCGAAGCGCTCCGAACAGATCCGCCGCAGCCGGCGCAGCAGGACGTCCCGCTGATCCAGCGGCCACGCCGGGTCGGTGAGGACGTGGGCGGTCAGCGACTCGTAGCCCTGGGTGATCGTCCAGACGTGGACATCGTGGATCAGCATCACCCCTTCCTCGTTCTCGAGTTCGCTGCACACTTCGTAGAGATCAATGTGGTCCGGCGTCCCTTCGAGCAGAACATGGACGACCCGCGTGAGGAGCCGGAACGTGCTCACGATGATGAGGAGCGCGATCACGATGCCGACGAGCGGGTCGGCGAGCCGCCAGTCGAACGCCCAGATCAGCGCTCCCGAGACCACGACCCCGACCGAGCCGAACAGATCGGCCAGCACGTGCCGGAAGGCGCCATCCACGTTCAGGTTGTCCTTCGCCGGGTCGCGCAGGATCCACGCGGCGAAAAGGTTCACGAGCAGGCCCGCGACTCCCACGAGCAGCGTCAGCCCGCCCCGCACCTCCGGCGCCGCCTGGATCCGCCCGAACGCCTCGATCAGCACCCAGCCGGCGATGGCGAGGAGCGCCAGGGAGTTCACCAGCGCCGCGAGAATCTCGAGCCGCTGATAGCCGAAGGTCCGACGCACCGAGGCGGCCCGGTGGCTGAAATGCATCGCAACGAGGGCCAGGCCGATCGCGGCGCTGTCCGCGAACATGTGGCCGGCGTCGGCGAGCACGGCGAGGCTCCCGGAGATCAGTCCGCCCACGACCTCGACGACCATGAACGTCGCGATGAGGGCGAGCGCCGCCAGCAGCCGCCGCCGACTGCGATGCCGCAGCTCTTCCCCGTGGTCGTGCCCGGCGGCTCCCGATCGGGAGGACGGCGTCGCGGCGCCGGTCAAACGCCGTTCCCCCCCGCCGGATCAGGACTCAGTGGCGTGGGCATGAAGGTGATCCACGTGGTGGTGCTCGGAGCAGTCCTTCGCGGAGGTCTCGAGCTGCAGCGTGATGTGCCCGATGCCGAACTCGCTGGATGCGATCCGGCGCAGCCGCCTCAGCAGCGCCTCCCGGCGCGACTCGGGGAAATCAGGGTCGATCAGGACATGGGCGGTGAAGGAATCGTATCCCTGCGTGATCGTCCAGACGTGAACATCGTGGATCAGCGTGACGCCCTTCTCCGCTTCCATCCTGCTGCACAACCGATACACGTCGATGTGCTTCGGCGTCGCCTCGAGCAGGACCCCGACGACGCGGGTGAGGAGCTTCCAGGTGCTGAGGAGGATGAGGACCGCGATCCCCATGCTCACGTACCCATCGGCCTGATCCCAGTCGAAAGCCCACACCAGGACGCCCGAGACGACGACGCCGAACGACCCCAGCAAGTCGGCGATCACGTGCCGCAGGGCGCCTTCGACATTCAGATTGCTTCCCGACGCCCGTTTCAGGATGAGGGCGGCCGCGATGTTGACCGCGATTCCGGCGAAGCCCACGCCGGTCACGACCTCTCCGTGGACATGGCCGTGCGCCTCGCCCTCGAGCCGGTGGAAGGCCTCGACGAAGACCAGGCCGGCGACCAGCCACAGCGCCGCGACATTGGCCAGGGCCGCCAGCACTTCGAGCCGCTGGAGGCCCCAGGTCCGGCGCACCGAAGCCTTCCGTCCGGCCAGATGGACCGCGAGGGCCGCCACCCCGATGGACACCGAGTCGGTCAGCATGTGACCGGCGTGGGCGAGGAGCGCGAGGCTGCCGTAGGCCGCCCCGAGAACGGCCTCGGCGATCATGAAGCCGCCGAGGAGCGCCAGCGCCCACAGCAGGCTGCGCTTGCTGAGGCGCCGGAGCTCCCCCGACTCCCCGACCCCGTGATGATGTCCGCTCATGGACCCGACTCCTCCTGTCCGAAGCCGGGGCCACGAAGGACGCGACCGGGGAGCGCCCCGGTGGGCTCGCCCTCGGCGATCACGGCCACGCCGTTCACGAACACCCACTCGATCCCGGTCGGATAACGCTCCGGCTCCTCGAAGGTCGCCTCATCCCCAACCCGGTCGGGATCGAACAGGACGATGTCGGCGCGCATCCCCGGCCGCAGCACGCCGCGGTCGCTGAGACCGAGGCGGTTCGCCGGCGCCGACGTCATCTTGCGGATCGCTTCCTCGAGCGTGAGCAGCCCTTCCTCGCGGACGTAGCGGGCGAGAACCCGGGGGTGCGTGCCGAAGGAGCGGGGGTGGGGCTTCCCCATCGGCGTGCGCATCCCGGCGGCGAGGGCGCTCCCATCGGAGCCGATGTGGGTGAACGGCTGCCGAAGCGCCTGCCGCAGGTTGGGTTCGGTGTTGCCGAAGGAGATCTGGAAACCCTCGCCCTCCTGCTCCACGAGCAGGTCGAGGAGCGCCTCCTCCGGCGAAGTTCCGCGCGCCGCGCCGAGGTCGGTGATCGAGAGCCCGTCCACTTCGTCCCGGAACGAACTCACGAACGTCCGCCCCCACCGGGGCCGCTCGGCCTCGCCGGTGCGTAGTTCTGCGAGCAGCCGCTCGCGGTCGGTCGGATCGGTGAGGCGTTCCAGCATCCGGGGTACGCCGCCCTCCTGCGCCCACCGCGGCAGCAGCGATCGGAGATAGGTCCAGCCGGCGATGTAGGGATAGACGTTGCCGGTCACCTCGACGCCCGACGCCCGCGCTTCCCGGATCACCTCGGCGTACTCGGCGATCCGGGCGCCCGAAGTCGAATTCAGGTGATGGATCTCGAGCGGGGCGCCCGAAGCGCGGGAGATCTCGATCCCCTCCCGGAGTCCGTCCAGCCCGCCGCGGAGATGGCTCACGTAGATGCCCCCATAGGACGCCGCGACCCGCGCCAGCCGGGTGAGCTCGTCGGTGCTCGCGAACGCGTTCGGGATGTAGGCGAGGCCGCTCGCCACCGCGAACGCTCCCTCCTCCATGGCCTCCGCGACGAGCGCTTCCATGGCTTCGAGTTCAGCCTCGGTCGCGTCCCGTTCCTCGTAACCGATGACCGAGGCGCGCACCTGACCGGAGCCCACGTAGGACACGACGTTGGGACCGGTCCCCTGCGCCTCGAGCCGGTCGAAGTAGCCGCCGAGCGTGGTCCAGTCCCGTTCGATCGGCGGGGCGACCATCATCGGATCGTCCACCGCCGGACCCAGCACCGGACCCGCCGAGAGGTGCTCGCCCAGGACTTCGGTCGTGACGCCCTGGGCGATCTTGCTGAGAGCGCGCGGATCCACGATCAGCCCGTACTCGGAATGGGCGTGCATGTCGATGAACCCCGGCGCGGCGGCCAGCCCGCTTCCGTCGAGTTCACCGGCGCCCGCGGGTGCGTGCTGGCCGATCGCGGTGATCGTGTCCCCGGTGATCGCGAGGTCGGCGCGGTACCAGGGGCTCCCGGTTCCGTCCACGATACGGACGTCCCGGACCACCAGATCGGGCGCGCCGGCGGGGCCGGCTCCGGGGGTCGGGCCCGCGCAGCCGGCGAGCGACGCCAGGGTGAAGACCGCCGCGAGCGGCGCCCGCGCGCTCCGGCGGGACCGGATCGGGAATGCGGGTTCGTTCATCGTGTCCCTCCTCGCCCGTCGGACACGGCTCCGCCGGGTGCGCCTTCGCGTGGGTTCACTCTAAGCGAGGACAGCCTTCGGACGGTCGCTCGGCGCCGGACTGGAGTCTCTTGCCGGCGCGCCGCACTCCAGTCCGGCAATTCGCGCCTCCGGTCGCCGGGGCGCCGCGCGGTGGAGCACCGTGGCCCTGGCGGGGGAATAGCCGGAGTGGGCGTACACCGGCGCCGTCGGGTCGGTCCCTCGGTGCCGGACTGGAGTCCGGCGGCAGTTCTCCCGGTGGGGCCCCGGCAAGGGAGTCCGGCGTTCCGATTAGAAGAAGCGGAGCGCGTAGCTGATCCGGAAGCCGCGCCCCATCTGAAGAGCGAGGTCCTTGATCAGCGACGTGTGGTGCCGGTACTCCGCGTCGGTGATGTTGTAGGCGCGCAGCGAGATGTTGTGCGTCGTGTGGCGGCCGACCAGAACGTACGAAGCAGTGAAGTCGAACACGCCGTAACCGTCGGTCCTCGTCTCGCCGAAATAGACCCGGTTCATCGGCGCCGTCCAGCGGAGCCGCGGGGCCAGCCGGAGCCTTCCAACGGGCACATCCAGCCGGACCTGACCGCCGAGCGGCGGAATTCGCGGCGCGTACTCGCCGGACCCCAGCTTCGCATCCACGAAGGAGACGTTCGCCACCAGTTCCGCGGGCCCGATGTCCAGATGTCCCTCGGCCTCGAAGCCCTGGTAGGTGGCGTCCGACTGGAGGAAATCGAGCACGACGAGACCGCCCTCCATTTCGCCGTGGGCGGCGCCGAAGATGAAGTCGCTGATGTCGTAACGAAAGGCGCTCAGGCTGCTCGTGAGCCGCTCCGATTGCCGCCGGAGGCTCACTTCAAGGCCGAACGACCGCTCTGGATCGAGGTTCGGGTTGCCGATCTCGAACGCCAGGTTCCCCACGTGGGGCCCGAAGTTGTAGAGCTCCTCCAGCGACGGACTGCGAGTCGCGAGGCTGGTCGTTCCGACGAGCGCCGTGGTGTCGGTCAGCGTGATGCGCGCTCCGGCGCTCGCCGACACGCCGAGGAAGTCGCGGTCCATCACCGCCGGCGCCACGCGCTCCTCCTCCGCCTCCTCTTCGCCGTGGCCGTGGTCATGGCCGTGGTCGTGTCCTTCGTGGCCCTCCTCCTCCGCTTCCTCTTCCGCGTGGGCGTGGCCGTCGCCCTCCGGGCGCTCGCCGACGTCGTAGGCGTTCCGCTCGACCCGGGCCCCGAACAGCAGATCGAGGCGATCGGAGGCTTCGATCTCGTTGTAGGTGAACGCGGCGAAGGCGTTCTGTTCGGTACGGGGCGCGAGGGCCTCTTCACCGGCCGCCTGGTACTCGCGGAGATGCCCCCAGGCGCCGAGTCGGCTGGTCACGCGGCCGGCCGGCTTCCTCAGCTCGCCGCGGAACACCACGGAACGGTTGTCGAAATGCGTCGCCACGAACTCGGAACCCGTATCCACGAACGTCTCGATCTCGTCCTGGTCGTAATCGCTGTAGCGAACCGTGAACTCCGCCTCGCTGAAGACGACGCCCAGATCCCTCACTCCGAAGTCGGTCCGGAACTGACGCCGGTCCATGGTGACGTCCACGAGAAGCTCCTCTTCGTGCTCCTCTTCCTCGATGACTTCCTCCTCGTGGCCATGGTCGTGACCGTCGTCCTCGACGGCCTCTTCGGCTCCGTGCGCGTGATCATGGGCGCCGTGGAACTCCCCGGCGAAGGGAACTCCGTAACGCGAGTCGTCGAGCCGGGCGCTCCCCGAGAACCAGAACCGGTCGGCGAAGAACCCGAACCCGGCTTCACCCTGATCCATCGAGGAGTGCGTGTTTTCGACCGCCCCCGTGGGCGACTCGTAATCGCTCGTGCGATTCGAGTTGCCGCCGCCCCAGGCGAACCAGCCGTTGCCCGAGGCCTGGAACCGAACGCCGCCGCGACGGCCTTCATCCGCCGTCGAATAGTCGAGCAGCGCCTGGCCGCGGAAACCCGGGGGCGGAGAATGCGCGAGATGGGAGGCCATGGAGATCACGTTCACCGTCCCCCCGATAGCGCTTGATCCGTAGAGCAGAGTCATCGGGCCGCGCACGACTTCGACCCGCTCCGCTTGCAGGGGATCCACCGGGACTCCGTGGTCGGCCGACTGACTCCCCAGATCGCCGGTACGGATGCCGTCTTCCATGATGAGCACGCGGTCGCCGTCGAAACCCCGCACGATGGGCCGCGCCGAGCCGGGTCCGAAGCTCCGCATCGCGACGCCGGGAGAACTCTCGAGCAGCTCCGCAAGGTTGCGCGCCGATTCGTTCTGGAGGTCGAGGCCTTCCATGGAATGCACCGATCCGAACGATTGGAGGGGGGACGAATCGCTCGCCGAAGCGGTCACCGTGACGCGCTCGTGCATCCGGTGCTGCGGTTCGAGCAGGATGGGTCCGTTGATTTGGAAGGCCTCGCCGATTCCGGCATCCACCGCGACCGTCCGGACCCCGCTGAGGAACCCCTGGTCCACATGGACGGTCACGACGCCGGAATGGGCCACGTTCTCGAAGGTGAAGCCGCCGGCGTCGTCGGTGTGGACCACCTGATCGGTCTCGAGAAGCAGGACTTCGGCGTTGTGCGCCGGCTCGCCGGACTCGGCGACGACCACCGTTCCCGAGATCGACGTCTGGGAAGCCGCGGCGGAAGCAACCAGCAGGCTCGCCGCGAGGGGGATCGCGCCGCGGAGGATGCCGCTCCCCCGCGCGGACGGGGACAGTGAGGGAAGAGAATGGAATGGCCGCATCATCGCGAACCTCCTGAGCAGGGAATACAGGAGGAACCGGCCTTCCAGAGGCCGCCAGCGGGGGCCGAACGGTTCCTGACCGTGGATTCGCCAGCCGCTCAGGCGGGAGGTGCGCGGGGGGCCCCGGGCGCCGCGGCGGGCGGCAGCGGGGTGCGACAGATCCTCTCGAGACGAATGACCGCGGAGCCCACGGGAGCGGACAGCGCCGGCCCCGGGCGGACGATCGCGACGCCCCCCAGGGACGTCTCGCAGATCCGGCACTGCGACTCCGCCCACTCGGCGTGTTCATGGGCGACCGAGGCCGCCGGGACCGCCAGGACCAGCGCCGCGGCCAGGGCGGCTGCGCCGAGCCGGAACACACTGGCGCGACGCATCATCGGGAAAATCCGCAACCCCGCATCATACCGTTCCAGACGGAGTCTCTCGCTGATCACCGTCCGGCGGGCCGAGGGGGCTGGTAAAGGCGGATCGAATAGCTGAAGCGGATCCCGCGTCCGGGCTGGGGGGCAAAGTCCTTGATCACCGAGGTGTGGTGGCGGACCACCGCATCGGTGAGGTTGTGGCCGACGAGCGAAAACTGGTGGGCGGCGGTCCGGGTGAGGCGCACCCACGAGACCGCCAGATCGGCGGCGAGGTAGGCGTCGGTGGGCGTCTCCCCCAGCCCCGGGCGATCCATGCGCGCAGCCCACCGCAGCCTGGGCGCGAACCGGAGGCGCCCGATCGGCAGCTCGAGCGTCACCCGGCCGTTCAGGGGCGGGATGCGCGGCGCGGCGCGGTTCAGATCGGGAAGCCACGCATCCACCCACGACGCGCTCGCGAGCAGGTCCGCCGCTCCGAGCCGGAGGCTGCCTTCCGTCTCGAAGCCGAGGAAACGGGCGTCCGCCTGCTGCGTCGAGATGACGGTGACGCCGGAGCGGTGGGCGGCGACGGCGCCGTAGGTGAAACCGGCCATGTCGTAGCGGAAGACGCCCACGCTCCCGGCGAAGACCGGACCGCCGCGGCGGAGGATCAGGTCGAAGCCGCGGGCCCGTTCGGTCTGGAGCAGCGGATCGCCGATCTCGAAGGCCTGGATGCCGGCGTCGAGGCCGAAGTTGTAGAGCTCCTCGAGCGCCGGGGCTCGGCTCGAGATCGTGGTGGTCGCGACGAGCTCGCTCCCGCGGCCGAGTTCGAGGCGGACCCCGGCGCTCGCGGAGGGGCCGACAAAGTCCCGGTCCACGACGGCGGGGGGCTCGAGCTCCACCCCGGCCTCTCCGGCCTCGCCTTCGTCCCCTTCGTCGTCGTCCCCTTCGTCGTCGTCTCTGTCGTCCGGCGACGGCCGATCCCGGGCGTCGTAGGAGTCTTCAGCGAGACGGGCCGCGAGGAGCAGGGCGAGGCGGTCGGTGGCTTGGAACTCGGTCAGGGCAAAGGCCGCGAGCGCCCGGTGGCGGGTATCGGGGGCCAGCGCCTCCGGCCCGGCCGAGGCGAAGTCGCGAAGGTTCGCCCACGCCCCGACCCGGCTCCGCAACCGACCCTCGGACCGCTCGAGTTCGGCGCGCAGGACCAGCGAACGGTTCTCGTGGTGGGTCTCGAGTGCGGGCGGCCCCTCCCCTTCCCGCTCGATCTCGTCCTGAGTGAACACGCTGTAGCGAACCGTGAGAGCCGCGGCGTCGAAGACCGACCCGAGATCCTCGACCCCCAGATCGGCGCGGAGCTGCCGCCGGTCCAGCGCGACCTCCACGGTCTCACCCGCCTCCCCCGGTCCGTCGGGTTCGGCTCCGTGGAGCAGACCGGCGAGAGGGACGCCGAAACGGCTCTCGTCGAGCTGCACCCCCACCGCGAAGTGGGCGCGCTCGCCGCGGAGACCGAGCCCGGCGTCGCCGTGGTCCATCGCCGTCGCCGAACCGCTCACCGTCCCGAGCGGCGAGCGGTAGTCCCCGGTCCGTCGGGTGCTCCCGCCGCCCCACGCGAACCATCCGTCCCCGGCAGTGGCGACATGCACCGCGCCAGCACGCCGCCCGTCGGCGCTTCCGCCGCCGAAGTGGGCCCGGCCGCGCCATCCGGTGGTCCGGTCCCGCGCCATCCGGGAACCGGGGGAGACCAGGTTCATCACGCCGCCAACGGCGCTCGCTCCGAAGAGCAGCGTCGCCGGACCCCGCACCAGCTCGATCCGCTCGGCCCGCGACGGGTCCACCAGGATCCCGTGCTCGGCGGCCTGACTCCCGAGATCGCCGCTCAGCACCCCGTCCTCGGTCACCAGGACGCGGTCCCCGTCGAATCCGCGGACGATGGGGCGCGCCGGACCCGGCCCCAGACTCCGGATCGCGACGCCCGGCGCCCCCTCGACGACCTCGGCGAGATCGGGCGCCCCCGCGAGCAGTTCGAGCCCCTCGAAGAGGGTGACGGCGCCGTAGCGGGCCAGAGAGGAACGATCGCCCGACGCCGCGGTCACCGTCACCCGCTCGTGGGGCCCGACCGGGAACGCGAGCCGGATGGGCCCGGGGAGGACGACGCGGCCCCCGGAGTCGGGATGGACCTCGAAGACCGTCTGGCCGCGCAGGAAACCGAGATCGGCGCGCACCGTGATCCGCTCCCCGGCCTCGACCCCCTCGAACACGAAGGCGCCGGCGGCGTCGGTCGAGGTCTCGGCGGCGCTCTCGACGAGGACCACCACCGCGCCCGGGGCCGGGGCCCCGGTGGAATCCACGACGACGCGGCCCGAGATCTCGACCTGGGCGAGGGCGGCGGCGGGGATCAGCGCCCCGACGAGCGGGAGGCGGAGGAGGTGGAAGAGCATGCGGGCGGGGCGCGACGGCGCGTTCTACCATTTCACCCGACGCGGATGCCCCGAACGAAACGTCCCTCTTCGCGTGGGCTGGCGGCGTCCTCGTCCGCGCCGGCCCGGAGCCGGACGGTTCGCGGGCGGGTCGGGCGGCTCCTCCTCGCCGCGCTCGCCGCCACGCCCGCCTCGGCTCCGGGACAGGAACCCGGGCGGGTCGAGACCGGGGAGGAGGAGCGGGCCGACTGGGGCGCGCCCGGCCTGCACCGCATCGCGCTCTACCCGACGCCCGATCTGGCGCCGGCGGGCGGGACCGCTTTCCTCCGCTGGGCGCCCTCGCCGTTCGGGACTTCGGTGACCCGGGACGGCAGCCAGCGCTACCGCATCGATCTCGAAATCGAGGGACTTCCAGAGCCCGACTCCCTCGGCGACTACCGGAGCTGGGTGGCCTGGGTCACGACGCCGGTCATGGATCCGGTCGTTCGGCTCGGCGAGGTCGGCAACGGCCGTTTCCCGGGGCTCGGCCCGGTCGCGTTCGACAAGTTCGTGATCCTCGTCAGCGCCGAATCGTCACCGGAGACTCCGATCCGGGCCGGACGGCTCGCGCTCCGCGGCGCGTCGCCCTCCACCCGGGTCCTTCCCGACAACCACCTGATGGTCCCGGTGAGCGGCAGCGGCGACCCGGCCGATCACGTCGGGATGGACCACGCCGCGATGGGGCATGGCGCGCCGGGCGACGAACTCGCCTGGCCGCACCCCCCGATGCTCCCCGAGACGCCGATGATCCCGGGACTCGGCCGGCTCCGACCGAAGCCGCTCCCGTTCCTGCCGCGGCTCGCGGACGGCGAGTCGGCGCCGGAGGCGGCGCCGTCGCAGGTCGTGCGGCTCGCCGACGGGCAGACGCTGGATCTGCTCGCGGGCCGCGTGCGCCGCCGGATCCACGGCCGCGACTACCTCATGTACGGGTTCAACGGGCAGTACCCGGGACCGCTGATCCACGTCGAACAGGCGGCCACGATCTTCGTGAACTTCGAGAACCGCACCCGCTGGCCGACCGCGATCCACTGGCACGGCGTCCGGCTCGACAACGCCTTCGACGGCGTCCCCGGCCTCACCCAGGATCCGGTCCCGCCCGGCGGCCGCTTCGAGTACCAGATCCACTTCCCCGACGCCGGGCTCTACTGGTACCACCCCCACCACCGGGAGGAGGTGCAACAGGACCTCGGGCTGTACGGGAACATGCTGGTCGAAGCGCCCCCGGAGCTCTGGTACGGACCGGTCCACCGCGAGGAAGTCCTGATGCTGGACGACCTCCTGCTCGCCGACGACGGCTCGCTCTATCCGTGGGGGGAGGAGCGCGCCACCCATGCCCTCATGGGACGGTTCGGGAACCTCTTCCTCGTGAACGGAGAGCCGCGTTACGAGCTCGAAGTCGAGCGCGGGGAGGTGATCCGGTTCTTCCTCACCAATGTCTCGAACACGCGGACCTTCAACCTCTCGTTCGGCGAGCCGGGGACCCATCGGGTGAAGGTCACCGGCTCGGATCTGTCGAAGTTCGAGCGGGAGGAGTGGGTGGATTCGGTCGTCCTCGCCCCCGCCGAGCGCTACATCGTCGAGGTGCGCTACGACGAGCCCGGAGACCACGCCATCGAGAACCGGGTGCGGGCGCTGGAGCACACCTTCGGCAGCTACTTCTCGCGGGTTACGCCGCTCGGCGCGGTGCGGGCGCTCGAAGGCGAGGCCGATCCGGAGGTCGCGCCCGGCTGGGAGACGCTGCGGGCGAACCCGGAGGTCAGCGCCGAAGTGGAGCCCTACCGGGAGCGGTTCGACGACCCGCCTGACGTCGAGCTCGTGCTCACGCTCGAAGTGGAGGGGCTCGACCCCGCGATCATGCAGCGGATGCGCGCCGATCGGGTGTTCTTCGCGCCGGTGGAATGGGCGGACACGATGCCCATGATGAACTCGGTGGCGAGCCCGGAAGAAGCCCGCTGGATCGTGCGCGAACCGACGACCGGCCACGAGAACGAGGAGATCGAGTGGCGGTTTCGGGTGGGAGACGTGGTGCGGGTGCGGATCCGCAACGACGCCGCCGCGATCCACGCCATGCAGCACCCCTTCCACATCCACGGCCAGCGGTTCCTGGTGACGGCGAGGAACGGCTCGTCGGTCCCGAATCAGGTGTTCAAGGACACCCTGCTGATCGCCGCCGGCGAGACCGTGGATCTCGTCCTCGAGATCACGAACCCGGGGAAGTGGATGGCGCACTGCCACATCGCCGAGCACCTCGAAGCGGGCATGAAGTTCGTGTTCACGGTGGATCCGTAGGCGCGCTCCCCCCGCCGGTATGGAGCGCCGCTCTCCATCCAGAGCGGCACTGGGAAACCAGGATGCTCGGCCCCGGCCCCGCCGGATCCGGGTCACCGGATGAGGACGATCTCCTCGTTCGGCGGCTGGAGCCACTCGACGCCCTTGCTCGTCACGATGTGCGGGTTGGAGAAATTGATCGCGAGGGGAAAGCCGGGCCGCTCCGGGATGTTCTTGTGGACCATGAACTCGAACGCGAAGATGTGGTTCTCCTGGATCACGAGGTGATGCCGGTCGGCGCGGAAGTTGGCCATGGAGGGGCCGAGGGTGGTCGTTCCGATCGAGCCGTGGGCGTGGTTGTCGATGGCGAAGCCGGGCTGGTCGTCTCCGGCGAGCGCCTCCTGGACCATCACGTAATCCAGCATCCCGGTCCCGTCGGGTGTTCTGCCGCCGCCCTGGATCCCCGAGTTCACGAACGGGGTGTAGAGGTAGCCCGCTTCCTCCATGGCGGCGACCATGGCGTCGAGGGACTCTTTCGCGGTCATGCCGACCCGCATGTGGGGACGCATGATCCACTGCCCGGCGACCGCGAGATCAAAAACCTCCTGGATGCTCTCCGGGGGCGCGGTCTCCCCGTCGCGCAGGATGTAGGCGTGGGTCTTGGTGTCGGTGGTGAAGCCCATGTAGTTCACCCCGACGTTCATGGCGAAGAAGTCTCCCGGCTGGAAGATGTAGTCGCCGTGCCAGTGGAAGTAGCGCACCGACGGCGGATAGGGCGGATCCTCGGCGACCGCCGAGTAGTACACCCGGACGCCTCCCGGGCCGAAGGCGCCGAAGCCACCGAGATGACGCTCGTAGGCCCACTCCCGCGCCCAGGTGACGATCTCGCGGATCGTGGTACGGCCCGGTTCGATGCGGGCGATCGCGGCGCGCTGGAGCTGGCGGGCGGCCTCGAGGTTGTTGACCTGCTCGGCGACCTCGCGGACGGTCCGGCGCACCGCGAAATCGCTGATCACGTTCTCGGCGGAGACCACCCGGTCGGCGTACTCGGACCCGAGGACGCGCATCAGCTTCACCCACGCGGAGTGCGAGATCCCGTCGGCTTCCGCGAGCCACTCGGAGGTGTTCACCGCGATGACTTCGGGATCGCGCTCGGCGACGAACTCCCTGAACTCGTCGTACACCGAATCGTCGTAGCCGAAGGCCATCCGGTAGCCGCGGTCGTAGCTGGAGATGGCCCGGGCGAAGGCGTCGGAACCCCGAACCTCGATGCCCTCCACCGCGCCCCCGCTGCCGAAGGCGGCGCGCTCGATCCGGTCACCGAGGTCGGTGAAGACGAGGTAGCCGTAGGTGCGGCCGAAGTAGTGCGCCAGCGGATCGGGGTCGCCGTGGCGGGTGACGTGGATCCACATGTCCACGCCGTTGTCGCGCATGGCGCCCGGCAGGATGAGATCCAGTTTCTCGCGCCGGATCAGCCGCATGACCTCGCCGCCGCTGGCTGCGGTGTGGACTCCGGGCTGCGCCGCCGCCAGGGCGGCGAGGAGCAGCGCCAGCATGGTGATCGCCGTGGTCCGCTTCGTCATGTGGTCTCCGTCCTCCCACGCCCCACCGGCAGAGTATGGAACGCCGGGCAGCGCGGTTCGAATGCGTCGCGGCGCCGCCCGCCTTCACCGGTGCGGTGACAGCGGATTCCCGGCCCCCTGCCCGGTCCGCCCGGCATTCCGCACCCGGCGCGCGAACGCCATGAGCAGACGCGCCTCCCGCTCGGTCATCCCGCGGCGTCCGAAGAGCTCCCGCCACTCGACGAAGCGGGCCTCGGGCTTCTGTCGGGTCAGGAAACCCACCGACAGCATCGCGTCCCGGAGCGCCCCGAGAGCCCGTTCGCTGACCTCGGAACGCGCGCGCGGCTGGGCCTGCGCCACCGGATCCCCGCCGGCGAGGAAGATCTCGTAGCCCGCCACCATCGCCGCCTGCGCCAGGTTGAGCGACGGCTGGCGGGGCGCCGCCGGGATCCGCACCTGCCGCTGGCAAAGCGTACGCTCGGCGAGGCTGAGCCCGCTGGACTCGTTACCGAACACGACCGCGGCGTCGGACTCCGGGTCGAGCGCCGCGATCTCGCCGGCGAGCTCCCGGGGCGTGAGGTGCCGGATGCGGTCGCCCCCGCGGCCGCTCAACCCGGCGACGTAGCCGCAGTCGGCCACCGCCTCCGCCAGCGAGTCGAACTCCCGCGCCTGCTCCACGAACTCCTCCGCCTGCCACGCCATCCGGAACGCCTCCACGGTGCGCCAGTCTCCGGGAGCGACCAGCCGCAGCCCGGCCAGACCGGTGTTCGCCGCGACCCGGGCGACGGCTCCGATGTTCTCCGGCCGCCGGGGCCGGACCAGCACCAGGTGGACGCGCGCCACAATGCGTCAGGAGCCCCACCCGATGGCCGACGACCGCCCGTTCCACGATCTCCGCCGCCTCGACGGCGCGGGCGCGTTCACCCTGCCGTCGCGCAAGTGGCGGGAGATCGTGTTCGTGAGAGCCCTGCGGAGAGGGTCCGATGGCCTGTACCGGCGCGATCCGGACCGGCCCCTGCCGCCGATGCGGGAGCCGGAGCTCTTCCCGGTCGGGGTCGCCTTCCGCGCCGAGCCGCTCCCCGACCCGACTGCGGGCCGGGCCGACCCGAAGAACCCGAGGCGCCGGGACCGCAGCCGCATCCGCCTCACTCCGGTGCGAGGAGCAGCGCCGCCGCCTCCGCCACCGGGACCGTCCGCTGTTCACGGGTCGTGAGATCGCGCACGGCGCACTGACCCTCCGCCGCCTCGTCGGGCCCGAGGACCACGGCGAACCGGGCGCCCGAGCCGGCGGCCCGGGCGAGCTGCTTCCCGAGCCGCAGCGGGTCCACCTGGATCTCGAGCCGCACCCCGCGGGCCCGCAGGGCGCGGGCGACCGCGAGCGTCGGCCCCGGCCCCACCCCGGCGAGCGGACACAGCACCGCCTGAGGCGCGGCCCGGCCCGAGGCGCCCTCCTGCTCGGCGAGCAGCATCAGGATCCGCTCCATGCCGAGCGAAAAACCCACCGCCGGCGTCGCCCGCTTCCCGAACATGCCGATCAGCCCGTCGTAGCGGCCGCCACCGGCGAGGGAGCCGGCGCCGCCCGCCGCCACGACCTCGAAGATCGGGCCGGTGTAATAGCTGAGGCCGCGGGCGAGACTCGGAGCGAACCGGACGGCCGCGGCATCCTCCCCGAGCCCCCCGTCGAGGGCGTCGAGGAGCGTTCCGATCCGGGCGGCGGCGTTTTGCGCCGGCCCCGCGGGCAACTCGGCGGCGACCGCGGCGAGGAGATCCCGGGGAGAGGCGTCGCCGCCCCCGTCGGGGACGAGTTCGAGCAGGCGCCGGGCGCGCTCCGGTCCGACCCCGGCCGCTCGGGCGAGTTCGGCTTCCACCCGTTCGCGACCGATCTTGTCCAGCTTGTCCAGCGTCACCAGCGTCGCGCTCTCGTCGCCGGCTTCGATCCCGGCGGCTTCGATGAGTCCGCGAAGCACCTCCCGGTGGTTCAGAAGGACGGTGAAGTCGCGGAAGCCGAGCGCCGAGAGCGTGTGGTGGAGGAGGACGAGGGTCTCGGCGTCGGCGAGGAGCGAGGCGCTGCCCACGATGTCGGCGTCGCACTGGGTGAACTCGCGGAACCGCCCCCGCTGCGCCCGATCGGCGCGCCACACCGGCTGGATCTGGTAGCGCCGGAACACCGGGGGCAAGTCGGCGCGGTACTCGGCCGCCACCCGGGCGAGCGGCACGGTCAGGTCGTAGCGGAGTCCGAACTCGGCGAGGTCCGACGGCTCCACCGTCTCCCGGGCGAGCGCCCGCTCGAGGCGCTTCCCGCGGTGGAGCACCCGGTAGATGAGGCGGTCGCCCTCCTCGCCGTACTTGCCGAGGAGCGTCGAGAGCCGCTCCATCGCCGGGGTCTCGAGGGGCTGGAACCCGTGGACCGCGAACGACGACTCGATGCGGCGCACGGCGGCCCGACGGATCCCGGCGGCCCGGGGGAGGTGGTCCCGCATCCCGCTGACCGGTTTCGTGGAGATCGAGGGCATGCGGAGGGATGCGGGGCGTCGGTGAGCGTAGCCGAGAGCGGGATGATCCGGATCGCGGATGAACCGGGGTGGCGGGTCGGGCAGAATGGCGTGGACAGGAGGTCCTCCATGCGCACCACCCTTCGCGTTCTCTCGACCCTGGCGCTCGCCGCCGCCGCCCTCGGGTTCGCCGCCGGCCCCGGGCAGCAGACCTGGGAGGCGCATGTCACCGACACGATGTGCGGCGCCGAACACATGATGGACGGGATGAGCCATCCCGACTGCGTCATCGCGTGCCAGGAGATGGGGGCGTCCATCGCCCTCTACGTGGCGTCCGAGGAGAAGGTGTTCGCGATCGCCAATCCGGACGAGGCGCAGCCGTTCGCCGGGACCGATGTGACCGTCACCGGAACCGTCGCGGAGGACGGGGAGACGATCACGATCCAGTCGATCGAGTCCCGTTAGCCGGCCCGGGCCCCCGCGGCGGCGACGGCCTCGTCCGAGGCCGCATGCTAGACTGCGAAACGGAATCAGCGGGGGATGAGGTCGGCCGGTTTCGCGGCCGATCGCGAGTGCGTCAACGGTTCCGGATGCCCGCTCCGCGACCCGCCCGTCGGGTGGCGTTCGCTTCGTGCGCCGTGAGCCGGCGCGAGGGCTGGACCCGCGCCCGGCGCCCCGGACCGGTCCGGCTTCGATCCTCGTCGCGCCTTCCCGGCGCGGTGGGATCGGGCCGCGCCGGCCCTCCCATCCCCGCACCCAACTGACGACGACCCCTTCCCGGGGCCGTCCCCTCCTTCGACTCTTCCCGGGTCGGCCCTCGCCGGCTTCGATGGAAGCCCTGGAATGCCGAGCACGAGAAACGACTCTCCCCGGCGACGCCGTTACGGACGGGGTCGCCCCGCGCACTCATCCTCCGGCGGTCGCCGTCGGGGCCGACGCCCGGTCCGGAAGCGGGGCAACGGGGCGGCTGGGCGCGGGGATACCGCGGCCGGGCGCGAGCCGGCGAAGGACGTCGGGGCGGCCGAGGGCGCCGAGACGGCGGCCCCCGCCGAGCGGCCCCGCGTCGAGGTGACCGGGCTTCTGGACATCGGCCCGCGGGACAGCGGCCATCTCCGCCTCGAGAAGAACAACTTCCTCCCCCGGGCCACCGACGTCCGGGTGCCCTTCGGGGTCGTGGATCGCTACCGGCTCCGGGAAGGACACATGGTGTACGGCTACAGCGCCCCCGGCCGCCGGGGCCGCCGCCGGGGGCCGCCGCGCCACGAACTCCACACCGTCCTCGAGGTGAACGGCTATGACGTCGAAGCCATGCCGCCCCGCCGCAACTACGCCGATCTGATCAGCGTGCACCCCGAACCGCGCATCGAGCTGGCGCGCGACGACGACGCCCCGATGTCGCTGCGGGTCGTGGACATGCTCGCCCCGATCGGCCGCGGCCAGCGCGGGCTGATCGTGGCCGCCCCCAAGACCGGCAAGACGATCCTGCTCGAGCAGATCGGCCAGGCGATCGCGAAGCACTACGGAGGCATCCACCTCATCATCCTGCTGATCGACGAACGCCCGGAGGAGGTCACCCACATGCGGCGCTCGGTCCCGCACGCGCAGGTCGTGGCCTCCACCGCGGACAGCGGGAGCGCCGACCATGTGCGGGTCGCGCGGATCGTGCTGGAGCAGGCGCGGCGCCTGGTGGAGATGAAGGAGGACGTCGTGATCCTGCTCGACTCCATCACCCGCCTCGGCCGGGCCGCGAACCGGGAGACCCGCGGGAAGGGCCGCACCATGAGCGGCGGCATCGACTCGCGGGCGCTCGAGTTCCCGCGCCAGTTCTTCGGCGCCGCCCGCAAGATCGACGACGGGGGCAGCCTCACCATCCTCGGCACCGCGCTGGTGGACACCGGCAGCCAGATGGACGAGGTCATCTTCCAGGAGTTCAAGGGCACCGGGAACATGGAGCTGGTGTTGAGCCGCCGACTCGCCGAGTCGCGGATCTTCCCGGCGATCCACATCCACCCTTCCGGCACCCGGCGCGAGGAGCTTCTGCTCCCGCCCGACGAGCTGCCGAAGACCCATCTGTTGCGACGCGCGCTGTCGGGACTGAAGCCGGTGGAGGCGATGTCTCTCCTGCTCAGCCGCATGCAGCGGACCCGGAACAACCGGGAGCTGCTCGAAGGGATCCGAGTCTCGTAGCCCCGGCGCCTCATAGCTCCGGCGTCTCATAGCCCCGGCTTGGGGCGGAGCCCGAGGCCCGCGTTTCTTGCGAGGGGCGTACAGTGTTCGATATACTTGGAAATATGAAAACACAGGAGGCCGTCACCGCCCTCTCGGCGCTGGCGCACGAGACCCGGCTGAGAGTCTTCCGGCTGCTCGTGCGGCAGGGGCCGTCCGGGCTGCCCGCCGGGCGGGCGGCGGTCCTCCTCGACATCCCCGCTCCCACCCTGTCTTTTCACCTGAAGGAGCTGCGGCTCGCCGGCATGGTCCGCCGGCGGCGCGAGGGGCGCTCCCTCGTGTACAGCCCCGACTTCGACGCGATGAACGCCCTGCTGGCCTTTCTCACCCGCAACTGCTGTGAGGGGCCGTGCGATCCCCCGAGGAGAAACCCCCGATGCGACTGCAACTCGCCCTGAACGTCCGCGATCTCGAAACCGCGGTGGACTTCTACACCCGGCTGTTCGGCGTCGCGCCGCGGAAGCGGAAGCCCGGCTACGCCAACTTCGCCATCGCCGAGCCGCCGCTCAAACTGGTCCTGTTCGAGACGGACGACGAAAACGCCGACCGCTTGAATCACCTCGGGGTCGAGGTCATGGAGGACGCCCAGGTGGAGACCGCCATCGAGCGGATCATCGGGGAGGACCTGCCGCACCGGATCGAGAGCGAGGTCGTCTGCTGCCACGCCCGCCAGAACAAGGTCTGGGCGTACGAACCCGAGGGGCTGCGGTGGGAGTGGTACCGCGTACTGGAGGATGTCGAGGAGCAACCGGCCGAGGCGCCGGTTCTGCCGGTGGTCACCGCGTCATCCGGCAGATCCGATTCCCGCTGCAACTGCTAGACTTCCGCCCCCCCGGACGCCGCGCCGACCGGGAGCGGGACCGCTGGTCCCCCTTCATCGAGGGACCGCAAGCGCCGCACCCCTACCGGGAGAACCGGTGGAGAGCGGCGCTCAAGACCTTCCGGAGCCTCCCATGTACGCAATTTTCGAGAGCGGCGGCAAGCAGCACCGGGCCGAGCCCGGCCAGCGAGTCGCCCTCGAGCGGATCCACGCTGCCGAGGGGGACACGGTTTCCTTCGATCGCGTGCTGCTCGTCCGGGACGCCGGGACTGGCGTGACCCGGATCGGGACTCCCTACGTCGAGGGCGCGACGATCTCCGCCACCGTGCTCAGCCATTACCGGGACCGCAAGATCAAGGTGTTCAAGCGGAAGCGGCGCAAGGGCTACCGGAAGACGCAGGGGCACCGCCAGGAGCGGGTCCAGGTTCGCATCGAGGCGATCCTTCCGGAGCCTTCCCCAGCCGACCGATCGGACGACTGATCAGAGGAGACTGCAGTGGCGCACAAGAAGGGACAGGGCAGCTCCCGCAACGGCCGCGACAGCCATTCCAAGCGGCTCGGCGTCAAGCGGTTCGCCGGCGAACGCGTGAGCGGCGGCACGATTCTGGTGCGCCAGCGGGGTACGCGTTTCAAGCCGGGGCCGGGCGTCGGTCGCGGCGGCGACGACACGCTGTTCGCGTGCGTCTCCGGCATCGTCAACTTCCGCAACCGGGGACGACTCGGGCGGTTCATCTCGGTGACCGCCGAGGACGCGCAGGCGGGCTGATCCTCCTTCGGCCGGATTGCGGTCCGGCAGGCCGGCGTCGCCCTTCGCGGGTTCCGGCCCGATGCGATGCTCGTTGACGAGGTCGTCCTGCGGATCGCGGGCGGACGCGGGGGCAACGGCGCCCGCAGTTTCCGCCGGGAGAAGTTCGAGCCCCGCGGCGGCCCTGACGGAGGCAACGGCGGCCGCGGCGGGAGCGTGGTGCTGATCGCCGACGGGCGCCGGAACACCCTCGCCGCGTATCGCTACCGCCCCAGCTACCGCGCCGGCGCCGGCGGGCACGGCCGCGGACAGAAGCGGCAGGGACGCTCCGGGGAGGACCTGTGCCTGCGCGTCCCTCGCGGAACCGCTGCGTTCGATCACCTCAGCGGTGTCCTGATCGGCGACCTCGTCGAAGAGGGACAGCGCCTGGTGGTGGCGGCGGGCGGCCGCGGCGGCCGCGGCAACGCCGTCTTCCGCACCCCCACGAACCAGGCCCCGCGCCGCGCCGAGCCGGGGGAGCTCGCGGAGGAGCGCGAGCTCCGACTCGAGCTGAGGCTCCTCGCCGACGTGGGGCTCGTGGGGTTTCCGAACGCGGGGAAGTCCTCGTTCATCGCCCGGGTGAGCGCGGCCCGGCCCCGGATCGCCGACTACCCGTTCACCACTCTCTCCCCGAACCTGGGCCTTGTCCGCCTCGGCGAGGACGCCGAGCTCGTCGTGGCCGACCTGCCGGGGATCATCCCGGGCGCCAGCGAAGGGGCCGGCCTCGGCCTCCGGTTCCTGAAGCACCTCTCCCGCACCGCGCTCGTGGTCTATTTCGTGGATCTGTCCGAGTCGTCCGGCCGCCATCCCGCCGACGACTTCGGCGTGCTCCGGGACGAAGTCCGCAACTACGGCGGCGGCCTCGCCACCAAGCCGGCGGTCGTGGTCGGCAACAAGACCGACATCGTCGCCGGGGACGACAGGATGCGGAGCCTCGAACAATCGGCGGCCGACTCCGGACTGGACTGCTTCGCCGTCTCGGCAGCCACCGGCGACGGGTGCCGCCAACTGATCCGCGAGCTGGGCGTCCGCCTCCGCGATGTGGCGGGCGCCGCCGAATCCGATGCGCCGGACCTCCCGGACGAGGGAGGGGTCGCGCCCCCGGCACCCGGGCCCGGCATACACTGGGGCGGATCTTGAAGGGGCCCCCGCCGCCCGCCGGCGCCGTCCGCCGGCCGGGCGTCATCGCGATCTTCGGCGGGACCTTCGACCCGCCGCACTGGGGCCATGTGCGCGCGGCCGAGGCGGTGCGCGACCAGCTCGGGGTGGAGGAAGTCTGGTTCGTCCCCGCCGCCGCGCCGCCGCATCGGACCGTGCCGCCGGTCGTCGCCGCCGAAGCGCGCCTGCGGATGGTCCGGGACGCCATCCGCGGGCGGGACCGGCTCGTCGCCAGTTCCATCGAACTCGACCGGCCGGGGCCGTCGTGGACGATTGACACGCTCGAGCGCATGATCGCCGAACGCCCCCCCGCGCCCGACGGGGCAGCCCGGGTGGTGTTCGTCGTCGGGAGCGATGCGTACCGGGAGATCCCGACGTGGCGCCGCTACCGCGATCTGCTCGATCACCACCCCGTCGTGGTCGTCTCGCGTCACGGCCATCCCCTGAGCCAGGCGCTCGAAGCCACGCCGGAGGGGCTTCGGAACCGGATCACCCGGGATCCGGATGCGCCGCTGGTCCCGCCTCGGATCATCGCCCTCGAAGTCCCGCTGCCCGACCCTTCGTCCGAAGCCATCCGGGCGCGCCTCGACGCCCGCCTCCCGGTCGCGGGGCTGCTGCCCCCGCCGGTGTTCTCCCGGATCGGCGAACAGGGGCACTACCGGTGACCGGCGCGGATCCGGGAGCGCTGTCCCGAGCCGAGCGGGAGGCCCGGCTCGCCGCCGTCACCGCGCTCGCGGAGCGCGCCGAGGACGTGCTCGTCCTCGACCTCCGCAACCTCGCCGGCTTCACCGATTTCTTCGTGATCGCGACCGCCTCGTCCGAGCGGAGACGTCAAACGGTCGTGGAGGCGATCCGGCGCCGCCTGCTCGAAGAGGTCCACCGCAAGCCGACGCACATCGAGGGCAGCTCGGCCGGAGGCTGGCTACTCGCGGACTACGTGGACTTCGTGGTCCACATCTTTTCCCCCAATCACCGGGAGTTCTACCAGCTCGAGAGGCTGTGGGGTGACGCGCCACGGTGGGCCCCGGAACCCTCCCCGGCGCTCGCGACGGACGGCGGGGTCTCGGGAGCGAGCCCGCCGCCGGCGCCCGACGGGAACGCCGCTTAGAATCCGGATTCGGCCCGACCGCGCTCCCTCATGCGACTCCTGCTGTTCTTCGTCGGCATCCTGATCGCGGCAGCGTTCGGGCTGCTGGTCGTCGGGGGCAACGAGCAGCTCGTCACGGTGCGGATCCCGCTGTTCCTGCCCATCGAGGTGGAGTTGTGGAAGGTCATGCTGGGGGGCGTCGGCCTCGGCGCCGCGGTGGCTCTCGCGTTCGACGGCGCCGGCCGGGTCCGGCGGCTGGTTCGCGAGCGCCGGCTGCGCCGCGGCCAGCGAGACCTCGAGGAAGGCGACCGGCTGTTCCAGGAGGGTGTGGAGGAGATGGCGTCCGGCCGATTCGAGAAGGCGCTGCTGAGCCTGCAGGCGGCAGAGGAGTACGCCGGCGCCGATCTGCAGACGCTCCGACGCAAGGCGGAGTGCCTGATGCGGATCGGTCGTCCGGGCGAGGCCGCCACCGCCCTCGAGGAGGCCGTCGAGGACGACCGGGGCGATCGCCGCGTCGCCTACGCGCTGGCCGAAGCCCGGACGGCGAACGGCCAGCCGGGCCGCGCCCGCGACCTGCTCGAGCAGACGATCGCGGAGGACGCCGACCCCCCGGCCTCGGCGCTCGGCCAGCTTCGCGACCTCCTCACCGGCGCCGGCGACGCCCGGGCCGCCCTGCAGGTCCAGCAGCGGCTCCTCTCGGTCACGCCCGGCTCGGGGAGGGCTGCCGAAGAGCGACGGGCGGTGGCCCTTCGTCACGTGCTCGGCGTGCAGCTTCTCGAGCGCGGGGAGGCGGTGGAGGCGGCGCGGGTGTTCCGCGCGGTCCTCGATGAGGACCCGGGCGCGACCCCGGCGTGGGTCCGGCTGGGGCAGGCCTACCTCAAGGCCGGCAACGAGCGGGCGGCGGTGGAGGCGTGGCAGCGGGGCTTCACCGAGACCCGGGCGATGGCTCCCCTGACCGCGCTCCAGGACTACTACCTCGACCAGACCTGTCCCGAGGATGCCATCACGGTCTGGAAGCGGGCGATCGCCGAGACCCGCTCGACGGGAGGCCGGGCGGCCCAGCAGTCCCGTTACCTGCTCGGGACGCTCTACGACCGGCTGTTCATGCTGGACGAGGCCGCGGGCGCTCTCGCGGGACTGGCCGGGTCCGACTCCCCCGCGGTGGGAGCCCGGATGACCCGGATCCTCGAGAGCCGCGGCGACCTCCGCGGCGCGGTGGCTCGCGCCCGACAGGTGCTCGCCGGGGCGCCCGACCTGGTGGCCGAGTACGGCTGCTCGCAGTGCGGCCAGCGCCTGGCCGAGTGGAACGACTGCTGCGACAACTGCGGCGCCTTCGGGACCGTCGCGCTCGATCTGGACGCTCCCCGCGCCGCTGGCGAGCCGGTCGCAGCCGCGGCCGCGCCGGTCGTGTGAGCGGCGTTCGCCCAGCCACTTCCCGTCGGACCCTTTCGGTCTCCCGCATCCGGCAGGGCCTCGGGCTGCTCCTCGTTCCGGGCCCCTGCTGCCTCTGCGACGACCCGCTTCCGGATCCGCTGCGGGGCCCGGCCTGCGCCGCCTGCCGGGCCCGGATCATCGTCCCGTCGCGCTTCGCCGCCTGTCCGCGGTGCTCCGACTTCCGCGTTCCCGAGGTCTGCGGCCGCTGCCGGAACGATCCGCCTCCGTGGGTTCGGGCGGTGGCGGCCGCGCCCTACGAGGGAGCGGTTCGGCGCGCCGTCACGGAGCTGAAGTACCGGAGGCGGGAGACGCTCGCTCCCCTGCTCGCGGCCGCGGCGGCGTCTGCGTGGGAGATGGTCCGCCGGGACCCGCCGAGGGGGAAGGCGAGGATCGGAGGCGGCCCCGGGGGTGCGATGGCGGGAGAGCCCTCCCTCCCTCTGGAAGCTGAGCGGCCTCCCGAGGCGGTGGTCCCGATGCCGTCGCCGATCGGGCGGCGCATCCGCCGGGGCTTCAACCCGGCGCAGTCCATCGCCGAGGGCGTGGCGGAACGGCTGGAGCTCCCGCTCCGCGCCTCGCTCCTGCGGCGGCGCCACGCCCCGCCGCAGACCGCGGTCACGCCGGGACGCCGCCGCCGGAACGTGAGCCGCGTCTTCCGGGCTCGCGACCTGCCGGCGCGGCTCGCGGGACGGCCGCTGCTGCTCGTGGACGATGTCCTCACGACCGGCAGCACCGCCGACGCGGCGACCCGAACGCTTCTCGCCGCCGGCGCCGGTCCGGTGTCCATCCTCACCTTCGCGCGCGGCGGAACTCCCGGGGTGTGAAGAACTTCCCGGTCGCCGGAAGCGGGCGGCGTGGTAGCGTCGGGAAACGACCCCTTCCGCACGCCCGACCCATGAAACGCCGTCGCCTCCCCATCGGCATCCAGTCCTTCCGCAGGCTCCGGGAGACGGACAGCTACTACGTTGACAAGACCCCCCTGATCCGGGATCTGGTCGAGCGCGGTGACTACTACTTCCTGTCCAGGCCTCGCCGGTTCGGCAAGAGCCTTCTGCTCGATACGCTGCACGAACTGTTCGCGGGCAACGAGCCCCTGTTCCGAGGGCTGGACATCCACGGTCACTGGGACTGGGAGGACGCCCATCCCGTGGTTCGGCTCAGCTTTGCCGGGCAATTCGGCGCACCCGGGGATCTCGACGGCAGCATTCGAAGCCAACTGGAGATCGCCGAGCGGAATGCCGGCCTGCGGCCGGCCGCATCCGAGACCAGGGGGCCCGAGCACCTCCAGAGCCTGCTGGATCGGCTGCATCGCACAACGGGAAAACAGGTCGTTGTGCTCGTGGACGAGTACGACAAGCCGATTCTCGATGTGCTCGAGGACCCGGAGATGGCGAAGGCGAATCGGGACTCGCTGCGCGGCTTCTACGGCATCATCAAGGACAGCGCCCGTCACGTCCGCTTCGTGTTCGTCACCGGGATCAGCATGTTCTCGAAGGTGAGCCTGTTCTCCGGTCTGAACAACCTCTGGGACATCAGCCTTGATCCTCGCTACGCCACGGTCTGCGGCTATACCGACGGCGATCTCGATACGACCTTCGCCCCCGAGTTGCCGGGACTCGACCGGGAGGAGATCCGCCGCTGGTACAACGGCTACCACTGGCGGGGCGGAGAGAGGGTGTACAACCCCTTCGACATCCTGCTTCTGTTCGCCAGGCGGGAGTTCCAGTCGTACTGGTATCAGACCGGCTCGCCGAGCTTCCTGTTCCCGCTGATGATGGACCGGCAGGTGAGCACGCTGGAACTGGACGACCGCGTCACGGACGCGGACCTGCTCTCGACCTTCGATGTGGACGACATCCGCCTCGACGCCCTGCTGTTCCAGGCAGGCTACCTGACGATCACCTCCGAAGAGAGGATCGGACCACAGACCCTGTTCACGCTCGATTATCCCAATCTGGAGGTTCGCTACAGCCTGAACAACAGCCTGCTGCAACACGTCAGCGGGCGTGGCGCGGAGCTGTCGAGCGACGGTAGAGCAATGAGTCAAATGCTGGCGAAGAACGACTTCGATGGTTTCGCCGCCCGGTTGCGGAGCTTCTTTGCCGGAGTCCCGTACCAGTGGCAGAGCCGTCCGGAACTCGCGCGCTACGAGGCTTGGTATGCGGGGATGCTGTACGCCTGCTTTCAGGCCATCGGCATGGAGGTTCGGGTGGAGGACGCCTCGCACCGAGGGCGAGCGGACATGGTGCTGCTCCACCGCGGGCAGGTGTTCGTGCTGGAGTTCAAGATGGCGGAGGACGGGGAGGACGGCGACGCCGCCATGGCGCGGGCGATGGGGCAGATACGCGAGCGCGGCTACGCCGAAAAGTACCGCGCCCGCGGCGAGCCGATCCACCTCGTGGGCGTCGTTCTCGGCCGCGAGCAGCGCAACCTCCTCGCCGTCCGGGCCGAACGCGACTGAATCACAGCCCGCGCTCCCGCTCCGCGCCGGGATCCGGTGCGCCCACGCAGGAGGAACTCATGATCCCCGTCAACATCGAACTTCCGGAAGGCCTGATCGGCCATCAGTCTCCGTCGACCAGGCGGACATTGCTTCGATGGATCTCGTCAACAATCCCGCCGGCAGTTCGGCCAGGTCCTCGCGTAACCTCCTGTCGTCGGGGCCGGTGACGGGAGGAAGCCATGACGAATACAGTGTTCGAGAACGTCACCGGGGTCTGCCGGGACCCGCTCCGGGAGGATCCGTGATGGACCTCCACGCGATTCTGGCGACGCTGGCCCGCGAGCGGCCAGTGTTCTACTCCGAGGCCGACTTCCAGTTCGCCCTCGCGTGGCGGATCCGAGAAACGACCGGCGAGGGAGTGCGTCTGGAGTATCCACCTCATCGTGGTGAGAAGAAGTACCTCGACATCTGGCTCCCCGAGTCCCGAGCGGCGATCGAGCTCAAGTACTGGACGCGCAAACTGGACGCCCGCGTCGCGGGAGAAGAATTCCTTCTCCTGGAGCAAGGCGCACAGGATCTCTCGCGCTACGACTGCCTGAAGGACATCCAGCGCGTCGAGCGAGTGGGGCACGGCTTCGTCGTGGCCCTGACCAACGACCATCTCCACTGGAAGCCGCCGTTGAAGAAGGGGACCATTGATGCCGCGTTCCGGATCCACCGCGGCCGTCGGATCAGAGCGAAAGACGAACTGCGATGGCATCCACGCGCGAGCACGGAGACGATGAAGGGGAGGGAAGATCCGATTTGCCTCCGTCACGACTACGAGCTGTCGTGGCGGGACTATGGCCGCCCGATCACCGACGGGGCCAACACGAAACACGGCCAGTTCCGCTATCTCGCGGTCGAGGTTCCGCCGAGGGGTTGTGGTTCGTCGGTATGCGACTCCGAATCTTCTGGATGCCGCTCGAATCGAGGCGGGTGAGCGGGATCGTGAACCGGTTCCAGAACTCCTTCTGGAACTGGGTGCACATGCTCTTCAGCGCAAGGATGAGGATGCGTCGGTCACGGCCACGGGCGATCAGCTCGCTCACGAGGATCCCGGCTTCGAGCGTCTTGTCTTGCCCAGCCCGACGGCGTCGGTGATCAGGATTCGCTGGCGCGGCTGCCGGAGCGCCTGGGGCGCCGTGTCGAGGATCCGGACCCGGTGACGGCGCTGAGGAAGATGGCCTCCCGACCGCGGACGAGTTCGGAGACGCCGTCACCGAGGAACTGCCGGCCCCCGTCGCGGGAGCGATCCACCCGGCGGACGATCCACTCGGCGTCGCGGATGACGACCCGGGCGCCGGGGGCGAGCGGGGCGGTGGGTTGCACGGCGGGCGGAGCGTACCGGGGAGGCGGGTCTAGAATCCCGCACTTCGCGGTCGGTGGGTCGGCCGCGGGACGAACCTTGCGACATCCCGGACCTGAACGGCGCTTCGTGGGGGCGGCCGCCGCGCTGCTCGCGCTCGCGGTGGGGGCGGCGCCGGCGGCGGCGTGGGGGCCCGAGGGGCACCGGCGGATCGGCGAGAAGGCCATCGAGTCGCTGCGCGATCCGCTGAAGGACTTCTTCGAGGATCGGGAGGAGGACTTCTTCGAGTTCCTCGAGGATCCCGGGCGCGGGCGCAACCCGGCCCATTTCCATCTGGAGAGTTACGACGTGTTCCCGTTCTGGGACGTCCCGGCCAACCGCGAACTCGCGGGACGACGGTTCTCGGAGGAGGAGATCGAAGGGAACGGAGACGCTCTCTTCCGCCTGCTCGAGACGTGGGCCGAGCTCGTGGAGGCGTTCCGCGAGAGTGACTTCGAGGAGGTCCTCGGCCTCGCCGCCGACGTGTCGTGGCTGGTGGGAGAAGTGAGCACGCCCCCGAACATCTCGGCGGTGGGGGACGGCCAGCCGACCGAGCAGGACGGGCTCGCCCGCCGCTTCGACACCCAGCTCCTCGAGGCCTTCGCCAATCAGCTCCGGGTGGACGACTCCGCCGGGCTCTACCTGGATCGCCCCGAGGAGTACATGCGCTCGCTGCCGGTCAAGGCGCACGTCTGGGTGGACAACATCACGTTCGTGGACTCGATGTCCCGTCGGGGCATCGCTGGATACGACCGCTTCTACATGGAAAGCATGTGGCGGGAGCTCGGTCCGCTGGTGAATTCGCTTCTGACCGACGCGGCCGGCGACGCAGCGAGCCTCTGGTACACCGCGTGGGTGGCCGCCGGGCGTCCCGAGGTCCCGGAGACCTGATCGGCGCCCCCGGGGCCGAACGAGCGGCCGCCGCCGCAGCTCGAGACGGAGCGACCGGGGCCGACGACGACCCGAACGCTCTCGACCTCGCCACGATCCGCGCTCTGCGCGCGGGCGAGCTCGACCCCGAGGCGGCGTGGCGCGACCTCATCGGTCGCCACCGAAAGCGTCTGTTCTCGGTCGCCTACCGGTTCACCGGGAGCTATGAGGAGGCCGAGGAGTTGTCCCATGAGATCGTGGTGCATCTCTACCAGCGGCTCGACCGCTTCGATCCGCGGGCGCACTTCGTGGTGTGGCTCAACTCGGTGGCGCGCAACTTCTGCATCGACCGCTACCGCGCACGGGCGCGCGAGCGTCAGCGGTTGCGCCCCCAGGCGGTCGAACTGGAGCGGTGGGCGGCGGATCCCGCTCCCGATCCGGGCCGCACGCTGGAGCTTCGGGAGGCTCGGCGGCATCTCGCCGACGCCCTCGAGTCGCTCTCGCCCCGACTGCGGGAGGCGTTCCAGCTCCGGTTCCTCCACGAACTCTCCTACGACGAGATCAGCGAGCGGCTGGGCGTTCCGGGGGGCACGGTGAAGAGTCGTATCCACCGGGGCCGGGCGGGAGTGATGCGACATTTCCGAAACGCCCGCAAGGCGCCGGTCCGCTCCCGACGGACCGACGACAAACAGGAGCGCCGGTGATGGCCGGCGACCAGGAGGCAGAGGCATGAAGATCACGACGCACACGGCTTCGGGCGTCACGGTGTTTCGCCCGGAGGCGCCGCGGCTGGTGTACGCCATGCTCGACTCCTTCGTCGAACAGGTCCACCGCCGCCTCCCCCCGGAGGCGCCGCGCGTGCTGCTGGACTTCTCGGCGGTGAACTACGTGGACTCGGCGGCCATCGGCTGCCTCATGGACCTCTACCGCCGGGTGAGGGACCGGGGCGGGCGGGTCGTGCTCGCCGGGCTCGAGACGCGGGTCGCCCGGATGCTGCGCATGACCGGCGCGCACGAGTTCATCGCGATCCACGACACCGTGGAGGACGGCGTCGGGGCGCTCGCCGAGCAGGGAGCCCGCTGATGCGCTCGATCACGATGCGCGGCGGACGCCGGATCGCTCTCGACGGCGACCTGCTCGCCGTGCTGGAGGCGCTCTACCAGGAGGTCTCGGTCCGCAGCGAGTTCCGCAACACCTACGAGGCGATGATGGGAGAGATCACGCACATCGCCGACTCCCTGACCGAAGAGGAGCGGCGGCGCTACCTGATCGAGAGCCTCTTCCTGAACATCGTGCGCTATGAGAACGAACGCCTCGCCGCCTTCCTCAAGATGGTGGAATCGTCCGGCGACGGTGACTGACGCGCGGCCGCCCGGCCTTCGACGGAATCAGCGCCCGACAGCGAGGAGGTAGGCCCAGTTCATGACCGCGGCGGCGGCGACGGGGAACAGGAACCTCCCCTTCCACGCCGCCGGGAGATCCCACCCCGCTGTCATGGCCGCGCCCAACGGCAGGGCCAGGATCACGCCGAGCGCGGCGAGCGGATTCCAGGTGAACGCTTCGACGAACTCGCCGCCCGCGAGGGCGGCGAGGGCGCGGGTGCCGCCGCAGAGCGGACACGGGATGCCCGCGACGGCCCGGACCACACACAGCCGCCCGCTCCCCGAGAGCGACTCGAGGAGCGGCGCGGCCGCGAGCGCGGCGGCGGCGAGCAGGAGCAGCGAGATGCCGGGCAGACGGGGAGACGGCGGCCGCTCGGCCCGCGCTCGCGGGGACATGGCCTCCGCAGCCTACCTCCGGCGGCGAACATGACCCGCGCTCCCGGCCGACGCCGCACGCCCTCGAGGCTCCCGTTCGGCGCCGGGTCCGAAACGGCGACCGGACCGCGGGTGCGGTCGGTCGAGCTCGCCGCGGTCACCGAGGACCGCTACCGCACCTACGCCCTCTCCGTGATCACCTCGCGGGCGCTCCCCGACGTGCGCGATGGGCTGAAGCCGGTCCAGCGACGGATCCTGGTGGCGATGTGGCGCAAGGGACTGCGCCCCGGCGGCCGCTTCTCGAAATGCGCCAAGGTCGTCGGAGACGTCATGGGGGCCTACCACCCCCACGGCGACTCCGCCATCTACGAGGCGCTCGTTCGGCTCGCGCAGCCGTTCGCCTCCCGGGTGCCGCTCGTCGAGGGATCCGGGAACTTCGGCTCGCTCGACGGCGACCCCCCGGCGGCGATGCGCTACACCGAGTGCCGGCTTCCGCCGGTCAGCGAGGACATCCTCGGAGATCTCGCCGCGGACACGGTGGACGAGCGCCCGACCTACGACGGGGCCCGGAAGGAACCGGTCGTGCTGCCGACCCGGCTGCCGCTGCTGCTCGTGAACGGCTCCAGCGGAATCGCGGTCGGGGTCGCCACCCAGATTCCGCCCCACAATCCAGTCGAGGTGCTCGACGCCCTCATCGCGCTCCTCGACGATCCGGAGCTCCCCGACGCCCGTCTCGCCGAAAAGCTTCCCGGGCCGGACTTTCCGACCGGCGGCGAGATCCTGGATCCTCCGGCGCGGGTGGCCGCGATCTACCGCGAAGGGCGAGGCTCGATCCGCGTGCGCGGCCGGGTGGAGGAGCAGGGGGTGCGGGGTCGGGTCCGCACGATCCACATCACCTCGGTCCCTTACGGAGTGGACAAGGCGCAACTGGTCGAGCGCCTGGGCGCTCTGGCGGCGGACAGCTCGGCGCCGGGCCTCCTCGGAGTCAGCGACCTCTCGACCGACGACGTCCGGATCCGGCTGGAGGCCCGCAAGGACATTCCGGTGGATCGGATCGTGGCGCTGCTCTCGAAACGGACGCCGCTTCTCTCCTCGGTCCCGGTGGATCTGACCTGTCTCCGGTTCGTCCGGTCCCCGGGCGGGGCGCCGGAACGGGTCGGGGTCCGGACTCTCCTCGCCGACTTTCTCGCCTTCCGTCGCGAGGTCATCCGACGGCGGCTGGCCGACGAGCGCCGGCGACTCCGGGCCCGGCTCCATCTCCTCGATGGCTTCCTGCTCGTCTTCGAGGCGCTCGATCGCATTCTCGAGATCGTGCGGGCCTCCTCGGGCAAGGCGGACGCGGCCCGCCGCATTCGGGCGGAGCTGCCGCTCGACGCCGAGCAGACCGACGCGATCCTCGAACTCCGGGTGTACCGGCTGGCGCGGCTCGAGATCGAGGTCCTCGTCGAGGAGGCGAAGAAACGGAAGGCGCGGCTGGCGAGAGTCGAGGAGATGCTCGGGAGCGATCGCCGCATCGCCGCCGAGGTTCGGCGCGAGCTGGTGGAGCTCCGCGACCGCTTCCGGCCTCGCGAGCCGCGGCGCACCCGATTCGTGTCGGCCCCGGAGTCGGATGATTTCGCCGAGGAGGATCTGCTCCCGGACGAGGAAGCCACCGTGGTTCTCACCCGCGACGGATGGATCCGGAGGCAACGCGAGGTCAGGGAAATGGAGAAGCTGCGCCTTCGCGACGGCGACCGGGTCGTGGCCGTCGAACCCGGCAACACCCGCGCCCCGGTGGCGCTGTTCTCCTCGTTCGGGACCGCATTCACGACCCGGATCGCCCATGTCCCCGCCAGCACCGGCTACGGCGACCCGATCCAGACCCTGTTCGCGTTGCGCGACGGCGAACGCATCGTCTCGCTCCTGAGCCTCGATGCGCGGGCGCTCGAGCGCGCGGGCGGCGGGCGGGCGCTGGAGCAGGCGGTGGCGGTGACCCGGCGCGGCCAGGCGCTGCGCTTCCGACTCGACGGTTTCAACACGCCGTCGAAGCGGCCCGGCCGGCGGTTCGCCCGGCTGCGCGGGGACGACGAGGTCCTCGGCGTGGCGTTGACGGGCGGAGAGGACACGCTCATCCTCGCCACCGAGAAGGGGCGGGCGCTCCTCGTGGACGCGGAGGAGATCAACCTCCTCCGGGGCCCGGGGTTCGGGGTCCGAGTGATCCGGCTGCGCGCCGGAGACCGGGTGCTCGGATTCCGTATCTCGCCCGGGAAGGAGCCGCTCACGGTGCGGACGACCGGCGGACAGACCCGCCATCTCGACACCACCCGGTTCCGGGTCCGGGCGCGGGGCGGCCCGGGACGCCGGGTGGCCCGCGCCGGCTTCGCCGGGGTGGTCAAGGCGATCGAACCCCCGGAGCCCCTCGGCTGAGGAAGGGACCCCGATGAGCGCCGCCTCCCGCCGGACCCGACCGCGGACCTCGGAGTCCGCCTACTCGGCGAAGGACATCCGGGTCCTCGAGGGACTGGCCGCGGTCCGCAAGCGCCCGGCGATGTACATCGGCGGAGTGGACCGCGACGGGCTCCATCACCTCGTCTGGGAGACCCTCGACAACGCCGTGGACGAGGCCATGAACGGCCATGCCGCCCGGATCTCGGTCGCGGTCCACGACGATGGATCGGTCAGCGTCCGCGATGACGGGCGCGGAATCCCGGTGGACCCGCACCAGCCGTCGGGGCGTCCGGCGCTCGAGGTGATCCTCACCACCCTCCACGCCGGCGGCAAGTTCGAACGGGGGGTGTACCGGGCCGCCGGTGGACTCCACGGGGTCGGCGCGTCGGTCGTGAACGCGCTGAGCGCCTCGCTCACCGCGACGGTCTGGCGGGCCCGCCGCCGGTGGCGCATGGAGTTCGCCCGGGGCAAGCCGGTCTCCGGACTCGAAGACCTGGGCCCGGCGCGGGGCTCGGGGACCGAGATCCGGTTCCTGCCCGACCCGGAGGTCTTCCCCGACCCGAAGCCGGACCCGGCTCGCATCGCGGCGCGGCTGGAAGAGACCAGTTTCCTCCACCGGGGGCTCCGGATCGCGTTCCGGGACGAGCCCGCCGGGCGAACCCGGGAGTGGCGGCACCAGCGGGGGCTCGCTGACTACTTCGATGCCCTGCTCCAACGAAGGAAGCGGAAACCGTCCCACGAGGCGCCCTTCCAGTTGGTGAAGGATCCGCTGACGGCGGACGGCGAAGGAAGGCTCGAAGTGGTGCTCGGCTGGACCGAGGCGACCCGGGAGAACTTCCGCAGCTACGTGAACGGCATCCCCACCGGATCGGGCGGATCCCACGAGGCCGGGCTGCGGGAGGGGCTCGCGAAGGCGGTGCGGCAGTACCTGGGAACGAGCCAGCGCACGCCGCGC
The DNA here is from genome assembly GCA_965232015.1 of Vicinamibacteria bacterium. Classification (GTDB taxonomy): domain Bacteria; phylum Acidobacteriota; class Vicinamibacteria; order Marinacidobacterales; family Marinacidobacteraceae; genus JAJEAO01. The sequence continues at coordinate 3,395,763 of OZ246946.1, read as the reverse complement.
GGCCTCTCGGTCACAGCGGATGACGCCCGCGAGGGCGTGCTCGCAGTTCTCAGCGTCTTCCTTCCCGACCCCCAGTTCCAGGGGCAGACGAAGGACCGGCTGAACAACCCGGAGATCCGTACGCCGGTGGACGCGGCGGTTCGGGTCGCGCTCGAGAAGTGGCTCCATCAGACCCCGACCGCGGCCGAGCGGATCGCCCACCGCGTGGTCCTCGCCGCCCGCGCCCGGGAGGCGTCTCGGGCCGCGGCGGCGGCGGTGACGCGCAAGGCGGAAGCCCGCACCCGCAGCGTTCTGCCCGGCAAGCTCAGCGACTGCGCTTCCCGCGACGCCCGGGAGACCGAGATCTTCGTGGTGGAAGGCGACTCGGCCGGAGGTTCGGCCAAGCAGGGCCGCGACCGGGTGCGACAGGCCGTCCTGCCGCTCCGCGGGAAGATCCTGAACGCCGCCAGCGCGACCCAGGAGCGGGTGCTCAAGAACCGCGAGCTGCGGGACATCGTCCTCGCGCTCGGATGCGGCTTCGGGAAGAACTGCGACCCGGAGCGGCTCCGCTACCGCCGGGTGATCCTGCTCGCCGACGCGGATGCCGACGGCCACCACATCACGACGCTCCTGCTGGCCTACTTCGTGAACTACCTCGCGCCGCTCCTGCGCGCCGGCCGGGTGTACGTGGCGCAGCCGCCGCTGTTCCGCCTTGATTTCGGCGGGAGAGTCCGGTGGGCCCGCGACGAAGCCGAGCGGGACCGGATCCTCGAATCGGTCGGGGCCGGCCGGAAGGCGCCGGTGATCACCCGGTTCAAGGGTCTCGGAGAAATGCCGCCGCGGACCCTTTGGGAGACGACGCTCAACCCGGCCACCCGCACTCTGCTGCAGGTGCGCATGGCGGATGTCGCTTCGGCGCGAGCCTTCATCCGGAACCTCATGGGGCGCAACCCCGCAGCCCGTCGCAAGCTCATCCACACGGGCGCCCCCGACCCCACCCACCTCGACGTGTAGTTCCGGTGCACCGGAGCGCCGGACTCCGCCGGTTCTCCCGGTAGGGGCCCGGCACCGAGCAGCCGACCCAACCGGCGCCGTACGGAGCGCCAAGAAAGAGCGGCTTTCGCGGCCGCCGTCGTCAGGATGCCAGCCGTACCGCCCGGAATCGCCTGAACCGCGTTTCGAGAAACTCCTGGTCCGGTCGGGCGAGGCGGCTGCGCGGCTGATGGATGCGCTGCCCGTGCAGACGCTTCAGCCCGTGCTCTAGCATGGGACCGTCCTCTTCTTCGCGGACCTCGCGCCGAACGATGACGACGCGGCGGTCGGGATGGACTCCTACGAACAGCCCGTCGAAGGCGGCGTGGTGGAGCTTGCAAAGCGCGAGTCCATTCGGCACAACCGGCTGGCCGCCGTCCGCGTCGGGGACGATGTGGGCGGCGTCGAGGAGTTCCCGGTGGCGGAGTCGGCAGAACGCGCATTGCACACGGTAGGCGGCGAGCACTCGCTCGCGGAAGGCGCGCTGGTGCAGGCGGACATAGCGGGTGTGCGACACATACCGCCGGACCGCTTCGGAGCTCTCGGCCGCGGCGTCTTCCCGAGGCAGCTCGAGGCCGCGAACGAACTCGACTTCGAAAGTCAGGGCTGACGGGTCGTCTCCCACGACGATGACCGGCCACTCGGCGATGTACACGCCCGGGCGAATGCCCACGAACCAGACGAGCGGTTTCGCCCGCGCCATCGCCTCGCGGAGCGCGCGGTTGTCCCAGGAGTCGGGGTCGGCGCCGCGGTACCGGTAGCGGGGCCGTCCGTCCGTGAAGCTGTCCTCGTACGGAGGGGGCCGATTCGGCCTCGGGGCGGCGGTGCGGATGGAAAGCGCGGCGTCGCAGATCCGTGGACACCAGATCCCCATCTGCGTCACGAGAGGCAGCCGCTGGTCGTTGCCGAGCCGGACTCCACTCGCGAGGGCGCGCCACGAGAACAGCCCGTCATTCCGCTCCGATTCCCGATCCAGCCAAGCGAAGACGGTGGCGCGGACCTCGTCATCACCCGGCTTCACGAACTTCCAGGCTACCAGCCGCGACGGAGGCGGTGGTCGAGAGGACGTCTCGGTGCCGGACTGCCGGCGCGCCGGACTCTTCGACCGATTGCCGGACTGGAGTCCGGCGCGCCGGCAAGGGACTGGAGTCCGGCGCGCCGGCAGCTCGCCTGGGAATTCAGGCTGTGGACAAAAGCCCTTTTGGCCAAGAGTGGAGATGCTGGTATGGCACCTGGCGCGGCATGAAATGTGACGACGCCGGAAGCCGAGCAAGCCGAAATCGCGTCCCGAGGACGCCCCGCAGCCTCCAGAGGGCCCGGAAACGGCTCTGAAGGCGTCTCAGGCGCTCAAAATACGACATCCGCGCCAGGCGCCGATACCGCTGCAGCGTTCTCGGCGTCCCGACCCCATACCGCGTCCGCATCAGCAGCCCCAGATTGAACGCCGCAGCGTGGATCTGGAGTCGTTTGCCGATGTTCTCCCGCCCCCGCAGATACAGCCGCCGCAGCCCGCCGGTCTCGTAGCAGTGCGCGAACGAACGCTCCACCACCTCCCCTCGCCGCGCAAGCCACCCCTTCGCGTAAGACCGCCGGATCCGACGCCGGTTCAGATACACCGCTTTCTTCTCCTCCTCCTTCCCCGCCCACTTCCGCCGCCCCCGCTGCGGCTCCGCCACATACGACCGCAGCCCCTTCCGCTTCAGCCCCACCATCGTCTCGTCGGAGTGATACCCCTTGTCGCACACCACCACCCGCACCTTTCCCCGCTCCACCTCCGCGTCCTCCAGCCGCGCCTCCATCTCCTCCACCGTCGTCTCCAGCGTCTTCGTGTCCCCCTGGTCTCCCGCCTGAACCACCACCGCCGCCATCGCGCCGGTCTCCAAGTCCACCGCATGCTCCACCTTGTGCAGCATCCGCGTCTCCCCGCTCTTCATCTTCCCGATCCGCGCGTCCGGATCCACCGGCTGCGTCCATTCCCGGTTCCATCCGGTCTTCTTCTTCCTCCTCCGCTTCCGGTCCACCCGCTTCAGATCCGCCAGCGTCGGCGTCTCGATCCCCGACTCCCGCGCCAGCCGGCGCAGAAACTCCCGATACGCCTCCCCGCTGTCCCGGCGCCGGATCGCCCGCAGCGCCGCGTTCGCCCGCAGCGTCGTCCCGTCCACCCCCAGCTTCCGCCCCCGCAGCAACTTCGACTCCCGCAGCCGTCTCAGAACCCACGTGAACACCTCCTCGTGCGCCTCGATCGAGATCCGCTTCCGCGCCTTCGACAGCGTCGAGTGGTCCCAGCCCCGATCCGTCGGCCCCAGCCCCACGAACTCCTTCAGACTCAGCGAGTCCCCCAGCTGCCAGGCGATCCCGCGCTCCGACGGGATGCCCTCGAAATACCCCACCATCAGCAGACGGAAGTAGCTCTCCGGCGGCATGCTCGGCCGGCCTCTCCCCGCCGCGTAGAACTCGCGACAGACATCCTGCGCGTGGTCGTCGAACCCCGCCTCATCCAAAACCCGGTTCAGCCCCCGGTAAAACGCACAGCCCGGACCTCTCGCGATGTCCGTCGTCGCAATCCACAACTTCCCTGGCCGTTCCACACGGCGCTTGCCCATCGCCATGCCTACAAATTGTAAAACCCCTCACGATCCCCGACCCCAAGACCTCGGAGTTTTTCCACAGACTGAATTGCCGGACTGGAGTCCGGCGCCAGTTCTCCCGGTGGGGGCCCGGCAAGGGACTGGAGTCCGGCGCGCCGGCAGTGGCGCGCCGGCAGTCCGTATCATCGGCCGGTAACGGGGGTCGTCGTTCGTGGAAGTTCTTCGCCAGTGGCTCACCGACGCCGGCGTCGGGGATCTGGCCCAGCATCTGGTTCTCTTCCCGCTGTTCGCGGCGTTCGCGGCATGGACGGTGGCGGGGGCCATCCGGGTCGTCCTGTGGCGCCTGACCGAACCACCGCTCCGCCGGAGGCTGTTCCGTTGGGCGAAGTGGTCCTGCGCGCTTGGCGGATTCGCTCTGCTGAGCCACATGTGGTCGAGCGGCCTGGGCGAGGGGGCGCCGCTGTTCGCCAGTCTCGGCCGCGCCGATGCCGAGCGCTTCCAGGCGCTCGTCCGGGGCGCGATCCTGACCGCCGTCGCCACCGCGGTCCTGGTGGTGCTGCTCCGCTTCCTCCGGCACGTCACCGGTGTCGCGCGGACACGGGTGAGGACCTGGGAAGAGGCGGCCGAGCAGGTGCGGTTCCGGGGGGTCGATCTGGTCCGTCGCGACCGGGTCGCGGAGACCGTGCTCGGAGTGGTGCGGATCGCCCGGGTGCTGCTGATCCTGCTGATTCTCTACCTCTACGTCCCGCTGGTCCTGACTTTCTTCCCGGCCACGGCGGCCTACGGCGACCGTCTCCTCCGCTTCATCGGAACTCCCATGGTGGAGGTCGCGCTGGGGATCCTGCGCTGGCTTCCCAATCTGTTCACCATCGCGGTGATCGCCGCCGCCGCCTACCTCTTCCTCCGGCTGCTGCGCATCCTGCGGTTCGCGGTGAAACGGGGCGATCTGACCATCGGCGGCTTCGAACCCGACTGGGCGGATGCGACCTACTCGGTCCTGCGGCTGGTCACGGTTCTCTTCGCCCTGATGTTCGCGTTCCCGTACCTGCCGGGCTCGGGATCGCAGTTCTTCGAGGGCTTCGCCCTGTTCCTCGGCGCCCTCGTGACCCTGGGATCGGGATCGGCCATCGGGAACCTGCTCTCGGGGCTCGTCCTGACCTACACGAGCGCGTTCCGGGTCGGCGACCGGGTGAAGATCGGCGAGACCGAGGGCAAGGTGTTCGCCCGGACGCTGATCGTGACCCGGATCCGCACGCTGCGGAACGAGGAGGTGACGATCCCGAACGGAGTCGTGCTCCGCGATCAGGTGGTCAACTTCAGCGAAGCGGCGAACCGGGGAGAATTGGCCGTCGTGGTCGCGGCCGGGCTCGGCTACGACCTCCCCTGGCGCCGGGCGCGCGACATGCTGCTCGAGGCGGCGACGCGCACGCCCGGGATCCTTCGTGATCCCGCGCCCCAGGTCCTGCCGCGCGGCTTCGGCAACTTCGGCGTGAACTACGAACTCCACGCCCGCATCCGGGAGGCGGACTCGATGGTGGCGATCGAAGCGACACTCCGCGAGAACGTCATGGATGTGTTCGACGCGGCCGGGGTCGAGATCGCGACGCCGGACATGCTCGCGGTCCGGCGCGACGCCCGGGAAGGCGCCGATGCGGAACCCGCGTCCTGAGCGGGTTCAACCCACCGCGAAGCGGATCACGAGGACGTCCCCGTCCTGGACGGGATAGTCCTTGCCTTCGAGACGCAACGCACCCCGGGCCCGGGCGGCATCCCACGACCCGCACTCCACGAGCGTGTCGTAGGCCACCACCTCGGCGCGGATGAAGCCCCGCTCCATGTCGGAGTGGATGGATCCCGCCGCCTCCTGGGCGCGGGTGTTCCGGCGTACGAGCCACGCCCGGGCCTCGGTCTCGCCCGCGGTATAGAACGTGGCCCGGTCCATGAGTTCGAACACCGCGCGCACGATGCGTTCGGCGGCGCCCGACTCCACCCCGAGGTCGGCGCGGAACTCGGCCGCGTCCTCTTCCTCGAGGTCGGCGATCTCGGCCTCGATCCGGGCGGAAATGGAGGCCAGGCGCGTCTCGCCGAGCGCGGCGAGCGCCTCGAATCCGGGCCGTTCCACCGGAGCGGCGCCGATCTCCTCCTCCCCCGCGTTGACGACGACCAACTGCGGCTTGGCGCTCATCAGTCCGTAGCCGACAAGCTGCTTCCGCTCCGCGCGCGAGAGCACGTCCCGCAGCGGGCGCTCCGCCTCCACGAACCGCCGCGCCCGCTCCAGCCGATCGGCCTCGCCGCGGATCGCCTCCGGTTTGCCCCGGGCGCGGTCGTTTCCGAGCCGCGCGAGTCGCTTCTCCAGCACCGCGAGGTCGGCGAGGAGCAGCTCCAGCTCGAGGTTCATCGCATCGCGCACCGGGTCCACCGAGTCGAACGGGGAGGGGAACGCCGGGTCCTCGAAGGCCCGCGCCACGTGGACCACCACGTCCACATCGCGGATGGCGGCCAGGTTCTCGGTGACGCCCGAGGCGCCGGGTCTGAGCGCCGGGAGGAGGACCACTTCGAGGGTGGCCGGAGTCGTCTTGCGCGATCGGTGGAGGCGGGCCAGCGTATCCAGACGCTCGTCGGGAACCGCGAGAACGCCCCTCCGCGCTTCCCGGGAGTACCCGGCCGCCGCCGCCCGGGTGAGCAGCGAGAAGAGCGTCTTCTTGCCGGCGGCGCCAAATCCCACAATCCCGGCGCGCACGGCGGCGAATGCTATCCGGGGGAGCGGGCGCGCGTACGAAGGAACGGAGCCAGCACGACGAAGAACATCGCGGCGCCGAGGAATTCGAGGAACAGCAGATACCACGGCCAGGGGGCGAAGAAGAACGGCGAGATGGTTCCCGGAGGCGGGCCGCAGAGGTAGAGGTAGTTCGCGTCGAGCAGCAGATTCGCCACCGCGGCGACCACCGCGAGGGCGTTCAGGGCGACGAACGCGCGCACGAGGTCCCGAACGCCGGGCCGGCGGCGGAGCCCCCAGGTCATGAACAGGACCGCACCGAAGATCCCCGAGTGGGCGATGAAGTACTGGAAGAAGCGGTACTCGGGGAAGTCCACCGCGAGGGCCCCCGGTGTCAGCACGGCGTTTCCGGCGCCCACCAGGCCCCAGAAATAGAGGATGCCGTAGGTCCACTGCCGCGGCCACAGCAGGGTGGCGATCGTCATGAGCACCGCGGCGCCGCACAGGTTGAGCGGCAGGTGGTTCGCGAGGAAACCACCAGGGCCGAGTTCGCGCCAGCGGACCGTCCAGTAAACCAGCTCGTTCGCGCCCAGAGCCGCCGCCCACCCGATCGAGATGGCCCGCGCAGTCGAGCGGCCCCGCCGCCGGGCGAGCCAGGCGAGCGCCGCCGGGACCAGCACGGTGAGCGCCATCGCGACGAGGTGGGGCGCGGCGAACGTCCGAAAACCGGTCAAGCGAAAAGCCTCTGTCCCGGGACGAATCCCCAACGAAGGCCCACCCTGAATCGTGTCGGTCTAGTCAGCGGCGGGCAGGGCTTGTCGCAATCCCCTCAGCGCGTCGAGGGTCGAGCGCACTCGGCGGTCGGAGCCCTTCGAGTGGGCCTTCTCGAGTTCCCGCTGCAACTTCCGGAACACATCCTCGAGGTCACCTCCCTCGGCGTGCTGACGGAGGAAGGCGATCCAGTTCTTCGTCGGGATGCCCGCGATGGGCAACACCTGCTGCTCCCGAATCCAGGGCTTCATGATGCCGATGCGGGCGATGCGGCCGAAGTTCCTGCCCTGATCGGACGCTGGACGATCGGACGTGCTCGCTCGCCCGCTGTAGGGTCGCGCGTCTTCGGGAGACGCGATCGCAGAGCTGGACCGGGCCCGTCTCAGGTGTGTCCACCAGTGATTTCGATAGGAAGCCGCGTGAAGCGCCGACCACACTCCGGGTACACGCACAGTGGGCGTCCCCGACATGACGTTCCCCAGGTGCCAGGGGACGACGGCAAGCAGGTCTCGCGGCGAGCACGCGGCTGGCGTCACCATGTAGCGAAAGCTGGGCACTCCCTCCTTCGACAACAGATACCAGCCCTTGAGCTCGATTCCGAGCACCACATCCCGCCCGCCGCCCGCGGTCGGACGCTGGAGCAGGACATCGGGGAAAGTCTGGGCCTGCCGCAGGAAATGGAACAGCTTCCACTCCCCGTCGGGATCCCAGATGCTCCGCATCCGGTTGAGTGTTTCCACCACCTGAACCTCGATCGTCGTTGCGAGGACCGTATTCAGCGCAAAGAGGTCGGTGGCCGCCACACCCTCGATGCTGGTGCGTGACGAAAAATGGCCCGGCAGAGCGAGCAAGGCCTGATGGACTCGGTGGACCAGCAGCGTCTCCGGCTGCCGCGGGTCAAGATGCGGCGCAGCCGGAGGTGGCGGAGTCGTCAATGCGCTACCCGGCGGCGACCCGAAACAGGTCCTGCGAAGACCGCATCCGCACTTCCTCCAGACGATCCCCGGCCAGATCGGCGAAGCGTTCCACGGTCTCGGCGGCGAACGCATGGCGGCCCAGCTCGATCGCCGCGACCGACGCGGAGCAGAGGCCCCCGAACGGCTCCCACACGACATCGCCCGGTTCCGTTGTGGCGAGGAGCATGCGGCGCATGAACTCGAGCGGCTTCTGGTTCAGGTGCACGGAAGCGGAAGGACCCGCGCCGTGGACGCGGGGAGCCGACCGGACTCCACTCCCCTTGAACCGCTCCGAGCCGTGGAGGGGCGGGTGGGACCAGACGTTGGTCAGGCCATGGATGTGGTTCCAGCGATCGCGAAGCGAGGCCCAGACTTCGGCAGTGACCGGTGCGCCATCGTCGAGCGCGTAGTACGGGGCCCCCTCCGGATGTCCGTGGGCATTGGCGTAGCGCGCGAGCCGTTCCATCGCGTCGGGCGGTGGCCAGTACCAGCGCCAGTCCTGGGTCAGATACTTTCGGGTTGCCGCGTTCCTCACGCCGCAGGCCTGGTTCGCCCGATGAAGTGGCAATCCGGCGCGACGCCACTCGTAGCGAATCCACTCCTTTGCGCCGAGGACTCCATCCGGAGTCGTGAACGAAGGCTGCCGCCGGTACAGAACCGCGACCTCCGTCACGACCGGAAGCTGCCGAATCGTCCGCCCATTCACGTTTCCGGCGACGTGGGCGACCCCCTTGTCCCAGACCACGGTCTGAACGTAGTCGAACCCGTGGGCGGTGAGGAGGGGATGGACATGGGCCCACCCGATCTCGGTGTTCCAGAACCAGAGGGTGGTGGACGGATGGGAGCGCCCGGCCCACGCCGCGACGTGGGGCCGGTACCACTCGACGAGCCGGTCAGGTCCCCTCGGGTCTCCGGGGAATCCGCCGATTCCGTAGGCGCCGTCCGAGAGGATCATCGAGGGGACCGGCCAGTCTGCGTAGGCCGACAGGGCGTCCCCGCGCAACAGGGTCGCGGAACCGGGCGGCGCGTCCAGTTCGCGACCGTTCTCTGGTGATGCCGGCGGCGGAGAACGGCGCCGTCTGCGATCCGGTGGGGTGTGGCGGAGCGGCAGAGACAAGGGATGGGATCGTTCCCGGCGGGCGAGGCGGATGGGGTGGCGGTCAAGGGTGGCCCGCGTCGCCACGCTCAGAAGCGGGACCGCCATCCTAAACGGAACGGCGCAGCCCGCGGGATCGGTGCCGCGCACGGGGGTTGAATTGCCATTCTCAGGGTCCGTGATGGGCCGGAAGTGGACAAAAGTGGGCGAAAGTGGTAAATAACGCTATCCTGCCTGTGGTCAGGGGCCGGAATCCGGCCGTTCCGCCTTCGCCTGCGCGGCAGTCCCCCTACCGAGCCCTCCGATCGTGTTCCGCGGCAACCACCCCGCCACCGTTGATGACAAGGGACGGTTGAAGCTGCCGAGGGCGTTCCTCGACCCCCTCATCGCGCGCCACGGCCGCAAGCTGTTCGTCACCAGCCTCGACGGAGAGAGCGTTTCCATCTACCCCCTGCCGATCTGGGAGGAGATCGAGAACCGTCTCGCTCCCCGCGGGGACCTCGATCCGGCCAAACGCAAGTTCCTGCTGCGCGTGAACTACTTCGGGCAGGAGACCGAGATCGCCGCCTACGGGCGAGTGCTCATCCCGTTGCGGCTCCGGACCCAGACCGGGACCGCGGGTCCGGTGGACGTGCTGGGCAAGGGGCGGTGCCTCGAGGCCTGGGACCACGAGAAGCTCCAGCAGCGGATCGAGAACGATCCCCCGTCCGAGGCCGAGCATGCCCTCCTCGCGGGGCTGGGAGTCTGAGTCCCGCCCCGTGGCGCTCGCCCTCTCCGTCCCGGTCCTTCCCGGCGCTTCGGTGCGGCGGCTCCCGGGAACGGCTGTGACTTCCGGCGAGCGCCACCGCCCGGTCCTCGTCGAAGAGACCCTGCGCCGGCTCGCGCCGCGGCCCGGCGGCCGCTATCTGGATGGGACCTTCGGCCGCGGCGGCCATGCCCGCGCGATCCTCGGCGCCGCCCCCGGGGCCGAGGTGATCGGGCTGGATCGGGATCCCGAGGCGGAGGCGGCCGCCGTCGCGCTCGCGGCGGTCCATCCGGGCTTCCGCTTCCTCGCCGGCGACTTCGAGGATCTGGCCGAAGCGCTCGATCGCGCCGGCTGGAGTCGGGTGGACGGGCTGCTCCTCGACCTCGGCGTCGCCAGTCCGCAGCTCGACGACGCCGGGCGGGGGTTCTCGCTCCGGCGCGACGGACCCCTCGACATGCGGATGGACCCGAGTCGGGGAGAATCGGCCGCTGAGCTCCTCGACCGCCTCGACGAGCGGGAGATCGCCGATCTTCTGTACCGCTCGGGCGAGCGGCGGTCCCGGCCGATCGCGCGGCGCATCGTGGCCCGGCGCCCGCTCCGGACCACCCGGGAACTCCGCGGCGCCGTCATCGCGGTCACCGGTCCGCGACGGAGCCGGATCGACCCGGCCACCCGCACGTTCCTCGCGGTGCGCCGGGCGGTGAACCGCGAGGACGAGGCGCTGGCGGCCGTCCTCGCCGAAGGGCCGGCGCGCCTCCGCCCCGGGGGCGCGATGGTCGTGATCGCCTACCACTCGGGCGAGGACGGACCGGTGAAGCGGCGCTTCCGCGAGCTCGGGCGGACCGGGGAGTTCGTCGTCGAGACCCGGCGGCCGGTGCGGCCCGACGAAGACGAACGGATCGAGAACCGCCGGTCGCGCAGCGCCCGCCTCCGGGTCCTCCGGCGGGCCCCGGGAGACGCTCGATGAATCGGGACCGCTTCGCGGTCGGCTACCGACCCCGAAACCACTGGCTCCGACGGAAACCCGATCCGGCGCGCTACCGGCACATGGCCCGCGTGACGGTCGCGACGGTCTTCTGCCTGCTGATCGTGGTCGGGGCCGCCTGGCCGCGCCTCGAGGCGGCGCGACTCGGGTACCAGGTGGAGGAGCTCCGCGCCGCCCGCGAACGGCTGGTCGAGGAGGTGCGCCGCTCCCGGCTCCGCATCGCCGAACTCACCGACCCGGCGCGGGTCCGGAGGCTGGCGATCGAGCGCGGCCTGGTGGTCCCGACCGAAGAGGTCGTGATCGAGGGCGTAGCGCTGGAGCCCCCGCGGTGAGCGACGCCGGGCCCGGATCGGGCCGCACCCCGGAGTCTCCGCACCGGACGGGGCGACCCCTCACGCTGTTTCCGGATCTGCCGGCTCGCGACCGCGCCGGCCGCCCGAAACGCGTCCGGCGACGGTCCGCCCGTCGTCGTCGCCCCCCCGCCCGCCGGCGCCGCCCAGGGCCCGAGCCCGCACCGATCCGGGTGCGCCCGGCGACCGCGGACCCCCCTCCGCGCGAGCCGGAGCGGGTGCTGCGGCGGCGGGCCTTCGTCGCTGCGGCCGCGTTCGGGCTGTGGGGAGCCGTCCTCCTCGGTCACCTGTTCGACATCCAGGTCCTGCGGCACGAGACCGCCGTCACCCGCGCCTCCGCCCAGCACCGCTACCAGCTCGTCGTCCTGCCGCTGCGCGGGGAAATCACCGACCGCGCCGGCCGCCCGCTCGCGGTGTCGCTCGCGGTGGACTCGGTCTATGTGTCGCCTCCGGACTACGTCGGCCGGGACCTGGGCGACGCCGCCGCCCGGCTGGCCGGCTGTCTCGACATCGCTCCCGGCCTGGTCCGGCGCCGACTCGAACGGGACTCGCAGTTCTCGTGGATCAAGCGGAAGGCCGATGACGAAGAGGTTGCCTGCGCCCGCAGTACCGGACTTCCGCTGGACACGATCAGGGAGTACGGCCGCTTCTATCCCGGAGGGTCCGCCGCGGCGCAGGTGATCGGGCATGTCGGCGTGGACGGCGAGGGTCTCGCCGGCGTCGAGTACTCGCTCGATGCGGCGATCCGGGGGGAGCCCGGAGCCCGGATGATCTGGACGGATGGCCGCCAGACCGGCCACGGCAGCCGGGTGGTGCGCGAAGCCCAGCCGGGTGCGAATCTCGAGCTGACCCTGGACCGCCGGATCCAGGCGGTCGCGGAGCAGGAGCTGGCGCGCGGGATCGCGGAGACCGGCGCCCGCGGCGGGGCGGTGCTGGTGGTCGAGAGCGGGACCGGGGACGTGCTCGCGATGGCGAGCGCGCCGTCGTTCGATCCGAACCGCCCCGGGGAGGCGCCGGCCGCCGCCCGCGTGAGCCGCGCGCTGACCGACCCCTACGAGCCGGGGTCGGTCTTCAAGATCTTCACGGCCGCCGCCGCGCTGAACGAGGGCGTGACCCACGAGACGGAGATGTTCGACACGTTCGACGGCCGCTATCGGGTCGGCTCGCGCACCGTGCGCGACTGGAAGCCGCTCGGGCCGCTCACCTTCGCCGGAGTCATCCAGCGCTCGTCGAACATCGGCACGCTGCAGGTGGGCGTGCGGCTCGGAGCCGACCGGATCGAGCGCTACCTGCGCGCATTCGGCTTCGGCGCGAGGACCGGCCTCGAACTCGGAGGCGAGAGCCGGGGCATCGTTCCCACGGCGGGACCGTGGCGGTTGATCCGGCTGGCGACGGTGTCGTTCGGCCACGGGATCGCAGCCACCGCGTCGCAGGTGGTCCAGGGGGTGAACGCGGTCGCGAACGGGGGCGTCCTCCAGCCCCTGCGGCTCGTACGGCGGATCGGCGACGACGTCCAGCCGCCACGCTCCCCCCGACGGGTGGTTTCCCATCGGACGGCGGAGCGGCTGAAGACCATCCTCGCCGGTGCGGTCGAGCAGGGGACCGGGGGGGCGGCCGCCGTCCCCGGCTTCGAGATCGCCGGCAAGACGGGCACGGCGCAGAAGGCGGTCCCGGGCGGCTACCACCCGGATGACTTCATCGCCTCGTTCGCGGGATTCGCCCCCGCGGGCGCCCCCCGGTTCACCGGCGTCGTGATCCTGGACACGACCCGACCGAACCACAGCGGCGCAAACGCCGCCCGGGTCTTCGGGAGGATCGCCTCACGACTGCTCCGCCACTACCGGCTACCGGGGGAAGGCCTCGAGACGATCGTCGCGGTGGATCGCGACCGACCCATGCGCAGCGCGGCCGCGGCGACCCCGTCGCGGCGCGACGAGCTCGCCGAACGTCTGCGCCGCGATCGGGGCCGCGAGTCGAACGAGGGGGCGGTCCGAGTCGCCGACGCCACCACCCCGGACTCCGGGAGCCCGAGACCATGATCGCCTCCCTCGCCCCGGAGATTCCGGAGGCGCCGGTCCCGCTCGCCGCCTCTCAGGGCCGACGCCTCGGCGCGCTGCTGCGGGAGGCCTCGGCGGAGGTCCGGGCGCCCCTCGCCCTCGCGAGGTCTCCGGACGCCGACGACGCCGTCGTGACCGGCGTGGTGAGCGACTCGAGACGCCTCGTCCCCGGAGAACTGTTCGTGGCGATTCCCGGGGACCGCTTCGACGGCCACGACTTCCTGGGTTCGGCTCGCGATGCGGGCGCCGCCGCCGCGCTCGTCGCCCGCGAGGCCGTCCCTCCGGGGCTGCCGTGGGTGCGGGTCGAGGACCCGCGGCGCGCCGCGGGCCCGGTGGCGGCGGCGTTTTACGCGCATCCGGCCCGCGACCTGCGGCTCGTCGGCGTCACCGGAACGAACGGCAAGACGACGGTGGCGTGGCTGGTGGACGCGATCTGCTCGCGCGCTCTGGGAACGAGCCTGTTCGCCGGAACCGTCGCCCACCGCTGGAGCGCCGGACGGCAGTGCGGCGCTCCCGGAACGCCGGACTCCAGTCCGGCACTCGCGACCGTCCCGACCCGCTCCGACCCGCCCCGACAGCGGCTCGAGCCCGCCAGCCTCACCACCCGCGAAGGCCCCGACTTCCAGGCGTTTCTCGCCCGCGCCCGCGATGGCGGCTGCCGCGCCGGGGCGGTCGAGTGCTCGTCGCACGGGCTCGCTCTCGGCCGACTCGAAGGGTCGTCGTTCGAGGTGGCGGTCTTCACGAACCTGACGCAGGACCATCTCGACTTCCACCGCGACTTCGAGGACTACTTCGCCGCGAAGCGAACCCTGTTCACCCGGCTCCTGCGAACCGGCGGCGCCGCGGTCGTCGGAACCGATGACGCGTGGGGCGCCCGGCTGGCGATGGAACTCGAGGAGCTCCGGCCCGATGTGACCCTCCTCCGTTTCGGAACGCACCCGGACGGCGCCGGGGTGCGGATCGTTTCGGCGCGCCCCCGCCTCGACGGGCTGGCGCTCACGCTCGAGACCGAGAGCGGGACGAGGGAGCTGGAGAGCCGTCTGACCGGGGACTTTCACGCGAGCAACCTGGCGGCGGCGTGGGCGGCGGGTGCGGCGCTCGGCATCCCGGACGACGAGCTCGCCTCCGGACTCGCCGCCGTCCCGCCACCGCCGGGACGGATGGAGCGGATCGAGGTTCCCGGCCGTCCGGTGGACGCCGCGCCCGCGGTGTTCGTGGATTACGCCCACACACCCGACGCTCTTGCGCGCGCGCTGGCCACGGCGCGTCGGCTCGTCGGATCGGGGCGGCTCAGCGTGGTCTTCGGCGCCGGCGGCGATCGGGATCGCGACAAGCGTCCGCTGATGGGGGACGCCGCCGCCCGGCTCGCCGACCGGGTGGTGCTCACCTCCGACAATCCGAGAAGCGAAGACCCGGACTCGATCGTGGCGGCGATTCGGCTCGGAACCGACAACGCGGCGTTGTCGGCGGAGGTCTCCGAGGAGTCGGACCGCGCCGCCGCCATCGCGTCGGCCGTCTCGGACGCCTCCGCCGGGGATCTGGTGCTGATCGCCGGGAAGGGCCACGAGACGACCCAGGAAATCGCCGGAGTCCGGATCCCGCTCGATGACCGCGTGCTCGCCCGGGAGGCTCTCGCCGCGTGGGCGCCGCGATGAAGACCACCGCCGCGGCCGCCGCCCGGGCGATGGCGGGCGAGCTGAGCGGCCCCCCCCACGCCGGAGAACGCGACCTGACGGGGGTGACGCTCGACAGCCGAAGCGTGCAGCCCGGGGAGCTCTTCTTCGCGATCCGCGGGGAGCGCCACGACGGCCACGGCTTCGTGACCGACGCCGTCGCGGCGGGCGCGGCGGGCGCGGTCGTCGCGCGCGGCTTCGACGGTCCGGCGCCGCCGGCCCCCGCCTTCCTGATCCGGGTAGGCGACACGACCGAAGCGCTGGGAGAACTGGCGCGATGGGACCGGCGGGCCAGCCGCGTCCGGATCGTTGCGATCACCGGCAGCGTCGGGAAGACGACGACCCGGGAGGCGGCGGCGGCGGCGATCGGCTCCACCTCGTCGGTCTTTCAGTCCCGCGGCAACTGGAACAACCACTGGGGCGTGCCGCTGTCGCTCCTGTCCCGGGCCGACGAGGACGTCGGCGTCGTGGAGCTCGGCATGTCGGCGCCGGGCGAGATCGCCACCCTGACCCGGATCGCGGCGCCGGATTGCGGGCTGATCACCCGGGTGGCGGAGGCCCATCTCGAGTCGTTCGACTCGGTGGATGCGATCGCCGCCGCCAAGGGAGAACTGTTCGATGGGCTCCGACCCGATGCGGCCTCGGTCGTGAATCGCGACGACGAGCGGGTCCGCGCCCTCGGCCGGCGGCGGCGGGAGCGCGCGCCGCGAGCGCAGCAGATCTCGTACGGGTTCGGCGACGGGGCCGACGTGGAGGGTCGCCGCTACCGTCGCCTCGACGAGGGCCTCGCCTTCGAGGCCCGGGCGTTTTCGGGCGCGTGGACCGGAGTGACCTGTCGGCTCACCGGCCGCCACAACGCCTCCAACGTGCTCGGCGGGCTGGCGGCGGCCGCGGCGATGGGGGCGCCGTTCGAGGCCGCCGCCGCCGCCGTCGAGGAACTCGGCCCCCTGCCCGGGCGCGGCCGCCGCCTCCGCCACCCGAGCGGAGCGGTGCTCTGGGACGACACCTACAACGCCTCCCCGGCAGCGGTCCGAGCGCTCATCGCCGAACTCGCCGCCACCCCGGCCCGGCGCCGCGTCCTGGTCGCCGGCGACATGCGGGAGCTCGGGGACCGGGCCGCGGAATTCCACGCCGCCTGCGGCGCCGCCGCCCGGGCGGCCGGATTCGATCTGGTGGTGGGCGTGGGGCCGCTCGGACGGATGCTCGCCGAAGCGGCGGGCGGCCGCGGCGGCGCTGAGCGGCCGCGGATCCTGACCTCCGATTCGGTGGAGGGCGTACCGCTCCTCCTCGAAGCCGAACTCCGCCGCGGCGACGTGGCGCTGTTCAAGGCGTCGCGCGCCGTGGGCCTCGACGCCGCCGTCCGGCAGCTCGCCGGCGCGGAAACCGACGGGAACTGAGGCAGGACCACCGTGCTCGGCGAACTGCTTTACCAACTCGCGGACGAGTGGACCGTGCTCAACGTGTTCCGCTACGTCTCGGTCCGGGCGGCGGCGGCCGCGGCCACCGCGATCGTGGCGTCGCTGGTCGCCGGGCCGGCCCTCATCCGCTGGCTCAGCCACCTGCGGATCGGAGAGACGATCCGCGACGACGGCCCGCCGCAGCACCACTCGAAGGCGGGGACCCCCACGATGGGCGGGATCCTGCTGGTCGGCGCGGTGGTCGTGTCCACCGCGCTGTGGGCGTCCCCGGGCAGCGCGCTGGTGTGGGCCGCGGTGCTGACGACGCTCGGCTACGCCGGCCTCGGTTTCGCCGACGACTGGCGCAAGCTGCGCCGGGCGCGAGGCATCTCGGTCCCGACCAAGCTCGCGATCCAGATTCTCTTGGGCCTCGCCGCCGGCGTCTTCCTGCTCTGGTACTCGGGCGGCGGGGAGTTCACCACGCGGCTCGTGGTTCCGTTCATCAAGGAATTCCAGCCCGAGCTCGGGGTGCTCGTGGTCCCGATCGTGGTCCTGGTCCTGGTGGCCTCGTCGAACGCGGTGAATCTCACCGACGGGCTCGACGGGCTCGCCGCCGGCTGCGTACTCGTCGCCGCCGGCGTCTATACCGCCTTCACCTACCTCGCCGGGCACGCCGAGTTTTCGGCCTATCTCGACATCAGCTACGTCCCGGGGGCTTCCGAGGTCACGATCTTCGGCGCGTCGATCGTCGGCGCCGCCCTCGGTTTCCTGTGGTTCAACGCCCATCCGGCGCGGGTCTTCATGGGGGACGTGGGGTCCCTCGCGCTCGGCGCCGCGATCGGGATGCAGGCGATCCTGATCCGGCAGGAGATGCTCCTCATGGTCGTCGGCGGCGTCTTCGTGTTCGAGGCGGTGTCCGTGATCCTCCAGGTCGGGCACTTCAAGCTGACCGGTCGCCGCCTGTTCCGGATGGCGCCCATCCACCACCACTTCGAGCTCGCCGGGTGGAAGGAATCGCAGGTGAGCGTGCGGTTCTGGATCCTCGCCGTCCTGTGCGGGCTGGTCGCCTTCACCACGCTCAAGCTGCGATGACTCTGGTGCGCGAGCCGGCGATCCGGATCCCGACCGGGAACGTCCTGGTTCTCGGCGCCGGCGCCAGCGGCCTGGCCGCCGCCCGCTTCCTCGCCCGCCGGGGCGAAGGAGGCGTACTCGTCGCCGACACCCGGGCCGAAGGCCGGATCGAACGGGCCAAGGCGCTCCGGGCGGCCGGGGTCCGCCTCCACGCCGGCGGCCATCCGCCGGAACTCCTGGAGGGAGTCGCGCTCGTGGTCACGAGCCCCGGCATCCCGCCCGCGGCGCCCGTCCTCGCCGCCGCCGACCGGGCCGGCATCCCGGTGTGGGGTGAACTGGAGCTGGGCTACCGGGCGCTCGGCGAGCCGGCGGAGCGGGTCGTCGCGGTGACCGGTACGAAGGGGAAGTCCACCGTCGTGGCGCTCCTCTCCGACGCCCTCCGCCACGAAGGGATCCCCGCCGTGGCGGGCGGCAACTTCGGGATCCCGCTCACCGAGTTGGCGGCGCCTCCCGACCCCGACTCCGATTCCGGCCAGCTCTCGAACCGGACCGTCTTCGTCGTCGAGACCTCCAGCTTCCAACTCGCCCGGATCTCCCGGTTCCGCGCCCGGGTCGGCGTGCTGCTCGCGGTCACCGAGGACCATCTCGACTGGCACCCCGACCTCGACCACTACCGCCGCTCGAAGGCGCGGCTGTTCGCCAACCAGCGGCCGAACGACTGGGCGGTGTACGACGGCGGGAACGAGACCGCCACCCGGATCGCGCTGACCGCGACCGGCGTCTCCGGCGCCCGCGCGCTCCGATTCGGGTGCGCTTCCGCAGGCTCCGGCGCCCAGGTCGTCATGGAGAGCGGCCCCCGTGGACGGATTCTCCTCGCCGGAGACGGTCCGCTGACTCCGCTCGCCGGGTTCGAGTCGCTGCGGATCCCGGGCGCTCACGCCCGCCGGAACCTGACGGCGGCGGCCGCCGCCGGGAGTCGCCTCGGCGTGGGGCGGAAGGCCCTCGACGCCGCGGCGCGATCGTTCGAGGGCATGCCGCACGCCCTCGAGGAGGTCGGCGTCGCCGATGGGGTGCGGTTCGTGGACGACTCCCGAGCCACGGCGATCGTGGCCACGCTCGCCGCGCTCGAGGCCCTCGGCGAGAGCGACGGCGCGCGGCCCATCGGGCTCATCCTCGGCGGCGTCCACAAGGGCGGCCGGTTCCGCGACCTGGAAGGGCATCTCGGGGACGCCGCCGGGGTGTGGGCGATCGGAGCGTCCCGGGACCGGATCGCGAACGCGATCGGGAGCACGCCGGTGACCCGATGCGAAAGCCTGGAGGACGCGGTCGAGGGCGCGTTCGAGGCGTTGCGGCCCGCGGGAGGAACCGTGCTCCTGTCGCCCGGCTGCTCCAGCTTCGACCAGTTCTCCAGCTACGCCGAACGCGGACGGCGCTTCGCCGGGCTCGCGCGGCGGCTCGGCGCCCGGGGAGGGGAAGCGTGAGCGGCCGCCGCATGGCGCCGGACGGCTGGCTGTTCGCCATCACGATGCTGCTGATCGGGTTCGGCCTGGTGATGCTCTACAGCGCCTCGGTGTTCGTCGCGGAGGCGACCTCCCGCTCGCCGAGCTGGTTCCTCGTGCGACAGACGGCGTGGGCGGTGTGCGGTGGAGCGGCGCTGGTGACGCTGCTCCGCTTCGACTACCGGCGGCTGAACCGGCCGGTGGTCGCCTGGTTCCTGTTCGGCGCCGTCCTCGTCGGTCTCCTCTGGGCGCTGTTTTCCGAGCCGCTCAACAACTCCCAGCGCTGGATCCGGCTTGGGGCGTGGACGTTCCAACCCTCCGAACCGGCCAAGCTGGCGGTCGTCGTGCTGCTCGCGCACCTGCTCTCCGAGCGCGCCGCGGACACGGTGCGGGGCCTCGTCACCCCGCTGGCGGCGGCCGGCCTGCTGGCGGGGCTGATCTTCGTCCAGCCCGACCTCGGAACCGCCACCTTCGTCGGCCTGCTGGCGGCCGCGCTCGTCTTCCTCGGCGGGGCGCGGCGCCTCCATCTGGCGGCGCTCGGCGCCGGATTCACGGCCCTGTTCGCCGCCGCCGTCCTCACCGCCGAGTACCGGGTCCAGCGCATCCTCAGCTTCCTGGATCCATTCGCCGATCCGCTGGGACAGGGCTTCCAGCTCAGCCAGTCGCTCATCGCCCTCGGAAGCGGCGGCCTCACCGGCGTGGGATTCACCGCGAGCCGTCAGAAGCTGCTGTACCTGCCCGAGCCGCACTCCGACTTCGTGTTCTCGGTCATCGGCGAGGAGCTCGGGTGGATCGGCGCCGGGATGGTCGTGGTCGCGTTCCTCTTCTTCGCTCTGCGCGGCATCCAGGTGTCCCTCCGGGCGCCGGACCGCTTCGGGATGCTGCTCGGCGTGGGAGCGACGCTCGCGATCGCCATCCAGGCTCTTCTGAACGCGAGCGTCACGACCGGCCTGCTGCCGACGACCGGGATCCCGCTCCCGTTCATCTCGGCCGGGGGCTCCTCGCTCGTGACCTCGATGGCGGCGGCGGGCCTGCTCCTGTCCGTCTCGCAGAGGGCGCCATGAGCGCCGTCCGTCTCCTCGTCGCCGCCGCCGGCAGCGGGGGCCACATCTACCCCGGGCTGGCGGTCTCGGCGGCGCTCGTCGAGCGGAGCCCGGCCGAGGTCGTGTTCGTGGGGACCCCCTCCGGACTCGAGTCGCGGATCGTGCCCGCCCACGGGTTCCGCCTCGAGCTGATCCCGGTTCCTCGCCTGCGGGGGCTCTCGCTCGCCGGACTCGGCGCCTCCCTCCTCGGACTCCTCCCGGCCGTCGGGCGGATGCGCGGCCTGATCCGGCGGTTCCGGCCCGACGTGGTCTTCGGCACCGGCGGATCGGTCTCCGGAGTCGCCACCCTCGCCGCCCGGATCTCGGGCGTCCGCTCGCTGATCCTCGAGCCCAACGCCGAGCCCGGGCTGGCCACCCGGTGGAGCGCCCCGTTCGCCACCCGGGTCGCGGTGGCGTGGGAGGCGACCGCCAGGCGCCGCTTCCCGGGCGCCCTCGTCTCGGGAGTCCCGGTGCGCGCCGCGTTCTCCGGCCTCGGCCGGTCGTCCGGCGCGAGCGGCGGCGAGGTCCGGGTACTCGTGACCGGAGGCAGCCAGGGCGCGTCGCGGCTGAACCGACTCGTGACCCGCGCGCTCCCGCATCTCCCCGCGGCGCCCGACGGACTGCGGTTCACCCACCAGACCGGCCCCACGGAAGCGGCCGCGGTGCGCGACGCCTACGCGAACGCCGGGATTCGGGCCGAAGTGACCCCTTACA
Source organism: Vicinamibacteria bacterium (assembly GCA_965232015.1). Lineage (GTDB taxonomy): Bacteria > Acidobacteriota > Vicinamibacteria > Marinacidobacterales > Marinacidobacteraceae > JAJEAO01. The sequence goes on along the minus strand of OZ246946.1, from coordinate 3,375,052 downwards.
TCGAAGACATGCCGGCCGCGATGGCGTCGAGCGACATCGTCGTCGCGCGGGCGGGCGCGATCACCTGCGCCGAGATCGCCGCCGCCGGACGCCCCGCGGTGCTCGTGCCGGCGCTGGTCGCCGGGGGCCACCAGCGGGGGAACGCCGCCGCGCTCGCCGACGCCGGCGCGGCGGTGGTCTTCGAGGAGACCTCCGAGCCGCCCACCGTCGCCGCCGAACTCGGCTCGCTCATCGGGAGCCGCGACCGCCGGACGGCGATGGCGCGGGCGGCGGCGACGCTGGTGCGCGAGTCCCCGGCGGGACGGCTGGCCGCCGAGCTCCAGCGCCTGGCCGAGGAGGGCTCCCGGTGACCCGAGACCCCCGCACCGTCCCGCGCGCCAAGGCGACGAACGGCCTGCTGTTCTCGACCGGGACCCGGGTGCACTTCGTCGGGATCGGCGGGACCGGAATGAGCGGGATCGCCGAAGTGCTTCTGAACCTCGGGTATCCGGTCAGCGGATCGGACCTGAAGTTCGGCGCTGTCGCCCGGCGGCTCGCCGACCTGGGGGCGCTCGTCTTCAGGGGCCACGCCGCCGAGCACGTCGAAAACAGCGACGTGGTGGTCGTCTCGTCGGCCATTCCTCCCACGAACCCGGAGCTCCACCGGGCGCGCGAGCGTCAGCTCCCGATCATCCCGCGCGCGGAGATGCTCGCCGAGCTGATGCGCATGAAGTTCGCGGTCGCGGTCGCGGGCTCGCACGGCAAGACGACGACGACCACGATGATCTCGATCCTCCTCGATCACGCCGGACTCGATCCGACGATGGTCATCGGAGGCCGCGTCGCCGCGATCGGCAGCGGGGCCCGGCTCGGCACCTCCGACATCCTCGTCGCCGAGGCCGACGAGTCGGATCGGACGTTCCTCCGACTGCTCCCGGTGGTCGCCGTGGTGACCGGCATCGACCGGGAGCACCTCGACGCCTACTCCGGGATGGAGGATCTCTGCGAGTCGTTCCTGCGGTTCATCAACATGACGCCGTTTTACGGCGCGGCGGTCCTCTGCCTCGACGACGCCAACCTCCGGACCCTGCTCCCCCGCGTGCGCCGCCGGGTGGTCACCTACGGCCTCGACCGAGCAGCCGATGTCTCGGCAACCGACATCTCGATCGCGGCCACCGGATCGCGCTACCGACTGCGGGTCAAGGGCGCGCTCGCCGGGGAAGTGCGTCTCTGCCAGCCCGGACTCACCGCCGTGCTCAACAGCCTCGCCGCCGCCGCCGTGGGGCTCGAATTCGGGCTCCGGGCCCGCGACGTCGCGGCGGGGGTGTCCGCCTTCGCCGGCGTGGAGCGGCGGTTCCAGGACCGCGGCTCGGCCGCCGGAGTGCGGATCGTGGACGACTACGCCCACCATCCGAGTGAGATTCGCGCGACGCTGGCGGCCGCGAAGGCCGCGTTCGCGACTCGCACGGTGGCCGTATTCCAGCCGCACCGGTACACGCGGGTCCGCTCCCTGTTCTCCGAGTTCTGCGAGGCGTTCGGAGACGCCGACTCGGTGGCGATCACGGCGATCTACCCCGCCGGCGAGGAGCCGCTCCCGGGCGTGGATGGTCGGCGCCTCGCGTCGGGCATCGCGGCGGCCGGCCATCCCGATGTCCGCTTCGTGGGGTCTCTGGAGGAGGCGGCGGAGCGGGTGGCTCCGACCCTGGACGACGGAGACCTCGTGCTCACACTCGGCGCCGGGAGCATCACCACCCTGCCCGACCGGCTTCTGGAGGCGATTCGTGGGCGCGCGCACTGACCAGCCGCTCGGCGCCGCCCCGGCCGCGCCTCCCGAGCTGCGCGAACTCGTCGAACGCGGCGGAGACACGCGCCTCCGGGTGCCGCGGGCGCCGGAGCCCGGCGGCGCCGCCCTCTTCGCGCGGGTCGCGGCCGGCTCGCTGGGGCTCACTCTGGTGCTCGGCATCGCCCTCGGGCTGGCCATGAACGGCGCTCTGGGGACGCCGCCGCCCGCCGTGGTCCTCGAAGGACCCGGACGGCTGGCTCCGGGCGAGATCGAAGGCAGGCTCCGGGCGGCGCGGGCCGGCGAGGCGGCGGCGATCCGGCTCGATCTGCTCTCCAGCGGGATGTTCACCAACGTGGTCGCGGAACGCGGTCCCTTTGGCGGGTATCGGTTGATGGCGGTCGAGACGCGGGCCGTCGCCCTCCTCGACGGGGACCCGGCGCTCACCCTCGCCGCCGACGGGACCGTGTTGGGAGCGGCGACGGCGGAGGACCTCGACTGGGCCGGACGGCCCGATCTCCCGGTGGTGCGCGGCGCGATGTCGGGAGCCGCGCCCGACCCGGACCGGGCCCGCCTCGCCGGAGCGCTGGCGGCGGGACTCGAAGATCGTCCCCGCCTCGACCGGCTGGTGTCCGAGATCCATGTGGATCGCGGGCCGCTCCGGCTGGAGGCCGTGCTGCGGCCGTCGGGCGTGGAGGTTCTCCTGACCCGGGAGCGGTTCCTCGCCGGACTCGAGGTCGTGGACGAGCTGCTGCCGACGCTCCTCGCGCGGTGGCCGGCGCTCCGGAGGATCGACGCCCGTCTGCCCGATCGGCTGTTCCTCGACGCGCACGGGACGGCGGAGGGCAACGTTTTGGCGGGGCGGGACCCCGCGGGAGGAATCGAGCGGTGAAGAACAGGGCTGACCTGGTCGCGGCGATCGACCTCGGATCGGACTCGGTGCGGGCCGTTCTGGCCCGGGTGCCCGAGAAGGCCGGAGGCAAGGAGCCCCCCGAGGAGCTCGAAGTCCTCGCCGTGGGTCAGGCCTCGAGCCAGAACGCCATCCAGTACGGCGAGGTGGTGCGCGAGGCGGGCGCCGCCGAAGCGGTGCGACAGGCCGTGGAGGAGATGGAGCAGACCGCCGGGGTCGAGGTCACGCACGCATGGGTCACGGCGGGCAGCCGCAGCCGCCGAAGCATCAATTCGTCCGGCACGGTGACCGTCCCGGACCGCACGCGGCCCATTTCGGCGCAGGATGTCCACCGGGCGGTGCAGTCGGCGATTCCCCGCGCCGGCGGCTGGCTGCGTCCACCCTACGAGCTGCTCCACGCCCTTCCCCAGGAATTCTGGGTGGACGACCTCGACGCCACCGACGATCCGATCGGGTGGTCCGGCGAGCGGATCCAGTCCTTCGTTCACCTGATCGCCTGCCCCCGGTCGGTTCTCGAGGCGGTGGAGAAGGCCGTGAACGGCGCCGGGCTCGCCGTCGAGGGGACCGCGCGCGGCGGCCCGGTCGCCTCCCCCCTCGCCGCCGGCTACGGCGTCCTCAGCCGCGAGGAACGGGGCGGGGATGTCCTTCTGCTCGACATCGGGGCGATGACGGTGGACATCGCGGTGTTCCGGCGGGGCGTCCTCTGGCACTCCGACGTCATGCCGAGCGGAGCCCGGGCGTACACCACGGACCTCGTCCGCGGCCTCGGGATCTCGCAGACGGTCGCCGAACGCACGAAGCGCCGGTACGGCGTCGCTCTGGTCGAATCGGTCACGGCCGACGAGCTGATCGAGCTCGAAGGGGTCGGACGGACCTCCTCTTCCTTCCTTCCGCGGCGGATCGTGGCGGAGATCCTCCAGCAGCGCGCGATGAGCGATTTCCTCAAGATCCGCGATCAGCTCCAGAAGGCGCTCTCGTCGGGACTCCCCCGGCAGATCGTGCTGACCGGCGGCGGCGCCCGGCTGGAGGGCCTCTCCGAGGTCGCCCGGGTCGTGTTCAGCCGCGAGTCGGAGAGCCGCGGCCCCACCGACATCTCGGGCCAGCGCGACATCGCGTCCCAGCGGCAGTTCGCCGGCGCCGTCGGGCTCGCCCGATACGGGGCGCGGCAGCAGCATCTCCGCGCCGCCCGCCGGCCTTCTCTCGGATTCGGCCCCATGTTTTCCTCGGTCACCGGCCCATTCCGCCGGTTCGCCGTGCGGTTCCGCAAGGCGCAGTAGCCCCCCCACTACTTCCCACCAGTCCTCCAAGGAGTCACTCCATGCCCTCGATCCTCTTCGCCGACGAGGCCGGGCCCGGCCTCCCAGCCGAGCCCCCTGACAGACCTCCAACAAGGCCTCCAGCCGAGCTCCCGGCCGAAGTCGCCGCCAGGCTCCCCGCCGCGCCCGAGCCGGCGGCTGCGACGCCTCCCGCCGAGCGCCCCACCGCCTCGCCTCCAGCGCCGGACCTCACCGTCGGCCGCGCCGTCATCAAGGTCATCGGCGTCGGCGGTGGCGGTGGCAACTCGGTCAACCGCATGATCGAAGCCGACGTGAGCGGCGTCGAGTTCATCGCGGTGAACACCGACGCGCAGGTCCTCTCCAAGTCGCTGGCGCCGACCCGCATCCAGATCGGTCGCGACCGGACGGGCGGACTCGGGTGCGGAGGGGATCCCGAGCAGGGACGACTCGCCGCCCGGGACGACATGGACGGCCTCATTGACGCGGTGGAGGGCGCCGACATGGTGTTCATCACGGTCGGCGAGGGAGGGGGCACCGGAACCGGCGCCGCGCCGATCGTCGCCTGCGCCGCGCAGGAGCTGGGGGCTCTTTGCGTCGCGGTGGCCACCAAGCCACTCGGCGTGGAGGGCACCCGGCGGCAGGAGGTCGCGAACGACGGGATCCGCGAGCTGCGCGAGTACGTGGACACGCTGATCTGCGTCCCGAACGACCGGGTGCTGGAGGTGTACGGCGGGCAGTCCATCCGCGCCGCGTTCTCCAACGCCGACGACGTGGTCCGTCAGGCGGTTCAGGGGATCTCGGATCTGATCCAGATCCCCGGCGAGATCAACCTCGACTTCGCCGATGTCCGCACCGCCATGCGCGCCCGCGGCGACGCGGTGATGGGGATCGGCACCGCTTCCGGCGAGGACCGGGTCCAGCGGGCCACGCACGCGGCGATCGAGTCTCCACTCCTCGAGGACACGTCCATCCGGGGTGCGACGAGCATCCTCGTCAACGTCACCGGCGGCGAGGACCTCACCCTGAACGAGGTCCACCTGGTCATGGAGATCGTCCGCGAGGCGGTGGCGCCGGAGCTCCAGGCCGGCTACGGGATCGAGCAGTCCCAGCCCGGCGAGAACATCTTCCTCGGCACCGCCGTGGATCCCGAACTCAACGAGGAGGGCAGCGGCAAGATCCAGGTCACGGTGGTCGCGACCGGGTTCCCCGACCGCAGCCGTCGGGGCGCCACCCCGCGGGACTTCCTCGACTACCGGAAGCGCGCCACCGGAACCGATGGGCAAGGCCCGGTGTTCCCGGCGTCCGGCAATGGCTCGGGCGGCGCGTCGGACGAGGGCCCCCCGATCCGGGTCGTGCGGACGGGGACTACCGCCGGGCGAACCGATCCCGCCGCGTCGCCGTCCGTTCCCGAACCGACCCCGGACGCCCCGCCCGGCGCACTCGATCCCGGCAGCGATGGGGAGAGTCGTTGGGGCGATCTGGACACTCCCCCGTTCCTGACCCGCGGAGGCCGCCCCCGCGGCTGAGTCGCCGCCGGGCCCGTCGCGCGGATCCCGGGCGGGAGCCGCGCCTCCGCCCGGATTCGGGTGGCGCCGCGTCGGCGCCGGCCGCGCGGCGACCTGGCTGCTCGCGGCCACCGGCTTCCCCGCGCCTCACGGGTTCTCCTGCCGGTGGCGGAGCGGGCCGGGGACGAAGGGCGAAGCGGACCTCGGCCGTCGTGACGAGGCCGGAGCGGACCTCGAACGGTTCACCGCCGCATTCGGGGTCCGGCGTCTTCACACGCTCCGGCAGGTCCACGGGCGACGGGTCCACGAACCGGAGGGGACGGCGGTGGACCCCGCAACCCCGGAGCCGGAGGCGGACGCCGTCGTGACGGACGCCCCCGGGGACGCCGCCGCGATCAAGACCGCCGACTGCGTCCCGGTCCTCCTCGCCGACCCGGAGAGCGGAGCGGTCGCCGGAGCGCACGCCGGCTGGCGGGGCGCCTGTCAGGGAGTCGCCGCCGCCGCCGTCCGCGCGCTCGTCGGGCGCTCGGGCGCCGCTCCTCACGCCCTCCACGCCGTGATCGGGCCTGCGATCAGGGCCTGCTGCTTCGAGGTGGGGCCGGAGGTGCCCGAGGCGTTCGCCGCCGCCGGGCGCGACCCCACCCGGATCACGGCCGAGGCGCCGAGCCCGCGGGGCCGGCCGCGGCTCGACATCCAGCTCGAGAACCGGCTCCAGCTCGTCGCCGCCGGGCTCGACCCGGCCCGCATCCGAACTGCCGACCTATGCACCCGCTGCGAGCCCGCATTCCACTCCTACCGGCGCGAAGGGCCCGGCGTCGGGCGGAACTGGTCGCTCGTCGTCGTCGGGCGCGGTCGCTCCGGTTCCAGGTGATACAAACCGTCACATGGTTTCGCGGTTCCACCTTCTCGCTCTCGTCCTCCTCCTCGCTCCCGCGGAGCTCGCGGGCCAGCCCGCCGAGCCCGGCCGCGACCCGAGGCACTACGACCTCCTCGAAGCGGTGTCCGCCGCGCGGATCGAAGCCGACATCCGCACGCTCGTGGGCTTCGGAACCCGCCACACCCGGTCCGAGACCGAGAGCGACACCCGCGGCATCGGCGCCGCCCGGCGCTGGATCCACGCCGAATTCACCCGGATCTCGGAAGCGTGCGGCGGCTGCCTCGAGGTCTCGTTCCAGCGGAACGTGGTTCCCGGGCGGGAAGGGAGCCGCATCCCGGTGGACACCGAAGTCGTCAACGTGCTCGCGACGCTCCGCGGGACATCGGACCGGAATCGCATCGTGATCATGTCGGGGGACATCGACAGCCGGGTCTCGGACGCCAACGACTTCACCAGCGATTCCCCCGGGGCGAACGACAACGCGAGCGGGATGGCGGGCGCCATCGAGGCCGCCCGGGTCCTGAGCCGGCACGCCGGTTCGTTCGCGGCCACGATCATCCTCGCCGGGCTCTCCGGCGAGGAGCAGGGGCTCTTCGGCGGCCGCCACATGGCGGAGGTCGCCACCGCCGAAGGCTGGAACATCGAGGCCGTCCTGAACAACGACATGATCGGGAACATCGAGGGCGTGGACGGGGTGATCGAGAACAACACCTTCCGGGTGTTCTCCGAGCCGACCCCGGTCACCGAGACCGAGGAAGCGCGCCGCGCCCGCCGGGTCACCGGCGGGGAGGTGGACGGCGTCTCCCGCCAGCTCGCCCGCTACGTGGCGCGGATGACCGACGAGTACATCCCGAATCTGGACGCCATCATGATCTACCGCCTCGACCGGTTCGGGCGCGGCGGGCACCACCGTCCGTTCAACGACGCCGGGTTCCCCGGGGTGCGCATCATGGAGACGCACGAGAACTACACCCGCCAGCACCAGACCCTTCGGGTGGAGGACGGGATCGCTTACGGCGACGTGATCGAGGGCGTGGACTTCGACTACGCCGCCCGGCTGACCGGCGTGAACGTGATCACGCTCGCCGCGCTGGCGTGGGCGCCGGCGCCGCCCGCGAACGTCGAGATCGCGGGCGCCGTGCGACCGTCGGCGACGCTCTTCTGGGATCCGGTGGAATCGGATCGCCTCGCCGGCTACAAGGTGTACTGGCGCGAGACGACCGCACCGCAGTGGACCCACTCGCGCTTCGTGGGACCGGTGACCGAGTTCACCTTCGAGAACCTCGTCATCGACAACTTCCTGTTCGGCGTCGCTTCGGTCTCGACGGACGGGAACGAGAGCGTCATCTCCTTCCCTTCCGGCCGCCGTCGCTGAGACGACGGCGGCAGTCCCGGCGCGCTGCCGCGGGTTCAGCTCCGGGGGCGTCGCTCCCCCGGTCCAGCCTGGGGATGAAGTGGCGTGAGCACCGAGAGTGGCGAGGCACCCGGCTGACCCGGTTCTCCCGGTAGGGGCGGCGCGCAAGGGAGGAATACCGCGAGTCTTTCGACCGATGCGCAACGAAGAACGGCGCGGAGTGCAGCGTAGCGGCGTGTTCAGCCGGGGCCCCCACCGGGAGAACTGGGCATCGCCGCTCGAGCCCCTACCGGGAGAACCGGGCCGCGTCACTTTGTCCCCAGGCTGGATTGGTCCTCCTCCCCGTCTCCCCGGCCCGGGGCCGCCGCAGTCGCCGGCTGCGCCTCGAAGAGCCATTCGCTGTAGCGGCGGGCCCCGTTGTAGGTCCGGAAACTGAGCTCGTCGCTGGCGCTCGCGACGCCGACGATGCCGGCGGTGACGTCGGAGTCCGCCGGCTCGGCGTCTCGCTCGGCCGCTGGCGGCCGGGCGGTTGACGCAGCTTCAGCGGCCATCATCCCGGCCGGTCCCGTCGCCGGAGCTGCGGCGGGCGTCGCCCGGAGCAGGACGAAGGGATCTCCGGTCATCGGATCCCGCCACGCCCGGCGCAGGTAGCGTCCTTCGACCAGTTCCTCGAGCGTCTCCGGGAATGCGCCCGGCCGATCGGCCTGGAAGCGCTCGATGGCTCGCACCACCGCCTCGCCGCGGAACACCAGCTCCGCCTCCTGCTCCCGCTGAAGGACGCGGCTCCACAGGGTCACCGCCGCGAGCAGCCCGACGCCGAGCAGCGTCGCTCCCATGAGGACCCCGAAGAGAACGAAGCCGCGCTCGCCGCGGACCGGATCACCACTCACGATAGGGGCGTCCGTCGCTCCCGACTTCCTCCGACCGGCTCCTGATGTCCGAAACCCCCGCCGGGGCGTCGGGGAACAGCGGGTCGTAGCCGTCCCGAATCTCCTCCCACAGGATGGATCTGGTCATCGGATCCGCCGGGATCTCCCGCAGATAACCGCCCACGACCAGGTCCCCGAGCCCGGACGGGTACTCCTCCCGATCCGCGCGGTACTGATCGAGCCGCTCGCGGATCACGGCGAGGTTGTGGCTCAGCACCGCCTCCTTCGCCTTGACGACCTGGGCCTGGTAGCGGGGCGCCGCGATCCCGAACAGGATCCCGAGCACCAGGATCACGAGGACCATCTCGATGAAACTGAAGCCGGACTCCCTGCCCGACCGGAACCCCGGGTGTGGCCGGGGGGGCAGCGGACGGCCGGTCATCGTCACCATGAGCGGTACGGCGTCCCGTCGAGTCCGCGCCGGGGGGAGGCGGAGCGGAGGTCGTACACGTTCTCGCCGCCCCATCGCAGGGAGTCGGGGTCGTCCTGATAGGAGCGCAGCAGCCAGTCGGTCCGCCCGGTGAACGGGTCCACCGGGAGACGGCGGAGGAACCGCAGCACCGGCGTCCGCCCCTCCGGATCCGGGGGCCCGGGCACCCCCTCCACCAGCGCCTCGAGAGTGGGCGGATAGTTCTCGTGGTCCGGTTCGAGGACCTCGGGGGCGATCTCGCCCGCCTCCGCGGCTTCATGGTAGGCGTCGATCGCAAGACGCACGGTGCGCAACTGCTGCCGCAGCTCGATCTCCTTCGCGCGCACCGAGGCCACTTTCGCCACCGGGATGACCGCGAGGGCCAGCACCGCGAGCACGCCGGAGGCGACCACGAGCTCGATCAGGGTGAAGCCGCGCTGGCGGCCGGTGGACGCCATCAGAAGCCGGGGACCGACGCCAGACTGAACAACGGCAGGTAGATGGCGAGCAGCACCAGCGCCACGAAGCCGCCCAGCAGAAGGAGCACGACCGGCGTGAGCAGGCTCAGGAGCATCGCCACCCGGTTCTCGATGACCTCGTCGTTGAAGTCGCTCACGCTCGAGACCATGCGGGCCAGATCGCCGGTTCCCTCGCCCACCCGCACCATGGAGAGAGCGAATGCGGGCACCTCGCCGCTGGCCGCAAGCGCGTCCACGAACGTCCGGCCCTCGCTCACATCGCCGGCCGTGGGACCGAGCACCGCTCGCAGGTAGCGATTGCCCACCGCGTCGGCGGCGACCGGGATCGCCCGGGCGAGCGGCATCCCTCCGGCCAGCAGGGTGCCGAGCGCCCGGCAGAACTGCGAGACGGCATAGAGCCGCAGCACTTCCCCGACGGCCGGGAGCCGGAGCAGCCATCGGTCCCGGACGCGGCCCGAGTCCGGCCGACGGGACCACGCCGCCCCGGCGAGCGCCACCGCCGCGGCTCCAGCCAGCACCCAGCCGAAATGGCTCCGGACGCCTTCCGCAACGGCCAGCAGGACCGTGGTGAGCAGCGGCAGCTCCTGCCCGAATCCGGCGAAGAACGGGATGAACTCGGGCACCACTCCGAGCAGGAGGAACGCGGCCGTCCCGAGAAGGGCGGCGAGCAGAAACGCCGGATAGACGAGGGCGGCGACGAGCTGCGATCTCGCCCGCACCGCGACCCGAAAGGTGTCGGTGAACCGTCGCAGCATTCCGGCGAGGTCCCCGCTGGTCTCCCCCGCCTGCAGACACGCCGCATACACCGGGGGGAAGAACGGGAAACGGGACGCGGCCTGACTCATCGGCGTCCCCCCGCGGACCTGGCGCAGGATCTCCGTCACCGCAGCGCGCAGGGTCCGGTTCTCCATCCGCTCGACCATGATGGCGAGCGACTCGGCGAGCGGAAGCCCCGCCCGGAGGAGCGCGGCCAACTCCTGGTTGAAGAGGAGCACATCGCGGCTGCGCACGGGTCGGCCCAGGAGCAGGTGGCCTCGCCCCGTCCTGGACCCGGCGCTCGGCCGACCGCCCGCGCTTCGCCCGAACCACGCGGCGATCCCCGAGATCCGTCGCACGCCGAACACGTGGAATCCCTCGCGCTCGAGCTGGCGGCGGGCCGCCTCGGAACTCGGCGCCGCGATCCGGAGACGGCGCAGATCTCCCGCCGGCTCGCCGATCTGGCACAGGTACTCGGCCACGGACCGCCTCAGGATAACGAGCGCAGCGCTGACCGACCGCGGAGAGCGTGGCTCTCCGAAAGGCGCCCTGCCCCGCGGACGAGACTCCTCCGGACCGGGGTTCGGCGTCCCATCCCGCCGACGCCGAGCCGGGAAACGCCGCCCATCCGGAGCCGGGCAGACCGCCGGCGGGGACGGAGCGGGGCCGAGCGAGGCCTCTACCCGGTTGTTCATGGCATGCCTTTGCGTCCAGAGTTCAGAACTGAAAGTGATGTTATTGTTCTATATTCCACACGCTATGCCATCGCATCGGGACGCCACCCTTCCGCTCTCCGTCCTCCCTCTCCTCCAGAAGCTCGGGGCCGATCTCCGTGACGCCCGCCGCCGGCGCCGCATCCCCACGGCGCTGCTCGCCGAGCGGGCCCTGTTCAGCCGCACCACCCTCCACCGGATCGAGCGCGGCGATCCGGGAGTCTCTCTCGGAAACTACGCGCGAGTGTTGTGGGTCCTCGGGCTCCATCGGCGACTCGGTGAACTCGCCGACGCCGCGACGGACCCGGTCGGACTCGAACTCGAAACCGAGCGCCTGCCGAAGCGCATTCGCCTGCGTCACGCCGACTTCGAGGCCGACTTCGAATGACGCGGCGAGTGTCGGTCCACCTGGGTCGCGGGGGTTTCGCCGACCCGGTCGGGGAACTGTGGCTGCGTCGCGGGGGCGCCTCGTTCCGCTACACCCGCGGTTGGCTCCGCCACCCAGGTGGCTTCGCTCTCGATCCGGCGCTCCCACTCGGCTCGGGCGCCTTTCACACCGAGCCCGGCAGGAGCCTCTTCGGGGCTCTCGACGACTCCGCGCCGGACCGATGGGGGAGGACGCTCCTGCGTCGAGCGGAGCGCCGAGCGGCTCGCCGAGCGGGACGGACTCCCCGGGCGCTCGGCGATGCCGACTTCCTTCTCCGCGTGGACGACGAGTCCCGCCACGGCGCGTTGCGTTTCCGCGCGGCGCCCGACGGTCCGTTCCTCGCGCCCCCCTCCCCCGGCCGGATTCCTCCGCTGATCGCGCTCCCGCGGCTCCTGGGCGCCGCCGGCCGCGTCGAAGAGGAATCGGAGACTGCGGACGAACTCGCCCTGTTGCTCGCACCCGGGTCGTCCCTGGGAGGAGCGCGGCCGAAGGCGTCGGTGCGCGACCGGAACGGCGACCTCCTGATCGCGAAGTTCCCGAGGCGCGGCGACGAATGGAACCTGCCCGCGTGGGAGGCCGTCGCCCTCTCGCTGGCTCGCCGGACGAGGATGCACGCCGCGGCCGCTCGGCTGGAACCGGTCGCGGGACGACAGATCCTGCTCGTCCGCCGGTTCGACCGGCGCGGAGCGACCCGAATCCCGTTCGTGTCCGCCATGACCCTCCTCGGGGCGTCCGACCGCCAGCGCTCCAGCTATCCCCGGATCGCCGAAGCGATTCGTCGCCATGGAGCAGCGCCGAGACAGGACCTCGAAGAACTCTTTCGCCGGGTCGTGTTCACGGTCCTGATCTCGAACCGCGATGATCATCTCCGCAACCACGGTTTTCTCCGACAGGACGACGCGGGCTGGCGTCTCGCCCCCGCATACGACCTGAACCCGGTTCCGGCGGATGCCGGGGGCGGACGCTTGACGACCTGCATCGTGGAGAATGACGACCGGGCCGACCTCGAACTGGCCCGGGAATCCGCGATCACCTACGGACTCGACGCGAGCGACGCCACCCGGATCCTGGGCGAAGTCGCCGAAGCGGTGCGGATGTGGCGCGAGACGGCTTCCCGCTTCGGAATCCCGCCGAGAGAGCGGGACCGCATGGCCTCGGCCTTCGAGACTGGCAGCCGGTAACGCCCGCCCTCTGAACAGGGGCGGCTGCGACGCGGGGCACCGGTCTCCGCCCGGCTAGACTGCGGAGGCAGGGGGGCGACCAGCATGAGCCGCAAGAGAACTTCGAGGAAGAAGCGGCGCCTCCGCGGCGCCGGCGTCCGCGGCCGGAGCGGCGCTCCCGGCCAGGTGCTCGCCCAGAACCGGCGCGCCCGCCGCGACTACGTCCTGCTGGACCGGTTCGAGGCGGGGCTGGCCCTCACCGGCGCGGAAGTCAAGTCGTGCCGGAACGGCGGCGCCAACCTGAAGGACTCCTACGGAAAGGAGCAAGGCGGCGAGCTGTATCTGGTGAACTGCCACATCGCCCCCTACGCCCACGCACCCGCCGACCAGGGGAATCCGGACCGCGCCCGGAAACTGCTCCTCCACGCCGACGAGTTGCGGCGGTTGACCGGGAAGCTGAGCACCACCGGACTGACGCTGATCCCGCTCGATATCCACTTGCGCGGCGGCTGGATCAAGGTCCAGCTCGCGCTCGCCAAGGGCAAGAGCCACCGCGACCGACGGGAGACGATCAGGCGGCGGGAGGCCGAGCGCGAAGTGCGCCGCACCCTCGCCGAACACGCATGACCGAGCTCCAGAATCTCTTCCTCATCGAAGTCGTGCTGGCGGCGGTGGCCGTGCCGCTGATCCGGGGCTGGATTCCCCCGAACCGGCTCTACGGATTCCGCACCGAGGAGGCGCTTTCGACTCCGGATATCTGGTACCCCGCCAACCGGGCGCTCGGATGGTCCCTGTTGGTCGCCGCTGTCGCCGCGTTGGCGTTCGGCCTGACGCTGCTGGCTGTCTTCCCCGAGTGGCCGGCGGAGCGGATGGCGACGTGGATGAAGGGCGGACTCGCGTGCGCCATCCTTCTAGGCGTCGTCGCCTCGATCCGCTACTACGTGAAACGGCTCTGATAGCGTGTCTACGCTTGCGGCCGGATACCGCGTATGGGATCCATGGACAATCTGACCATCTGTTGCGCTGATATCGGGTCTGTCGCGAGAGGAAGGTTTGGATGGGCGAGTCACCCCCGCGAACCGGACCGCACAGATGCCGATGCGCAGAATATTGAGAAACTCGCGGCGTTCGTTGCACGTCGCCTCGAGGCCGGAGACAAGGTCGCATTGGGCTTCGAGTGCCCGCTGTGGATCCCCGTTGCCGACCACCCGGTGGATCTGACCCGCCGGCGCGCAAATGAGGGAAACCGTCCTTGGTCCGCCGCCCCCGGGGCTTGCGTCCTGACGACCGGGTTGGCCGAAGTCGCGTGGATCTTGCGCCGGATTCGCCCACAGGCGGTGGACACGGCCTTCCTTGACTGGAGCCACTTCCAATCTTCGCAAGGCGGCCTCTTTCTGTGGGAAGCCTTCGTAAGCGGTAAGGCCAAGGCCGGTTCGCACACGGCCGATGCGCAGGCCGCTGTCGAGGCATTTCGCTGCGCTCTCCCCGACCCTCGTCAGAAGAACGCCGTCAAGCCCAATACAGCAACCCGATCGTTGATTGGCGGTGCCCTCTTGTGGGCCGAATGGTCCACCGATGTCCAGTTGCTCCACACACCGTGTCTGGTAATCCGACCGTGAACACGGCTTTCCCACGGCGCTGACCCGCGAGCTACGGCACTCCAGCGAACGGCTGAAGCCGAACGCCACCGTCGGGACGGGCGGGACGGCTACGCGGCGGGCTCGCTCGCTTTCCCCTGGCGCACCAGGAACGAGAGGGCGCCCTCGATCCGGGCCACCCGTTCCGCCAGGGCGTGCAGGTCCTGGCGGATGGAGGCCCGTTCAACGGTCGCAGCCTCGAGCCCCGCGCGCAGCGACCGGTTCCCGGAGATGATGAGGCCGCCGAGACCGACTCCGACGGTCGCGCCAACACTGAGGATCGCGATGACTTCAGGACTCATCCGCGGCACTCTAACGAACCGCCGAGCCCGAACGCCACCGTACGCCCGTGGCGCCGGCGGGGCGCCGGGTCAGGGATCGAGGAACTGCTCGAGGTACTCCGCGGGATGGAGCGCGCGACGTCCGGTGACGTCGAGGATCTGGTGGCGGCAGGAAGTGCCCGCCGCGATCACCGACTGTCCTTCGCCCAGCGCGCGCACCGCGGGCAGGAGCCGCCGCTCGCCGACGGCGACGGACAGCTCGTAGTGATCCGAGGTGTAGCCGAAACTCCCCGCCATTCCGCAGCAGCCGGAGTCCGCCACCTCGACCGGGCCCCCGGCGGCCTCGAGCGCCGCCCGGAGCGGGCCGGTTCCGCAAAACGCCTTCTGGTGGCAGTGCCCGTGCGCAAGCGACTCGCCCGCGGCGCCCCGACCGTGGGTCACTCGAGACAGCTCCTCGGCGTCCCCGGCGACGAACTCGTCGAACAGGACGGCGGCGCCCGCGATCCGGCGCGCATCGTGGCGGTGCGCCTCGCGGACGAGCTCCGGGATCTCGTCGCGGAAGGTGAGCAGACAGGAAGGCTCGAGCCCGATGATCGGGATGTCCTCGCTGGCCAACCCCGACAAGGCCGCCACGCTGCGGCGCGCGAGCTTTCGGGCCCGATCCAGCAGACCCCGCGAGATCGCCGGGCGACCGCAACAGACCGCCGGGGCGAGTCGAATCTCATAGCCGAGCGCCCACAGCACCCGGCAGGCGGCGATCCCCACCTCGGGCTCGAAGAAGTTGGTGAAGGTGTCCGGGAACAGCGCAACGGTCCGGTGGGGCCTCGCCGGCTGACGGGACGGCGCCTCCCGACCGAACCACTCGGTGAAGCGGGTGTCCGCCAGGTTCGGCAGGCTGCGCCGGGGGTCGAGTCCCGCCACCCGGGAGAGAAGCGCCCCGGTCCAGCCGCGCCGGGCGGCGAACCGCGCGAGCGGCCCGAGGCGGTGGCCCCAGCGGGCCCACCGGTCCGGCGCCCCGAACACCGCATCCGCCAGGGGACGCCGCCGGTTCCGGTAGTAGTGGTGGAGGAAGTCGCTCCGCAGGCGCGCCATGTCCACGCCCGACGGACACTCGGCCTTGCATGCCTTGCACCCCAGGCAGAGATCGAGCGCGTCGAGCACACGATCCTCCGACGCCTTGCCCGGCGCCAGACGCCCGTCGAGCAGCGCCCGCAACAGGTTGGCCCGCCCGCGGGTGGAGTGTTCCTCGTCCCGGGTCACCATGTACGACGGGCACATCGTTCCCGCGAGCTCCTTGCGGCAAACGCCGGCGCCGTTGCAAAGCTCCACCGCGCCGCCAAAGCCGCCCTCCCGGGGGTAGGGGAAAACGACGGGCAGTTCCACCGCCCGGTAATCCGGTCCGTAGCGGAGGTTGTCGGTCATCGGAGGGGCGTTCACGACCTTTCCCGGGTTCATCAGCCCTTCCGGGTCGAAGGCGGCCTTCAGCCGTCCGAACGCCTCGTACACCCGCGGCCCGAACACCTCCTCGTTGAAGTGGCTCCGGGCGAGTCCGTCGCCATGTTCACCGCTCATCGCCCCGCCGAAATCACGGACCAGATCACACACCTCCCGCGCCAGCCCCTCCATCTTGCGGACTTCGGCCGGGTTCTTGAGGTTGATCAGCGGGCGGATGTGGAGACAGCCGGCCCCGGCGTGGGCGTAGAAGCAGCTCTTTGTGCGGCTGCGGTCGAGGATTTCCTCGAACCGCCGGATGAATTCGGGCAGGCGCTCGGGGGAGACCGCCGTGTCCTCGACAAACGCGATCGGCTTGTGGTCACCGGGCAGGCTGAGGAGCAGCGGCAGCGCCGATTTCCGCACCGCCCACACGTTCTTTTGCTCCGCCGGATCGAGGATTCGGAGCATGGGCTGGCCGCGCGTTCCCATCCGGGCCTCGAGCCGATCGAACCGCGACCGGACCTCGGCCTGGCTCTCGCCCGCGAACTCGACCAGGATCAGCGCCTCCGGCTCACCCTCCACGAAGTGGAGCCGCCGCGCATAGGCGAGCGACTCGCGCGCCAGCCGCAGGACCATCCGGTCCACCAGTTCCACGCAGGTGGGCCGGAGCTCGAGCGCCTCCACGCCCGCCTCGAGCGCCGGGAGCATCCCGTCGAAGTGGAGCACGGCGAGCCCGGTGGCGGGCGGGAGCCGGTGGAGCTGAACCCGCGCCTCGACCACGGTCGCGAGAGTGCCCTCCGATCCCACGATCAGCCGCGCCAGGTTCACTCCCGCCGAGTCCAGCAGGAGATCGAGGTTGTAGCCGGAGACCCGGCGGGGGATTCGCGGGAAGCGGGACCGGATGTCGTCGGCGTACCCGTCGCGGATCGCGACGATCTCGCGGAGGATCCGGGACAGCGCGCCGTGGCCCCGGGCGCGGCGGCGGATTTCGTCCCACGCCATCCAGCCGAGCCGCTCCACCGTCCCGTCGGCCAGCACGACCGTGGCGTCAATGACGTTGTCCACCGTCTTCCCGTACACCAGGGAGCGAGCGCCCGCCGAGTTGTTGCCGATCATGCCGCCCAGATTGGCCCGGTTCGACGTGGAGGTCTCGGGACCGAACCGCAGGCCCAGAGGAGCGAGCGCCGCAGCGAAGGCGTCCTGCACGAGGCCCGGCTGGACCCGGGCCCACATCTCCTCGCGGTTCACTTCGAGAACCCGCCGCAGGTGGACGGACAGGTCGAGCACGACGGCTTCCCCCACCGCCTGCCCGGCGAGCGACGTACCGCCTCCCCGGGGCAGGATGGGGGCCCCGGCGGCGGTCGCCGCGCGCACCGTCTCGACGACGTCCCCGGCGTGCTTCGGCAGGACGACGCCGAGCGGCTCGATCTGGTAGATGCTGGCGTCGGTCGAATACAGCAGCCGCGTGGCGCGATCGAAGCGCACGGCGCCTTCGATCCGGGAAGCGAGGTCCCGTGCGAGCTCGGCCATGAGCGGGCGAGGATATAAGCCCCCGGACCGCGCCTCGTCGCCCGCGAATAGCCGACTCCGCGCCGTTCGCGCAACAATGGGGCGATGCCTGCCCGCACCCGCCCCGCCCGACGGAGGTCGAGGCCGTGACCCTCCGTTCGTTCACTTCCTTCGACGACCTGCGCGACGAGCTGACCGCGCCGGCGACGCCAGGGGCCGCCGCCACCGAGGTGCTGCGCGTCGAGGCCGATGTCCGCGCCCCGGATTCCGCCGCGGCCGCTCGAACCTGTCGGACGATGGCGCTGGATTGGATCGCCTCCCGCTTCCCCGATCCGCTCCCTCCCGAAGGCTCACGATTCGAAACCTTCACGCGGCAGTCCGGGAGCCACGCCGTCGAGGCCGCCCGCGTCCGAACCGACGGCGACGACGTCTGGGCGGCGCGGCTGGTCCACTCCTCCGGCTCCGAGGAAGCGTGGGTCACGGAGGTCGGCGTCCGCGTCCAGTCGGGGCGCGTCCCCGAATTCCGGCTGCGGCTCCTCCGGGAGCGGCGTTCGTCCGGGCTCGACGACGCTCCCCGCGTGCCGGACCTGCTGACACGGCTGGCTTCCGTCCTCGACCTCCGGCGCGACGGAAAGAAGATCACGACCGATCCCTGGCTCGTGGACTCGGAGCCCGCGGCGCACCGGCTGTGTCAGGAGCTCGCCTCACCCGAACGCCGGATCCCGTGGCTCGTGCTCTCGGTACCCGAGGGAGCTGACGATCCGAATCGGCCGCTCCTCGACCCGGTGGCGATGGCCCGGGCGACGGCCGGGCTGGCGGTCGTCGTCGTTCTCCGGTCGGACTTCACCTGGACGCTGACCCGGACGTTCGACAAGCAACGCTCGGTGTACCTCGGTGCGGTTCGCCTCTACCTGCCGGGTTTCAGTTCCACCGCCGATCCGCGGGATCATCGGCTCATCCTCTTCGACTGGATGACGAAGCCTGGAGGGCTCGTGACCCATCGGGACGAGCTGCTGCGACGGATCGCGGAGCACAGCCTCACCGGGTCGGGGGCGTGGTCCTTCGCCCAGATCCGGAATCTGGTGTCGCAGACCGGCGCCGCGCCGGAGCCAGCCCGGTCCGGGCCCGCGGACACCCGATCCGCCGCCCCGCCGGAGCCAACCCGGCCCGGGCCCGCGGACACCCGGTCCGTCGCCCCCGCCGCCGATCCGGCCCCGCCTCCGCAACGTGAAGCGCCGCCGCCTGCGCGTCCGGCGCCGCGGGAAGTGACTCCATCGGAGCCCGAAACCGGGCCTGCGGACGAGGCAGCCGAGCCGTCCCGGGTTAGCCCCGGGATGTGGAGCCTGCTTCGCTCCCGCGGGGCTGGCGTCTGGCGGGCGCTCGTGGGGGCGCCTGATCCGGAAGCGGAACAAGCCGTGGAGGCGCTCCGCCGGGAGCTGGACGCTTCGGAGCGGCGTCTGGGGCGATCCGAGGAACGCCGGAGGAAGCAGGCGGCCCAGGCGACCGAACGGCTCGCGACGGCCCGGAGCGATCGGAGGGAGTACGAGCAGGAATGGGAAAGGGCCGAGCACCGCGCCGACGAAGCGGTTCGCGCCCGCGACCTCGCCGTGGCCGAGGTCCAGCGGCTTCGAAGCGAGGTGATCGCGCTCGGCGGCGCGCATTCCGTTCCGCACCGATTGCCCACCGACTGGTCCGGATTCGCTGCGTGGTGCGAGGCGGAGCTCACCGGTCGGGTTCGTCTGCTGCCGCGGGCTCGCCGGGAGCTGAAACGGGCCCGCTTCGCCGATGTGGAGCTCGCCGCGCGCTGCCTGCGGTGGCTGGGCGGGGAGTACCGCCGCCTGCGCCTGGAGACCTCCGGGCAGGGACTGAAGGCGATCGTGGAGAACGGCGTGCACAACCAGCCCTGCGGGGGAGACGCGTTCACCATCAAGTGGCGCGGCCGGGGCCGGCGGGTGGACTGGCACATCAAGAGTGGCGGCTCCACCCACGATCCGACCCGTTGCCTGCGGATCTACTACTTCTGGGATGCGTCGTCGAGCGAAGTCGTCGTCGCTTCGATGCCCGCCCACATTCGCAACGACTCCACCTGAACCGCTGGACCGGCAACGGACGTGGCCGCCGTGTCAGCGTTCGTTGACGCGGGATCAGGTCGAGGTCGAGGCCGGAACCCGGGGTCGCCGCGCCTGATTCCTGGCGCGGTCAATGACTTGGACCGAACGGGGAGGGTGTCCGGGACCGGCGCGGCCGGGTGGTCCCGCCCTTGCCTCTCCCACGTCGCCGCCGCGAGCCGGCCGATGCCCTCTCACTGCGGCGACCTTGCCACCCGTCCCCCGTGCTTCGAGGAGGCATCCATGAACCCGATCCGTCATCCCGGGCCGCGCCGCCGGCCCCCTGTCACGACCTTCGTCGCGGTCGCCGTCGCCGCCTTCTGGTTCCTGTCCGCTGCGGTCAGCGCCGCGCAGCCGGAGGAGCCGATCAACATCAACACCGCCAGCGCCGAGGAACTCATGGAGCTCCCGCGGGTCGGCGAGGTGACCGCCGCCCGCATCATCGCCTGGCGCGAGGAGAACGGCCCGTTCGCCGAGATCGAGGAGCTGCTGAATGTCCAGGGCATCGGCGAGCGCACCTTCGAGCGGATCCGGCCCCATGTGACCGTGGACAAACCGGCCAAGCCTCGAGCGGACCGGACCAGCCCTCCGGTGCATGCCCTCGCAACGCCCGTTTCCGAGACGGATCGTGCCGTCCGGGGCTGAGGCGTCCCGGGGCGGAGCCGTCGCCCGTCCTTCGGGGCGGGCGGCGCGCCCGGGCGCGAAGGGGGTCTCGCTCGCCGAGATCCTGATCGCCGCCGCGCTCGCTTCGGTCCTGGGAGCGATGGCGGTGCCGTGGGTGGCGGGGCAGTTTCGGGCGCAGCAGGTCCGAAGCGCCGCCTTCGCGATGCGCACACTCCTCTACCGCGCCCGGACGGCTGCCGCCAACCGCGCCGCCAACGTCGCGGTGGTCTTCGATCCACCCTCCACCGGCCCGGGAGGACTCCTGAACAGCGGCCTCTTCCGGGGCTCGCCACAGGTGGCGCTCTACCAGGACACGAACCACAACGGCGTCCGCCGGGCCGAGATCGCCGCCGGGACCGAGCGGCTCCTCGAGAACCCGTGGCGCCTGGAGGACCGGTTCCCCGGTGTGCAGTGGGGCGCCCCCGGCGACGGGCGGCTCGGCGGGGATCTTCCCGGGATCGCGGTGGGCGGGGCCGGCATGGTCTCGTTCTCTCCGCTCGGGGAATCCGGCTCGGGGCGGATCACGTTGAGCGGCGAGGGCGTGACCTACGCGGTGGTGATCCACGGCGCCAACTCCCGGATCCGGGTGGAGCGGCGCGTGGGCGACGAGTGGGTTCAGGAGTGAGCGAAACCAGCCGCCGACCTCCAGACTCGAGGGGCCTCGGAAACCCCGGGGCCCCGGCGACCGACCGCTACGATGCCGGCGAAGCCGCCGACACCGAGGCGCCGCAACCCGGAATGACTCCCGCTGCCTCTCCCGCGCCGTCCGGAAGGCGCCGCCTTCCGTCGTGGGTGGGCCAGTGGGCGCCCATGGTGATGGGGGTCGTCACCATCCTCACCTTCACCGACGCGCGGCTCGCGAGAACCGAAGATCGGCTCGAAGACCGGATGGACCGTCTCGAGGCGCGAATGGAACGGCTCGAGGCGCGAATGGATCGCCTCGAGGACCGCATCGAAGTGCGCTTCGCGAAGATCGAAGAACGCCTGCGGGAAGTCGAAGTCCGCCTGGGAGTGCTGGAGGGGCGCGTGCGCGAGCTGGAGGTCCGGGTCGGCCTCCTCGAACAGGAAGTCGCCCGGGTCCGGCCCTGAACCTCAACCGCCTCGACCAGAACTCTGGGGCGCCGTTCTCGGACTCCCCAAAGGCGCCGTCGAAACCGCCCGTCCCGGTCCCTGAGGCGGGCCGGAGCCCGGTCCTACTGGCCTACCCAGCCGGCGCTCATCCCCTCCCGATCCACCCGCTCGCCGCGCAGATAAACCGCCTCGATCCGGCGGGTGTTCCTGATGTCCTCGAGCGGGTTCGCCTCGAGCACCACGAAGTCGGCTGACTTGCCGGCGGTGATCGTCCCGACCTCGTCACCGCGCCCGAGGAACTCCGCTCCCGCGCCGGTGGAGGCCACGAGAACCTCGTGGGGGCTCATCCCGGCCTCGACCATGTCCAGCATCTCGATGTGGGGCCGGTAGGGGCCGTTCCCGTCGGTCCCCATCACGATCTTCATCCCGGCCTCGTTCAGCCGCGCCAGGTTGCGCGCCTGGATGGCGAAGGCCTCCTGGATCTCCGGGCGCTCCCGATACTGCTCCTGCAGCGCCTCCAGCTCCTCGGCCGGGATCGTGCCCGACAGCCACGAGACATCCTCGAAAGCGCCCCGGCTCCCGAGGTTCGGGATCAGAACCACGTCGGGCCGCTCCTGGACCATCGCCACGAACTCGTCGTCCACGTCCATGTCCCGAACGCTGTGGGCGAAGGCGTCCACGCCGGCTGCCAGCAGCCCCTTGGCGTCCTCGAGATCGAAGATGTGGGCGGCCACCCGGAGGCCGTGCTGGTGGGCCTCGTCAATCACCGCGCCATAGAGCTCCGGGGTCAGCTTCTCGTACTGGTCGTTCCGGTCGTCCACCCAGACCTTCACGATGTCCACGTTCTTCACGGCGAGCTCGCGGACCGCGGCGCGGCCCTCTTCGGGCGTATTGATCCAGTAGGGAATCTCGGAGCGGCCCGGCTCCGGCCGGGTGATGCCGGGACCAGCGGTCATGGCGCGGGCCGCCTCGGGGATCGTCTCCCCGCGCGCTTCGAAGACGGCATCTTCCAGCCCCTCGAGACCCAGGCTGAGGGCGAGGCCGACCCCGTACCACGCCCGGCGATGGAGGTCGTCCACGAGATCCTCACGCGGGAGCCGGAAGTGGACGTGGGTGTCCACGAGCGCCGGGATCACGAACCGGCCGGAGAGCTCGACCCGCTCCGCGCCCGCCGGGACCTCCACGGACGACGCCGGTCCGGCGGCGGTGATCCGGCCGCCATCCACCACGATGACCGAATCGGCGATCGGTCCGGTCCCGTCGCCGACGATCAGGCCCGCCCCGGTGTAGGCCACCGCGGTGGACGCGGGGACCTCCTCCCCGCCCCCGCAGGATGCGGCGATGAACGCCGCGGCGAGAGCGGCGGTGATCGGGAAGCGGCGCAGCGAGGCGGTCAGGCGGTCAGCGCGGTTCGGGAACATCGGTTTCTCCTTGTCGATGGGGTGAGCGCTCGGATCGGTCCGGAACTACTGCGGCTCGCCGAGGAAGACCGGCTCGGGCTCCACCAGCTTCAGCGCCCACAGTCCGGAGTGGTGGTCGGCGAGGAAGATGTGGCCCTTCCAGGGCTGCGGGCCCCACGCCATCGGGGCGTTCGGGACGAAGCTCTCGGGATCCTGGGGCAGGAAGGCGGCGATCTCCCGTCCCTGGCGGTAGAGATCCCCGCGCAGCTCGCCCGAGATGTCCACGACCCGCAGACCCGCGTTGTAGTAGGCGATGTAGAGGATGTCGTCCTCCACCCACAGATTGTGCGTCCCCGCCTCCGGAACCTGGTAGCGCGCCACTTCCCTCGGCTCATCCCAGTCGTCCCACTCGTAGATGTGGATCCAGCCCGCGGCCCGGTCGGGAGTGCCGGTCTCGCCGATGGTCTGGTAGGGAAAGGCCTCGTCGCCCCCGATCATCAGGAACTTCCCGGTGGACTCGCTCCGATACGGGAACGCCGCGTGATTCCAGCCGCTCGGATACGGCGTGCTCCCCAGCAGCACCGGGTTGTTCGGCGCGCCCCCCATGCCGCCGCCACCCACGTCCACCGCGACCACCCCGTCGCTCCAGTTCGACGAATACGCGATCCCCTCGTGCACCCACACGTCGTGGATCGAGTGCCCCGGCGTGTCCAGCTCGAACCGGCCCACCCGATACGGGTTCGTCGGGTCCTCCGCGTTCAGGATGTCGTAGCGCCGGCCCGCCGAGAGCGCGTAGATGTGCTCCTCGGCGATGAACACGTTGTGCACCCCGCCACTGAGCTGGTCGTCGTAGCGGGCGATCACCTGAACCCCGTTCGCCGGGTCGCTCACGTCGAGGATCACCAACCCGTTCTTCCGGTTGGACGCCCCTTCGCGGCTGATCACCGCGAACTTCGCGTCCTCCGACACCTTCACGTCGTTCACCGTGCGGGCGTCCACCCGGACCGTGTCGATCAGCGCCATCGCCGAGGGGTCGGTCACGTCCCAGAAGTAGGCGTGCCCGTCGGCGCCCCACGTTCCGGTGATGGCGTAGTCGCGGCCATCGGTCCCCTCCCACACCCACAGATCCGAGGTGTACCGGTCCCGGACCGGCCCCTGTCCCACGATCTCCACGTCCTTCCGCACGTTGCGGGACACGACGCGGACCGAAGCCGACGCCGACACCGTGAACCCGTCCGCGATCACCGTGTGCGTGCCGGGACGTTCGGCCACGAACGCCCCGTCGGCGCCGACCTGCGAGGTGGCGCCGGGGGCGATGATGCCGTCGGCTGCGACCCCGAACGAGGCGAACTGGACCGGGTACTCGGGCACCGCGCTGCCGCTGGCGTCGAGAACCTCGGCCTCGAAGAAGACCACGTCCCCGGTTCGGACCGGATCGCTCGCGTTCGCGTCGGACCTCGCCTCCAGCGTGATCGAAGCGGCCGGGTTCGCGGCGACCTCGATCGCGGCGTCATGGCTCACCGCCTCCGCGGTCAGGGTCAGCGTGGCGCCGCCGGCGCCAGCCAGGGTCAGGACGCCGAGCGCATCCATGTCGGCGACCGATGGATCACTGCTGCTCCACTCCACTTCCACGTCGTTGCGGATCGCTCCCGAGATGTCCGTCACCCTGGCCTCGAGAGCGACCTGGGTGCCGGCGTAGAGCCTCCCGGGCAGGTTCACCGCTTCGACCGAGGCGACCGGAGGGTTCGGGATGGTGACCGGGATCTCGACGCGGACTGCGGGTTCGGAGCGCCGGTCGGCGTTTTCGGGATCGCGCGGCACCATGGCGATCAGCGTGTGTTCGCCGGGCCGGTAGGCCTCGACGACGCCGGCGGGGTTCACTCCCACCGACCGGCGCGCCCGGGAGAAGTAGATGACGGTCCGGTCGAGCGCGTTGCCCTCGGCGTCGCGCACCTCGGCCTGCAGGACGAGCTGATCCCCGACTTCGAGCGTCAACTCGGCGGGCGTGACCACGAGCTCGGCCGGTTCGGCGGCGGTGGTCTCGCTCGCGTCCTCCTGTGCGAACGCGACCGGAGCAAGGAGCAGCAGGGCGAGAACCGCCCGGGTGATCGAGGAGAGAGAGGAGAGTCGGATCATGTTCGAGCGGGTACCGGTTGCGGTCCTCCGGAACGGAATATACGCGCCCGGCATCCCCGGTCAGCCGAGCCCGCCGCGCCGGAACGAGCCGGGGGTGGTTCGGGGGGTCAGTCGCTGCCGCAGCCGGCCCGGAGACGGGCGTTTTGCCGGAGCAGCATGATCCCCCGGTTGTGGAGCTGCCGCGCCCGCTCGCGGGAGACGCCCAGCTCCGCCCCGATCTGCGCGAGGGTGGCCGCCTCGTGGCCACGGATGCCGTAGCGACGACGCATCACCCGCCCCAACCGGCCGGGCAGTTCGGCGATGGCCGATCGCAGGAGCCGACCTCGCTCCCGGGACGCCGCCGAGGCGAAGGGACAGGGACGGGTGTCCGGCGGCAGCGGAACGAGCGACATACCCTTCCCGCCGCGCGGAGCGTCGAGCGAGGTGAACTCCGGCACCCGCCGGAGCGTGGTCCGCAGCACATCGGGCGTGACGCCCATGACCCGGGCGCACTCCTCGACGGTCGGCGAGCGTCCGGACGCTGCCGCCTCCTGTTCCAGTTGCGCTCTCACCTGATGCAGGCGCCGGCGAATCTGAAGGACGTCGAGCGGGATGCGAATGATGCGGCACCGGATCGAGACCCCCCGACAGATCGCCTGCCGGATCCAACGGGCCGCGTACGCCCGGAAGGGTACGCCGCGCTTCGTGTCGTAGTTTCGAACCGCCGCGAGAAGCCCCAGCGTCCCCTCCTGCACCAGATCGTCGTACGGCAGTCCGTAACCCCGGTACCGGCGGGCGATCGAGGACACGAGATCCAGGTGGTCCTCCGCCACGACCTCTCGCTGGCGCCTCGAGCTTCGCGATGTCCCGGATCCGACGCTCCGGTGCGGCGTGCGGCGGGAAGGCGGACCCGCGCGGGGAGCCGGGAAGTGGGCCGTAGTGGGCAGGTCGCCGGTCTCCTGGTGGCGGTTCCACGCCCGACCGATCGGTCGTGGCAAGGTCGTCTCGGCCCTCTTCGCAGGGCCTCGAATCGGCCGCTCGCCGGAGGAAATCGGCGCCGCGGCTCAATTCCCGTGTTTTAGCCGCGCTGGGCCGTCCTCGCAAGGGGCGCCCGCCGGGTCCACATGAATTTTCGATGCCTGCCTCGCAGCGGTTCGGTGCGAAGCCAGAGCAGCGAGCCGGTGGGGCCGGTCGCCTGTCTCCAGGTGGCGATTCACGCCCGACCGATGGAAAGCCCTCGCTCCACTCGTCCTTCGAACCTGACGACCTTCCTCGCGCTCGTCGGTGGGCGCTCGGTGTGACACTCTCGGTCGTGAAACTTCGGGTGCAGCGTCGTCGGATCAGTCCCTCCAGACATTTCCGGCTCGTGCTGTGCCTGGTCGCGCTGCCGCTTCCCGCGCTTGCCCAGCGCGGAGGAATCACGGGGACCGTGACCGACGACACCGGAGGCGTCCTGCCGGGAGCGACGGTCGAGGTGGCCGGCCCCCCGCTGGCCGGCGCGCCGCGACTCGAGGTGACGGACACCGAGGGGCGCTATGCGTTCAGCGGGCTGCCGGCGGGGACCTACACGGTCTCGTTCACGTTGCCGGGCTTTCTTTCCGCGTCGCGGGACAGCGTCGAGCTGGCGGCGGGGGCGACGGCGACGATCGACGCTGTCCTCCAGATCGGCAGCCTGTTCGAAGAGGTCACGGTCGCGGTCACCGGCACGGCGTTCGATGAACCCCCCATCAATCTGCCCTACGCGGTGGCCGTCGTGGACCGCGAGGAGCTGGAGGAGCTGGGCTCGCTGCCGGTCACCGACTTCTTCAAGAACCTGGGCGCGAGCAGCGCGGTCATCGGCGAGGCGAACAGTTGGTACAACGACCAGGCACTGTCGGTGCCGGAGACGGTGGCCAACGTGAACCTGCGCGGTCTCGGGGCGTCGCGAACCCTGGTGCTCTTCAACGGCCGGCGACAGACCCCGGTCCCCGCCCGCCTCTTCGGCGGGCGCTTCGTGGACGTGAACGTCTTCCCGGCGATCGCGCTCGACCGGATCGAGGTGCTCAAGGAGGGGGCAGCGGCCATCTACGGGTCGGACGCGGTGGCCGGCGTCGCCAACTTCGTGACCCGAGACGACTTCGAGGGTCTGGAGATCTCGGCCTCGCACGACGACTTCGACGGCGCCGGCGATACGACGTTCGGCGCGATCTGGGGTGGGAAAATCGGACCGGCTCGCGCGGTCCTTTCGGTGGAGCGGGTTGACCGCCAGGAGCTGGATCTGATCGAGCGGGACTGGGCCGTGCGCACCCGCTCGGAGACGTTCTGGGGCTGGTCGAGCACGGGCAACCCCGGGGCCTTCCTCACGCCATCGTTGGCGGGCGCCGACCTCGTCTCCACGCTCGCCGGCGCGCGCGATGCCGGGGACTTCTTCATCGACCCGGCGTGCGAGGAACTCGGGGGCGCGTTGCTCTCGAACACGTGCGCGTTCCGCTACCAGATCTGGGACACCCTCATCGAGGAGCAGGAGCACACGCGGGCGTTCTTCGAACTGAACGGTCCGATGGACGACCGGACCACCTACCATCTGGAGGCCCTCTGGGCCGACGCCCGGGTACCGGACTACCTCACGACGCCGTCCTTCCCGCCGGTGTCGCTGTTCGACGGGCTCCAGGTGGTCGAGCCGGACAATCCGGGGCGACAGGCGTTTTGCGGGTCGGATTACGGCGCGGCGGGGTTCGCGTCCGCGGACGACTGCCTCGCGTCCGACGACTGGTACTTCTATGGCCGCCTGATCGGCAACAGCGGTCCCGGGCGCACCCTGAGCCGCAAGTCGAGCACCGGGCGCCTCGCCGCTTCGGTGGCGCGCGACCTGAGATTCGGCGAGCGGGACGCCTCCCTCGATGTGGGCGTCAGCTACTCGCGCGCCGCCGGGAACATGAACCAGCCGGCCGAGTACGCGTACCGCAAGTTCCTCGCGTTCCGCGGCTACGGGGGACCGACCTGCGGGGTCGGCGTCGTGGCGGACGCCCGGTCGCCCTCGGGTCTGGCGCTCGGCGGCGTCGGCGACCGAGTGGCCGGCCAGGGCGACTGCATGTACTACAACCCGTTCAGCAACGCCCTCCAGTTCTCCGCGCAGCCGGGCGCGGCCTACGAGCACACGGCGAACCC
Source organism: Vicinamibacteria bacterium (assembly GCA_965232015.1). Taxonomy (GTDB): domain Bacteria; phylum Acidobacteriota; class Vicinamibacteria; order Marinacidobacterales; family Marinacidobacteraceae; genus JAJEAO01. The sequence continues at coordinate 3,347,132 of OZ246946.1, read as the reverse complement.
GGCCTTCGACCCGGCCCTGGCGAACAGCGCCGCGTTGCGCGACTGGATCAACGAGGAGGTCAACCTGAAGAGCACGGCCGGCTTGCTGGTCAGCGATGCGACGCTGAGCGGAACCCTGATCGAGGACGTGGCGAGCTACGCCGTCGGCTACCAATTCCGGCGGTTCGACGTGTCGGCCACCCCGAACGACGCGGCGAACCTGTCGCTCAACCCGTGTCTGGCGCCAGGCGACCGGTCGTGCATCGATGCCCGGGGACGGTTCACCGGATCCGTCGTCGGCCCGTTCACCTTCACTCCCGGCTTCCACCCGTACGCGGCCAGCCAGACCGTGCACCGGGTCTTCGGTGAGATCCCGCTGAACATCGGCCCCCGACTCGACGCGCAGCTCGCCGCGAACTACGAGATCCACGACACCGTGAGCAGCTTCGATCCCAAGGCGGCGGCGACCATGCAGATCATGGAGTCCGCCAACTACGCCCTGTCCCTGCGCGGCTCGGTGCAGTCCACCTTCCGGGCGCCGTCCGTGGACGACCTGAACGAGGATGTCCGAACGACGCTCGAGTGGTTCGACACCGTGGGGGCGTACAAGGCGGTGGACGCTTACGGCAGCCGCAACCTCGTACCCGAGGAGGCGCTGACCTGGAACGTTGGCCTCGTCCTGTTCGCGACGCCGGGCATCGAAATGACATTCGACTACTGGACGTACGACTTCTCGGAAGTGATCGCGCCACTGCCCTACGACAACGTTGTCCAGCTCTACATCGACGCCACTGGAAACGACTCCGGTCTGACCCGGGACGAACGGCAGCGGCGGCTGGATGCGGTGCAGCACCGCGTGTTCTGCCCCGGCGGCGCGACGGACGGGTCGTGCAGCCCCGCCAACATCGAGCGGGTGCGGGTGGACTTGACCAACTGGCCCGGCGTCGAGACGTCGGGCTTCGACTGGCGCGTCGGCGCCCGTTTCGATGCCGGGCCTGGCCGGTTCTCCGCCACCCTCGACACGACCATGCTGCTGGAGTACCGCCTGCGCGCCCTGGAGATGGATGGCGTTCGTTTCACCGAGGCGCAGGATGTAGCGGGCGCGTTCAACCGGGAGATTCCGGTCGCGCCGCCGCTGCCGAAGATGAAGACGCGGGCGTCGGTTGGCTACCACTGGAACGACATCAGCCTGTTGAGCTGGGTCAACCACATCTCCTCATACGAGGACCGCTACGTCTGGACCCGCACCCCCTTCATCGAGCCGTTCCTGACGTGGGACGCCAACGTCCGGTGGCGGCTCGACAACGGAGTGACCGTCACATTCTCGGCGCTGAACCTGACCGACGAGCCGCCACCCCGCGTTGACTACGAGCAGGGGTTCGACGGCCTGACGCACAACCCGAAGAGCCGCCGCCTGAAGATCGGTCTCACCTACCGGTTCGGGGCCCGACGGAACGGGGGAGACAGCGAGGGGGCGGCGGACCTCGACGCGGGGCGACCAGGAGACGCCGCCGGGCGGCGCTGAGACCGGCGTCGCCGGCGCTACGGCGACGGTGTGACTCGGGTGGTGACTCGAGTCGCCGGCGGGATCGAGTCGCGGTCCGGCGCGGCGCCAACCCGGGCGGATCCGGATGGAGGCCGCCGCGCTCCGGCTCGGCGATGGCTCCGAGAGCCTTGACTGAAGTCAGAACCCGCCGCACCGGACCGTGCGTGGCGAGCGTCAGCGCCCCGATGCCTTCCCGAGCGCCTCCAGGGTCAGCGTCGCGATCGCGAGATCCTGGACCCCCATCCCGGTCAGGTCCACGACGGAAATCCCGTTCCGCGCCAGCCGCGGGTCCGGGGTGTCGCGCGCCAGCAGTTCGCCGAAGGAGAAGTCGCTGTCCTCCGCCGCCGCGCCGGCGCGCACCGCGGCGCCGAAGTCACTGTTTTCGAGACACTCCCGGTGGTCGTCGGTGACGATCGTGTGGGCGCGTCCCAGGATGCGCGGATCCAGCTCGGTCTTGCCCGGGGTGTCGGCCCCGACCGCGACGATGTGGAGGGTTTCGGGGACGTCCTCCAGCCGGACGACCGGGCTGGTGGCCGGGGTGGTGGTGACGAGGATGGCGCTGGCATGGCACACGTCACGGACGGTGTTCATCGCGGTTGCGGCAAGCCCTCCGGCGGCGAGTGTCTTCGCAAGCGCCGCGGCCTTCGCCGGCGACCGTCCCCAAACGGCCACCGATGAGAGTCCCAGATGGGCCGAGATCATCTCCACCTGGATCTTCGCCTGGACGCCGGTGCCGATCACGCCGAGGGTCGCTTCGCCGGAGACCGGCTTCAGCGCCGCGGCGAGGGCCCCGGCGGCGGCGGTGCGCACGTTGGTGAGCCAGCAGTCGTCATGCAGCAGCGCGACCGGCAGGCCGGTGTCGGCGGAGAGCACGACGACCATCCCGCCCGCTCCCGGCAGACCGCGCTCCGCGTTGCGGTAGGAGCCGGAGGCGATCTTGACGGAGAGCCAGGGATTCCCGCTCCAGGTCGCGGACTTGACGTGGCACTCGCCGGTGAGTTCCCGCTGGTCGTCCCGAAAGACGATCTGCATCGGCGGAGGGCAGTCCACGAGACCCTGCGCATGGGCGACAAAGCCCGCCTTCACCGCTTCGACGGCGGCCTCCGGCGTGATGGCGGACCGGATTTCCGGCAAGGAAACGATGCGCACGGTGGATTCCTCCCATCGGCGACGCGCGACAACCACGTCCCGGATCCTCCCCGGCTCCGCGCCGGAAGCGGTCCCTACTGCGGTTCGCCCAGATACACCGGGTCGGCGTCCACCAGCTTCACCGCCCACAGGCCGGAGCTGTTGTCGGCGAGGAAGATGTGACCCTTGTAAGGCTGCGGTCCCCACACGAACGGCGTATTCGGCTTGACGCTGCCGGGATCCATGGGGCGGAACATGGCGATCTCGCGGCCCTGCCGGTAGAGGTCGCCCCGCAGCTCGCCGGAAAGGTCCACGACCCGGAGTCCCCCGTTGTAGTAGGCGATGTAGAGGATGTCGTCCTCCACCCACAGGTTGTGCGTCCCCGCCTCCGGCACCTGATAGCGCGCCACTTCCTTCGGCGCATCCCACTCGTCCCACTCGAAGATGTGGATCCAGCCCGCGGCCCGGCGCGGGGCGCGGTCCCCTTCGATCAACTGGTACGGGAAGGCCTCGTCACCCCCGATCATCAGGAACTTCCCGGTGGACTGGCTGCGATACGGGAACGCCGCGTGGTTCCAGCCGCTCGGGTAGGGCGTGCTCCCCAGCATCACCGGGTTGTTCGGCGCGCCGCCCTGGCCGCCGCCCCCGACGTCCACCGCAACCACGCCGTCGTTCCAGTTCGACGAATACGCGATCCCTTCATGGACCCAGACGTCGTGGATCGAGTGCCCCGGCGTGTCCAGCTCGAAGCGTCCGACCCGGTAGGGGTTCGTCGGATCCTCGGCGTTCAGGATGTCGTAGCGGCGACCCGCCGAGAGCGCGTAGATGTGGTTCTCGGCGATGAACACGTTGTGGACGCCGCCGCTGAGCTGGTCGTCGTAGCGGGCGATGACCTGGATGCCGCCCTGCATGTCGCTCACGTCGAGGATGACGAGGCCGTTCTTGCGGTTGGAAGCCCCCTCCCGGCTGATCACAGCGAAACGGGCGTCCTCCGAGACCTTCACGTCGTTCACCGTGCGGGCGTCCACCCTGACGGTGTCGATCAGCGAAATCGCCGAGGGGTCGGTCACGTCCCAGAAGTAGGCGTGCCCGTCGGCGCTGTGGGTTCCGGTGACCGCGTAGTCGCGTCCGTCGGTCCCTTCCCACACCCACAGGTCGGAGGTGCGCCGATCGAGGACCGGACCCCGTCCCACGACCTCGACGTCCTTGCGCACGTTGCGGGGGACGGTGGCGATGGTGGCGGTCGCGGAGTGGGTGAAAGCGTCCACGATCACGGTGTGGGTGCCGGACCGCTCCGCTACGAACGCGCCGTCCTCGCCGACCTGGGAGGTGGCGCCGGGAGCGATGATGCCGTCGGCGGGAACGCCAAGGGCGGCGAACTGCACCGGGTAGTCGGGGACCTCGTTCCCGGAGGCATCGAGGACGCGCGCCTCGAGGAAGACCACGTCTCCGGTCCGCACCGCCTCGTCCGGGGCGCCGCTCAGCGTGACCGAGGCGACCGGGTTGGCGAGCACTTCGATCGCCGCGTCATGCGAGGCCGCCTCGGCGGAGACGGTGAGGGTCGTGCTCCCGGACCCCACCAGAGTCAGGACGCCGAGGGAGTCCACGCTCGCGACCGACGGATCGGCGGTGCTCCAGCCGACCTCGACATCGTGACGGACCGCGTCGGAGGTGTCGGTCACGAGGGCGCGGAGGTTGACCTCGGTCCCGGCGTAGAGGTGGCCCGGCAGGTTGGCCACCTCGACCGAGGCGACCGGCGGGTTCGGGATCGTGACCGGGATCTCGACGACGACGGCGGGCTCGGCCCGGCGGTGGTTGTCCTCCGGATCCTTCGGCACCATGGCGATCAGGACGTGCTCTCCCGGCCGGTAGGCCTCCACGATTCCCGCCGGATTCACGCCCACCGCCCGGCGGCGGCGGGAGTAGAACACGACCGTCCGGTCCATGACGCCGCCTTCCTCATCGCGGACCTCCGCTTCGAGCGTCAGCGATTCGCCGACTTCGAGCTCCACTTCCGCCGGCGTGACGATCAGCTCCGCGGGCTGCGGACCGGGGGCGGATTCCTCCTCCTGGGCGAGCGCCGGCAGGGCAAGCAGAAGGGCGGCGGCGAAGGCAGCGGGGAAGCCGGGAAAGGAGCGGAAAGTCGTTCTGGTCATGGGACGGCGGGCGACCGGGAGAGGCCGCCGGGATCTACCGGGGTTCGCCGAGGAACACCGGTTCGGGGTCCACGAGCTTCACCGCCCACAGCCCCGAGTTCATGTCGCTGAGAAAGATGTGGCCCTTGTAGGGCTGCGGACCCCACGTCATCGGAGCGTTCGGGATGTGCCCTTCGGGATCCTCCGGGAGGAAGGCGGCGATCTCCCGTCCCTGGCGGTAGAGATCCCCCCGCAGCTCGCCCGAGATGTCCACGACCCGCAGGCCCGCGTTGTAGTAGGCGATGTAGAGGATGTCGTCCTCCACCCACAGGTTGTGCGTCCCCGCCTCCGGAACCTGGTAGCGCGCCACTTCCTTCGGCTCCTCCCAGTTGTCCCACTCGTAGATGTGGATCCAGCCCGCGGCCCGCCCCGGAGTCTCCGGCTGCCGGATGGTCTGGTAGGGGAAGGCCTCGTCGCCCCCGATCATCAGGAACTTCCCGGTGGACTCGCTCCGATACGGGAACGCCGCGTGATTCCAGCCACTCGGATACGGCGTGCTCCCCAGCAGCACCGGGTTGTTCGGCGCGCCCCCCATGCCGCCGCCACCCACGTCCACCGCGACCACTCCGTCGCTCCAGTTCGACGAATACGCGATCCCCTCGTGCACCCACACGTCGTGGATCGAGTGCCCCGGCGTGTCCAGCTCGAACCGCCCCACCCGGTACGGGTTCGTCGGATCCTCCGCGTTCAGGATGTCGTACCGCCGGCCCGCCGAGAGCGCGTAGATGTGCTCCTCGGCGATGAACACGTTGTGCACCCCGCCACTGAGCTGGTCGTCGTAGCGGGCGATCACCTGAACCCCGTTCGCCGGGTCGCTCACGTCGAGGATCACCAGCCCGTTCTTCCGGTTCGACGCCCCTTCGCGGCTGATCACCGCGAACTTCGCGTCCTCCGACACCTTCACGTCGTTCACCGTGCGGGCGTCCACCCGGACCGTGTCGATCAGCGCCATCGCCGAGGGGTCGGTCACGTCCCAGAAGTAGGCGTGCCCGTCGGCGCTGTGGGTTCCGGTGACCGCGTAGTCGCGACCGTCGGTTCCTTCCCAGACCCACAGATCCGAGGTGCGCCGGTCCCGGACCGGCCCCTGCCCCACGATCTCCACGTCCTTCCGCACGTTGCGGGACACGACGCGGACCGAAGCCGACGCCGACACCGTGAACCCGTCGGCGATCACCGTGTGCGTGCCGGGACGTTCGGCCACGAACGCCCCGTCGGCGCCGACCTGCGAGGTGGCGCCGGGGGCGATGATGCCGTCGGCGGCGACCCCGAACGAGGCGAACTGGACCGGGTACTCGGGCACCGCGCCGCCGCTCGCGTCGAGAACCTCGGCCTCGAAGAAAACCACGTCCCCGGTGCGGACCGGATCGCTCGCGTTCGGGTCGAGCCTCGCCTCCAGCGTGATCGAAGCGGCCGGGTTCGCGGCGACCTCGATCGCGGCGTCATGGCTCACCGCCTCCGCGGTCAGGGTCAGCGTGGCGCCGCCGGCGCCAGCCAGGGTCAGGACGCCGAGCGCATCCACCTCGGCGACCGACGGATCACTCGAACTCCAGCCGACCTCGACATCGTTGCGGGTGGCGCCGGAGGTGTCAGTCACGAGGGCGCGGAGGCTGATCTCGGTTCCGGCATAGAGCCGACCGGGCAGATTCGCGACCTCGACGGTGGCCACCGGCGGGTTCGGGATCGTGACCGGGATCTCGACCTGAACCGCGGGCTCGGCGCGGCGGTTGTTGTCCTCGGGATCGCGCGGCACCATGGCGATCAGGGTGTGCTCGCCCGGCCGATACGCCTCCACGATGCCCGCCGGGTTCACGCCCACGGCCCGGCGGCGGCGCGAGTAGAACACCACGGTCCGGTCCATGACGCCACCCTCTTCATCGCGGACTTCGGCCTCGAGGGTCAGCGTCTCGCCGACCTCCAGCGTGACCTCCGACGGCGTGACGATCAGCTCGGAAGGCTGCGGCCCCGTGGGCTCTTCGGCCTCCTCCTGCGCCGCGGCCGAGGCGGCGAAGAGCAGAAAGGCCGCCGCCAGGGCGGCGAAAAATTGCCGAACCGGGGTTCGGGGCGCCGGCAGGGCGCCGGCGTTCCTGGATTGCTCGTTCATGGTGCGCGTTCTCCGCTCGGGAAGGGTCGGTTCCTCGTCTCGCCTCAGGGTTGGCCGTTCCAGTAGATGATCCCGCCGGCCTGCTTGCCGACGTCCACCTCTCCGACGCGCTCGGCGACGGACAGGTCATAGACCTCGACGGTCCCCGGCTCGCCGCCGACGCCCTCGAGAGTCACCAGGGCGTAGCGGTCGTCGTCGGTCACGACCACGCCGTGGGGAACCCGGCGGGTGGTCTCGGGCGCCGCGATCAGCGATCCCGACTCCAGATCCCAGAAGCCGACCTTGTTGCCCGACTTGTAGGTGGCGACCAGCAGGCTGCCGTCGGAGGTGATCTCGAGGTTGTAGGGGTTCTCGCCGGGCCCGGCGTCGAGCCGGCGGGACACCTCCCACGAATCGAGATCCACCTCGTAAATGGCGCTGTCGCCGTTGCCGGCCACGTACACCTTCCCGTCCGGCGACGGCTTGGTGGCCCAGGTCGGCTTGACGACCGGCATCCGCATGCCGCTCATGTCTCCCACCATGTCGCTCATGCCGGCGTGGCCGGCGTGGGGATCCGGCGGATCGGTGCCCAACGCGAGCCGACGGGCGATCTCGAACCGGAGGGTGTCCACCTCGACCAGCTCGTCGTCCATCATGTTGACCGAATAGAGCCGGGTGCCGTCCGCGTTCATCCGGGCGCCGTGGGGCATGACCCCGGTGTCGATCGTGGCGACCTCGATCATGGTGCCGGTCTCCACGACCGAGATCGTGCTCGGAACCATGTCGCCGTGCAGGTTGAAGTTGACGACGTAGAGCAGCCCGGTGCTCGGCGAGATATCCATGGTCGCCGGGAACATGCCGAGGGTCGCGTCGCCCATCCACTCGTTCGTGCCGGTTTCGTACTTGTGAACCGATCCGAACGGCATCCCGTGGGCGATGGAGAGGAACCAGTACTTCCCGTCGGGCGAGAGGTTGATCCCGTGCGGCCCCTCGGTTTCGGTGGGGAAACTGCCCACCGCGATCCGATCCACCTCGGCGGTGCCGCCGGGACCGAACCGGATGAGATGCACCGTGTCGTCCGACTCGGCGCACACATAGACGAAGTAGTTCCGCTTCGGCGGCTCCGGATCCTCGGCGAGGGCCGGGAGCGCGAGAGCGAAGGCGGCCGCGAGGGCCGGGGCGAGGAGTCGGAGGCGGATCACTGCGGTTCTCCCATGTTCCGGGGCGTCTCCGGGTCCACCAGCTTCATCGCCCACAGGCCGGAGTTCCAGTCGGTGAGGAAGATGTGGCCCTTGAACGGCTGCGCGCCCCACGCGAAGGGGGCGTTCTTCTTGTATCCGTCGGGATCAGCGGGCTCGAAGAAGGCGATCTCGCGGCCCTGGGTGTAGAGGTCGCCGCGGAGGTCACCCGAGACGTCCACAACCCGGAGCCCGCCGTTGTAGTAGCCGACGTAGAGGATGTCGTCCTCGACCCACACGTTGTGGCTGCCCGCCTCGGGCACTTGGTAACGCGCCACTTCGCGGCCCTCGCCGCCTTCCTCGTCCCACTCGGCGATGTGGATCCAGCCGGCGGCGCGATCGGGCAGGTCGCCCTCGGGATCGAAGGTCCAGGGGAAGCTCTCGTCTCCGGCGAAGACGAGCATCTTGCCGGTGGACTGGCTGCGGTAGGGGAAGCCGGCGTGGTTCCAGCCGCTCGGGTAGGTGAAGCTGCCGATCATCTTCGGGTCGTTCGGCGCGCCGCCGAGCTCGCCGCCGCCGACATCCACCGCCACGATCCCGTCGGTCCAGTTCGAGGACCACGCAATCCCCTCATGGACCCACACGTCGTGGATGCCGTGCCCGGGGGTGTCGAGCTCGAACCGTCCCACCCGGTAGGGGTTCGCCGGATCCTCGGCGTTCAGGATGTCGTAGCGACGACCCGCGGAAAGCGCGTAGATGTGCTCCTCGGCGACGAAGACGTTGTGGACTCCGCCGCTCAACTGATCGTCGTAGCGGGACAGGATGCGAACGCCGTCGGTCGGGTTCGAGACATCGAGCACGACGAGGCCGTTCTTGCGGTCCGACGCTCCCTCGCGGCTGATCACCGCGAACTTGCCATCAGGCGAGACCTTCACGTCGTTCACGGTGCGGGCGTTGACCCGGACGGTGTCCACGAGATGAATGCTCGACGGGTCGGTCACATCCCAGAAGTAAGCATGGCCGTCGGCGCCCCAGGTCCCGGTGACGGCGTAGTCGCGTCCGTCGAGACCCTCCCAGACCCACAGATCCGAGGTGTGCCGGTCGCGCACCGGGCCACGGCCCACGATCTCCCAGTCCTTCCTGATGTCCCGGGGGACGGCGCGGAGGGAGGTCCGGGCGGTGAGCCCTCCGCCGGATACGACGACGGTGTGGAGACCGGCGCGCTCGGCCACGAACGCCCCATCGGGCTCCACGAAGGCCGCGGCGCCCGGGGCGACGAGGTTCGGTGGAGTACGCGTGAAGACGGCGTACTGGAGCGGGTAGTCGGGCACCGCGTTCCCCGCCGCGTCGAGAGCCGAAGCCTCCAGCCACACCACATCGCCGGTGCGCGCCTCGGCGCCGTCGGGAGACACCTCGATGCGGACCGCCGGATTGGCGGCGACCGAGAGGTCGGCCGTTCCCCGGACCCCCTCCGCGGTAGCGGTGATGGTCGCCGAGCCCTCGCCGTGGAGCATGAGCATCCCGTGCTCGCTGACGGTCGCGACCGAGGCGTCACTCGAGCTCCAGTTGAACTCCGGCTTCCGGTCGGCGCCCGATTCGTCGGTCGCGCTGGCGCTCACCGGGAGCGACGTCCGCGCGTAGAGGCTCGACGGCAGCGGCGCCACTTCCACCGAAGCGAGCGGCGGCCACGCGACCGAGACCGGGATCTCGACCATGACCGAGGCCTCGGACCGCCGGCTCGCCGGGCCATCCTCCACCGGCACGAGCGCGATCAGCGTGTGCTCGCCGGGACGGTGCGCCTCCACCATGCCGGTGGGCGTCACGCCCACGTAGCGTCGGGCGCGCGAGAAGAAGACGACCTGCCGCTCCACGGCGGCGCCGCTGGCGTCGCGGACTTCGGCCTGGAGCTGGGCGGTGCCGCCGACCTCGAGGGTCAACTCGGACGGCGTCACCACCAGCTCGGTCGGCTCCTGGGCGGCGGCTGGAGCAGCGAGCGCCATGGTGGCGACGATCCACGCGGCGACGCGCACACACCGACGCGACTTCGCGACGGGCGGAATGGGGTTCACGGATTCGGACAACATCGAGCACGACCTCCTCGGACGCACGCAGGCGAACGAAACATGATATCCGCGACCGGTGACAGCGGTCCCCCGCCGCCCGGCGAGTGGGCCGGCCGGCCGCGCGGTGCGTTCGACGCTTACCAGATGTCCCCGAGGGTGAAGCCCTCCGGGAACGGGTCGGCCGGGTCCACCGAATACTGGGCGATCCCGGTGATCCACGCCGCACCGCTGATCGTGGGAACGACCGCGGGTACGCCGCCGACCGTCGTGCGCCGCACCAGCCGGCCGATGAACTCGGTGCCGACCGGCCCCCGGTTCACGAAGTCCTCTCCGAGCCCCAGCTCGCCGCGGGCGTGGAGGACCGCCATCCGGGCGCAGGTCCCGGTGCCGCACGGGGAGCGGTCGAGCGCGCCGGTCCAGGTCTCGGGCCGGTCCCAGTCGAGTTCGCCGGTCGCCACCGACACCGCGTTCGAGGCGGTGCGGGTCTTCCGGTCCCACGGCCCGGTGAGCTGGCCGATGCTCGCCTGGCGGATCTCGGGGTTTTCGGGGTGGACCACTTCGAGCTGCTCGCGCGCCGCCTGCTTCACCATCGCCCCCACCCGGGCGAGATCCCGGCCGCATTCGGGGGCGATCCGGAGGCCGAACCGCGCCGCCTCGGCGATCGCGTAGAACATCCCGCCCCAGGCGACATCCACCTCGACCCCGCCGAGAGTCGGAACCTCGACCGTTGCTCCCAGGTGGACCGGAAAGACGGGCACGTTCTCGAACGTCACCCGGGTCACCTTCCCGCCCTCGACCCGGGCCTCGACGCCCACGAGCCCGGCGGGGGTTTCGAGCACGAGTTCGGTGACCGGCTCCTTCGCCGGAAGCATCCCGGTCTCGAGGAGAGCGGTCACCGTGCACATCGTGTTCGTGCCCGACATCGGCGGATACTCGGTCTGCTCCATGATCACGAACCCGGCGTCGGCGTCGGGGTGGGTCGGGGGAAGGACCAGGTTGCAGTTCGAGGCGGGGTAGCCCCGCGGCTCGCGCAGCATCAGCTTCCGCAGCCCGTCCCCGTGCCGCTCCAGGTGCTGCATCTTCTCGAACATCGTGGCGCCGGGCACGTCGAGCACGCCACCCACGATCACGCGGCCCGGCTCCCCGGCGGCGTGGAGATCCACGGCGTGGATCACGCGATTCGTTCGCATCGGATGAACTCCCCCTGGAGTGCGGACCTCGGCGGCTCCGCACGTAGCGCGAACGCTACCGACCGTGCCGACTCCCCGTCAACGACGGCACGGGCGCCGTATGGAGCGCCGGTCTCCAGACCGGCACTGCGGCCGGGACCGACTGCCGGGCGGTCCCCAACGGCAGCCTCCGCTCACGGCTTGATCCAATCGTTCCACTTCTCCTCAAGCCCACGCACTACAGGCAGGAGAAACGAACCCGTCTCACGGCTGCCGAGCAGGGTCACTTTGTCCCTCGTCTCCTCATCGGCGTACAGGCTGCCCAAGATGTAGCCCACAGCAGCATCGAACTGATCGTCGTTCTTCGGCGTCAGCGGCGTCTCCCACGGAAACTGTGTCTTGTCGAGGATGATCGACCACATTTCTTCGCGAACTCTTTCCCTGCTTTTCTTGGTTCCCTTGTTCCCCTTGTATCTCCAGTCTGCGTCCGCTCCTCTCTCGCATCGACACCACAGCCACGCTGCCACAGCCGGATGAATCTCAACGACGCAGGGCCGCCCCGCACTCAGGCACGCTGCGCCCTCTACTAGATGAAATGGTAGTTCGCTGTAGGCACAGTCAAAACGTCCGGTCCTTGGCAAACCGAGGAGAGATCTCGAAATGGTCCAGTGCTGGCAGCCCGCGTAACCCTGCACCGAAATTCCCGACGGGGTCTCGAGCCTCAAATCCGATGGACTCCTTGCGGTCTCCAGTCTCCTTGGGAAGAACCGTTCAATCGGTCTCTGCGTGAAGTCACCAGGAATCTCTCCAGCGGACAAAGGATCCGCCGGACCGGTGAGCGGCGCATCCCAGCAGACTAGGGTCTCGTGTGTTCGGTTGCACGGCTTGTCCAAGAACTTACGAAGCGCGGACGCTTCCTTCTCGCAGAACTCGTTCCCGTCGAACACGGTGCTCGTCTTGCCGGGTGCAGGGTCGACGGCGATCACACGCATCTTTCGTGGTTCTTCACTCACTATGGACAAGCTCCTGTAGGTCTGAGACAGGATTTCGATCGCTTCCTAGTCCGTCGTTGCCCCGGCAACGAAGCAACACGGAAGCGAGTCCTCCTGTTAAGGAACATCCTACCAGCCTCGGCTGCACTCTGAAGCTGTGGGCCTGCCGTCACCCGTGAGGGTCGACTGAGTCGGCGATCCAGCGGAGGTAGGCGGGCGCGCCGGAGGCGACCTGGAACGCGAGGAACTCCGGGGTTTCGTAGGGATGGAGTTCCAGAAGCCGTTCCCGCAGCGCATCGAGGGCGTCGTCGGTCGTCTTGAGGAGGAGCAGCACTTCGCGGTCGCGATGGATCTTCCCCTCCCAGCGGTAGATCGAGGTTGCGCCCGGGACGATGTTCACGCAGGCGGCGAGGCGTTCCTCGACGAGGGCGGCGGCGATCCGCTCGGCCTCGGCGGGCGTTGCAGCGGTACTGATCGCGAGCTGGAACCCCGCGGCGCCGGGCCCGTCGCTCAAGCGGAGGAGCCCACGGCTTCGGAGGCCAGCGCTCCGGCCGCCTCGAAGGTCGCTCGGGCGGCCCGGACCGCGACCTCGGGAGAACCGATCTGCTCGCCGATTCGGCTGATCTCGGTCCGGGTCTCCTGCCAGTAGCGCCGCTGATCTCCTCCGTAGGGGTCGAAGTAAGCGAGATGACCGGCCAGATCGGGGCGTGCTGCGAGGAGCGCTCTTCGGATGAAGCGGTTCCCGTTCATCGAACCCTCGATGACGTAAAACGCGGCGAGGGCCGCCTGCGGGGGCCACGAATCACCGCCGAGCGCATCGCGGAAAGCCCGCACTCCCGGGGAGGGCGGCCCCGGCTCCCCGTTCCGCAGTCCGCCGAGATCGGCTTCGAGGCGCGCCGCGTGAGCCCGCATCGCCTTCCGGAACCCCTCTCCCGAGGAGCCGAGCGCGGCGAGGCCCGTCTCGATGGCCCGGACGAGCTCGAGAAGACCCGTCTGGTGCCGGACGAGGGCGGCGCGGGACACCCGGCCCCGGACCAGGGATCTCTGGAAGGAGTGGTTCTCGGCCGACCGATGGGCTTCGGCGGTCGCCTCCTTGAGGAGATCGGCGAGTCCGTTCGCGCCGTTCGTCGTCACGAGACCCGCCAGGCGGCCCACGCCGCGGCCGCGAAGATGCCCAGCCAGACCAGGCCCTTGATCAGGAAGAACAGGAAGGCGGCGCCGGCGAGCCGTTTCGCGAGCTTCGACTGCCGGAGCCGTTCGGGAAAGATGGAACCGGTTTTCATTTTCAAGCGCAAAGCATAGCGGGCAGAGGCGGTCGGCGCACACCTCACGGGACTCCCGACCGGGAGCCTCGGCATTCCGGTCGAGACGGATGCGAGACGGTATGGCCATACAATCGACTCATGGCCACGATGACGATCATCAAGGCCACGCTCTCCCTTGATCCGGACACCGCCCGGAGACTGGAGGACCTGGCGCGTCACTGGAACGTCTCGAAGTCCGCAGCGCTTCGGAGGGCGATTCGAGGCGCTTCCGAACGAGTGCCCTCCCGCGCCGAGACGCGCCGCCGGGCCCTCCGATCACTTCAGGAATCGGTGGCGTCTCGCGGCGTCGATCTCGCGGCGTGGGAGCGAGAGGCGGGTGAGATCCGATCCGGGTCCTTTCCCCGATTGGGGGACGATCCTTCGTGATTCACTTGGACAGCAGTTTCCTGATCCGAATGCTGGAACCGGGCTCACCGGAGTCCCACCTCATGGAGACCACGGATTCGGATGAACCGGTACTGGTCAGCGCCGTCGCGTGGGCCGAGTTCCTTTGCGGCCCTCTGGCGCCGGGAGAGCGGGATCTCGCTCGAGGATCGCCAATCCGTGCGGTGCGCGCTCGCCCTGATGAGCGAGTGGAAGACTAAGCTGCCGCCGTACTTGGCGTAGCCTCCACCTTGCCCGGAGTGTCGAGATACCGAGCGCTGAGCCTTGGAATCCTCGGCACGCTATCGATTTTCGCCGACCGGCTCGAGGCCCGCACCTACCTGCTCTACGACGGCGCGTGCGGGACCGGCGGCATGCTGACGGTCGCGGAGGACGTGCTGCACCGATTCGCGACGGCAACGCCTACGGAACCGACGCGCCCACAAGGACTAGTCCCATGAAATTGAAATCAGCCAAGATCACGTACTTCAAGCGCTTCGTCCACCTAACGATTTGCGATCTTCCTCTCGATGCGAAGCTCGTTGTTCTCTTGGGACCGAACGGTTGTGGTAAGTCCTCACTGTTCGATGCATTTCAACGGCGGCTAAAGGTGGACCAATTCTACGGTATGAGCGACGAATTCAAGAGGTACTACCGTCGTCCGAGGACGCCGGGGACCACTGCGTCGAGCGATGAAGTCATCTTGGATTTCCATGGCGACAACCCCACCTCCCAGGACGACCTCAAGAAGAGTCTTTATGTTCGCTCTGCCTATCGGCACGACCCATCCTTCCAACAAACGACCATCGCACATCAACCCGATATCCTCGACCGGCACGCGGTTCGCCGGCTGATCGACACTGACAAGACTGTACAAAACAACTATCAGCGGATCATCTGGCGTCTCTTGGGCCAGGTAACGACGCCTGGGTTGACGACCGATCAGATACTGGAGGAAACGATCGGCGACCTCCAGAAATCGATGGGGATCGTATTCGGCGACCTTCACCTCAACGCAGTCGTTGCAGTCGAAGGCCAGGGTACGTTCACCTTCACCAAAGGAATGTCGAACAACTGTCTCTACGAAAACCTGTCGGCAGGGGAGAAGGCCGCGTTCGACCTACTGCTAGATGTAGTCGTAAGTAGGGCTGCGTTCAGCAATTCTCTCTATTGCGTGGACGAACCGGAGGCTCACCTAAGCACGAAACTGCAGGGCGCGCTCTTGAAAGAGATGTATCGACTGGTACCGGACAACTCCCAGCTTTGGCTCGCCACTCACTCCATCGGAATGGTGCGGACGGCTCAGGAGATCCGCGCCGCGCACCCGGAGCACGTCGTCTTCCTCGACATGGGCTTCGATCGCGACGGCGAACCGAGGGACTACGATCAACGGCAGATTATCGAACCGGCTGATCCGGATCACCGGTTTTGGACCCGGCACTATGATGTCGCCCTAGATGACATGGCGGGGCTTCTGGCGCCCGATCGCATCGTCCTCTGCGAGGGCTCCACAGAAGGCGATGATCCCGCGCTTGATGAGTCCTGCTACAATCGGATCTTCGCACGGGAGTTTCCGCGAACCCGCTTCGTTTCAGTCGGCTCAGCAACGAAGGTCGAGAAGCGCATGGGGGACCTTCTTCCTTTCCTGGAGCGGATCGTCAGCGGCTCAGAGATTGTCAGATTTCGGGATCGAGACGACCTGACGCCAGCGGAGATCGAGGACAAGCACTTCCAAGGGGTTCGCGTCATGTCCGCATACAGGAACATCGAATCGATGCTACTGTGCGATGGCGTTCTTCGAAGACTCTGCGCCAGCCTTGGCAAGGCTGACAACTTCGACGCGATTCGAGCGTCTCGCGACGAAGCTGTGGCCCGTGCTAGCGGCCAGCATGGGGACGACGACCTAAAACCCGCGGCCCAGGCGGTGCATCAAGCGGCCAAAGCCCAATTGAAGCTGTCACCCGCTGGCGAATCGAAGCACGCGTTCATGCGCGACGTGCTCGCACCTCTGGTGACGGCCGAGACACCGGAATACCTAAAGCTGAAAGGCGACATCTTCGACACCCTGGCATAGGCCAAGGCAGCGGGAACAGCGGCCAGCTGCCCATTCCGGCGATGCCGACCACCGATTCCAGCAAGCCGATTAGGCCTATTCCCCTGCCCGGAGCCGGTCCAGATAGTCGGCCCAAGCCTGCATCATCACGCGCCGCTCGGGCAGGAACTTCGTCCGGTTGTAGGCGCGACAGTTCGGATCCCTGACGCGGTGGGCCAATTGGTGCTCGATGAAGTCGGGCCGGAAGCCCAGCACCTCGTCCAGAATCGTCCGCGCCATGGCGCGGAATCCGTGAAGGGACATCCGGTCGCTCGGTATGTCCAGCGCCCGGAACGCGCCCAACAGCGTGGCGGGGCTCATCGACCGCTCCCGCCTCGGATAGCGCGCGTTCGGGAAGACGAAGCGGTGATGCCCGGTCAGCGTGTAAACCTCGCGCAGAATCCCGACCGACTGACGCGCCAGCGGAACGATGTGCGGCGTACCGGTCTTGCCGACCGTGTAGCGCCACTCGGCCGACTCCAGATCGGTGCCGGCCCACTCGGCCTTCCGCAACTCGCCGGGCCGTACGAAGAGCAGCGGCAACAGGCGGAGCGCGCAGCGGACGGGAAGCGTTCCCGAGTAGCAGAAGCCGGAGCAGCGGGGCGACCTCCTTGGGGTCGGTGATTGCGGCGTAGTGTTTGATCTTGGTGGGCGGCAGTGCCCCGCGCAGGTCCCACGAAACGTCCCGCTCCGCACGGCCCGCCGCCACAGCGTGGCGTAGCACCCGCCCGCAGGTCTGGAGGATCGTGTGAGCCATCGGCAGGTGGCCGCGTTCCTCGACGCGGCGCTCGAGGACTCCATATCCCCGGGCGAAGAGCAGCTCGTCGTTCTGGATGACCGCCACCGCGAGCCCGGTCGCGTTCCAGTCGGAGGCCGCCCGCTCCACGAAGCGGTGGAAGGCGTCGGGGTCGAACTCGGCCGCGTCGGCGGGAGTCGCGAGCCCGGCGGCGAGCGCGAGAGCCCCGACCGGCCTCAGCGGTCGCGAGAGGCGGATCCTCATGTTCAGTGGGTGAGCGTCAGCTCTCGCAGCCGGGTTCGCCGGGGATGAGCCACCGCGCGAGCACCTGGTGGAGCTCTCCTTCGTACTCCCAGCGGACGCCGTGGTCCGCCGCCTCGAACACCTCCATCAGCTCCCGGGCGATCGCCCCTTCGAAGACCTGACAGTCGAAGTACTCCTCGGGAGGTGGAGGAGGATCGGGCAGCGGCCACGGCTCCCGCCTGAGAACGGTCTCGTCGTGGCCGGTATCGGGACCCGCCCACACCTGGACGCGCTCCCCGCCCCACCGGTCGCCGTCGGATTGCGCCGTCCCGCCGAGGCGCTCCACCAGATCGCGGACCAGATCCACGCGAGGGTCGCGGTGATACGACGAACCGAACGCCTCGATGAACAGGCGGTGGGGGCCATCGGGGCTGGTGAACCGGACCTCGACCCCGGGAGCGTCGGCGAGGATGGGGCCGTCCTCGGGCTGGCGGATCATCTCCAGATCGTCCACCGCCACATCGGGAAGTCCGAGCTCGGCGATGAGCCGGAGAACCGTCTGGACGCCTGCCGGATCCACCCGGGAGTGCACGATGCCGGGAACCAGCGGGCCCGGATAGATCTCCGGCGCCGGAGCGCGGGACCAGAGCTCGCCGGCGACCGACAGGGCGAACAGCGGGGGCAGGCCGAGCGAATACCCGATGGGCACGAAGCCGCCGCCCATGTCGATGACGAGAAACAGGACCTCCGGATCGGCCGGGAGATCCACGACGGGTGACGGCGGGGGAACCGGCGGCGTCACCGGAGCGGTCGGCTGCGCCCCGTCGCCGCAGCCCGCCCCGCCCATCACGAGGAGCAGAGCCGCGGCGAGGCCGGCCCTGGTCATCGCCCCACTCAGGACCATCCGCCGGGCGCGACCGCGGACGAGACCAGCCGCGCGATCACGAACAGGCCCGCTCCCAGCGCGGCGCCGACCGCCGCCAGCCGCAGACCGCTCTTCCACGCCTTCCTCCCGGTGAACAGGCTGGTCGCGGCGCCGGCGGCGAACAGCGCCCCCGCCGAGACCAGCGCGGCGCCGAGAAAGACGGGACCAGCGGACAGCAGGAGCAGCGGCAGGAGCGGGATCGCGGACCCGGCTCCGAAGCTGAGGAACGACGCCGCGCCGGATGTCCACGGGGAGCCGAGGTCGTCGGGGTTCAGGCCGAGTTCCTCGCGGGAGAGCACGTCGAGCGCCCGCGCCGGATTGCCGATGAGGCGATGACCCAGCTCGTTCGCCTGGTCCGGGGGCAGGCCGCGAGCCTCGAAGATGAGCGCCAGCTCCTCGGCCTCTTCTTCCGGATAGAGCCGCAGCTCTTCCTCCTCGAGCGCGATCTGCCGTTCGAAGAGCTCGATCCGGGACCGCGTTCCCAGGTACTCGCCGGCGCCCATCGAGACTGCTCCGGCGAGCATCCCGGCGCCGCCCACCAGGAGCGCTGTCCGCGGGTCGCCGCCGAGTCCCCCGACGGCGAGGACGAGCGCGGTGTTCGACACGAGGCCGTCGTTCACGCCGAAAACGGCGGCGTGGAGGGCGACGGTGCCGCGAGCGTAGAAGTGACGCCGCTCCTCGTCGAGGAGGTGACGATCCTTCGGCTCCGCGTCCGTTCCCGCCTCCGGCTCGCTCAGGACATCGAGGCTCGACGGCCCGGAGCGGTAGATGGAGAGGCCGCGGACCTTGAGCGCAGCGAGGGCGGGGAGGAGCGATCGGGGCCCGAAGCGCCGCAGGAGGAACCCCACCAGCCGCACCCGGAATGTCGCGCGATAAGGGCCCGGAGCGGCGTCGCCCGCCTTCTCGATCTCGCGCACCCACGCCTGACCCTGTTCCAGGGCATCCTCGGCGAGCGCCTCGAACAGCTTCCGGTTCGCACCGGACTCGATTCCGGCGAGGACGCGGTAGAGCCAGGCCGCCTGCACCTCGCTCTCCCAGCTCTCGCGCAGGGAGGTCGCACGCTTCGTCATGGGGCATGAGGATTGTGCCGCACGCAGCCAGATGCCGGCACCCTTTCATGGAGCGCTCTCGCCCAGAGCGCAGCTCTCGACCCTTCTCCCGGGAAGGTCGCGACGAATCGCGCCCCAGCGCCGGCAGGGGACGACCCGTGCCGGGCCCCTACCGGGAGAACCGGCGGAGTCGGACGCTCCATGTGCAGCCAACAGAGTCGGGCGCGTCGGATGAAGTGGCGAAACAGATCTCTGTTTTATCATACTCGTCGCTGAAACAGAGGTGTGTTCCGAACACCAGGCGCCACGCCTCCCCGCGACACCCTCCAGAGGTCTCATTGTTCCGTCGTCACTTCACCCCCCTTCGGTCGTGGCTGGACCGCCCCGACCGGAAGCCCCTCATCCTGAGAGGCGCCCGGCAGGTCGGGAAGTCCACGCTGGTGCGGCTCTTCGCCGAGCGGTGGGAACGGCCCCTGACGGAGATCAACCTCGAACGGCACCCCGACCTCGGCCCCGCCTTCGCCCGGAACGATCCAGCCCACCTCCTCCGGACCCTTGAAGCCTTGCCCGGCGTCCGGCCGATCGGCCGGCGCTCGCTTCTGTTCCTCGACGAGATCCAGGCGGTGCCGGAGGCCCTGCCAGCCCTCCGCTATCTGCGGGAAGACCGCGGCGATCTCCCCGTGCTGGCGGCAGGCTCCCTGCTGGACTTCGCCCTCGCCGAGCATCGGCTGGGGATGCCCGTGGGCCGGGTGGCGTATCTCCATATGGGACCCATGACCTTCACCGAGTTCCTGCGGGGCGCCGGCGAAGAGCGGCTGGCCGAGCTGATCTCCACGTTCGAGATCGGTCGCGGACTGGATCCGGCGCTCCACAACCGCCTCCTCGAACGGCTTCGCACCTACCTGTTCATCGGCGGCATGCCCGAAGCGGTGGCGGCCTTCGCGAGGTCGGGTCGGCTGCGGGAGGCCAGCGAGGTCCATCACTCCATCATCGAAACCTATCGGGAGGACCTCCCGCGCTACGTCGGCTCGCGCAGCCTCGCGCGGATCGTCCAGGTCTTCAATCTCGCCGCCCGCTACACCGGCAGGAAAGTCAAGTACGTGCACTTCGCTCGCGATGTGCGGGCGGCGACGATCCGGGAAGACATCGCGCGGCTGTGCCTGGCGCGAGTGCTGCTGCGAGTCACCCACAGCGCCTGTGGCGGGCTGCCGCTCCAGGCCGAGGCCGACGCGAAGGTGTACAAGCTCCTGTTCCTCGATGTGGGGTTGATGAACGCGGTCTGCGGCCTCGACTGGAGGTCCATCGGGGCGCTCGATTCGATCCGGCTGGTCAACGAGGGCGCGATGGCCGAGCAGTTCATCGGGCAGCACCTGCAGGAGCTCCTTGCCGGCGCGGCGAATCGGGAGCTGACCTACTGGCTCCGCGAGCGGCGCTCGGCGAACGCCGAAGTGGACTTCGTGGTGGCTCTCGGCGGACGCATCGTTCCGGTGGAAGTCAAGGCCGGAGCGAGCGGCAGCCTGAAGTCGCTCCACCAGTTCATGGCTCGGAAGAGAGCGCCGGTCGCGGTCCGGTTCGACGCGGCGCCGCCCTCGGTCCAGGAGGTCGGGACCGTCGTGCGCGAAAACGGCCGCCGCTCGGAAGTCAGCTACCGGCTCCTCTCGCTGCCGCTTTACCTGGTGGAGCGGCTCCCCGCCATCCTCGCCTCCCTCCCACGCTGAGCTCCCCGCGAGGCCATCAACGATCAAGGGCCCACGCCTCCGCTGCTGCCGCCCCCTCCTCTCGCCACAACGCCACAGCCTCCCCAGCCGTCCCGTCGGTTCCACACTCCAGGCAGGAGGGTTCGCCCCGCCGACACTCACTCATGTTTCTCGCCTACCGCATCCGCCATCCTCGCATAGTGATTTGGATCTTCCGACTTGATCAAGGTCAAGCAGGTCTTTCATCACCGCCGGCGCCTCCAGGAGACCAGTGATATCACGCTCCGGATCAGGTGTGCCACGCCCGTGGGAGTACGCGCTCAAGAAGTTGATGATCCTGCGTCCTGGTCGTCCCTCTCGTAGAGCTCCTCCCATGAGTCACAAACAGAAGCGCTGCGTCCACTTCATGCGCGCCGTGCCTGAGCCGCCCGAACTCCGCTCGAGCAGCTCAGGCGGCGCGGTGGATGTGGCGCTCGTGGCGTGGCGACGGTACGAGAACTAACGTCGAGTAGCCACTACTCGCGGTGGCGAGGTTCGGGACGGGAGCCGGCGGGCGCTCCCTCCGGCCACGGGTCGCGCCGGAGCTGCTCGGCCCACTCGGCGAGGAGGGGGTCGGCGCCGGAGCGCATGACCCGCGAATAGTCGGTGGCGGCCTGCCCCCGCCGTCCTGCGCCGTCCCTGGCGTTCCCGCGGCGGAAGAGGAGCGTGGCCTCGGTCACCTCGTCCGGCCCCGCCGCCAGGCCGCTGCTGAGCGCGGCGACGGCCTCGTCCCAGCGCTCCTCGAACAGCAGGATCTCTCCGAGCCGCAGCTCGATCAGGCCCGACGCGGCGAGGTGGTAGTTCCCGAAGCCGGCGTCGCGCCGCTCGAGGAAGGCGTCGGCCTGCCGCTCCGCCTCCACGGTTTCGTCGAGAGCCGTCAGTACGCCGATCTCCTCGAGCGCGAAGTCCGGGTTCCGCGGGAACTGGCGCCGGAGCCGGCGCACTGCATCGAGCGCCTCCGTCTCCCGTCCCTCGCGCTGCATCAGGAGCGCCCACGTCCACAGCGCCCCCCACTTCGCCCGGCGACCCTCTTCCGCGGTGATCCGGACCCCCTCGAGTCCCCGCTCCCGGTTCCCGCGGGCGCCGAAGAGGAAGGCGAGCATCCGGAGCGGACGCGGCAGCGTGGCGATGCCGTACTCGTAGGCGCCGGGGACGGCCCACGCGTCGCGAAGTTCCGGGGCGATCTGCTGGATCTGGCGAAGCCTCCCGGTCGCACGGCGGATGGTGCGGGCGGCGCGGAACCAGGCCCGATCCACCACGATGGCCCAGCCCGACTCGAGCGCCTCGGCCGCGCCCCGGTAGTAGAGCCCCTCCGGATCCTCCGGATGCGTCGCGAGCATGCGATCGGCCCGGCGGTAGGCCTCGGCGATGTGCGCCGCGAAGGCTTCCCCTTCCTCGCGGGTGGCGTCGGCGCGCTGGGTCTGCGAGAAGTAGCGGTCGTTGCGGAGACTGGAGCCCCGCATCCCGTTGCCGCGCTGGGCGACTCGGGTCCAGAGAACGGTCGCGAGGTGGTACGGGCCGGTCGGGTGGTTCGGATAGGCGTCACGGACCCCGGCGTAGTGCGCGGCGGCACGGTCGTAGTCGTAGTCGAACAGCCACTGCGCTCCGACCCCTTCCGCTTCGGCGAGTTCAGCGGCGCGGTCGGTGGCGGCGGCGGGCTCGACCGTCGGGCCGACGGCGATCCCGCCGACGATCAGGGCCGCGATCCGCCACGCCGGAACGCGCAGCGAACGAGACCCTGCCCGGGAGGCGGCGGCGCGCACGCCGGAATCCTCGCGCGCCGCGCGGGTCAGAACGTCCAGCGCCACCCGGAGAGGAGGGTCAGGCCGTGGCCCGGCAGGTCCTGATGCCCGGGCCAGCGGGTCCAGACCGCCCCGATCCGCAGTTCGCCGAGCCCCAGCGGGCGGCGCCAGGCCGCCGCCGCGTCGAGCTGGCGGCCGTTCGGCGCGAGATCGGCCGCAATCGCCTGATGCCGGATCGCCCCGTCACGGGTTCGCTCGGACGGCACGAGGAGCGACGCCCGCCCCCGGTCCACCCGGAGCGGCTGCGACAGCGAGAAACGAAGGCCGCCGCCGTCCCCGAACGCCGCATCGGCGTGGAGCTCGAAGGTGCTGGTCGTGAGGAGCGACAGGTCCTGGAGGACGCCGCCCCACGCCTCCGGCCGCACGACGCCGACCTCGCCCCGGGCGCCGAGGCTCCAGCGGCCGACCGTCACGCCGCCGTCGAGCCCGCCGAATGCGGTGCTGGCCGCGAGCTGCCCGAAGGCGCCCTGGCCGACGCTGCCGAGGAGCGATTCCGGCTCCCGGATCCATCCGGCGCTGAGCCCTACCGGGAGACGTCCCGGCGCCCAACGCAGCGACCCGCCGGCGGCCGGATGCTGTGGACGCGAGAGCCCGGTGGTGAACGCGGCGGCGGTGAAGCCGTCCCCGGAACCGGCCGGGAGCAGGAGCGCTCCTTCGGCGAGCGACAGGTGGCCGGTCGCGCCTCCGAACCCGGGGCCCCGCGCCGCGCCCTCGATGCGGGAGGAACCGGTCGCCGAAGCGAGCGTCCAACCGCCCGCGCCGTCTTCGCCCGGCGATGGCCGGAGGAAGGTGCGGAGCCGCCGGGCGAGCGAGGGACCATCGGTGGAGACCGCGAAGCTCCCGAGGCTGTACCAGAACGGGGCACCGAAGTCGTCGAGCGCCATGAGCTCGCGCCCGGCGAGCGCCTCCCCGATCCCGGAACCGAACGCCGACCCCATGCGGAGCTGCGTGGAGTCGAGCGAGGCCGCAACCATGGCGCCGTGCGCGCCGATGGGAACGTCGAGAACACCGACCGGCGAGGTGGCGGCGCCGAGGTCCATCCGGCCGCGGCCGTAGATCTCGCGGTCGGCGTAGATGCCGGTGTCGTCGGCGGTTCGGAACAGCCGGTCCAGCAGCTCGACATTCGAGAGCTGGTCGCGGAAGAGTTGCTTCATCACCGCGAGCCCGCCGCTCACCATCGGGGCGGCGAACGAGGTGCCGTTGGCGTCCACGGCGCCCCTCACGACGACATCCTCTTCGTCTGGACCGAAGTAGGCGACCCGGATCTCTTCACCGGGCGCGGCGATGCAGAACGCTGCGGCGACGCCGCAGCGGTTCGAGAACTCGGCGATCGCGCCCCCATCCGGACCGAGCGCGACGACCGCGACCGAGTGGGGCTGGAGTTCCTCGATGCGGGTCATGAGCCCGGGCAGGAGGCTCACCGAAGTCGCCTGGAAGCGCCCGTCCTCGCAGCCCTCGGTGCCGAAGCCGCACCGGTCGCCGTTCGAGTTGCCTGCCGCCCAGACGAGGAGCACCGGGTCGGCGACGCCCTCCTGGGCGAGCACTTCGAGCGTCTGCGAGTAGTAGGTGCGGAGATCCTCCTCCGAGTAGGTCTCGATGATGCCCTGGTAGCCGAAGCTGAGATTCAGGATGTCCACTCGCCGCTCTCCGTCACGCCAGTCGAAGACGGCCTGGAACTGGTCCGCGTCCTCTCCGTCCACAAGGCCCAGGATGTCCACCGGAAGCGGGTCGTAGATCCCGTCGCCCGAGCCGAGCGGGATGGCCCACATGGCGATGTCGGCGCCCCACGCGACCCCGTGCGAGAAGCCGCTGTTGCCCGTCGGGACGCCGGCCGCGACGCCGGCCACCATCGTGCCGTGCGAGTAGTCCTCTCCGGTCTCGTCCTCCGCTCCGGGGAGGAGCACCTCGTGGATCCACTTGCCGGCCAGTGACGGGTGGTCGTGATCGATCCCGGTGTCAATGAAGCCGAGCGTGACGCCTTCACCCGGGGCGACGCCCTCGCCCTCGAGGAGATCCACGTGCGCGTAGGCGCGGTGGGCGTTGATGGACTCGAGTCCCCACTGGGCGCCGAAGGCGGGGTCGGCGAGGTGGTCGGTGGCGAGCGCCTCGGCCTGCGCGTGGAACTCCGGACCGGGCAGGCAGGACCCGTCGCGGGTCGGGATGCAGACATCGGCGGGAGGCGGCTCGACCTCCCGCGGCGGCGGAGGCGGCTCGGGCTCGGGCGGGGGCGTCGGAGCCGGGGTCGGCGGGGTGGCTCGAGGCGTGGGACTCGTGGCCCCCGAACGCGCGGTGCAGGCCGATCCCGCCAGCACGACCGCTGCCCCCAGCGCGACGAGGCCGCGGACGAGGTGTTCCGGGCCATGTCGTCCGGACCCGGGATCCGGAGTTCTCGGTCGTCCGCTTAGGTTCGGCATGATCCCTCCCTGGCGCACTCCGGCATCGCCAGCTCGGAGCGGGCGCGCCCAGCGAGCCGAAGTATGCCTCCCGGGGGCGCCGAACGGCGCGGCCCGCTCAGCCGTCCTCGAGAGTGGGCGGCGGGACGGCGTCCCGGCTCGGCGTGGCGCGGTAGAGCGGGAGCGCATCGAGCCGTCCGGTGATCTCGGCTTCGAGCGCGAGGAACGCCTCGCCGTCGAACCCGCCGAGTTCCGCCTCCAGCCTCTCGGACGACAGACCTTCCGGCAGGCCGGTATTGCCGGGTGCGAGGTCGTCCTCCACGACGCCGGCGAGAACGGCGGCCTGGATTCCCCTCGCGGAGGGCTCGGTCGCGGTCGCGGCGGCGGCGAAGCGACGCCCGGCCGCGTCCATGAGGAGATCGGCGAACGAGAAGCCGGTGCCGCCGCTCGCGGCGTCGAGTCGCTCCTTGATCAGTCCGGCGCGTTCGGACAGGCCGTCGGGGCCGATCTGGCTCAGTCCGGCGCTGAGCAGGAAGTGCCGCGCCCAGTCCCGGCGGCCCCCCAGAGTGAGCCCCATCCGTTCGGACAGGCCGCGCGCGGCGCCCGCCGCCTCGGGGAACCCGGCGAGGGACAGCAGCGCCGGGTGGCCCGCCGCGCCCCCGAGCGCGAGGATCGCCGCCCGATTGTGCGGGATCGCGGCGACGCTCACCGAACGCTCGGCGGCGAGCCCGAACACGGTCTCGAGCGCGCCCACCAACCGGTCCGGGCGGGCGCGAATCCGGCCAGCGTCCCGCTCCAGGCGGGCGACATAGTCCCCCACCGGGCCGCTCGGCGTTGCGGAGGCGGGCCGTCGCACCACGAGCGCCGACTCCTCGACCGCCAGCTCCGCTCCCGCCCGCTGCATCTCGTCGAGCACCGGGGCGAGCGGCGACCCCTGCCGCAGCCAGCGTGACACGATCCGGGAGGCGGGCCGCACCATCCCCGGCGGGATCGTCAGGTCGCCAATCGAGAACGACCGCACCCGGGCGCGGAACGCCCCGTCCTCGAACGAGGGTCGGGCGACCGCGCCCACGTTGACGAACCGCTCCCCGACCCAGGGAATCGTCCACGGGAGCGAAAAACCGCCGCGGAGCTCGTCCCCCTCGGCGGCGAAAGCGATCCGCGTCCCGGGCGCCAGACCGCCGGCCGCCACCGCGAGCCGCAGGGCGGACGCGAACGCATCGGGCGACAGCGCGAGCCGCGACTCCCCCGCGCGTCCTCCCGGGTCGGTGGAGAAGGCGGCGTGGTAGTCCGCCGCGGTCGGCGCGGGAACTCCCACCGGCTCCACGGCCGCGACCCGGTCGGTGAGGACGAGCAGCGCGACGGCGACGATCGCGAGCAGAACCGCGCCGATCCCGAGAAGCGCCGGGATCAGCAACAGCGCGGCTCCGAACCCCCGGGCCAGGACGGTCCCGAGGAGGACTCCGGCGAAGGCGCCCGCCGCCGGAGCGAGGAGGTCGAGCACTGGGGGAAGCTGGAACGATTCGAAGAGGGCCCACGGCGCTTCATCGGGGGCGGCCACGGCGAGCACCGTGATCGCGGCGGCCAGGACCACCGAAGGAATCAGGATCACGAAGAGGGTGGAGAACAGCCCCCGCATGCGCGGCAGCGCCAGCGGGACGAGAACCCCCACCGGAACGAACCACAGCGCGGTCCGACCGAGTCCGGCCGCGAGCTCTCCGAGCGCCCGTCCCGGGAATCCGGGATCGGGACCGTAGGCGGCCACGACGAAGGTCCATCCGGCGAGCAGGCCGAGGGCGAGGAGGTTCCCCAGGCCGAAGCGCCGGAACTCCGCGCCCATCGGGATCGCTCCTACCGCTCTCCGGCGCGCGCCTCCCCGATGGCGCGCCAGAGGGCGGGCAACTGCGTCCCGACCAGATCCCGGTAGGCCGCCCTCGCCTCTTCGAACCGCCCGGTCAGCACCGCTCGGACCTCCCGCTGCTGATCGGTGGGGGCGAAGTCGGCGCCATCCCGGCCCGCATCGTTGGCGAGGGCTCCGAGCCGTCCGAACAGGCGGATGGGGGCGCGGAACGCGTCCTCGCGAGCGCCGGTGAGACCGGTGTCGAACAGGCGTCCCTCGATCGCGAGCGCGGTGCCGGCGACTTCGGCGGCGCTCTCGAGAACCGCGGTGAATCGCTCGTCACCGGCGTGGCGCTCTCCCACGTACTCCTCGAATGCGGCGAGCTCGCGTCGCGCGAACTCCAGCTCGTCCACCATGTCGGCGAGCTCGTCGAGCTGCGCGTGGATCGCCCGGAGGAAAGCGTACTTCTCGGCGGCGTCGGCCGGAGTCGCCGCGGAGGACGGGTCCGCCTCGACCACGATCGGGGTCTCGGCCGCGCGGTCCCCGATCTCCACCCGGGCGGTGTAGGTCCCCGGAGGGACCAGCGCGCCCCGATAGCCGGGGAAGATGTCCAGATCCCAGGTTCGGATGCTTCGTGAGCCGTCCTCGCCCATCTCCACCCAGTCGCGATCCGGGGGCCGGGTGCGGAGCGTGGCCCGAGCCGGGCCGTCGCGGCGCAGATCCCAGTGGGTCCGGGAGAGGCCGGTTGCGGCCGGGGCGCGGAGCGTCCGGATCACCTCGTCCTCGGAGTTCGTGATCGTGATCCGCGCCGGACCGGAGGCGTCCGCGTCGGTCCACCACGAGATCGCGGCCCCGTAGGGCGGGTTCTGTCCGGTGGAGAGGCTGCCGGGCTCGGTCTTGATCGTCTGGCGGGGCAGGAATCGCCAGGCTGTCGGGGAAGGGAAGACGCGGAACGGCCCGGAGCCGGAAGCCGCGAGATCGCGCAGCGGGCCGATCCCGTCGAGGATCCAGAACCCCCGGCCGTAGGTGGCGACGACCAGATCGTCGAATCGCTCCTGGATCACCAGGTCGTAGATCGGGGCCGGCGGCATGTTGCGCCGCAGCGAGAACCAGCTCGCTCCGTCGTCGAGGCTGCCCCAGACCTGGTTGTCGGTCCCGGCGAACAGCACCCCGGCGCGCTTCGGATCCTCCCGGACCACATGGACGAAGGAGAACGGAGATTCGGGGATGCCGGCGCTGATCCGCTCCCAGCTCTCGCCGAGGTCGCGGGTGCGGTAGATGTGGGGCCGAAAGTCTCCCGACTGGTGCCAGCTCACCGCCAGATAGGCGGTGCCTGTGTCGTGGGCCGACGGAGCGATGGACTTGATCCAGGCCTCCTCGTCGAGCCCCGGCACCTGGTCGCTGCGGTCCAGCCAGGTCTCGCCCCCGTCGGTGGTGACGTGGAGCCTGCCGTCCACGCTGCCCGCCCAGAGCTGACCCGGGGCGAGGGGAGACTCGGCGAGCGCGAACAGGACGGCGCCATCGAAGGTGTAGAGGTTGTCCACCGTGATGCCGCCGGAGTCCTGCTGGCGCGCCTTGTCGTTCGTCGTGAGATCGGGGCTGATCGCCTCCCACGACTGCCCCCGGTTCCGGCTGCGGTGCACGAACTGGCTGCCGACCCAGGTGGTCCCCGGCTCGTGGCGCGAGAGGACCATGGGGAAGTTCCAGTGCCAGCGGACCTTCACATCGGCGGGCGCCCAGCCGTAGGCGGCTTCGGGCCAGACCCGGACGTCGCGCACGTGCCCGGTGCGGTCGTCGTACACCTCGAGCCCGCCGTCGTAGCAGCCGGACCAGACGATGTTGTCGTCCTCCGGCTCCGGCGTGGCCCAGCCGCTCTCGCAGCCGCCGACGCCCTGCCACCGCCCGATCGGGATGCCGCCCGACGCGGTGCGGCTCGGGCCGCGGTAGGAGTAGCCGTCCTGGCGGTTTCCGTACACCCGGTAGGGGATCCGGTCGTCCACCGTCACGTGGTACATCTGGGCGATCGGCGGCACCACCCGGCGCCAGCTCGCGCCGCGGTTCATGGAGATGCTGCCCCCGCCGTCGTGGCCGACGAGGATGCGTCCGGGCAGCCACGGGTCCACCCACACGTCGTGGTTGTCGCCCCCGGCCCGGTAGGACGTCTCGTGGAGGCTCAGGCCGCCGTCCACCGAAGTTCCGAACAGCACCGAGGCGAAGTAGATCCGGTCGGCGTCGGTCGCGTCCACCGCGAAGCGGACGTAGTAGGGCGCCCGCTCGGCGAGATCGTGGTGTGTCAGGGTCAGCCGCCAGGAGTTACCCGAGTCGTCGGACCGATAGAACCCGGGGGATTCGTCCTCCACGAGCGCGTACCAGCGGTCCGGATCGCTCGGCGCGATCCCCACCGCGACCTTGCCTACCGGATGCCCTTCGCCTCCGGGGAGCCCCCGTCCCGCGTTCGGGCCATCGGCGCTGACCGGACCGGAGAGCCGCTCCCAGGTGTCGCCGCCGTCGTTCGACCGGTAAACGCCGCTTCCGGGACCGCCGCTCCGGAGACCGTGGGTGGCGATCCGGAGCTGCCACATCCCGGCGAGAAGCCGGTTGGGATGATCGAGGTCGAGAGCGAGATCGGAGCAGCCGGTGTGCTCGTCCACATGGAGGACCAGACTCCAGTTCGCGCCGCCGTCGTCGGTCCGATAGACGCCCCGCTCCGGCTGCGGCCCGTAGGAGTGCCCCAGCGCGCAGGCGTACACCCGGTCCGGATCCCGTGGATCCACCAGGATGCGGGCGATCCGGCCGGTCGCCTCCAGACCCCGGTGGTGGAAGCTGCGTCCCCCGTCGAGGGAGCGGTAGATCCCGTTCCCCATCGCGAGCGCGGGACGGATGATGAAGGTCTCGCCGGTGCCCGCCCACACCTGGTCCGGATGGGAGGGCGAGACCGCGAGCGCGCTGATCGAGGCGGCGTCGTGCTCGTCGAAAACCGGGGCCCAGGTCACGCCGGCGTCGTCGCTGCGCCAGAGACCGCCCGACGCCGCCCCGAAGAAGAGGATGTCCGGGTCCCCCCAGACGCCGGCGGCGGCGCTGATGCGGTTCCCGTCCGGTCCGATCGTCCTCCAGCGGAGCCCGCCGAGGTGTGCGGGGTCCAGAGGCTGGGCGGCGGCGGTCGCGGCCAGGAGGATCAGTCCCGCTGCCGCGAGGAGGAGACGGAAACGGACGCGCATGGGCCGGGACGCTAGCAGAGCGGCCGGGGGCTGCTCGGATAGGATCGAAGGAAGGCGCGGGGCGCCTTTTCGGGAGCCCCGACGGGGCGGGAGACGGCCATGAAAACGATCCTCGTCGGATTTCTTGGACTGGCGATGGGCGCCAGCGCGGGGATCGCCGCCGCGCAGACCCCCGCCTACGATCTGCTACTCGTCGGCGGCCGGGTCTTCGACGGGAGCGGCAACCCGGCGCGGCGGGCCGACGTGGGGATCCGGGGAGACCGGATCGTGGCGGTCGGACGACTCGAGGGACGCCCCGGGCGCGAGGCCGCCAGAACGATCCGGATGGACGGGCTCCACCTGTCTCCGGGTTGGGTGGACCTCCACTCGCACGCCGACCGCGCCCTCGTGGGCGACGACCTCGATGCCCGCCGGGCGGTCAATCTGGTGGCGCAGGGGATCACCACCGTCGTCATGGGAGCGGACGGACGCAACCCGATCTGGCCGATCCGCGACGAGATCGCCGCCTACGAGAGCCAGGGGACCGGGATGAACGTGGTCCCGATGGTGGGCCACTCCACGGTCCGCCTGCAGGTCATGGGGGCGGACCACGAGCGGCCCGCGACCGACGGGGAAGTCGCGCGGATGGCGGAGCTCGTTCGCGAGGGCATGGAGGACGGGGCGTGGGGCCTCGGGGCCGGTCCGGAGTACCGCCCGGCCCGCTTTTCCGAGACGGGCGAGATCGTGGCCCTGGCGCGCGTGGTCAGCGACTACGACGGGTTCTATTACTCGCACCAGCGGAGCCAGTCCCCGATGCCCCGGTGGCAGGTGCCGAGCATCGTGGACGGGCCAACGCTGACCGGGACCGACGGCATGGCCGAGACGATCCACATCGGGCGCGAGACCGGGATCCGGGTCGTGGGCACCCACATCAAGGCGAAGGGGCCGTCGAGCTGGGGGCATTCGGCGAAGGACGTCCAGGCGATCCGGGAAGCCCGGCGGCAGGGGGTTCAGGTGTATCTGGACCAGTACCCCTACGAGACCTTCGGCGGCGGCCCGGTCGGCGTGATCCCGATCTGGGGCTTCGCGCCGAGGGGCATGGACCGCTCGGGCGGACTGGACGACCCCGACTGGCGGAGGTCGGGTCTGCTGACCCTCGAGAACCTCGAGGCGAACCTCGCCGATCCGGAGACGCGCCGCGACCTCCTGATGGACCTGGAGCAGCAGCTCGACCTGTTCGGCGGCGCGAACCGGCTGATCGTGGTCTTCTTCCCCGAGGATCCGGCGCTGGTCGGGAAGACCGTCGCCGAGATCGCGCGGGAAGCGGACCAGTCGGTGGCGGAGACGCTGATCGCATTCGCCCGGGCCGGCTCGGCGGAGCTTCTCCACGGTGTGCTCATCCGGCCGGTGGCGGGACACCGCTTCGATGTCGAGCACTACATGGAGCAGGACTTCACGGCGACCGCCACCGACGCCGGCGTCGCGCTCGAAGGAACGCCCGGACGCCACCCCCGCTACTGGGGCAGCTACCCGCGCAAGATCGCCCACTACACCCGGGAACGCGGCGTGATCAGCCTGCCGTTCATGGTGCGGTCCTCGACGAGCCTGCCCGCCGCCATCATCGGGCTCGAAGACCGAGGGTGTCTGCGCGTCGGCTGCGCGGCGGACATCGTGGCGTTCGACTACGAGCGCGTCGAAGACGTGGCGACGATCCTCGAACCGGCGACCCCCCCGGTGGGCATCGCCTGGGTGCTCGTGAACGGAGAGATCGCGGTGGAGGATGGGACCCCCACCGGCGCTCTCGCCGGGGTCGTGATCCGCCGGGAAGACTGAGGCCCTCCGGACGGGCCGCCACCCCACGTTTGGCGATTCGGCTAGAGTCCGAGAAGCCTTGAGGTGAGGATGTCAGACCGTCGGCGCAACCGCTCTGGTCACTCGGGGGGGCGAGCCGGGCCGCGGACCGCATCGGGAGCTTCTTCGGAGACGGCACACTGACCATGGCTCGTGCTGACCTCATCCTGAGTCTCGTCAGGGCGAGCCATCGCGGCGACCGAGCACAGGTTCGGAAGACGGTCGAGGCGCTGGCCGCCAACGAGCGCGCCAAGAACCACACGATCCTCGCGGATCGCCTGCTCGCGCAGCTCCGGCCTGCGAATGGGCTCAGCCCACGTCCGCTTCCCGCGCCAGGACGAGCTGCCACGCCGCTGGTAGTCGAGAAGACTCCACGTCGCCGACTGGATGACTTGACACTAGCGCCTCCAACCAAAGAGACAGTACGAGAACTGATCTCGGAGCACCACAGAGCGGACCTGCTCAGGTCATACAACCTGGAACCACGCAATCGAATACTCTTGGCGGGGCCGCCGGGGAACGGCAAGACGACTCTCGCCGAGGCGCTGGCCGACGCCTTGGGTGTGCCCCTCTTTGTCGTTCAATACGAAGCAGTCATTGGCAGCTACCTGGGTGAAACGGCGCAACGAATTGCCAAGGTCTTCGAGCATGTTCGGTCAAGGCGATGTCTCTTGCTCTTTGACGAGTTCGACGTCGTTGGCAAGGAACGGGGGGACACGCACGAAACGGGTGAAATCAAACGCGTTGTGAGCTCCCTGCTACTGCAAATCGATGCTCTCCCCAGTTATGTCGTGGTTCTGGCGGCCACGAACCACGCAGAACTGCTTGATCGAGCGGCTTGGCGTCGATTTCAGATCCGACTCGAACTCGGCCCGCCGACCCAGCAGCAGATCGAGGAGTGGTACGGTGGCTTCGAGCGACGGACCGGACAATCGTTCGGCATCCAGCCGACGGACTTGGCGCGCAAGTTGGCCGGGCTGAGTTTCGCGGAAGTGGAAGACTTCTGCACCGATGCCCTGCGACAGTTGATTCTGGAAGGAGCGGATGCTCGACCCAAGGACATCGTTGACGGTCGTTTGCGGCAGTGGAGGACGCGGCTCGGACGAGTGGCCTCCAGTGGCCGCACGGCCTGATCATGGCGGGCAGCGACTACCCGATCCTGTTGTTTCCTACCCCGGGACGCGCGGAACGGGAGCGGAGATTCGGTGGCGGCGGCCGGCTGAAGCGGCCGAGCGCCCGCCGGCAGGGTGAACGCCTGGCGCCCCAATTCCAGCGGTTGCAGGAAGCACTGGC
Organism: Vicinamibacteria bacterium; assembly: GCA_965232015.1. Taxonomy (GTDB): domain Bacteria; phylum Acidobacteriota; class Vicinamibacteria; order Marinacidobacterales; family Marinacidobacteraceae; genus JAJEAO01. The sequence goes on along the minus strand of OZ246946.1, from coordinate 3,313,957 downwards.
GCACCGTCGGGCCGAGCTTCAGGGGAGTTCGCTCGGCATCGAGCCTGAGCAGGTGCTCGTGCTCAAGACAGTCGGGACCGTGGAAAACTTCATCCGGGCAGTTGAGGGGATCGAAGGGCTCGAATGGCTCGCGGAGTACGGCGTTGAGGAAATCGCACCGGGGGATGGATTCGAGGACCCCAAGGATCCCGAGAAGAGCCTGAGCGGGCAGCTCTTCCTGATCATGTCCGACCAGCGCGCTCTGGCAGAGCTGCGACGCCTCTTCGACTCGTGGCGCCGCGAGCCTGAGGCTCCGTTCAGCCATGGCTTGGCCCCTCTCAAACACGCGTTCGAGTCGCTGCGTGAGATCCGGCCATGGGGAGTGGAGGACAGGCTGGCTGAGACGGGCCTCCTCGAGGACTGGCGTGAGCGGGTGGCGGCCGGCCAGGAACTGGTTCCGTTCGAAGCCGATCTCTGGTATCGCGGCTCCGAGTCACGACGTTCCATCGCCCACCAGCAGCTCCGCCACCTCGTGCATGAAGTCGGCGGAGAGGTCGTCACCGAGTGCACCATTCGAGACATCGCCTATCACGCCATGCTCGGCCGCATCGACATCACGCGAGTTCAGGGACTGCTCAACGAGCCGGCATTGCGGCGTGAAGTGGCTCTGTTCCGATGTGACGACATCATGTTCGTGCGACCGGTTGGTCAGTGCGCCACGCCCGTTCCCGACGAGGCCGACGACGTCGTCTCAGCGCTGCCGGGCGCACCGAGGCACCGACCTCTAGGGGCCCCAGTCGTCGCCTTGCTCGATGGGTTGCCCCTCACGCAACATACCCTGCTGGACGGGCGTCTGGTCGTGGACGACCCGGACGGCCACGAAGGGAGCTACCAGGCTCGGGAGAGGAGCCACGGGACGGCGATGGCGTCGTTGATGTGTCATGGCGACCTGGATGCTCAGGAATCGCCGCTGGATCGACAGATCTACGTGCGGCCGATCATGAAGCCGCGCCGCGGTTTTGACAACAACTTCGTGGAAGCGGTACCGGAGGACGTGCTGCCCGTGGATCTACTGCACCGTGCCGTTCGTCGGCTGTTCGACGGAGAGGGTGGAGAACCGGCGGCCTCGCCGGAGATCCGCGTGGTCAATCTGTCAGTCGGCGACCCCGCTCGCCCATTCATTACGGACATGAGCGCGTGGGCTCGCCTCCTCGACTGGCTCGCATGGAAGTATGGCGTCCTATTCGTCGTTAGCGCCGGAAACCACTCTCGGAATATCTCCTTTCCGGAGCCCGCCAAGGGACTTCATGGATTGGGCCAGGACGCTCGCCAGCGGGAAGTGATCATGGCCGTTGCGAAGGACACGAGACACCGGCGCCTCCTGTCCCCGGGGGAGACGCTGAACGGGCTGACAGTGGGCGCAGTGCATGGGGACCAATCCAGCCCCGGTCCGAGTCATCTCATCGAGCCGGTAGCGAGCGGATTGCCGAGCGTCATCTCCGCTCACGGTCCGGGCTATCGGCGTGCGATCAAGCCTGACATCCTGCTGCCCGGTGGAAGGCAGATGATGTCCGAACAGCTCGCGCCGCCGCCAGGAAGGATTGTTCTTCGGCCGCATGCTTCGGATGGAGCTCCCGGCCAGCGCGTGGCGACACCGGGCGCGCAGGGTGTACTGAACGCTACGCACTACACACGAGGAACAAGCAACGCCGCCGCCTTGGCATCCCGCGGGGCGTCTGTGTTCTTCGAGTTGTTGGAGACGCTCCGTGCGAGCTCCAGCCATGAGATCCCGGATGATTTCGACGCGGTGCTGATCAAGGCGCTGCTCGTGCATGGGGCCCGATGGGACGAGATGTTCGACCGTTACGGGGACATCTTGAGAGCGGGCCGCGGGCGATCCTTCCGAGACTATGTCGCACGATTTCTTGGCTATGGCCTCGCTGACTTCGGGCGCGTGGCCCAGGGTGCGGAGCGGCGTGTGACCGTCCTGGGCTTCGGATCACTGGACGACAGAGAGGCGGCCGTGTTTTCCCTGCCGCTGCCGCCGAGCCTGTCCGGTGCTGCGGCGAGGAGGCGCGTGATCATCACTCTGGCATGGTTTTCTCCGATCAACAGTCGCCGGCGCGGTTACCGCGTGGCTCACCTTTGGTTCGGCGCGCCCGGCCCCATTGCGAGTGATCGGTCATGTGCAGACTTCCGCGCGGCACAGCGGGGAACGGTTCAGCATGAGGTGTTCGAGGGCATGAGTGCCATCCCGATCAACGATGGTGACGAGATGACGGTGAAGGTCAATTGTCGGAAGGACGCCGGTGACATCGTGCAGCCCGTCCGGTTCGGCTTGGCAGTGACCCTCGAGGTTGCGAAGGATCTGCTTCTTCGCATCCCGATCCATCAGGAAGTCCGCGAGCGGATTGCTGTTCGTGTGAAGACCGGCGCGAGCGTGTTGTAATGCGGTCGGCGTGATCCCGATCTGGGGCTTCGCGCCGAGGGGCATGGACCGATCGGGCGGACTGGACGACCCCGACTGGCGGAGGTCGGGTCTGCTGACCCTCGAGAACCTCGAGGCGAACCTCGCCGATCCGGAGACGCGCGGCGACCTCCTGATGGACCTGGAGCAGCAACTCGACCTGTTCGGGGGCGCCGACCGCCTGATCGTCGTCTTCTTCCCCGAGGATCCGGCGCTGGTCGGGAAGACCGTCGCCGAGATCGCGCGGGAAGCGGACCAGTCGGTGGCGGAGACGCTGATCGCATTCGCCCGGGCCGGCTCGGAGGAGCTTCTCCACGGTGTGCTCATCCGGCCGGTGGCGGGACACCGCTTCGATGTCGAGCACTACATGGAGCAGGACTTCACGGCGACCGCCACCGACGCCGGCGTCGCGCTCGAAGGAACGCCCGGACGCCACCCCCGCTACTGGGGCAGCTACCCGCGCAAGATCGCCCACTACACCCGGGAACGCGGCGTGATCAGCCTGCCGTTCATGGTGCGGTCCTCGACGAGCCTGCCCGCCGCCATCATCGGGCTCGAAGACCGAGGGTGTCTGCGCGTCGGCTGCGCGGCGGACATCGTGGCGTTCGACTACGAGCGCGTCGAAGACGTGGCGACGATCCTCGAACCGGCGACCCCCCCGGTCGGCATCCCCTGGGTGCTCGTGAACGGAGAGATCGCGGTGGAGGATGGGACCCCCACCGGCGCCCTCGCCGGGGTCGTGATCCGCCGGGAAAACTGAGGGACGCCGGAGGGGCCACTTCCTCCGACTCCCACTCCGCACCGCTCGGTCGCGCTGTGGGCCCGGATCCGACGCTTTCGCCTGACATTGTCATGCTAATGTGAAGTAGCGATGTACACTCGCAGGCTCGAACTTCCCGAGGCCGGGAGCGCGAGCTTCTTCCTGTGGGGCCCCCGGCAGGTGGGGAAGAGCACGCACCTCCGCTTGCGGTACCCGGAGGCGAGGTTCGTGGATCTGCTGCGCGCCGACGAGTTCCGCCGCTACGCCCGCCGCCCAGAGGCGCTCCGGCAGGAGCTGCGGGCCGCCGGGCCGGATGCGCCGGGTTTCGTGGTCGTGGACGAGGTGCTGCGGGTGCCGGATCTCCTCCACGAGGTCCACTGGATGATCGAGAACCTCGGCCTCCGCTTCGCCCTCTGCGCCTCCAGCGCGCGGAAAGTCCGGCGCGGCGCCGCGACCCTGCTGGGCGGGAGGGCGATCCGGTACCAGCTCCACGGGCTCGTGTCCGCGGAGTTCGGGGAGGACTTCGATCTCGGCCGGGTGCTGGACCTGGGCTATCTGCCGGCAGTCCACCGCGATCCGACGCCGAAGAAGCTGCTCGATGCCTACGTGGGGGACTACCTGCGAGAGGAGATCGCCGCCGAGGGCGCCGCCCGCAACCTCGCGGCCTTCTCGCATTTCCTCGAAGCGGCGGCCATCTGCGATACCGAAATGGTGCGGTTCCAGCGGGTCGCGAGCGATTGCGGCGTGAGCCGGCAGCCGGCGCGCGCCTGGTACGCCGTGCTCGTGGACACACTCCTCGGCCGCTGGCTTCCGGCGTGGAGGAAGCGGCCCAAACGGCGAACCGTCCGAACGCCCAGGTTCTATTTCGGCGACGTGGGGGTGGTGAACCGCCTCGCTCTCCGTGGCCCGCTCCAGCCCGGGTCGGACCTCTTCGGCAAGGCGTTCGAGAACTGGGTGCACCACGAGCTCGTCGCATGGCTGGACTATTCCGGCTCGGCGGAGCGGTTGTCGTACTGGCGGCTGGCCGGAGGCGCCGAAGTGGACTTCATCGTCGGCGACATGCGCATCGCGATCGAGGCGAAGTCCGCGAAGGCGATCCGGCCGCGCCACCTGAAGGGCCTGCGCTCCCTGGTGCGGGACCATCCCGAAGTGGATCGGCGCCTGGTGGTCTGCCTCGAATCGCGGCTGCTCAGGACGGACGACGGGATCGAAATCCTGCCCGCGACCGAGTTCGCCCGCCGCCTGTGGGCCGGAGATTACGTGCCGCGATAATCCCGGTCTTCACGCCGCCATGTCTGGGGCTTTCTGCTTCGGGCCTGACCGCCAGGAAGGCACCCGAGCACTTGTGGGCCCGCTGATGACCGCCTCCATTCCCGCTTCGGACGCGGAGCTCCTGCGCGAGTGCTGCGTCGACACCTTCCGAGCCGGAGGCAAGGGCGGCCAGCACCAGAACACGACCGACAGCGCGGTCCGCCTGACGCATCTTCCCACGGGAATCGTGGTCCTTGCCCGCGAGCGGCGTAGCCAGTACCGCAACCGCCAGGTCGCGCTGGCCAGACTGCGGGAGCGACTGGAGAGACATTTCGCGAGGAAGCCGAAGCGCGTCCCGACGCGAGTGCCCAGAGGGCGGAAACGGGCTCGGCTGGAGGCGAAGCGAAGGCGATCGCTGGTGAAGCGTTCGCGCAGGAGGCCGGCAGAGGAGGGCTGAGCCGCGGGTGGACGCTCCAGCCAGGGCTCTCGGCAGCCGGGCGCGACACGAAAGCGCCTCTCCAGGTGCTGCGGGCGGCCGAGTTCGCACTCGCCCGACGGGAAGAGAGGAGCTGACGAGACTGTCCCCATCCTAACCATGTAATATGGTGAAAAATCTGACTTCCTCATCATGGTCAAGGGCGATTTCCCTCGCGCCGATGCTCCGGCGCACCTGGTTCGACAGGCGCTTCAGGAAAAGATCGCGTCCGCCCACGAGCTCCCAGAGCAGCCGATCACTCCCCGTCAGCTCGCCACCGACCCCCGGTTTCCGGGGAAGGCCACCGCGATCGTGGGGATGCGGCGCGTCGGAAAGACGACCCTCATGCAGCAATTGCGTCGGGAACGGGTCGCTGCCGGGCTGCCGGCCGGGAACGTCCCCTTCTTGAGCTTCGAGGACGAGCGCCTCGAGGGGCTCGATCGGACGGCCCTCGGGTTCCTCGTGAACGAGTACGACCGGCTCCATCCGGCGGCGCGGGGCCGCGGCCCGGTCGTCTGGTATCTGGACGAGGCCCATCTCGCGCCGGGTTGGGAGCGCTTCGTGCGGCGCCTCCTGGACACGCCGCTGACCGAGGTCGTCGTTTCCGGTTCTTCGGCGGCGCTCCTCTCCCGCGAGGTGGCGACCTCCCTTCGGGGTCGAGGCTGGGAGGTTCCCCTCCATCCCTTTTCGTTCGGCGAGTTCCTCACGCACCAGGGGCTCGAGATCCCGGACGAGATCGAACGGCTCTCGCCATCGGGAAGAACGCGGACCGAGAGCGCCTTCCTCCGCTGGCTCGTCACCGGGGGTTTCCCCGAAGCGCAGGGCCTCCCGGTGGACCGGCGGCACTGGCTGCTCCGGGCTTATGTGGACATCGCCATGCTGCGGGACGTGATCGAGCGTCACCGGGTGCGCAGCCCGGACGCGCTGGCCTTTCTGGTCCGCCAGCTCCTGAGCGCTCCGGCGGCGCTGTTCAGCGTCGAGCGATTCCACCGCACCCTCCGTTCGCGGGGCTACCGGGTCAGCCGCGCCACGATCCATGCCTTCCTGTCCCACCTCGAGGACAGCTTCCTGTGCGGCTTCGTTTCGATGGCGTCGGGTTCGGAACGGCAGAGAGCCATGAACCCGCGCAAGGCGTATCCGGCGGACACGGGGTTGATTCCGGTGTTCGAGCGCCGCGGCCGACAGAACCGGGGACGTCTCCTGGAGACGGCCGTCTTCGTCGAGTTGCAGCGTCGCCGGCTTGATGCGAGCTACGTTCACACTCCGGGGCGCCGCGAAGTGGACTTCCTTGCGCGCGCCCCGAACGGGTCGCTGGAACTGATCCAGGTCGCCGCCGAACTCCACGACCCGGACACGGCTCGGCGGGAGTTCGCCGCTCTCGCCGAGGCGAAGGAGATGTTCCCCACGGCGAGGCGGCGCGTGCTCACGCTGACGGCCGATCCGCTGCCGTTCGAGCCACCTCCTGCAGTCGAGGTCGGCCCGGCATGGCAATGGATGCTGGGATCGTCCACCCGCATCGGCTGACGCAGGGCGCGGCGGGCGGGCGACGCTTGATGCGCTCTCAGGCGACGCCAGTGGCGAGGACGGCCTACGCGAACAGAGAACCCGGCGCCCGACGGAGGCTCGAGACGATGTTCGGCGCTTCGCCGAAGAGCTCCACGAACCGGTCCGGACGCAGCACCTCTGCGTTCAGTTGCCCTCGCCGCTCGAGCGCGACGTACATCGCGCAAGCGTGTGCCTGGCAGTTGAAGGACTTCCGGGGGTTGAACTCGATGTCCGTAAAGCCCCGGTAGCGAGAGAGCTCGTGCAGATCATCGCGGAGGGGGAATAGCGCCTTGAGGTACAGCCAGTCATAGAATGCCCTCTTCGGCTCGGCGCCGAAGCGCATTCCGTCAAACTGGAATCGGATCAGATCGCCGGAAGCCCGAAGGCGCTCGTCCTTCTTCGCCTCCCAGGCTCCCCGCTCGTACAGATCCTCGAAGGGCCCGCCCCGCTCGAAGACCTTGCTTCCCTGGTAGGCGCTCTCCAGCGGAATCCTTCCCCGGCGCCGGGTCTCGATGCGAAGGTTGAAGGCACTCAGGCGACGGCCAAGCGGCACATCTGATTTCGTCGAGACCTCGAGGAGCGGCCCGACTCCGCTCGCCGCGGCGGATGCATGAAGCGCCTCGACATTCCGTTTCTTCTGAACGGCGGCGAAACCCGGATGCCACCTGAACGGGAAGCACCGCTCCTGGACCAGAGTGGTGTCCTCCGGCTCCAAGGGGATGAAAACAGGTCGCTCAGCCATCGGGGATGTTTCGGATCAGTGCGATTGGGATCTTACGCGGAACGAGGAGCTCGTACTTGGTTGCGCGCTTCAGACGCTCCTGGATGTCACTGTCCCGCCAATCCGTATAGCGGTACAGCACCTCGAAGTCGATGAGCTTGAAGGCTTCATCCATCGCGTGGATCTCGAATCCCGTGCTGTATGCGATGCCGGAGGCAAAGCGGACATCGGGCCACGCGGCGACTCGCGCGTCAATCCGGAGAAAGACGGACTCCGCGATTCGTCCGTCTTGCCGTGCGACATGCTCCATCGGGTGCTGTGCACGAAAGCACAGGTGTACGTATTCGTCCAGACCTCTCTCGGTGTCGAGACGATGACTCAGTTCGCTTCCACCTGGAGCGCGAATGCTGATTCCTCGCCGGCGCAGTTCGGCCAACGGGAACAGGCCGCCGTGCTCCCGGATGCTCGGCAGGTTGCGGGTGTCCGTGAAGTGATACAGGTCGCGCAGTCGATCGGTCCGCACATAGGGAAGCACGGGGTCGGAAGGCAGACTCATCATGTCCGTGGGCCCGGACTGTCCGGGCGCGCTATGGGCGTCATTCTAGCGAGGGCCTGTAGATCGGCGGGTGCGGCGCCGGTTTCGACTGCTCAATCGGAATCAAGTCGACCTCGGTGATGACGGCGGGGGCTGGGGAGCGCCCCCGGTCGTCGGGACGGATCGGCTCAGAAGACGATCCGCAGGCCGAGTTGCGCCTGGCGCTGGGCGCCGACGAGGGCGGCGCCGAGGCCGAACTCGGAGTTTGGGGAACCGTCTTCGAGCGTGGGCTCCTGTTGGTCCTCGCCGGACACGCGGAAGGTGTTCGAGTTCAGCACGTTGAACACCTCGAAGAGGGCCTCGAGCTGCGCCGGGCCGACGGCGAAGCGCTTCGTGATCCGCAGATCGAGGTTCGTCCAGGCGTCGTTTCGTTCGCCGTTCACGTCCGCGATAACCCCGCCGACCACGGCGCGGGTCTGCGGGCCATGGGGACCGACAAAGAAGCCGGGGTGGTTGTGGAAGCCGACCTGGGGATCGAGGGCGGTGTACGGGGAGCCGGACTGCGCGGTCAGGATCCCGCTCGCGAGGATCTCGAACGGCAGCGTGAACACGCCGCTCGCCACGAAGCGGTGCGGGATGTCGCGGCTGGACACGCCCCAGTCGTAATCCGGATCCGAGGGATCCGTCAGCGTGAGGCTCCCGGAGGACCGCTCGTTGTCGTCGTTCGAGCGGTCACGGGACCAGGTGTAGTGGGCCTGGAACTGAACCCCGTCGCGGAACCGGCGCCGGACCGCGGCGGTGAGCGCGGTGTAGTCCGATCGGGCCACCGAGTCCCGGACCAGGATCGTGCCGTAGGCGGCGTTGATCCGCTCGCCGGAATACAGCGGGCGGCCGAAGCTGTCGCGGGTAGGCGCCGGAACGTTGGCGTCCACGTTGGAAGCGAGGAAGTCGGCCCGGGCGTGAACGAAGTCGAGCGAAACGGCGAGGTCCCGACCAAGCTCCCGCTCGAGGCCGAGGTTGAACCGCGCCGTCCTGGGGTCCTCGAAGTCCGGGTGGACGTAGCTGAGCGAGGGGATCAGACCTGCCGGCGGGTTCGAGTTGTCGATCGCGACGCCCATGCCGACGAAGCCAGTGTCTCCCGGGGAGACGATGGCGTTCCCGAAGCGGGGGAAGACCCCGGTATCGCTGTAGGCCGAGAAGAAGAGCAGCGTGGGAGTGCGCCCGTAGAACACGCCGCCGCCGCCGCGTAGAACGGTCTGTTCATCCAGCGACCAGGAGAAGCCGGCACGGGGCGAGAAGTTGTCCAGGTCATCGGGGATGGACGTTCCCTCCGGCAGGACGTGCTCGATCGAGCCGGGGTTGAAGGTCCCGTCCCAGCGCGCCCCGAAGTTCAGGGTCAGGCGCGGGTTGGGGCTCCACGAGTCCTGAGCGTAGATCCCGACCGTCTGCTGGGTCACGTCGAAGTTGGGGTTGCTGACGTCCCCGAAGAAGATCCGCGCCCGGGCGGCGTCCCCGGCGAGAAGGCTCTCCACCGTGTCGAAGTCGTAGCGGCCGTCCGCGTTGCCGGCGAAGTACTCGCTCAGCATGTCGTGGTTCAGACTGAAGCCCACCCGGATCTCGTGGCCTCCGGCGAGGAACGAGAACTTCTCCTGGAGCTCGAACTTGCCTTCATCCACTTCGATGGGCAGCCACCACGGCTTGCCGAAGGCTCCGAAGGTGGGCGAGAAGATCCGGAAGTTGGCCTGGAGAGCGCTGCTCGGAAGGTTCGCCAGCCGGTCCAGATCATCGTAGGCGTACTGGACGCGGAACTCGTTGACCCCGGTTTCCCCGACGACGGAAACCATCGAGGCCACGACGGAATGCGTGCGCTGCAGCTTCTTCGACTCTTCGGACGCGTAGTCCGAAATCCTGGCGTAGTCCGTGAAGTTGTAGCGGAGGGTCAGTGAGTGCCGGTCGTTCACTCGATGGTTCAGCTTGCCGAACAGGATCAGGTTGTCGGTCTGGCGGGTGAACTGGCCGGTGGCAGTTCGTCCCCGCTCCGGGTCGGCCGCGGCAATCCCGTCGTCGTTGGGCGTGAACCCGGCGAGCAGGTCGGGGTAGAGCGAAAAGACCGCGTCGTACTGGCCGCGGCCACGGATGTCGCGCAGGAACGGCTGCGAGCGGGCGGTCTGATCGTAGGAGAGGAAGAAGTGGGTGCGGTCGCGAACCACCGGACCTCCGAAGGAGCTGCCCCAGTTGTAGCGCTCGAACTCATCCACCTCGTAACGATCATCGTCCGCGGAGATGCCCTGGTGGGCGTCGAGATCGGATTGCGGCAAGCGGGCGACCATCCGCTGGTCGCGGAAGAACAGGAACCCGGAACCGGAGAAGTCGTTCGTCCCGGCGCGGGTGACGACGTTGATCGTGCCGCCGCCGGAACGCCCGGTCTCGGCCGAATAGCCGCTCGTGACCACCTGAAACTCTTTCACCGACTCCTGCGCGACGACCAGGCCGCCGTTCTCGGTGGCCTCGCCGCCGCGGCCGTAGCCGAAGAAGGCGCTTTTCGCGTCGGTTCCGTCGATGGTGAGCCCCGAGTTGATGCCGCGCTGCCCGCTGAGCGAGATGCCGCCCCGCTGAGGCTCGACCTTGACCGTGGGTTTCAGCAGGGCGAACTGGACGAAGTCCCGGCCCTGGATCGGGAGCGCCTGAATCTCGGTCTGGTCCACGTAGCCGGCGGCGCCGCCTCGCCCGACCTCGACCAGCGGCGCCTCGGCGGTCACGAGGACGGTTTCCTCGACGCCGGAGAGCCCGAGGGTCAGGTCCACTTCGAGGACCTGGCCGACGAAGACCTGGATGTTCTCCTGCCGAGCGGTGCTGAAGCCGCTCAGGCTGGCGGTCAGGTCGTAGGTGCCGCTCGGGACCGACCGCAGGGCGAAGAAGCCCCGATTCCCGGTGACGGCGGTGCTGCTCGTGCCGCGCTCGACATCGGTGATCTCGACGGTGACTCCGGGAAGCGCGGCGCCGGTGTCATCGGTGATGAAGCCCTGAACGGTCGCAAGCGACTGGGCCAGGGCGGTCGAATGGAGAGCCAGCGTCAGCACGACGCCGACCGCGAGAAACCTTCTGAAGGACAAGGGGTTCACCCCACGGGAATGAAATGGGAAGGAGACGCGCCGGGCCCGCCTCGGGGGCGGCCCTGCGTCGCCGGAAGTCTTGCCGAGCCGCGTTGAGGTTTCAAGGTATCTCCGGGTGTCATGAAGTCCGGCGCTCCGACCGGGAGAACCGGCGGAGTCCGGCGCTCCGACCTCGACCGCACCGGAAGAGCGTCCAGGGGGCCAAGTTGCGTATGCGTTACCAATCCGGCTCTCTCGGACGACGTATTGGTAACTTATATGCTACTCTCGCACGATTGCCCTTGCGTCGAACCTTCCGCCACGGGATCCTGGCCCCGGCGGCCCGCGATCCCCAGCTCCGAGCGGCGCTGCTCGCCGAGGGGCTGAACGCCTTGCTCGCTGGCGACCTGTCGGAGATGCGATCGGGGCTGCGGCGCTACGTGAACGCCGCGATCGGTTTCGCGCGACTCTCGCAGGCGACCGGAATCCACGAGAAGAGCCTGATGCGGATGCTCGGGCCGAAGGGCAACCCGAGGGCCGAGCACCTGACCCGGCTGATCGCGGCGCTCGCCGACCGCGAGGGATGGGCGCTCACGGTGCGGATCGGTGAACCGGAATAGCGGGCGTCAGGCCTCGAAGCCGGGGGCGGGCTTGGCGTCGCCGCCGGCCCCGGGGCACCCCGCGCACTCGGGCGCGTCGGCTTCGCCGCACCGCCTCAGATCGCACCGCCGGCGGAGCAGCGTCCCCAAGCCGAGGAGAAACACCGAGCCGACGACCACCACCACGGTCAGCAGGAGGATCCCGAGCGTCTGAAGCATCAGCGGTCCATCCTACCCGCCGCTCCCGGAGGCGGCCGACCGGCAAACGCCGTGGCATTCCTCAACCAACTCCAGCGGAGCCCAATCCCCTCCGCGTCACAGGCGCGACGCCGGCCCGGGTTTCGACAGGCGGGACCGAAACGGGACACCTGCCCCCGGTTTCCGTCATATGAGGGTGAAGGACATCCCGCCCATGAACGAAACTGCCGCCCACACCGCGACGACCGGAACCGCGCTGCCCGACACCCAGGAGCGCCCCTATACTGACCGGAAGGAGGGCCGGCCCGAGGCGATGACGAAAGCTCCAGCGGCGCGCTCGACCGGCTCCAGCGAGCCGATGACCCGGCTCGAGCGCCTCCTCGTCGCGTTGCTCACCGGCGTGTTCGCCCTGCTGGCCGCCGTGGTCACGGCGGGCGCCGTTGGCTACACCGCCCTCAGTGGCCAGATGCTGGAGGGCCAGCAGAACCTGCGTGAGGAGATCGGCACGCTGCGCGAGGAGATCGGCACCCTCCGAGGGGAGATCGGCACCTTCCGAGGGGAGATCGGCACCCTCCGAGGGGAGATCGGCACCCTCCGCGTGGAGATGCATGAGCAACTCCGTGGCATCTCGGATCGACTGACACGGATCGAGACGTTCTTGCAGGTTCATCACGGGCCGCTACCCCCGCCCTGACTCCGGCAACCCGAAGCGCTGACTCCCCCGCGGACGCGCCGCGAGGGTGCGGGACCAGCCGAAGGGTGTGACCTGATCGGCAACGACCCAGCGTCGGCGATTCACGAGATCCGGGTGGTGAAGGCGCGGCTGGATCGCTCGCGGAGCGGGCCGGCCTCCGCCTCGACGAGCAGGAAGAGCGCGGGCAGGTCGAGGCGGTCCGCCAGCGCGAGTCCGGGGTCGGGGCCGAGGACGAACAGCGCCGTCGCCCAGGCGTCGGCCTCCAGAGCGGTCGGGGCGAGGACGGTCACCGAACCCCGGGGCCGCTCCACCGGGCGCCCGACACGGGGATCGAGGATGTGGGTCAGGAAGCGCGGGGCCGCTCTCGGCGCGGCGGGCGCCTCCCGGAAGTCGCGGTAGCCGCCGGAGGTGGCGAGCGCGAGATCAGTGACCCGGAAGGATCGGGCGACCCGGCGTCCCGGGCCCGGGACCGGGACCTCGATGCCCACGGTCCACTCCCCTGCGACCCGGATCTCCCCGCCGATCTCGACAAGGTGCTCGGGATGGCCGGCGGCCCGCAGCTCCTCCGCGATGCGGTCCACGGCGTATCCCTTGGCGATGGCGGAGAGGTCGAGCGCGACTCCCGGTTCCGCCTTCCGCACCCGGGGCGGTTCGCCCTCCGGGCGGATCACTTCCACCGCGTGCTGCCCCACCAGCGACCGGACCGCCTCGAGCGCGGCTTCGTCGGGCCCCGGGGCTCTCGGATCGCCGCCGGGTCCGAATCCGAACAGGGGCAGGAGCGGGCCCACGGTGATGTCGAAGGCCCCTTGGGAGGCGCGATGGATCGCGAGGGCCTCCTCCACGACCGTGGCGAGCGGCTCCGAGACTTCGAGCGTCCCCGCAGCCCGATTCAGCCGGGAGACCTCGGAGTCCGGACGCCAGCCGGACATGCTCCGGTCCACTTCCTCGAGGACGGCCTCGATCCGACGGCGGAGGCCCGCCGGAGCCGGGTCGCGCAGCCGAACGGTCCAGGTCGTTCCGAAGGCCTCGCCCCGAAGCGCGAAGTCCTCCGGCGCCGAGGAAGCGCACGCCGCCAGTCCCCCGGCGAGGAGGGCGGCGAAAGCTCTAGCCGAAGTCGTCGTAGGCGATGTTCTCGGGTTCCACCCCGAGACTGTCGAGCATCTCGAGGCAGGCCTTCAGCATGAGCGGCGGACCGCAGAGGTAGTACTCGGCGTCCTCCGGATTCGGGTGTTCTTTCAGGTAGTTGTCGTAGAGGACCTGGTGGATGAAGCCGGTGTAGCCGCTCCAGTTGTCCTCGGGGAGGGGCTCCGAAAGGGCCAGCTTCCAGTCGAAGTTGGGGCATTCGGCGGCGATCCGGTCGAAGTCGTCCTGATAGAACGCCTCCCGCAAGCTGCGGGCGCCGTACCAGAACGTCACCTTGCGGTCGGTGGCCAACCGCCGGAACTGGTCGAAGATGTGGGAGCGCATCGGCGCCATCCCGGCGCCGCCGCCCACGAAGACCATTTCGTTGTCGGTTTCCTTCGCGTAGAACTCGCCGTACGGACCGGAGATCGTGACTTCGTCGCCGGGGCGGAGATTGAACAGCCACGACGTCATCTTGCCGGGCGGAACGTCGGGCTGGCGGGGCGGCGGCGATGCGACCCGGACGTTGAGCATGATGACGCCCTTCTCTTCCGGGTAGTTGGCCATCGAGTAGGCCCGGACGACTTCCTCGCCCTCCTCGACCCGGGAACGGAACTTCCACATGTCGAAGCGGTCCCAGTCGTCGCGGTACTCGTCCTCGATCTCGAATTCGCGGTAGCTCACCTCGTAGGGCGGACACTCGATCTGGATGTAGCCGCCGGCGCGGAACGGGACCTCCTCGCCGGCCGGAAGCTCGAGGATCAATTCCTTGATGAAGGTGGCCACGTTGTGGTTCGAGCGCACCCGGCAGGTCCACTTCCGGATGCGGAAGAGCTCCGGCGGGATCGCGAGCCGCATGTCCTGCTTCACCTTGACCTGGCACGAGAGCCGAACGCCGCAGCGCTCTTCGCCGCGGGTCAGATGACCCCGCTCGGTTGGCAGGACGGCGCCGCCGCCGTCGAGCACGCGCACCGTGCACACGCCGCAGCTTCCCTTCCCGCCGCAGGCGGAGGGGAGGAACAGCCGGTTCGCCGAGAGCGTCCCGAGGAGCGTCCCGCCGGCAGGCGTCTTGATGTCGTTCTCCGGGTCGTCGTTGATCCGGATCGTGACCTCCCCGGAAGCGACGAGTCGGCGGCGCGCCGCGAGCAGCAGCACGACCAGCGACAGGATGACGAGGGAGAACCCGGCGACGCCGAGCAGGACGGTGCTCACGCCGGGCGCCTACAACTGGATCCCGCCAAACGCCATGAACCCGATCGCCATGAGCCCGGTCAACAGGAAGGTGATCCCGAGACCCCGGAGGGCGGCCGGGATGGCGTGGTAGCGGAGCCGCTCCCGAATCCCCGCGAGCGCGATGACCGCGAGGGCCCAGCCGAGGCCGGAACCGAAGCCGAACACCGCTGACTCGGGCAGCGTCAGACCCCGCTCGATCATGAGCAGGGACGCGCCCAGGATGGCGCAGTTCACCGCGATCAGCGGCAGGAACACGCCGAGCGCGGCGTGCAGGACCGGGAAGTGCCGGTCGAGCACCATCTCCACGACCTGGACGGTGGCGGCGATCGTGCCGATGAACGTCAGGAATCGAAGGAAGGAGAGATCCTGGACGGCGAGGCCCTCGTGGACCCAGCCGAGAGCTCCCGGCCGTAGCAGGAAGCTGTTGATGAAGTGGTTCAGGGGCACGGTGACGGTGAGCACGAACGTCACCGCCGCCCCGAGGCCGATCGCGGTGCTGACCCGCTTCGAGACCGCGAGGAACGAGCACATCCCGAGGAAGAAGGTGAGCGCCATGTTCTCCACGAAAACGGCGCGGACGGCGATGTTCAGGTAGTCCTCGAACATCTCACTCGGCCTCGTGCTGTTCCGGCCGGAACCAGCGCAGCGTCCAGATGAGGAATCCGATCACGAAGAACGCCCCCGGGGAGAGGGTCATCAGTCCGTTCGGCGTGTACCAGCCGCCCTCGGACACCAGCGGCAGCACCGGGACGCCGAAGAAGGAGCCGCTCCCGAGGATCTCGCGGCACGCCCCGGTGATCAGCAGGACCGCCGCGTAACCCAGCCCGTTTCCAATCCCGTCGAGCAGACTCCGGATCGGCGGGTTCTGCATCGCGAACGCCTCGGCGCGGCCCATGATGATGCAGTTCGTGATGATGAGGCCGACGAAGACGGTGAGCTGCCGCGACACTTCATACACGTAGGCCTTCAGGACCTGATCGGTCACGATGACGAGCGAGGCGATGATCGTGAGCTGGACGATGATCCGGATGCTGTTCGGGATCCGGTGGCGGAGGAGGCTCACCGAGAGGTTGGACAGCGCGGTCACGGCGACGACGGCGACGCACATCACCGCCGTAGTCGCCATCGTGGTGGTCACGGCGAGCGCCGAACAGATGCCGAGCACCTGGAGCGCGATCGGGTTGTTCTGGATGAGGGGGTCCATGAGGACCCGCCGGCTCGCGCTGTCCGCCATCCGTTTCTAGTCCGCCTCGTCGAACCGCTCGAGCCAGGGACCGAAGCCGGCCTCTCCCAGCCAGAACCGCAGCAGGTTCGTCACGCCGCGACTGGTCATGGTGGCGCCGGCGAGCCCATCCACCCGGTGGGGATCCTCGGCCGGCGGTCCCGCCGCGCCGCGGACGACCTCGATGACCGCGTCGCCGGTCCCGGAGAAGACCCGCCGCCCGGGCCAGAGCGCCTTCCACGCCGGGTTGTCCACCTCGCCGCCGAGCCCCGGGGTCTCGCGATGCTCGTAGAAGGTGAGGCCGCGGACGGTACTGCCGTCGGCCTCGAGGGCGACGAACCCGTAGAGCACGGACCACAGCCCCTGCCCCCGAACCGGCAGCACGACCGCCTCCAGCCGGCCCTCGGGCTCCAGGCGGTACACCACCGAGCGCCGCTCGATCCGGCGGATGCGAGCCGGGTTGTCCGGCGCCGGACGGGACGAATCGGCGAGGCCGGCTTCCACGAGCGGATCCACGGTCGCCGGATCCACCTCGGGGAGCTCGGCGCCGGTCTCGAGGTCCACGACGACGGCGCGGATGTCGCCGAACCGGTCCGCGAGGCCCGCCTCGTCGAGTTCGTCGTCGGGGTCCGCGAGTCCGACGGCATAGAGCACGTTGCGCTGCCGCTCGCGCTCGGCGTTCTCCGCCTGGAGGGAGCGCAGCGCCACCGCCGAACCGGAGACCAGCACCGCGCACACCAGGCACACCGCCGCGGCGAACCCGAGGATCGTGCGCGCTGAGTTCATGGGGAAAAGGCGGGAAATTCTAGTCGGGCGGGGGATGGCCGGACGCTGCCGGCGCCTTGCCTGCGCGCCGGACGCCAGTCCGGCATGGTCGCGGCCGCGCGGACCGACTCACCGCGCCGCTCTGTGCCGCTCTGGAGAGCGGCGCTCCATACCCGGTTCAGTCGGGCCACTCCCGGACGATGCGCCGCCGCCGAGACGGGCGCCGGCGGCGTCCCGGGGATGGGGCGCGGGCCAGGACGGAGGGCGGCGCGGCCGCGGCCGCGACCGGCTCTTCCGGGAGTCCGATGCCGTCGCGCGGCCGCCACACCGACGCGGGCCGCCCCCCCTCGGGACTAGGAGCCTGGCGGCGCCCGGCATCCTCCAGCCACGCGCTCTGCCGGATCCAGCGCTGGAAGTTGCCCGCATCCAGGTCGGTGTCCCACACCGCCTCATAGGCCCGGCGCAACTGGGTGATCGTGAACTCCGGCGGACAGAACCGGGTGGCGAGCGGGGTATGGGCGACCCGCTCCCGCAGCCGTTCGAGCGCGGCGCGGACGATGTCGCCGTGGTCGAATGCGAGGCGAAGGCGGTCGCTCGCGATCCGGGATACCGGTTTGAGCGCGGCACGGGCCGCGTCTCCTCCCGCCAGCACCGGGCGGAGGTCGGCGCACACCGCCCAGAAGGCCACCGTCACGACGCGCATCCGCGGATCCCGGTCCGGACTGCCGTAGGCCCCGAGCTGCTCGAGCCAACCGGGCTCCCCGGTGACGGCGGTCTCCTCGGCGAGTTCCCGCGCCGCCGCCTCGTGGATGTCTTCGCGGGGCCGCACGAAACCGCCCGGCAACGCCCACATCCCCTGGAACGGATCCTCGCCGCGCTCGACGAGCAGCACCTGGAGCGCGGCGTTCGCGATCGTGAACACGACGACATCCACCGTGACCGCGAACGGCGGGAACGCGGCCGGGTCGTATTCCGGAGGGCGCGCGGGCTGTTCCATGGGCCGGGAGTCTGACAAGACAGTAGGGGTTGAGCTATTCTTGTCGTATTGTTATTATCTATGCGACAAATACACTTCCACCGCGAGGAGATTCCATGACCCTTTCCAGCCTCGAGACGGCGGCGGTCGGACAGCCGATCACTCGGCTCGGCGTCTCGCTGTTCCCGGTGTACCTCCCGGGCAATCGGATCCCCCGGATCGCCGCCGGCAAGGACTCCGGTCTCGTGGTCGAGGAGCTCGACAGCCCGTCCGTGCCCCACCTGAAGGCCGAGAATCCGACGGATACGCCAGTCCTGGTTCTCGAAGGCGAGCACTTTCTCGGGGGCTGGCAGAACCGGACGGCCAACGCCACGGTGCTCGTTCCGCCACGCTCGACCCTGGAGATTCCGGTCACCTGTCTGGAAGCAGGGCGCTGGGGCGGGCCCGGACGGGGCGAGAACCGGCCGCCGCGGATGAGCCCGGAGACGGCGATGGCGCCGAACGCGGTGCGCCATTCGATCCGCGCCTCGGTCTCGATGTCGCTCCAGCAGCGCCGCGGCCACCAGGTGGACCAGGGGGCGGCGTGGGATGCCGTCTCAGCCGAGCTGGCGCGCCACGGGGCCGAGTCCCGGACCGCGGCGGCCCACGAAGCCGAGCGGGTCAACTTCCGCCGCCACCGGTCCCGTCGGCTGGCGGCGGACGCACTCGTCGCGCACGGACCGCTGCCGCGGCAGAGCGGGATCTGCGTCACCCATGGAGGGCTCGTCAAGGCCGTGGAGATCTTCGGATCGAACGCCCTGCTCCGCGCCTACTGGCGGGGTCTGGTCCGCGCGCACCTCGCCGACCCCCCGAAAGGCGATGCCGGTGGCGGCCCCGAAGGTCCGCACGGCGCCTGGAACCGGATGGCGCCGTCGGCTGAGCGGGCGCTGTGGGCGGTGCGACGCATGGCTCGGATGCGGGTTTCGACCACGCCGGGCGTGGGTCTCGGAGTCGAGGCTCGGGCGCGGGACGGGATGCTGGCCGCGGTGGCGCTCATGGTGAGTGACGGTCTGGTCCACCAGAGCGCGCTCTTCACCGCGTGACGATGATGATGCGAGCAAACGAGAGCCGGTGCGCTTGCGACCATGCTGTCGCCGCCGACGCATGGGTCCGATTCTGACCACCCTCATGGCTAGAGTGCCGATGACGGACCGAATAGCGGCTCTTCCGAGGAGGCTTCCAACTTGATCGAACTTTGCCGTGACCAGCTCACCTTCAGCTTCCCCGAGGTGCACTCCGAGGCACGTTGTACGGTGTCCTTCCAGCGGACTCTGCGGATCCCCGACGACGGCCGGGAGCACTTCCTCCCGCCGGGCCTCGGTCGCTTTCCGCTGGAGCAGGTGGACGACTACGCCGACCGACTCCCCGCGAAGTGGAAGTCCCACGGCGGCGTGTTCATGCCGATGTACCAGGCGGAGGCCCTGTGGATCTCGTTCGGCGGCAGGGGGAACTACCCGATGGCGATCAAGGTCGCTGCCGGCAAGGTGGATGCGGTGACGGGCGAGCCGTTCACGAACGACCTGTCGTCGTCGCCACAGAACTACGCGGTCGTGCCTGGGCAACGCTGGCTCGATGGCTTCTCGGTGAAGAAGGGCCGCATCCGGCAGTTCGTCGCCATGCCGCTCGGGGAGGGCTACACGGCCGAGGAGCAACTCACCGGCAAGGCCGAGCACGGGGGTCTGCAGCTCGTGGTGATCCCCATGAAAGCCGGGCGGTACGAGCCGATTCGGCGCGAACGGCTTCGGCGAGAACGACTTCTGCTCGAACGACTTGTGCGCGAACCGCGTCTTGAACAGGTTGGGTCGCCTTTCCCCAACCTCCGATTCCGCGACGATGTCCCTTCTGCCAAGTGCGTGCAGCCGATGACCAGCATGGGCCTTGCGCCCGGCGGAATGATGCGACAGGAGATCTACGAGGACCGGCACGGTCCGGACGCCTGGCATCCGGAGGTCCGGTCGCGCTGCTTCGTCCATCTTCCGAACAGCGCCCAGTACCGCGACGCCACCGGTTACGCGCCGCCGAACCGGCCGCCGAGAGCTCGCGACTACACCCGGGCCGGCCTCCCGTGGTTCGACTATTACGACGAGGACCGCGCCGCGCTCGAGGGAGCGCCGCGACTGAGGCGCCTCGAGAGCGTCGGCGCGCGGCGGGTGCGTGAAGGAAAGCCCCTCAACGACGAGGAGACTCCGGCCCCGTCACCAGCGCAGGTCCACCCGATCGGCCCCGGCCGGCGCGCCGTTCGCGACGGCGGCTGGTAACTGCCGCCCACTCCTGGGGTCCGCGGATCCCTGACTCTCGCGCGGAGACCGGAGGCCGCGGCGGCCGCGGCTGGTCCGGCGCGTTACACTGCCCTTCATCCCGACGCCTGGCGACCGTCGAGTATTGAAGTTGGGTTCACGCCCACACGCCGCCAGGCGTCACAGCGGGGCCGTTGGCGGCTTCCTGCGGGCGATTCAGACGGGATGATGGCTTCGAAGTGCGCGGAGAGGTTCGCGGTTCTGATGGACGGCGGATTCGTTATCAGGCGACTTCAGCCACTG
Source organism: Vicinamibacteria bacterium (assembly GCA_965232015.1). Classification (GTDB taxonomy): domain Bacteria; phylum Acidobacteriota; class Vicinamibacteria; order Marinacidobacterales; family Marinacidobacteraceae; genus JAJEAO01. The sequence goes on along the minus strand of OZ246946.1, from coordinate 3,293,744 downwards.
AGACCCCGATTCCCATCGTGCCGAGATATCCAGGATCTCGCCGTGAAGATCGAAACGATGTCCGGCTGTGAGCGTCTCCACCGCGTGTTCTTCTACCACGCAGATCCGTACCGAGGCGCCCGCCGTCATCCCCTGACCGGCACCCGAATCGACTTCAGTCACACCAGGCAGGCTCGGAACCATTCACGACTCCTCAAGGAGCTCGAGGAGGCCGAGAACTTCGCCGTCCGGCGCGGCGACCTCGCGTTTCACGGATGGCAGGTCACGCGCGCTGTCGAAAGGGCTTTGGGCGGGGACCGCGCCGGGGGCATCCAGCCGCGCGACTTCGTCCCGAATCTGGTGCAGAAGGGCGTGGACATGCGCATCGGGCTCGACATCGCAGCGCTCGCGCTGAAGCGTCTGGCCGACACCGTGATCCTCGTGACGGGCGACGCCGACATGGTCCCGGCCATGAAGTTCGCACGGCGCGAAGGGCTCCGGGTCGGGCTTTGCACGCTGGGCTTCGACGGGATCCGGCGGGAACTCCGGGCGCACGCCGATTTCCTGGTGGACCAGCGGCCGGAGGCGCCGGCCGGCTGACCCGGCGACGGCCGGCTACGAGCCGGGGAGCGCGGCGGCGGCCCTACGGGCGCGGCGACGGATGCCGGCCCGCATCGCGAAGTGGTCCATGAGCGGGGCGAACACGTTCATCAGGAGGATCGCCAGCATCATCCCTTCCGGATAGGCCGGATTCACGACCCGGATCAGGACGCAGAGCGCCCCGATCAGAAACCCGTACGCGAGCCGGCTCCCGTTGGTGGAGGGCGCCGTCACCGGCTCGGTGGCCATGTACACCGCGCCGAACGCCCAGCCTCCGAGCAGGAAGTGCCACCAGAACGGCACCGCGAAGAACGGGTTGGTGGCTGAGCCGACCAGGTTCAGCAGGATCCCGAGGCACGCGGTCCCGGCGACGACCCCGAGCATGATGCGCAGCGAGCCGATCCCGGTCGCGGCGAGGATGACCGCGCCGAGCAGGCACGCCGCGACCGACGTCTCCCCCATGGATCCGGGCAGGAACCCCCAGAACGCGTCCCACGCGGTCACCCCGGCGCCACCGGCGGGATGGAAGGGCGCCCCGAGGACCGCCTCCCCTTCGAGCGCGAGCCGCGCCAGCCAGGTCGCGCCGCTGACCGCGTCCGGGGCGGTGTCCGCGGCGATCCAGACCCGGTCCCCGCTCATGTGGGCCGGGTAGGCGAAGAACAGGAACGCCCGGGCGGTGAGCGCCGGGTTCAGGATGTTGAACCCGCTCCCGCCGAAGATCTCCTTGCCGACCACGACCCCGAACGTGATCCCGAGCGCGACCTGCCAGAGGGGGATGGTCGGCGGCAGGATCAACGGGAACAGCATCCCGGTCACGAGGAAGCCCTCGCTCACCTCGTGGCGGCGGACCACCGCGAACAGCATCTCCCAGGCGCCGCCCACGGCGAAGGTCACGATCAGCACCGGGAGGTACCAGAGCCCGCCGTGAACCACCGCGGCGAGCACGCTGTCGGGCGCGAACCCGACTCCGAGCGCCTCGATCACCGCGGTGCGCCAGCCCGGCAGGGGCGCGCCTCCGGCGGCGATGGCGAGGTTCGCCTGAAGCCCGGTGTTGTAGAAGGCCATCGCCACCGGGCCGGCGAGCGCGAGCACGACGGTGAACATGAGCCGCTTCATGTCCAGCCGGTCGCGGGCGTGCGCCGGGCCCCCGGTCACGTGCCCCGGGGTGTAGAGGAAGGTGTCCGGCGCGTCCCAGAGCGGCCACAGCCGACGCAGGCGGCCGCTCTCGGCGAACGGGGCGCCCATCCGGTCGAGCAGGGAGCGGAGCATCGGGGCCTAGCCTTCCTTCTCCAGCCGGTCCAGCACCCGCCGAAGCGCCGGGGCGTAGTCGTTCTTCGCCGGGCAGACGAAGGTGAGGAGCCCGAGATCCTCCTCGATCAGCTCGAGGACGCCCAGCTCCTCGGCCCGCTCGATGTCCTCCATGAGGATCGCGCGGAGCAGGAAGACCGCCGGGATGTCGAAGGCCATGACCCGGTCGTAGGCCGGAGTGGGCACGATCGCCCGTCGCGATCCGTGGGTCCCGGTGGTGAGCCGCCGCGGCCGACGGGGAGTGAGCGCCCCGAGGAAGGCGCGGCTCGCCGAGAGCGCACCCGCGCCGGGAGCCAGCCAGCCGAGAAACCGCCGCCGGTGGTCCTCCTCGAGGACGCTGACCTGGCGGTGGTAGCGACCGAGGTAACCCTCCACCTCCGACCCGGCGGTTCGTCCGGAGAGGACGGAGCCCGAGATGACGCGGTGCGCCGGCGCGTCCATCCGGTTCCCGCCCGCGTCGAGATCGGGCCCGGCGAGATCGGGAACGGACGCGCCGATCGTCGTCCGGAGGATGCGGGGCCGCGCCACCGGCGGGCCCCCGAGCGCGATGCGCCGGAGCGGATCGGGCGACCCGGATCGGAACGTCGTCCCGATCGAAGCCAGATCCTGGAGGTCGAGGTGCCACGCCTCGCGGCCGCGGGACGCCGGCGCCAGCCGGTGGATGTGGAGCCCCGCCGTTCCCGCCGGGTGCGGCCCCCGAAACGCCACCGTCCGGACGCGCTCCCCCACCCGGAGCTCGGGCCACGCCCCGGGACGGTGGCAGACGTACACCGGGCCCTCGGTCAGCCGCGACACCGCAGCGAGTCCCCAGGCAAGGTCTTCTTCCCGGCCCCGAACGGCGGCCGCCGGGTCAGGGGCGAGGGGCGCCGTGTCCATGGCGGTCACGAAGACGGCTGCCGGGCGACGCTCCGGGTTCGCCACCCGCCCGAACGGACGCGCCCGGAGCGCCGTCCACTCTCCCGACTCGAGGAGGAGCGAGCGGACGTCGTCGAGGGAAAGCCCGTCGGGGCGCCGGCCCCGGAAGCTCGGCAGCGAGGGTCCATCGTGGACGCGGCCCGATCGCTCGCGCGGATTCACCTCGATCACGACCGAGAGGAACGCCCGCCGGGCGCCCCGGTGGATGGCGACGACGCGCCCTCCGAGAGGAGCCACGAACCGCACCCCGGGCATCTTCCGGTCCTCGAACAGGAGCCCGCCCCGCTCCACCGAATCACCCTCCCGCACCCGCATCGTGGGCCGCGTCCCCGGGTAATCGGCGCCGAGCAGCGCGATCCGGGAGGGGATCCGCGTCTCCTCCGGATGCTCGCCAGGCGCGCCCGCGAGAGGGATGTCGAAGCCTCGGCGGACGATCTGAAGACTCATTCGGAAACGCGAAATGGCGCAAGGTCGCCGGACGGGAGCATCCGACGGAAGCGGCGGGAATCCTCGCATACGCGGCCGCTTCCGGTGAGCGGCCCCGGCCCGTCCGGCGCCCGGCGCGCCGCGGGCGGCCATAATTGGGGGTTCCGCGCACGGAGCGCCCCCGCTCCCCGGCCCGTTCTCCCGGTCAGTTCTCCCAGTCAGTTCTCCCGGTGGGGACGGGGGCGGGGCGGGGTGGGGTTCTCCCGAGCGGCACCGCGATACCCGGCGCGCCGAGCCGCGCGTCCCCATCCACGAGGCCAGATGCCGTGAGCCCCTACTTCGACGTTCGAGCCGAGTTGTTCCGCCGCGCCTTCGCTGCCGGGCTCGACTACGAGGGACACGTCGCGTCCGGGGATGCGCGCGAGCGGGCGGCGTGGGCCCGGGCGGAAGCGGCGGTCCCCGCACTCGCGGACAACGCCGGCTTCCGGCTCGACCCGAACGGCCGCCGCCTGAACCTGATCTGCCTCAGCGCCACCTGGTGCGGCGACTGCATCCGATCGGTCCCGATCCTCCACACGGTGGCGCGCGCCGCCGGAGACGCCGTCCGGCTCCGGGTCCTCGACCGCGACCAGAGGCCGGAACTACGGGACGAGCTCCGGATCCTCGGCGCGATGCGGATCCCGGTCGTCGTCTTCCTCACCGAAGACTTCCACGAGATCGGACGATTCGGCGATCGCCCGCTCGTCGTGTACCGGGACAAGGCGATCCGCGAGCTGGGCGCGGCGTGCCCGGTTCCCGGCGCCCAGGACGCCGGCGCGCTCGCGGACGAGATGCGGGAGTGGGTGGATCTTCTCGAACGCATGGTCCTGATGGCGCGTCTTTGTCCGCCGCTGCGCGCCCGCCACGGCGACTGACGGCTTGTCGAGACGCCGCGGACGCCGGAACCGCCGCGGCGGGGCCTCCTGATGCCGGACCTGTGGAGGCGCCTCCTCCCCTATCTCGCCCGCTACCGGGGCCGTGTGGTCTTCGGCCTCGTCGCCCTTCTCCTGTGCCGGGTGTTCTACCTGGTCATCCCGCAGGTGCTCGAACGCGCCGTGGATGCCCTCGAAGCGGGCGCCACCGAGCAGATGTGGACCTTCGCGGGCGTGATCGTCGCGGTCTCGCTCGGCTCGGCGGTGTTCCGCTACTACATGCGCTGGTACCTCATCGGGGTCTCGCGGTACGCCGAGTACGACATGCGGCGGGATTTCTATGCCCGCCTCCAGGAACTGCCCGCCGAGTTCCACGCCCGCTACCGGGTCGGCGACCTCCTCTCCCGCAGCGCCCAGGACATGAACGCGGTGCGCATGGTGCTCGGCCCCGGAGTCATGTATCCGGTCGAGACGGTGATCACCACGATCGGCTGCTTCGCGTTCATGCTCGCCATCAGCCCCCGGCTGACGCTGGTCGCGATCGCCGTCATGCCGGTGGTCTCGATCCTGATGAAGATCCTCGGGGAGAAGATCTTCCGCCGCTCCGAAGTCGTCCAGGCCAAGATGGCGGACATCTCCGCCGTCGTCCAGGAAAACGCCGCCGGGGCGCGGCTGGTGCGGGCGTTCGCGCAGGAGGACTCGCAGCGCGAGACCTTTCGGCGCGAGAACGAGGCCTACGCCGATAGCAGCATGAAGCTGGTGGCAGTGAGCGCCGCGCTGTTTCCCCTCCTCCTCGCCCTGATCGGGCTGGGGCTCGCCGGGACGCTCGTCTTCGGGGGCCGACTCGCCGCCGCCGGCGCGATCACGACCGGCGAACTGGTCGCTTTCCTCTTCTACTACGGCTACCTCACCTGGCCGATGATCGCGCTCGGGTGGGTGGTCAACATCCACCAGCGGGGCGCCGCCTCGATGAAGCGACTCGCCGCGGTGTTCGACGCGCAGCCGCTCGATTCGCCGAAGGCGCTCCCGGAGGCGGCGGCCGGTTGGCCGTTCGCCGGAGACGGGCCCGCGATCGAGTTCGATCGGGTCACCTTCGCCTACCCGACGCCCGCCGCCGCCCCCGACGACGACGGTCCGGCGCGACCGGTTCTCCGGGACTTCCGGCTCCGGATCGGCGCGGGGGAGACCGTCGCGCTCGTGGGTCGGACCGGCTCGGGCAAGAGCACGGTGGCCCGCCTGATCCCCCGCATCCACGACGCCGGGCGGGGCGCGGTGCGGGTCGGAGGCCGGGATGTGCGCGAGATCCCGGTGGCCGAGCTGCGCCGCCAGATCGCGTTCGTGCCCCAGGACAGCTTTCTGTTCTCGATGAGCCTCCGGGAGAACCTGGCTTTCGGCGAGCCGGACGCTCCCGACGACGGAGTCCGACGGGTCGCGGCCGAGGCCGGGCTCGCGGGCGACATCGAGGGCTTCCCCGACGGCTACGACACCGTGGTCGGCGAGCGGGGGGTGACGCTGTCGGGAGGGCAGCGGCAACGAACCGCGATCGCGCGGGCGCTGCTGCTCGAGGCTCCCATCCTCGTCCTCGACGATGTCCTGAGCGCAGTGGATTCCGAGACCGAATCGCGCATCCTCACCGCGGTCCGGCGCGCGGCGCTCGAGCGGACCACCCTGATCGTGGCGCACCGGCTCAGCACGGTCCGTGACGCCGACCGGATCCTGCTCCTCGACGCCGACGCGGATGGCGCGGCCCGGATCGCCGAGGAAGGGACGCACGACGAGCTCGTCGCCGCCGGCGGCCTCTACGCCGCCATGTATCGCCGGCAGATGCTCGAAGAGGAGCTGGAGCGGCTGTGACCGCCCCCGACACCGCGACCGAACGGCGCGACCGGCGCCTCCTCGGGCGCGTGCTCCCGTACGTTCGCCCCTACTGGCCGTTCATCGCGCTCGGCGTGGCGCTCGTGCTGGTCGCCGCCGGGGCGCAGGTCGCCGGGCCCTACCTGGTGCGGGTCGCGATCGACGACCACATCGCGCAGGGCGATGCGGACGGCCTGTTCCGCATCCTCGGCCTCTACGTCGTGCTGCTCACGGTGGGCTTCCTCGCCGCCTATGCGCAGGCGTGGGTCGTGAACCTGTTCGGCCAGCGGGTCATGCGGGACATCCGTCGCGATGTGTTCGGCCACATCCAGCGTCTCCATGCCGGGTGGTTCGACAAGAACCCGATCGGCCGCGTGGTCACCCGGGCGACCAGCGACGTGGACGCCCTGAACGAGCTCCTCAGTTCGGGCGTCGTCATGATCATCACCGACGTCGTCCTGCTCGGCGGGATCATGACCGCGCTGCTCCTGATGAACTGGCGGCTCGCGCTGGTGACCTTCGCCGCCGTTCCGGCCCTGTTCGTGGCCGGCTGGGTGTTTCGCCGCCGGATCCGGCCGGCGTTCCGGCGGGTGCGCGAGGCGGTCGCCGCGGTGAACTCCTTCATCCAGGAGACCCTCACCGGGATCGAGGTCCTCCAGCTCTTCCGTCAGCAGCGCCGGCGCGCCCGCGAATACCGGGTGCTGAACCGCGAGCACACCGGCGCCCACCTCGACACCGTGTTCTGTTTCTCGGTGTTCTATCCGGTCGTCGAGATGATCACCGCGGTCACCATCGCCATCATCGTCGGCTACGGGGGCGGGGCCATCGGTTCGGGGGCGCTGACCGTGGGGGCGCTGGTGGCGTTCCTCATGTACTCGGAGATGTTCTTCCGGCCCATCCGGGACCTGACCGAGAAGTTCAACATCCTCCAAGGAGCGATGGCCGCTTCGGAGCGCATCGTGGAGCTCCTCTCCACGGAACCCGGGATCCGAAGCCCGGAGCGGCCCCGTCTCCCCACCCGGCGGGACGGATCCCTCGCCCTCGACCGGGTCTGGTTCGCCTACAACGACGACGACTGGGTGCTGGAAGACATCCGGCTCGATGTGGCGCCCGGCGAGATGGTGGCGGTCGTGGGCCACACCGGCGCCGGGAAGACGACGCTGGCGGCGCTGCTGCTGCGTCTTTACGAGGTGCAGCGCGGGAACGTCGTCGTGGACGGTCTCGATGTCCGCGCATGGGATGTGAGGACGCTCCGCCGCCAGTTCTCGATGGTCCAGCAGGATGTCCACCTGTTCTCCGGCAGCGTTCTCGACAACATCCGCCTCGGCGATCCCGCCATCACCCAGGCCGACGCCCGGCGGGCCGCCGAAGAAGCCGAAATCAGCGCCTGGGCCGAGCGGCTCCCCCGGGGGCTCGACACCGCCCTCGGCGAGCGCGGCGCCGGGCTCTCCCAGGGGCAGCGGCAGCTCGTCGGGATCGCCCGCGCCATGGCGCGCAAGTCGCGCATCCTCGTCCTCGACGAGGCCACGTCGAGCGTGGACACCGAAACCGAGCAGGCGGTGCAGACCGCGCTCGGGCGCGTGATCGCAGGCCGCACCAGCCTCGTCATCGCCCATCGGCTGTCCACCATCCGGGGCGCGAGCCGGATCGTCGTGCTCCACCACGGCCGGATCCGCGAGATCGGCTCCCACGACGAGCTCCTCGCCCGCGGAGACATCTACAGTCGGCTCTACGAACTGCAGTTCGAGCCGGAGGCGGCGCTCGCCGCCGGCTGAGCGTCGGAGCCGGAGGAGACAGCCCATGCCCGAACCGCTGACCCTCGATCGCGACGGCGTCATGGAGGTGCTCCCCCACCGGGAGCCGTTCCTGTTCCTCCACGGGGTGGACGACCTGGTTCCCGGAGAACGGGCGCGCGGCTTCGTGACCGTCCCGGCCGACCACCCCTACGGTCTCGGGCAGCCCGACGTGCCCACGGGGCTCGTGATCGAGGCGATGGCGCAGCTCGGGGGCGTCGCGATGCTCTACGAGCGCCGTGGCGAGGGCGCGCTGGTGCTCTTCCGCAGCATCCGCAACTTCCGCCTGATCCGCCCGGTGGCGTTCGACGCCCGGCTGGATCTGGCGGCGCGGGTGGGCCGGATCCGCGGGCGGTTCGGAGAGGTGCTCGCCGAGGCGCGGACCGGCGACGAACCGGTGGCGGAAGCCACCCTCGGCTTCGCCCTGATGGGGTCCTGAGGACCGGGTGAGGATCACGACCGCCCTCGGGGCCGCCACCCTCCTCGCGCTGGCGGCGCCCGCCTCTCCGACCGCGGCTCAGGACACCGGCGACTGGCCGGGGTTCCGGGGTCCGGCCCGCGACGGGCAGGTCACGGGCTGGCCCGACCGCCTCGCCGACCCGGCCGCGTGGCCCGAGACGCTCGAGCGCGGCTGGCGGATCGAGGTGGGGCTCGGCCACGCCAGTCCGGTCACGGTGGGAGACCGGGTGTTCGTCTTCACCCGGGAGGGGGAGGTCGAGGTGCTCCGCGCGCTCGATCCGGGGGCCGGCGAGGTGATCTGGCTGAGCGCCTACCCCGCCCCCTACACGATGCACCGATCGGCCCTCTCCCACGGCCCCGGACCCAAGGCGACCCCGGAAGCCGCCGCCGGGCGAGTGTTCACGCTCGGGATCTCCGGGATCGTCTCGGCGTGGGACGCGGACGACGGAAGGCTGCTCTGGCGCCGGACGGAGGAGGAGCGGTTCGTGAACGCTCGGTGGCCGCTCTACGGGACCGGGGCCTCGCCGCTCGCGCTGCCCGGCGGCGAGATCGTCCTGATCCATCTCGGCGAACCAGAAGACGGCGTGCTCGTGGCGCTTGATGCCGCGACCGGCGAGGCCGCGTGGGAGATCGCCGGGGACGGGCCCGCCTACGTGTCCCCGAAGCTCGCCCGCGTCGCCGGGCGCGACATCGTGTTCACGATGACCGAAGAGCGGATCCTCGCGCTGGCCCCGGAGACCGGCGAGGTCTGGTGGGAGCTCCCGTTCACGACGCCCTACGATCAGAACATCGTCACGCCGCTTCCCCTGCCCGACGGGGAAACGGTCGTCCTCGCCGGGCTCGCGAACCCGACGATCGCCGTCCGCTTCTCGGCCGATGGCGCCGGGCCGCTCACCGCCGAAACGGTCTGGAGCGTGGACGACAGCCCGCTCTACATGAGCAGCCCGGTTCTGGCCGGAGGGCGGATCCTCGCGTTCTCGGAGCGCAACAGCGGCCAGTTCGTGAATCTGGACACCGCGACCGGCGAGAGCCTCTGGCGCTCCCCGCCCCGCAGCGGCGAGAACGCGGCGCTCCTCGCTTTCGGAGGCGCCGTGCTCGGGCTCACCGACGGCGCCGAACTCCTCGTCCTCGACCCGGCTGCCGAGGCATTCGCGCCGCTGCGCCGCTATCCGGTGGCGGACACCCCGACCTGGGCCCACCCGGTCCCGCTCCCGGACGGTCTGCTCATCAAGGACGAGGCCCACCTGACCGCCTGGCGCATCCCTCCGGGTCGGTGAGGAGGGGCCCGGAATGCACACGTGGGCGCGGCCCGCATGGATCGCCGGCCCCGCCGCGGTTCCGGTAGTTTCCCGCCCACCTGGTCGCGCGCCGCCGGCTCACGCCCCCGCGCCCCCATATGCTGATCCGGAAGGAGGAGCGTCGTCGTGAGGCTGATCGTCTTCGGAGCTACCGGTCGAACCGGAAAGCACGTCATGCGCAGCGCGCTGGATCGCGGTCACGAAGTCACCGCCTTCGCTCGCTCGCCGCGCAAGATCGGGCGGGACGCCGGCGTACCCGTGGTTCAGGGTGATGTCATGGACCGCAACTCGGTCGCGAATGCGGTCCGGGGTCACGACGGGGCGATCGTGGCGCTCGGCAGCATCGGTCTGCGCGACCGGACGACTCTCTCCACCGGCACGAAGAATGTCGTGGACGGCATGACTCGCCACCACGTCGAGCGCCTCGTGGTCCTGTCCGCCGCCGGCGTCGGGGCGAGCCGGGGCCAGTTGGCCCTGCTCCCGCGGCTGATGTTCAGGACGCTTCTCCGGAACATCCTCGCGGATCACACCGCGCAGGAAGCCGTCGTGACGACCAGCGCCCTCGACTGGACCGTCGTCCGCGCCGCCGTGCTCCAGGACGGCCCGGCCTCGAACGACGTCATCGCCACCAACACCGGCAAGGTGAGCCGGATCAGCCGGGCGGACCTGGCGGCATTCCTCGCGGAGGAAATAGGCGCCGGGGCCTACCGCCGGCAGGCCATCGCGGTTACGTCCTGAGGCGAGTCGGTCCACGCGGCCGAGCCGGACGACGCCACAGAGTCCTGCTTTCGGGAAAATCGAAGATGCGGGTTGTGATTTTCCCGTGTAGATTCCCGGAATGATCCCGCGTCCCCGCCACCAGGCGCGCCTTCGGGACCTGCTCGGGCAGTTCCCGGTCGTGGGTCTCGTGGGCGCGCGTCAGGTGGGAAAAACGACGCTCGCCCGGAGTCTGGCTGCCGACCACGCGGGCCCGATCACGTTCTTCGACCTCGAGGACCCCACGGACGAGGCCCGTCTCGCCGACTCCAAACTGGCCCTCGAGGGTCTTGACGGACTGGTGGTCCTGGACGAGATCCAGCGCCTCCCCGACCTGTTCCGTCTGCTGCGCGTCCTCGTGGACCGGCCGCGCTCTCCCGCCCGGTTTCTGGTGCTCGGCAGCGCGGGGCCGGACCTTCTCCGGCAGTCCTCCGAATCGCTCGCAGGGCGGATCGCTTACCACGAGCTGACTCCGCTGGCTCTCGACGAGACCGGCGCCGCCTCCACGGATCATCTCTGGCTCCGGGGCGGCTTTCCCCGCTCCTTTCTCGCGCCGGACGACAGCGAGAGCGCGATCTGGCGAGCCGCGTTCGTCCGCACCTTCCTCGAGCGCGACCTGCCCCAGCTCGGCGTCACCGTGCCAGCAACCACGATGCGGCGCTTCTGGACGATGCTCGCTCACTACCACGGCAACCGATGGAACGCCGCCGAGCTGGCGCGTTCCCTCGGGATCAGCGCGCCGACCGTCAACACCTACCTCGACACGCTCACCGACGCTCTCGTAGTACGCCGACTGTCGCCCTGGTTCGAGAACCTGAAGAAACGGCAGGTGAAAGCCCCCAAGGTCTATCTGAGCGACTCGGGACTTCTGCACACGTTGCTGCGACTGAAGACCGGCGCCGAACTGCTCGGACACCCACGGTGCGGCGCTTCGTGGGAGGGCTTCGCCATGCACGAAACCGTTCGGCTCCTTTCCGCGGACTGGGCCGACTGCTACTACTGGGCGACCCACCGGGGGGCCGAGATCGATCTTCTGGTCTTCGACGGGAGCCGCCGCCTGGGCTTCGAGTTCAAGCGAACCAGCGCTCCGAAGATGACGCGCTCGCTGCACTCGGCGCTCGCCGACCTGCGCCTCGACCGGGCGGTGATCGTCTTCCCCGGCGACGCCCGCTTCCCCCTGCACGCGCGGGTGGAGGCCGTCGGTCTGACGCGAGCGTGTTCCGAGGGGCTGGTCTGACGCCCGGCCGAGAACACCTGACCGTCCCGGTCTGACGCCCCTCATCCACCCTTCGCGCGGCGCGCGTTCAGAACAACCTCCAGGTCTCGTGCCGGGCCAACCCCTCGTTCGGAATCCGAAAGTCGTCCAGCAGACAGGCCAGGGCGCCTTCGACGGTCCGGTAGCGGTGGGTCTCCTCCGGGTACCCCGGCCTGCAGCCCTCGCGCAGCGCCTTTTCGCTGGCGCGGTAGATGTGCGCCTTCCAGGCCTTCCCGGGACCGTGTCGGGAGCCGTTGTAGCGCGCAAGCGTGAGATGCGACCCGCCACCAAGGAGCAGGACGATCCTCGCGGAGAAGTCCCCCGGGTGGCGCAGATGCACCCGCTGATGGACACGAAACGTCACTCCCGCGCCCTCCTCGCCGCACACGGAGAAGATGCGACGCCGCACCACGGGGGAATCCGCGGGCTTCGGCTGCCACCGGGCTCCGGGGTTGAGGACGCGCTTCGGCATCTCGCGCCACTGGCCGAGATGGTCGTCGGACAAGATCGGAACGGACACGTTGTTGCGAGCCTGGGCGACGCGGCCGCCTTTCGCGGCGCGCCGGCGTTCGGAGTCTGACACGACAGGCTTCCGATCGTCCGTCAGGGGCCGCCCGACGGCGCGACCGATCGCCGAGACTGGCTGGTGGCCTCCGGTGGGAGCCGATTCTCTGGCGGGAAACGCGAAGACGGCTACCTGTGATTCTCCCGTGTAGAGATTCGGGGTGATCCCGCGTCCCCGGACCACCGCCCGCCCCTCGTCCGGGCGGTCCTCGTCTTCCCCGCCGACGCCCGCTTCCCGGTGCACGGGCGGGTGGAGGCCGTCGGGCTCACCGGGCGTGTTCCGAGGGGCTGTCTGATCAGAGCGACTTCCACCGGTCCGGAAAGACGACCTCCGGAATGCTCCGCCAGGGGATGATGCGACCGGCGGCGCGATCCTGTCGCGTGTCGCCGCCGTAGGCGACAATCACCTTGACGAGCCGGCGCAGCGGAGCGAAGTGCCGGGCCACCCGCCGGACGCGGCCCAGGAGCGCCGCCGATGGAGTTGCCGTGGACTTGCACTCGACCAGTGTGATCCGGTCGGGCCGCTCGATCACGAGGTCCACTTCGGCGCCGCCGCGGTCGCGGTAGAACGAGAGCCGGGGCGGATTCCGATCAGGACCCTGGTTGGCCACCAGCCTGCGGACCTCCGAGATGACCCACGTCTCGAACAGCGCGCCCCGAAGCGGGTGTGTCCAGAGTTGGTCCGACTCGCGGATCCCGAGGAACCAGCTCGCGAGTCCGGCGTCCGCGAACATCAGCTTCGGCGCCTTCGTGAGCCGCTTGCGTACGTTGCCGTGGAAGGGCGGCAGGCGGAACACGATGTAGCTGGCTTCGAGCACCGAGAGCCATGCCTTCGCCGTCGGCTGCGAAATGCCGCAGTCCGCCGCGAGCGAGGACAGGTTCAGGAGCTGCGCCGTGCGTCCGGCGCAGAGCCCGATGAAACGCTGGAAGGCGATCAGGTCCCCCACGCGGAGGAGCTGGCGAACGTCCCGCTCGACGTGCGTGCCCGCGTAGGCGCCCAGCCAGGGCGCCGGCTCGAGCCCACGATCGAAGATCCGGGGGAATCCGCTCGCGGCAAGCGCCTCATCAAGGGTCTGCGGAGGCTGTGGGAACCGCTGGATCTCGTTCCAGGTGAGCGGGAGCAGCTCCAGCAGCTCGGTGCGCCCGGCCAGCGACTGGCTGACCCCCTCCCGGACCGCGAGGTTCTGTGAACCCGTGAGGATCCAGCGTCCTGGCGTCGGATCCTCGTCCACGATCCCCTGGAGATAGGAGAGCAGATCGGGGGCGCGCTGGATCTCGTCGAGGACAGCGCCTCTCGGAAACTGGCCGAGGAACCGCCGGGGATCCTCGAGGGCGAAGGCGCGGACATCGGGGGCCTCCAGCGAGGCGTAGGGCCGGTCCCCGAAGAGCGCCCGCGCAAGGGTGGTCTTGCCGCTCTGGCGCGGCCCGGTGAGCGTGACGACCGGCGCCCGCGTCGCGGCGCGCAGAAGGGCCGGGGCCAAGTCGCGCTCGATCACGGCCCCAAGGATGCCGCACGAATCAGGCTATTTCAAGATTCGATCTTGAGTCCGCCGAACGCACGCCGCCCACAGCCCGCGACCTCGCATGTGGCGCGACGATCAGGGTGAGACGGGGTCGGACGGATGTCTGGAGTCGGGAGCCGCCGGTCACGGGGCTCACGGGGAGCACGACCGCGCTGCGGACCGCACGGTAGAATCCCCGGCTGCGGCCCCGATCACTCGGACCGCTCATGTGGCGCACACCGTGGAAGGGTCGGTGAGCAAAGAGACTTCGGCATGTGAACGGGCTGGACACACATCAATGAAGGGCAACCGTGTGGCGAGTCCCGTTTCGACCGGAGGAGGCGGCGAGCAGTTTGAGCAGCATGTCGCTGCGATGGCGCTTGGCCTACTGCTCGTGCGGGCGACGCCGCCCGTCCTGATTGATACGTCTGTGGTCAAAGTGCATCTCCAGACACGACAGCGGGGTTGGCATACCGACGACGTACTGGTCATCGGCCAAAGAGGCGACGGGTCCCGCCGGCAGCTTGCGCTGCAGGTCAAGCGCAGCTTCCGGATCTCCGCACACAACGACGAATGCCGCCAGACGATCCTTGGAATGTGGAAGGACTTCCTGGCGGATCGGTTCGACGAATCGCACGACCAGTTGGCGGTCGCCACTCTGCATGGCACGTCCGTCCTGCTACGGGACTTCCTGTCGCTGCTCGAATGCGCCCGGGCATCGGATGACGCGGAGGATTTCGCACACCGGCTATCGCTTGACGGGTTCCTTTCGAAGACAGGGAAGCAGCAGAATCGCGCCATCCGTCGGATCCTGATGAGCGAAGGCGCCGAGCCGTGGGACGAGGATTCCTATTGGCGGTTCCTCCAAGTAGTGAACGTTCTGAGCTACGACCTCAACACGGCGACATCCCAGACCAAAGCGTGGATGTTGTCCCTACTAGCGGCGTGCACCGCGAACGGGAGCGAGACCAACACAGCGGCACGGACGACATGGGCGAGGCTGCTGGAATGCGCGGGCCAGGGACGCCCAGCCGCGAAGGAGTACACAAGACAGGATCTGCCACCAGAACTACAGAAGCGACACACCGCGGTCTCGGGTGCCGACCGCGGTGGGCTGACGGCGCTGGTAGAGCACGGACAGACAGTCCGGGACGGCATCCGCTCCGCGATCGGCGATGGCTACGCCATTGAGCGCTTCGCGAAAGTGCAGTCACTGGTGGCGACGCTCGCTGAGCACTCGGTCGTCATCGTGTCGGGAGTCGCGGGTTCGGGAAAGTCAGCTCTGGCGCGGGAACTGGTGACGCAGATGGAGGACCGCTATCCAGTGCTGTCGTTCCAGGCCGTCGAGTTCGCGACCGCCCACGTCGACCAGGCGCTAGCGAACGCTCAAACATCGCTTAACATGCAGCGGCTGCTTGCACTGCTAGCGGCCCACGACAGAAAGGTCGTCCTTGTGGACGGCATCGAGAGGCTGCTCGAGCATTCAGTGCGGGACGGGTTCTCGCAATTGATGCAACTCACTCAGAAGGATCCGGCGACCTGGATCGTACTCACGGTGAGGGACTACTCGCTGGAGACGGTTCGGACCGCTCTGATACCCCCCGACCTAAGAGCAGAGATTGTCGAAGTGCCAAGGCTGACTGCCGACGAACTGGACGCCGTGGCGGACGGTGTGCCTGCGCTTGCACGGGCACTCGAACATGCGCCTCTGCGAGCGTTTCTCAGAACGCCGTACCTCTTGGATCTTGCCTCCCGGCTGCACTGGGGAGAGACTCCTCTCCCGGTCACGCTCCGGAGCTTCCGGCGGAAGGTCTGGCGGGAGCTGATCCGGGACGAGGGCCACGCAACTGGAGGGATGCCCACGCGACGGGAGCGAGTGTTTCTCGACATCGCGTGGCGACGGGCGAAGGAGCTCCGCCCCTTCGTGCCACCCGGCGTGGACGACCCGGCAGCCTTGGAAGCATTGAGTCGGGACTCCTTGGTGGCGGCGTCGCCGGACTCCTCGGCGGTGTATGCGGTGACGCACGACGTGCTGGAGGACTGGGGTGTTCTTCAAGGGATCGCCGACCGATTCATGGCGCACGACGGCGCGCCGAGAACACTCGCGGCATCCATCGGTGGGTACCCCGCGCTACGCCGAGGATTCAGACAATGGCTCGCAGAGTGGCTCGAGATGGAAGCGGGCGAGGCCCACGCCTTTGTATTGCGAGTGATTGACCATGATGGACTCGCGGCCCACTTCAGAGACGACTGTGTGGCGGCGGCGCTGATGTCGGAGGCCGCGGCCACTTTCGTGCAGGCATGCGGGCAGCGGGTAGCCCACGGAAACCTCGACCTCCTGTTCCGGGTCACGCATGTCCTCCGCGTAGCGTGCAAGGAGTCCCCGAAGTGGCTCGCCTTGCCCGGGCTCCCGACGCCGATGCTAGTCCCGACGGGAGCGGCGTGGGCGCCGACCCTCCGACTCGTGCTTGACCGGATGGAAGACCTGCTGCCGGACCGCCGTCAGCTCGTGCTCGGGCTCGTGGAGGACTGGGCCAGGCAGATTCACTGGCAAAACCCGGCGCCCGAGGGCGCTGCGGAGGCCGGAGCGATCGTGAACAGGCTGCTTCCTGGTGTTGAGGACTACCACTCCAAGGACGCGCGCGAACGTACGCTGAGGGTGATGGCGTCGGTTCCGGGGCACGTGCCGCGGTTCAAAGATCTGATGGAGCGCGCAAGAACGTGCGGCCACCGTGACCGCGTGGCCTACGGTCTGTTCGAGCTGATCGCGACGCAGCCAGCGGCCGGTCTAGTGTGCCTGCACTTCCCGGACGCGGTGATTGCGCTACTGGACGCACGACTACGGCTGTCACACACCGACTCGGAGCGCGAACGCGGTCACATGGAGTGGTCCACCTCGATTAGCCCATTCTTCGGGCTTCGCGAATTGTCCATGGCCGCACCGTTCTTCCCACCGAGCGCGCTCCAAGGGCCCTTCGGCACCCTCCTGCGACACCACCCCAAGAAGGCAGTGGCGTTCATGTTCAGCCTCCTCAACCACGCGGGGCGATCGTATGCGTCACCGCAGACACCGGAGCAGCCTCTGGAGCAGGCATGGGAGATTTCGCTGGCGATCCCGAGCCGCGGGACCGTACAGCAATGGGCGAACGGGCAGCTCTACGGTCTCTACCGGGGGAATACGGTGGGACCGAACAGCATTGCTTCGTTGTTGATGGCGTTCGAGTCCTGGCTTCTGCAGCTCGGGGGAATGGATGACGTCGATCTAGAGGGTTGGCTTGTGCACGTTCTGGCGAACAGCAACAACGTGATGGCGGCGGGCGTTGTCGCAAGCGTGTGTGTGGCCCATCCGGACAAGGCAGGGCGCGCCGGTCTGGCGCTTCTGTCGAGTCGAGACATCGTGCAGATGGACCGCACCCGCTTGGCAATGGAGTCCACTGTAGCGCCGGGAGTTCCCGGAGTGCTCGTCGGGGTCAATCCGCGCAGCCGGCTGTTCGAACAGGAACGCGCCGCGTCTAACAAGCTCCATCACAGGCGAGAGGATCTCGAGTCTCTGGCCGTGAGAATGCAGACCGGACGACATCGAGAGAAGGTCTGGACGATCATCGATCGTCATCGACAGCAGGCCACGTCGAAATCTGCCGAACACACCAGGGAGTGGCGGCTGGCACTGCATCGTATGGACATCAGGGGCTTCGAGCCGCAGGACGCCCCCGGAGGGGCCGAGCCTAGGGATAGCGAGGCGGGCCAGTCCGAGATCTATCTCGGTCCGGGGAAAATGGAAGCCGATGTTCAGGATTTGGTCGACGAGTCGGATAGGTTCTTGAGCATCGACGGCCGCTACGCACGACTTGCGACTCTCGCAAGCAAGATGTGGGAAAGAGATGCCTCCGTCGGCGACGTGGACTGGCGCACGACGCTGCTGGCCGAGGCGAGAGCCGTTGAGCGAGCGCCGGACCAAGCGGATGAGTTGTACCGCAACGGACCGGGGTTCGCTGCCGCCCTGTGCATTCGGGACCATCTCAAGGAGCTGAGCGAGGACGAGCTCCAGTGGTGCGCCAGGCGTGTGGACTTCGAGGTGCGCCGGGATTCAGATACGACAGACCACGCTGCGCGCGCCAGCAGGTTGGTACGCGCGGATCGCGTGTGCGCTAGCGTAGTGCCGCTTCTGGTTGTCCATCCAGGGAAGACGGACGGGGTCGATTCCGTCGCCCTTCTATCCCTAGCGCTTACACACACGATCCACCACGTATCGGAGTACGCTCTAGCTGGTCTCGGCGCGCTTGTGGGTGACGAACACAAGGCGCTCGCTCTGCGGTGCGTGGCGGCGGCGGTGTACCGATCCCGGCTTGAGTCTGAGGCATGGGAAATGGCACAGCACCGGCACTTGACGGGGCTTGACGACGTGCCGGACCCGTTCGCGTGCATCGGCTCGGCGGTGCGGCAAGGCATGACGTGCGGGAGCCTCAACGCCGAAGAAGAACTGCGGCGGCTGCCCTTCGATGGGCCGGCAGCCGGTGCCGCCGTTCGGGCCGGGCTCGCGGTCTTCGAGCACCGACCGGATTGGGAGGAGGCACGGGAGTTCTATACGAGAGTGGTTCGGTGGCTCGTCGATCGGGGGCGCGAGGATTCCCAACGCACCACGCACACTCGACGGAACCACTCGCTCGAGTATGACGCACTCCAATCGCTGGCGGGATTCGTGCTTGGTCTTCCGGGGGAGATCGCTGTGCGAATCATTGCTCCAGTGGTGAGGGCCGTTGCCGACTGTCAGCGCGAGATCGAGCGGTTCGTCTCCGGACTTATCTCCAAAGCCGACCGCAATGAGGACGACTGCTTCTGGAGTCTCTGGCAGCGGTTGGCCGACGGGATCGTGCGTTCACCATGGGGACGGGGATTGAAGGACGACACGTCGTTCGGGCTCGACCTCCTGCATATGATCTTTCTCGGCCCCTACTGGAAGGAGGATGCCAACCACTGGCACAGACTGGAGGGCCATGCCCACCACATAGACGAATGCGCCCTCAGGCTGCCGGCGACGGTGCCGGTGATGCGTGCCTACACGGACTACCTGAGCAGAGTGGGCCACAAATCACTTCCGGAGTCCTTCCGAGTCGTGAGTCAAGTGCTGGCGAACGGGGATGCCACTCGCATCGCGTCGGAGTCCGGCGTGGCCTTCAATCTAGAGACGTTGCTGCGGCCATTCGTGTACTCGCAACCACATCGAATCAAGACCGACGCGCCGCTCCGGAGGGCGGTCGTAATCATTCTGGACGCACTGGTTGCCGGAGGGTCTGCGTCCGCGTACCGGATGCGCGACGACTTCGTGACACCCCAATCCGAGCCTTGGCCACGCGGCTCTTCCAGTGTCGATGGTCTCTGACACTGTGACCCCTCTGGGCCATACCCGCCTGACATTGTCCGGGTAGCCACCCGACACCGGAGGCCCTCCCAATTCGCGGTCAAGGAGACGCGTAAGGGCGATGACGAAAGTCATGGTCGCCGAGCCGGTCGTTCCCTGCTGAGGGCTCGCTCGGCGGACGCCGGTCGAGCCCACGGCGTCCGACCACCGGGACGAGTAGCTCACCTGCCAGGGATCCGCGTGCCAGTGCGAATCGACCGCGCCGCATTCCTGGCTCATCACGAACGCGCCATGGTGCCAGTCCGGCTCTGCGGTGGGGCCTCGCATGCGTCATCATCGTCGCGGCACGGCATCGCGACACCAAGATCGCCGCCACCTCGCTCGCGACACTCTGTTCTTCGCTCCAGACCCCACCCCGCGCCCGGGGAGACCCGGATGGGTCGCCGGCTTGATGCTCAGATACTCCCCGCTCCTTTGCGCATCGACCCCGCCGTGTCATACTCACAGACGACTTCCGTAACGCAACTTGCTCCGAGCCCCGTGCCCACCGTCGCCACTCCTCACACACAGCCTGTAACATCGTCATCCCCGTCACGCTCATGACTGCGATTTCTCCCGCCCGTTCATCTGAGCCGGCTCCAGCTGCCCCTCCATCTGTGCCCGAAACGGCGATAGACCCTCAGAAGACGGCCGTCTATCACGGTGACTGCATGCACCTCATCCCACGGCTCCCCGACAACAGCATTGATATCGTCGTCACAAGCCCCCCGTATTGGGGTCAGCGCCAATCCGCCGGTCATGGCACTGAACCAGATCCTCGAACTTACCTCGCCTTCCTTCGCCAAGTCTTTGCGGCCCTTCTCCCCAAGATCAAGACACCACAAGGGGTTATCTGGATAAACATGGGAGATGCCTACAATACGCCGATCAACTGGGGACCCGGTGATCACACGTACAGTTCACTCGGCAAGGATCGACACGGATTCAACCCAGACAACGCCGCCTATACGAAACCACGGTTCAAGAGGCGTGCGTTTGTTGATCGTCAAGTCGGTTGGCTGAAGTATGGGAATCTGCTCATGCTACCTAGCCGGCTTCTGACAGATCTCGTTGACTTGGGATATCTCTATCGTGGCGAAGTAGTTTGGGTAAAGAAGAACGCCATGCCCGAAGGCCGATGCCGACGCCCCCACCGCAAGCACGAGCACATTCACCTTCTCGCCAAGCATGAGAGGCATACGTTCCGGACATCTCCACCGGTGCCCAGCGTGTGGACCTTCGCCAACGAGCGCATTTCTGGCCTCCAGCACCGTTCTCGGTTTCCAACTGAACTACCCCGCCGTTGCATTGACTCGTATGGCAGATTCGGATCGGATGTTCTAGTATTGGATCCTTTTTCTGGCTCCGGGTCTACGGGGATCGCAGCCATCGAAAAGGGATGTACATTCGTCGGCTTCGAGATCGATGCGGCGCACGTGCGGGCATCTCGACAGCGCCTGTCAGAGACCCGACAACGACCTGCGCTCTTTAGCTAGAATACTCACGTCTAGCGCTCGCGTGAGAAACCGAACGAACGCATCGGTCGTCTGCGCGAAGTCACACACAAATATCTTGGACGTAGTTCGGGCATCGTGGGGAGTGGGAATAGTGTTTTGATTGTAGGAAAAGCAAGCGGAGAAGTTGCGATTTACTTCAAAGTCACGGCGCTTTTCGTTCGTGCGATGTTCGCCAGCATCTCCCAGCTCCCCTCGATTGAACGGGCGCTCACTCGGGAAACTCTTGATATCGAGAGTCCAGAAAACTGACAGGAGCCCGGCGGCCATGAGCGCTCTGCTCATGGGTACGTCGTTAGTCCGCCGCTCCGCCAGGCTTGCTTTGACGTGTACTACGCCCAGGGGACGGGCCGGGACGACTCGGCGATTGACTAGCAGGGCGTCGACTTTGTCTGGAATGAGTCGTGGATCGCGGATATGACTCAGAAACTGCGTCGCCTCAGATTTCTTTGCGATCTTGACTTCGATTCCGCTCTGTCGAAGCGCAGAAGCATAGTGATCTACCATGACCCGCTCAAGAGCCCAACCGCTTGCGCGTTTCCAGCTCTGTTCTAGATTGAGACGCTGGTTCGTAGATGGGTGGATTGAGCGGTCGCAATATGCACGTGCAATCACAAAGGTCCAGATGTCAGATGGGTTCGCCTGCGGCCACGTCTTCACGGCCGTGAGAAAAGTCTCCGCTATACCCTGAGCCGGCGTACCGGACATCAGGCAGCTTCGAAGAAGGCTAATGATGGAGTGATACTCTGCGAGTGAGGAAGAAGGAAGTTCGTACTCCGCATCGAACTGATCGTAAGGGAATCGAAGCTTAAGACCGCTGGATGTAGGTACAACACCAAGAGTGGGAGGCAGGCGCGGAGATTGCTCATCACGCAAACCGGAAAAAATACGAGCAGGAGCTACGTCCAAGGCTGCGGCGAGTCGCAGAAAGACATCGAGGGAGTGGTCAGGTCGGCCGCGCTCTAGATCTGTGACACGCTCAACACGAAGTCCACACAGAGCAGCAAGTGATTCGCGTGTGTGTCCGGAAGCCTCACGGAGAGCGCGCAAGTTTGATCCAATGATCCGCCGGTCCGGCGGCAGAGCGGCGCGGTCTGACATCAGTCGAGGTTTTGAGCAAGCGGCGGACTGAAGCGTACTGCGCCAGAGATGGGGCGGGGTGGTTGCTGTGAAGCAGGGAGCGGCGCCATCAGGCTCTAGAGATCGGGTGAGGCTGTGAGTGCCCGCGAAGCGGTCCTGGGTCGTGAGAGCGTCCCGGGGCGCCCATCGCCGGCGGTGCGGGCACCGGCGCGAAGGAGGGTGGAGAGCCGCCGGAGCCGTGCACCTGGTCAGCGGGAGAACGCGTTAGGCGAGTCCCTTCACGCAGGTCTAGTGGGCGATTCATGCTAACTGAGGCGGGCGAGCTGGACCAGCGAGAGGCCGGAGATCACGGCGACGACGACGATGCCGGCGACGTTGGCGAGGCGGGAGTTGCGGAAGCGTCCCATGATCCGCTTCCGGTTCACCACGATCAGCAGGAGGATCAAGGTGAGGGGGAGCACGATCCCGTTCCCGGCCTGGGCGAGCAGGATGATCTGGTAAGGCGAGGCGCCGAGGAACACGCCGAGGCCGACGCCGGTGAGAAGCACGAATCCCCACAGCATCCGGAACTTCGCCCCTTTCAGATCAGGCCTGACGCCGAGCGCGCCCCCGGCCGCGTAGGCGGCGGCGAGCGGCGCGGTGATCGCCGAGGTCAGTCCGGCAGCGAACAGGCCGACTCCGAAGAAGATCGGCGCGGCGCGGCCGAGGAGCGGTTCGAGCTGCCGCGCGACCGCGGCGGCGTTGGCGGCGTCCGCTCCCTGCCCCATGAGCGGGGCGGCGGCGACCACCACCGCTGCGGTGATCAGCCCGCCGACGGCCACCGAAACCAGCGTGTCGCGGCGGCTCTCGCGGACATTCTCCTCGTTCCGGTTCGCGTCGGGCCAGCGCTCCATCGTCGTGCTGGCGTGGAGGAACAGGTTGTAGGAGACCACCGTGGTGCCGATGAGCGCCAGCACGGTGAGGAGCGCCCCCGGCGGCACGCGCGGGATCAGGAGCCCGGACAGCAACTCGCCCGGGTTGGGCGTGGTGAGCACCGCGGTGAGACAGAACACGACCCCCATGAGGCCGACGAGGAACACCAGCGAGTTCTGGATCAGCCGGTAGGCGCCGGTCATCAGGAGGCCGCCGGCGAGGGCGCCCACCACGAGGACGACCACTCCCTGCGGGAGGCCGAGCAGCAGCGATACGCCAAGGGAAGCGCCGAGCAGGTTGCCGGTCTGGAAGGCGGCGTTGCCGAGCAGGATGGTGGCGGCGATGAGCCCGAGCATGAGCATCCGCAGCGCCGGGCTCTGGAGGCTGTCGCGGATCGCCTCCGCGAGTCCGCGGCGGCCGGCGAGGCCGACGCGCGCCGCCATGTCCTGGAGCACGAAGGTGGCGACCACCGAAAACAGGACTGCCCACAGCAGCAAGGCGCCGTAACCCGCGCCCGCGCGGCTGGCGGTGACCACCGTGCCCGGGCCGATGAAGGCCGCGGCGACGAGGAAGCCGGGGCCCGCCTGGAAGCGCTTCTTCAGGCGGCTCATCGGGTCACCTCGCCGGCGTCCTCCCGGATCACCCGGGCGGCGTTTCGACCGGAGACCCCGTGGAGGCCGCCGTAGGGCGATGTGTCCGGCCCGGCGAGGTAGAGCCCGGCCACCGGAGTCCGGTGGTCGCTGCACCCGGGGACGGGACGAAGGGAGAACAACTGATCCATGGTGGGTTCCGCCTGGTGGAAGCTCCCCGAGAGGAGTCCGAAGTCGCGCTCGAGGGTGGCCGGGGTCAGCACCCGGTGGCCGGTGACGAGCGAGGCGATGCCGGGGAAGGCGCACTCGAGCGACTCCACGGTGCGCCGCAGGATCTCGTCGGCGCGCGCCGCCGGATCCGGTCCGTCGTCGGACGGCGTGGCCTGGACGGTCGCGGCGAGGACGTGCCGTCCCGCCGGCGCCAGCCCGGCCTCGACAAGCGACGGGAGCGACGCGAAGACCAGCGGCGCGCTCGCGACCTCGCCGTACTTGGCGGCGTCGCTCGCGCGCTCGAGGTCGTCGAGCGCAGCCCCGACCTGGACTACGCCGCGCAGGCGGGGGTCGTCTTCCGGTGGGGCGCTCCCGTCCCGGAGCCGGGGGAGGCCGGAAAGCGCCAACCCGACCCGCGCGGCGGTCCCGCGGTAGCGGATCCGGCGGACCTCACCGGTGAAGTCCGGTCGGAGCGACGTGGCCCCGACCCAGTCGAGGAGCGTGGTGCGGGCGGCGGCGTCCGAGAGGACGATCGGGGTCGCGACCTTGCTGCCGTCGCGGAACTCGACGCCGCGGACCCGCGGGCCGGCCGCGGTGACGATCCGCCGCACGCCTCCGGCCTTCGCCTCGATTCGCGCGCCCGCAGCCCGCGCCGCCTCCTGGAGCGCCCGCCCCACCGCGCCCGCCCCGCCGCGCGCCGGGCGAATCCAGTCGAGGAGGCCGCCCCCCGCGGTGAAGGCGTGGAAGTGGAGGAACAGGCCCGCGGTGCCGGGGGCGCGGGGGCCGAGCCGCGTCCCGGTCAGCGCGGGAGCGGCGAGCGCCGCCTTGAGCGCTTCGGTCTCGAAGGCGTCGTCGAGGAAGTCGCGGATGGCCATCGGCACCGCGCGCAGGAGTTCCGGAAGCCGCCGCCGGCCCAGCCGCAGGGTCGCCCGCAGCGGAGGCAGCAGATCGGCCGCCCCGGCGTCGAACCCCGGTGGGGGTCGGTCGAAGAGCTGTCGCAGGAAGCGGGCGAAGGCGCCCACCTCGGCGGCGAAGTCGGGCAACGCGCGCCCATCGGACGCCGAGCCGTCAGCGACCGCCAGCCGGGCCCGCTCCGGATCCCGCGCCAGCGCGAACGTCGCCCCCGGGCCGCGGGGGACCACGGTCAGAACCGGATCGGGGGCAGTCCCCGTGAAACCGGGCGCCCCGAGGCCGAGCGCCTCCACGACGTCGGGATCCGGACCGGGGAGGGTCTCGGGAGCGACGCCCATCCGGTAGCCGGGCGCGACCTCCATGTCCGTCGCGATCCCGCCCGCCGGCCCCGGCCCGGAGACCACAAGCACCCGTCGGCCCGAAGCCGCGAGGAGCGCCGACGCCACCAGCGCGTCGGGGCCGCCGCCGACCGCCACCGCGTCCCACGAACCGCGCATCGTCTCAGCCGCCTCCCGGTACGCCCGCGGCGCGGAGCATCGCGTCCGCTCCCAGCTTGCCGGGCGCGCCCATGACCCCGCCGCCCGGGTGCGCTCCGGAGCCGCACAGGAACAGCCCCCGGATCGGGGTGTGGAACTGCGCCCAACCCGGCGTCGGCCGCAGGAAGAAGAGCTGCTCCAGCCCCAGCTCGCCCTGGAAGATGTTGCCTTCGGTGAGGCCGGTGCGCCGCTCGATGTCGAGAGGGGTGAGGACCTGCCGCTCGAGGATGATGTCCGGGAGATTCGGCGCGTAGCGGGCCAGCGTGCGGACCACGGCGTCGCCGAAGTCGTCCCGCTGCGCGTCCCAGTCCGGATCTCCGTCCCGCAGCTCGTAGGGCGCGTACTGCACGAAGATGGACATCACGTGCTTGCCCGGAGGCGCCATCCCCGGGTCGAGGAGCGAGGGGATCAGCACGTCGAGGTAGGGCTCGCGCGAGAACCGGCCGTACTTGGCGTCGTCGTAGGCGCGCTCCATGGTGGTCCGGTCGGGACTGATCGAGATGGCGCCCTTCAGGTGCGGCCCGGGGCCGGGGAGCGCCTCGAAGTCGGGGAGGGCGTCGAGGGCGAGGTTCACCTTCCCCGACGAGCCGCGCAGCCGGTAGCGGCGGATCCCCTCGAGGAACTCGTCGGGCAGCTCATCCGCTTCGACGAGCCGCAGGAAGGTGCGGTGCGGGTCGAGGCTGGACCCCACCTGGTCGGCGAAGACCTCCTCCCCTTCCTCGAGCACGACGCCGGCGGCGCGCCCGGAGCGGGTCAGGATCTGCGAGACCCCGGCGCCGGTGCGGATCTCGGCGCCGAAGCCCCGCGCCGCCGAGGCGAGCGATTCGGCCACGCTGCCCATCCCGCCGCGGGCGAACCCCCACGACCGCGACGCGCCGTCGATCTCCCCCATGTAGTGGTGGAGCAGGACGTAGGCGGTGCCGGGAGAGGACACGCCGAGGAAGGTTCCGATGATCCCGCTGGCGCACATCGTGGCCTTCAGCGGCTCGCACTCGAACCAGCGGTCGAGGTAATCGCTCGCGCTCGCGGTCATGAGCCGCGCCAGCTCCGCGGCCCGGTCGTCGCCGATCGAGCCGAAGTGGCGGGCGAGGCCGAGGAGGCCCCGGACCTCCCGGAGTCGGGCCGAACCCAGTTTCGGCGGGCGGAGGAGAAGCAAGTCGCGGACGGCCCGGCTCAGTTGGTGCATCCGGAGGCCGAACCGCGGGTAGTTGTCGGCGTCGCGCCGGGAGAAGCCGCGCAGGCACTCCCGGGTCCGCGCGGGGTCGTGCCAGCGGGTCAGCGCCCGCCCGTCGGGCAGCGGCGTGAACGTGCCGTCGAGCGGCTGGAGCTGGAGGCCGTGACGGGCGAGATCGAGGTCCGCGATGATCTGCGGACGCAGCAGACTGACGACGTAGGAGAAGACCGAGACGGTGAACCCGGGGAGGAGCTCCTCGCTGAATGTCGCCCCGCCGACGCGCTCGTTCTTCTCGAGAACGAGCACCCGTCGCCCGGCCCGCGCGAGGTAGGCGGCGGCGATCAGGCCGTTGTGGCCACCGCCGATGACGAGGTCGTCGTAGCGCTTCATGGTCGGGGCGGAGGCGGTGGAGGGCCGCCGGAACCGGTCGGCCTCGGGCTCCGCAAGGGCGCGCGGCTACTCGAGCCCGACGAGTCCGCGGACCGAAGCGATCAGCTTCTCCGAGTCGTACCCGACCCCGTCCTTGAACACGGTCACGACGTTGCGGATCTGGAACGGATCGCTCACCGGGTCGCCGTGGATCAGGACCAGATCGGCGAGCTTTCCGGTCTCGATGCTGCCGAGATCGTCATCCACGCCGAGGACGCGGGCGCCGTTCAGGCTCATGACCTGGAGCGCCTCCGAGGGGGTGAACTCGGCTTCGAGGAGGAGCTCGTAGTTGCGCTGGTCGCCGAATCCGGGGAGCGCGCCCCCGTTCCCGGTGGGATCCACCCCGGCGGCGAGGAGTCCCCCGGCGCGGAAGAACTTGTATTCGAAGCGCTGCGCCTTGGGGAACAGGTCGAGGAACACGGCGTCCTGCGCCCTCGCGATCTCCTCCCGCCGGGCGAGGTACTCGTCGCGGGCGCCGGGGGCGAGCGCTTCGAGGTTGCGATCTTCGAGCGGCGGCCGACCCGGGACCGAGAGCTCGTACACGGCGAGGGTCGAGGTCAGCGCGACCTCGTTTTCGACCATGTGCGAGATCGTGGATTCGACCTGCCCGGAGTCCACCTCGATCTCGCGCAGCGTGCTCCGGAAGTCCGGCGGGCACTCGTCGGGCTGCTTGGACCCGTGGTATTCGGTGTTCGTGAAGAACCCGTGCTCGAGCGCGTCGATCCCGAGGTCCACCGCCTCCCGGAAGGTCACGGAGCACAGATGGCCGGTGAAGCGCAGCCCGAGTCGGTGCGCCTCCTCGATCGCGGCGCCGAGCTCGGCGCGCGAGATCCGGGTGTAGGCCTTGAACCAGGTCGCCCCCTCTTCCGCCCAGTAGGCCACGACGCGGCGGGCGTCCTCCGGGCTCGAGACCTGGGTCATGTAGGTGCTCGCTCCGGCCCCCGAGATGTACGGCCCGGTGATGTGCATCCGGGGTCCGACGATCTCGCCCGCCTCGATGGCGCGGCGCATGTTGATCTCGCTGTATGGGGAGTAGCTGCCGGTGGTCCGGATCGTGGTCACGCCGGCCGCGAGGTAGAGGCGCGGCGAAGTCGTGTTCATCTGCGAGTGGCGCGCGGCGGTCGTGTAGAAGGTGTGGTTGTGCACTCCGACGAGGCCGGGGATGAGGGTGTGGCCGCTCCCGTCCACCCGGCGGGCGTCCGCAGGGATCTCGACATCGCCATCCGCTCCCATCGCCGCGATCCGCCGCTCCTCGATGAGGACCGTCTGACCCGGGCGCGGCGGCGCGCCGGTCCCGTCCACGACCTGCACTCCGGTGATCGCGATCACCGGGTCGTCGTACTGGACGAAGGCGCGGGCCTGCGGGTCCAGCTCGACGGCGGACTGGGCGCCGGCGACCGCGGCGCAAAGCGCGGCCAGCGTCGCCACCGCGGCGATTCGCGGGGTCCTGAGCGAGCGCCGCGGCGCCCGGGCGGGTTTTCTCATCTCGGCCTCGCTCCCGGCGAGTCGTTGTACCTTCCTGCTGGGCGGCGACGCCGGAACGGAAACGATGGTAACAGCGTGTCGGGGCGGCTCGGGAGGCGTTTCGTGCGACAATTCAGCCTGTGGATAAAGTCGCGTGAGCACCGAGAGTGGCGAGGCGCCCGGCCGACGAGGCGCGCGAGGGAGGAATACCGGGTGTATTCCGACCGATGCGCAACGAAGAGCGCCCCGGAGCGAAGCGGAGGGGCGCGCCAGTTCTCCCGGTGGGGGCCAGGCGGGATGCATTGCCGCTCGAGCCCCTACCGGGAGAACCGGGCCGCGTGACTTTGTCCACCGGCTGAACTACCCCGTTCCGATGAGAGTGACTCTTCCGATGCTGCGGCTCGCGTTGCTGGCGGTGGCGCTGCCGGCGCTCGCCTCCGGACAGGAGGCGCCGCGGGTGCTCCCGACTCCGGCCGGGGACGGCAGCGGGATGTATTCGCTCAGCGAGGGGGGCGATGGGGCCGCGTTCCTCTCCTGGGTGGAGCCGGAGGGCGACGGGCACGCTTTCCGGTTCGCCGAGCTGATTCGCGAGGGGACGCCGGAATCGGGCCCGGTGGTTCCAGACCCGGAAGCCGCCGGATCGGAAACGGAAGAAGCGGACGCGGAGGAAGCTCCCGAACGCGAGCTCGCCGACGCGGATGGCTGGGGACCGGCGCGCGAGATCGCGTCCGGGACCGGATGGTTCGTGAACTGGGCGGACCACCCCAAAGTCGCGTCGGTCGGGGAAAACCTGCTCGCCGCCCACTGGCTGGAGCGCAACCCCGAGGGATCGGGAGGCTACGGCTACGGATTCCGGATCGTCTTCTCGCCCGATCGGGGGGCGACGTGGCGGGAAGTCTTCTCGACCGGCCTCGACCTGGTCGAGGGATACGCGGGTTTCGTGTCCTACGCGCCGGAAACCAGTGGCTTCTCCGCCGCCTACCTGATCCCGCCCCGGTGGGGAGAGCGCGAACGAGGAGACTTCACGCTGCGGATCGCCCGGTTCCACGAGCAGGGCTACCACCTCGCCGACACCCGGCTCGACGGCGACGTGTGCAGTTGCTGTCCCACCGCGATGGCGACGGTGAGCGGGGAGCCGCTCGTCGTCTGGCGCGACCGGGTCCGCAACCCGCCCGAGGACGATGTCCGGGACATCGCGATCTCCCGCAAGCGCCGGGGCAAATGGGATCCGGAGAGGGCGGTGCACGCCGACGGCTGGGGCATCAACGCCTGCCCGGTCAACGGACCCGCGATCGCGGCCCGCGACGACGGCGCCGTGTCGGTCGTCTGGTTCACCGCCGCATCGGGCCAGCCCGAAGTCCGGATCGCGTTCTCGCTGGATGGCGGGACGAGTTTCGGCCAGCCGATGCGGCTCGACGGCGGGGATCCGCGCGGCCTGTCGGCGGTGACGCGGCTCGACGACGGGAGCGCGGCCGCGGTGTGGCTGGAGAACGCGGACGACGGACGCGCCGAAGTGCGGATTCGGCGGGCGTGGTCGGACGGGCGGCTCGGGCCAGAGGTGACGGTGGCCGAGTCTCCGGGGGGGCGGGAGGCCGGGATGCTGCAGGTGGCCCGGGTGGCGGATCCCGTTCCGGAGCCGGAGGAGGGCGAGGAGCCGCCCGAGGAGGACGCTCCCCCGCCGATCGCGACCGGGGAACGGCTGGTGGTGGCGTGGCGGGACGGGGGAGTCCGGACCGCCATCGTCCCGCTCGCGGCGCTCGACCCCCGCTGACGCTCTGGAGCGCCCCGGTTGTCCCGCTGAGGGTTCTCCAGAGCGGCAAATGCCTGGCGTGATGGCCTTTGATGGCGGGATTGCCGGGTCCCCACCGGGAGAACCGGCGGAGTCCGGCGCGCCGGCGGCGTGGCGCCGGTCGGGAAGCCTTCTCGGTGCCGGACTGGAGTCCGGCGCGCCGGCGGCCCCGGTCAGATTGGCTGCTCGGTGCCGGACTGGAGTCCGGCGCGCCGGCAGCTCGCTTGGGAATTGCCGGACTGGAGTCCGGCGCGCCGGCAAGGGACTGGAGTCCGGCGCTCCATAGGGCGGCGTGGAGATGCGGTGATGCTGCATAGTTACGCTGTGCATCATGCGCACGACGATTTCCATGGACGATCACCTGGCGCTGGCCGTGCGGCGGGAAGCGGCGGCCCGCGGCGTCAGCGTGAGCGCGCTGATCGCCCGCCTGGTTGACGATGCCCTGAAGCGGCCGGCGCCGGTGCCGACCAGGCCCTTCCGGTTGGTCACGGTGGGCGGAGAAGGACCTCGTCCCGGAATCGATCTTGACCGCCCGCGCCAGATCGAAGCCCTCGACGACGAGGAACGCTACGGCGCCATTGCGGGCCGGCCGACGACGTGATCCTCCCGGATGTCAACGTCCTGGTGTACGCGCACCGGAGCGATTCGACGCCGGAGCACTCGGTCTATGCCGACTGGGTCGAGCGTATGGCGACCGGACCCGAACCCTTCGCGCTTTCGGTCCTCGTTCTCGCCGGGTTCCTCCGAATCGTCACGAACCCGCGGATCTTTCGTCCTCCCTCGACGCTCGATGAGGCCCTCGGCTTCGTTCGTGAGCTCTTGGCGCGGCCCACGGCGCGCGTCATCGCTCCCGGACCGAACCACCTGGCGATTCTCGAAGAGCTGTGCCAACAGGCCTCCGCGACGGGAAAGCTGGTCGCGGACGCGCAGCACCCGGCTGTCGCGATCGAGCACGGCTGCACGATGGTGTCCAGCGATGCGGATTTCAGCCGGTTCCCTACCCTGAGGTGGCGACACCCGTTGAGCCGGGGATAGCGGCGGGCGTCAAGGCAGGAGGGCCCTCCCCGATCCGCAGGTGCGGCTCAGCGGCTTCTTCGCTTCGACGGATTGCCGGGCCCCTAGCCCCCACCGGGAGAACTGGGGGAGAACCGGCGGAGTCCGGCGCGCCGGCGGCGCCGGTCGGCCGGGGCGCTCGGTGCCGGGCCCCTACCGGGAGAACCGGCGGAGTCCGGCGCGCCGGCAGCTCGCTTGGGAATTGCCGGACTGGAGTCCGGCGCGCCGGCGACGCCGGTCGGCCGGGGCGCTCGGTGCCGGACTGGAGTCCGGCGGTCCGTCAGATATTCGCGCGCAAGTGTTGGATCGTCCGGTCCCACGCGTCGGCGGCGGCCGCGGCGTCGTACACCTCCGGGCGGCCGTCGTTGAAGAACGCGTGGTCCGTCCCCGGGTAGGTGTGGAGCTCATGCGCGACGCCCGCGGCTGACAGGTCCTCGCCCAGCCTCGCCACCGCCGCCGGCGGCACGAAACCGTCGTTCTCCGCGAACAACCCCAGCACCGGACACGCGATCGCCGGGTAGTCGGGCTGGACGTTCGGGTGGACCCCGTAGAAGTCCACGCAGGCCCCGATCCGGTCCGACTTGCTGGCGGCGAACAGCGCGAGCTGGCCGCCCATGCAAAACCCCACGACACCGACTCGCGAACCGGACGCGACGGTCCCCAGGTAGTCCGCGGCGCCGCGGAGGTCGTGCTCGGCGCGAGCGATCTCGAGCGCCATGAACAGCTTTCCCGCCTCATCGGGCGAGGTCGTGCTCTCGCCGTGGAACAGATCGGGTGCGAGCGCAGTGAAGCCCGCGGCGGCGAACCGATCCGCCACCTCACGGATATGCCCGACCAGGCCCCACCACTCCTGGATGACCAGGACGCCGGGACCGGGCGTGTCGGGCGTGGCCAGATAACCGGCAGTGACGCCGCTGTTGGCCGGAAACGAAACCATCTCGCTGCGCATGGGGCCTCCCGCGATTCCGGGTCGAAGGGTACCGGATTGGGGCGGACAACCCCGTTCCACCGATGTCCGGGGGGCGGCGGCATCCGGATTTCCGGTGAAATCTGATAATTTGCGCCGATGCATCCGCTCGTAGATTCCGCCGGAATGCCGTGACGCCGCTCAGCGCGACACTCGTCGCCTTCGTCGTTTACTTCCTCGGCTACCGCTTCTACGCGCGCCGGATCGCCCGCCGGTCGTTCGAGCTGAACGACGCCCGAGAGACTCCGGCGCACGCTCTCGAGGATGGGCGGGACTACGTGCCCACCCGGCGCTGGATCCTGTTCGGCCACCACTACGCCTCGATCGCGGGGCTCGCGCCGATGCTGGGGCCCGCGATCGCGGTGATCTGGGGCTGGGTGCCGGCGATGATCTGGGTCGTCCTCGGCACCGTCTTCATCGGAGCGGTCCACGACTTCTCCGCCCTCGTCCTGAGCATCCGGGCGAAGGGCAAGTCCATCGGGCGAATCGCCGAGGACATCATCGGCCACCGCGCCAAGCTGCTGTTCCACGCCCTGATCGTCTTCCTCGTCGGGCTCACGCTCGGCGTGTTCGTCCAGGTCGTCGCGCAGCTCTTCTCGGTCGCGTTCTATCCGTCTGCGGTCACGCCGACGGGATCGCTCATGGCCATCGCGGTCGTCATCGGATTCCTGTCTTACCGGAAGGGCGTTCCGCTGCGAATCCTGGTGCCGATCGGCGCGGCGCTCATGTTCGGCTCGATCTGGCTGGGCGCGGTGCTCCCCGCCCCGATCCTCGGCGTGGACCAGTGGATCTACATCCTCCTCGGCTACGGATTCCTTGCCTCGGTGCTCCCGGTGTGGCTCCTCCTCCAGCCCCGGGATTTTCTGAACTCCATCCTGCTGTATCTGGCGCTGATCGGGATCTTCGTCTCGTTCATCATCCGGAACCCCGAATTCGCCGCTCCGGCCTTCAATCCGGAGCCCACCGGGGCCCCGCCCATCTTCCCGTTCGTCTTCATCGTGATCGCCTGCGGCGCGGTCTCCGGTTTCCACGGACTCGTCTCCTCCGGCACCACCTCGAAGCAGCTCAACAAGGAGAGCGACGCCCCCTTCGTCGGCTACGGGGCCATGGTCGGGGAGAGCATCCTGGGGCTGTCGGCCGTCCTCGCGACGACCGCCGGCTTCGCGTCGGCCGAGGCGTGGCACGCCCATTACGCGAGTTGGGAAGTCGCGGACGGGCTGGCGCAGAAGCTCGACGCTTACATCTCGGGCGCGGCGTACTTCCTGACCACGCTCGGCCTGCCCCTCGGAGCGGGCAAGGCGTTCATGGCGCTCGTCGCGGTCTCGTTCGCGCTCACGACACTCGATTCCGGAACGCGCATCCTCCGATACAACCTCGAGGAGGTCGCCGACAGCCTCAAGGTCCCCGCGGCCGGCAACCGCTACGTGGCCTCGCTGCTCGCCGTCGCGACCATCGGCTTCTTCGCGCTGCTGAAGGTCGGAGGCGTCCCCGCCGGCACGCTGTTGTGGGCGCTGTTCGGGACGACGAACCAGATCATGGCGGGCCTCACGCTGCTTTCGGTGACGCTCTACCTCTACTTCCGCAAGAAGCCGTTCGGCTTCGCGCTCGCCCCGATGGTGTTCATGGTGGCCATCACGATCGCGGCCATGATCTACAACCTGACGCTCTACGCCGAGCAGGGCAACGTCCTGCTCCTCGTGGTCGGGGGAGTGATCATGCTGCTCGCGATCGGGCTCGTCGTCGAGGGCATCCTCCGCGTCACCGTGGGACGCGACGCCGCAATCGCCGGGATCCGCCGCGCATTCCCCGACCTGTAGCAGCCAACAGTCAGCTCGCCGGTCCTCGCTGAACGGCAGCGGAAGGACACGCCCCGATGAGTCCCCTCTTAGCCACGCTGCTCTGCTTCGGCCTCTACTTCCTCGGTTACCGGTTCTACGGACGAAGGATCGGTCGGCGAGCGTTCGAGCTCGACGATTCGCGCCCCACCCCGGCGCACACGCTGAACGATGGGCGCGACTACGTCCCCACCCGGCGGGCGGTCCTGTTCGGGCACCACTACGCCTCGATCGCGGGGCTCGCCCCGATGCTGGGCCCGGCGATCGCCGTGATCTGGGGCTGGGTCCCGGCGATGATCTGGGTCGTCGTCGGCACGCTCCTGGTTGGCGCCGTCCACGACTTCTCGGCGCTTTGCATCAGCATCCGCGCCAAGGGGAAGTCCATCGGCCGCATCGCCGAGGACGTCATCGGCCCCCGCGCCAAGTTCCTGTTCCACGCGCTGATCGTCTTCCTCATCGGTCTGGCGATGGGGGTCTTCGTTCAGGTCGTTGCGGCGCTGTTCTCGGTGGCGTTTTATCCGGGCACGGTGACGCCGACGGCCGCGCTCATGCTGCTCGCCGTCGCCATCGGCTTCCTGTCCTACCGGAAGGGCGTACCGCTGCGGATCCTCGTTCCCGTGGGCGCCGCGCTGATGTTCTTCTCGATCTGGCTGGGCGGCGTCCTTCCCGCACCCGACCTGAGCGTGGCGCAGTGGAGCTACCTGCTGCTCGGTTACGCGTTCGTGGCGTCGGTGCTCCCGGTGTGGCTGCTGCTCCAGCCGCGCGACTTCCTGAACTCGATCCTCCTCTACACGGCGCTCATCGGGATCTTCATCTCCTTCGTCCTCACCAATCCCGAGTTCGCCGCCCCCGCTTTCAACCCGGCGCCCGCGGGCGCGCCGCCCATCTTCCCCTTCGTCTTCATCGTGATCGCCTGCGGCGCGGTGTCGGGCTTCCACGGCCTCGTTTCGTCGGGCACGACCGCGAAGCAGCTCGACAAGGAGAGTGACGCCCCCGTCATCGGCTACGGCGGGATGATCGGCGAGAGCATCCTCGGACTCGCGGCGGTGCTCGCCACGACCGCCGGCTTCGCCTCCCCGGAGGCGTGGCACACCCACTTCGCAAGCTGGGAGAGCGCCAACGGTCTCGCCCAGAAGCTGGACGCGTTCATCACCGGCTCCGCCAACTTCCTCACCATCCTCGGCATCCCGACCGACGCGGGGAAGGCGCTCATCGCGCTCGTCGCGGTGTCGTTCGCGCTGACTTCGCTCGACTCCGCGACCCGGATCCTCCGGTACAACATCGAAGAGATCGCCGAAAGCGTGCGGGTCCCGGTCATGGGCCACCGCGTCGTCGCATCGGTCCTCGCCGTGGCCGTCATCGGATTCTTCGCGCTTCTCGAAGTCGGCGGCGTTCCGGCCGGAACCGCGCTGTGGGCGCTGTTCGGGACCACGAACCAGATCATGGCCGGACTCACCCTGCTCACCGTGACGCTCTATCTCGCCTTCCGGAAAAAGCCGTTCGGCTTCGCGCTCGCGCCCATGGTGTTCATGATCGCGATCACGATCGCGGCGATGATCTACAACCTGAATGTCTATGCCGGGCAGGGCAACGTCCTGCTCCTGGTCGTCGGGGGCGCCATCCTGCTCCTTGCGATCGGTCTCGTGATCGAAGGCGTGCTCCGCGTCACCGTGGGACGGCAAGCGGCGATCGAGGGGATCCGGAAGGCGTTCGACGATTCCTGAGGAGGAGGTTCCCGTGACCCATCGGCTGTCCCCCACCGCGGCGCTTCTCGCCGCCGGACTCCTCGCGGCGCTCCCGGGCCTGGCCCAGGAAGCGGCGCACCCGATACGACCCGACGCGGTGCGCGCCACCAACCGGCCCGAGGTGCCCGGGGTCCACGGGCTGGTCACCGCCGGCCACCCGCTCGCCACGATGGCGGGCGTCCGGACGCTGATGCGCGGCGGCAACGCGGTGGACGCCTCCGTCGCCGTGCTCGCCACCCTCCACGTGGTACGGCCGCAGATGTCGGGAGCCTCCGGCAACGGGTTCCTGACCTGGTTCGAGGCCTCGACCGGCCGGGTCCGCTCGCTGAGCGCCACCGGCGCCGCCCCGATGCGCCTCGATGCCTCCGCGTTGACGCCGGATCAGCTCAACAAGGGGATCCACGCCGGGGTCGTGCCCGGACTCTTCGGCGGCTGGATCTCGCTCCTCCAGGAGTTCGGCACGATGCGGCTGGGCGAGGTCATCGAGCCGGCGCTCGACTACGCGAGGAACGGCCATCCGATCGAAGCCTCGGTGGTCGCGGCGATCCACGCCTCGCGCGACGTGTTCGAGGCGCACCCCACCAGCGCGCGGATGTTCCTGCCGGACGGTGAGCCGCCCGAAGTCGGCGAGCTGTTCCGGATGCCGGACCTCGCGAACACGCTGCAAAAGGTGGTGGACGCCGAACAGGCCGCCCTCGCCGCCGGCGCGAGTCGCCATGATGCCCTCCAGGCCGCGTTCGACCGGTTCTACGCGGGCGACATCGCCGAGGAGATGGCGCGGTTCTACGAGGAGCAGGGGGGCGATTTCCGGATGGAGGACTTCGCCGCCTACGAGCCGCGGTGGACCGACGCCGCCCACACCGACTACCGCGGCTATGCGGTCTATTCGAGCCCACCGACGTCGCGCGGGGGGCTCGAAGTCCTGATGCAGTTGAACCTGATCGAGGGGTTCGATCTGAGGGCGCTGGGGCACAACTCTCCGGAGGCGCTCCACCTGATCGTGGAAGCGATCAAGGTGGCGAAGTCGGACGTGTACCGCTACACCGCCGATCCGACCCGCTTCGACGTCCCGGTGGACGGAATGCTCTCGCAGGACTACGCCGACTCCCGCCGGGCGCTGTTCATCGAGCCGGGGCGGGCGTCCGACTACCCGGAGGGCGGCGAGCCTCCCGGCGCGGAGCGAACCGCGGCCCTGGGCTTCGTGGCGCTGGCGGAAGCGCCGCCCGTTCGCTCCTTCGCCGGCAGCACGACCAGCTTCTCGATCGTGGACGCCCAGGGCAACGCGGTCGCTTGCACCCCGACCCACGGCGGCATGTTCGGGACCGGGGTCGTCGTCGGGAGCACCGGGCTCACCTTCAACAACGGCACCCGGATCGGCTCCACCGCCCCGTTCCCGGACCATCCGAACTACGCCCGCGGCGGCCAGATCCCCATTCTGAACAACTCGCCGATCATCGTGCTCCGGGACGGCGAGTTCGTCCTCGCGCTCGGCACCCCCGGCGGCGAGACGATCGGGCAGACCCAGTTCCAGGTGCTCCTGAACATCCTCGACTTCGGGATGGGCATCCAGGAGGCGGTCGCCGCGCCGCGCCTCGCGCTGTTCGCCGAGCCGAACTTCTACACGCCCGGCGCGGACATCCTGGTGCGGATCGAGAGCCGTGCGCCCGGTGGATCGGTGGACGCCCTGATGGCGCTCGGCCACCGCGCCGAGTTCACGACCGGCCACGCGCTCGGGAGCAACAACGGGATCCTGCGGAGTCTCCTGACCGGTACGCTGGCCGCCGGCGCCGACCCCCGCCGCGCCGCCTACGCCATCGGCTGGTGAAAGACGCAGCGCCAGCGCGAGCTGCCGGCGCGCCTGGGCGATCCCGACCGACGCACGCGGCACACGCGCCCGCCCGCCGCCGACCAGATTCCGCACGAGGAGCTCATGGCCGGGCTGGAGTGGCTCAGGGGCGCCGCGCCCCCTCCTACCGCCGATCGCCTCCCGACCCGTCGGCGGCCGGCCGGGACCGACGCTGACGCGGAGCTCGAACGGCTCGCGCGAGCGCGCCGGGAGGGACGAACCTACGCAGCCGTCCTTTGCAGTCGAAGATCCGGCGTGTGCCGGGCGCACAGAGCGCCGGTGTCGTCCCGAAAGACCAGGATGGACGCTTCGTACCCGGCGCCGATCGCGGAATCGAACGAAGCCGCCCAGCGCTCCATGCGCTCCTGGACGGGGCGATAGTCGTCGCGCAGCTTCTGCGCGTCCTTCATCGGGGCGGGCGGTCCGCCGCCGAGCCGCCTGGGCATCCGCCTTCTCAAGCGGGAGACGAGGCGCCCGGACCGCCGCGTCTCCAGCTTCTGGCAGAAACGCGCGATCGGGTCCTGCTCGAGCAGCTTCCTGATCCTGCCGCGGCGTTCATCGAGCCGCCGCGCCAGCGTCGCCTGACGCTTACCCGCGAACCCCGGATTGTCCTGGAGGGTCAGGACCAGGTGGAGCGCGTCGGCGCGAAGGTCCATCAGGCTCGACAGGAAGAACAGGTTGATGTCGGACACCGCCGCCCTCGCGTCAACCGAGGAGCGGATCTTCCGGGACGCCAGGAGCCCGTACTGGTTGCGGAGCACGCCCATGGCGGCTCTCGCCTGCACGAGCTGCATCTTCATGACATCCGTGAAGCGCTGGCCGTGCTCGAACTGCGACCCAATGTCGTCGAGCTCCGTGGCTGCTTGCTGGAACCGGCCGTAGGCCTCCGCCTCCATCACGTGCCGCATGCGGGACACGACCTCGGCGAGGGCGCCCAGCTCCCTCTGGATCCGGTCCAGTCGCGCGCCGGTGATGAGGGACGAGACCGCCGTGAAGAGCATCAACGGTGCGACGACGGGCAGGATCGCGCTCCCCCCGGCGGCGACGAACGGGGCCTGACCGACGATACGGCCGCCGCTCAGGATGGCCGATCCGACTCCCTCGCCGATGACCATCAGCGTCTCGGGGTTCGCCGTCGCGACGAAGAGGTGTCCCGCTGCCAACGAAGAGGCGGCCGTGCTACCGGTGGCGAAGAGCGACTGCAGCCAAGCGCTCTCGATGACCGCGCCGGACTTCGGAGAGCGACCGTCGCCCCACGAGGCGCGCAGCGCCGTGCTCCACTCCCGACCCAGATCGACCACGGCGATCGGTGGGTGCCCGTCCCGGGAAAACACCTGTCCGACCGGATCACGCGGCGGCTCCGCGAGACCCGTCTCCTGCTCGCTGGACGGGTTCGGTGGTAGTCGTCCCGAACGGGTCGCGGCGGTCGTCGCCTCGAGGCGCAGCACGGGCTGGCGAGAAGCGGTCGCCCGTTCTCCCGAATCTGTCGCAGTCCGCTTCGTCGCACCTGGAGTGAAACGTCGCTGCACCACCCCGAAGAGCCGGCCCAGCAACCGGGCCGGGAACGATCGCGGCTCCTTCCCCCTGGCCCGCCGGGCAGCGGCTGCTTCGCCCCGGCGCCGGAAACCAGAGGAAACTCCGCGCACCCGCCGATTCTATGGGCCATCGCCTGCGGAGTCGGCTCGGCGCAGCGCGTCTTGGCTACGATATTCCTCATGCGCGTCACCATCGGTTTCTCCATCCTGCTGCCTCTGCTCGCCGCCGGCTGCGGCGGCGATCCGGCCTCCGAATCGAGTGCGTCAGAGACCACCGCCGCAACGGACGCCGCCCCGGAGGCGGAGGCGGCGCTGTGTCTCGACATGGGACCACAAACGCCGCGCGACATCGCCAACCCGGCGGGGCTCAACGCGGACAGCTTCGCGCTGGCGCCACCGGCGACCGAGATGAACCTTTGCAACATCCACACGCACACGAACGCGGAGCACAAGGGCCCCGGCTTCAGCGTTTTCGTCAGTGACGCAGAGGACGGCGGCTACGCGTGCAACGAGACCGCGGACCTGACACCCGCCGAGCTGGAGCCCGCCGAAGGCGCCTACGGCGGCGTGAAACCGGGGGACACGATCGAGGTCCACTGGGTTCACACGTCATGCGACGCAACCCCCGGCGTGGGTCTGGGCGCCTGCGTCCCGGAGACCTGCGAGAGCCCGCTCCTCCGGGTGGAAGCACAGGTGTTTCTCGTCGTCAACGACCCGGAGGCGCTCGACTTCACGGCGATGGCCTGCGGCGGCAACATGAGCGGCGACCTGCATCAGGCGATGATGATCCCGTCCGACACCGGCGAGCCCGTCCTCTTCCGCGGCTCGACGACCGGTCCCTCCTACGACCAGAGCACCTGCTCCCCCGCCCGGGTCACCTGGAACGTGCGGCCGCAATGCGCGCGGCTGGACATCAACTCCCTCCACCGCTGGGCCGAATCGGGCAACGTGTTCGAGGAGACGAAGTCGCACGGAGTCCGGCAGCTCGTGACCGCGCCGGAGCTCCTGTCGCCGATCGAGTAGCCGCGGCGCGGGCCGTCACTCAGGCGGTTCCCGCCGCGCTCCCGCCCCCGTCCCGCCCCGCCCCCACCGGGAGAACTGGCCGGGAGAACTGGCCGGGAGAACCGGCCCATGACGACGCTCGTTCGGGGGGAGGAACCTTCGGAGGTCCTTCATGATCACGATCATCGCCGGCACGAATCGCCGCGGGAGCCGCACGCTCGGCATCGCCCGCCAGGTCGAAGCGATCTACCGCTCGATGGACGCCGAGACAGTGCTCCTCGACCTCGCCGAGCTACCCGGAGAACTCTTCCAGCCCGACGCCTACCGCGACAAGCCGCCTGCGTTCGCTCCCTTCTCCGACGCCGTCCTGAAGTCGGATGGGATCGTCGTCGTCACGCCGGAATACAACGGCGGCTTCCCCGGCGCGCTGAAGTACTTCATCGACATGCTGAAGTTCCCGGAGAGCTTCGAGGATCGGCCGGTCTGCTTCATCGGTCTCGCGGCCGGGATGTGGGGGGCGCTTCGGCCGGTGGAGCAGCTCCAGCAGATCTTCGGCTATCGCAACGCCCACGTCTATCCGAAGCGCGTCTTCCTTCCCGGCGTCGCGAAGAGGGTGGACGGGAAGGGGCGGCTCACCGATCCCTCGACCATCGAGCGGCTCGAGGGCCAGGCCGCTGGCTTCCTCCGCTTCACCCGCTGTCTTCGCGCCTAGCTGCGCCGGGAGCTGCCGTCACCGATCGAGTCGCCGCGGCGGGGCCCCCGCGAACCGGAGGAGCGTCAGTTCCGCATGGGGTTCTGGAAATCGAAGAGCCACTGGAAGAGAAGCAGCAGCTCGTGATCACCCACAGCGCCGAACCGCCAGCGGTATTCGGCTGACAGATGGGTGTAGGTCCACGGGAGTTCGTAACGGCCTCCGGCGATCAGGTAGCTGGAGTGCCCCCGGCTGTCCAACGGGCCGTGGTTCGTTTCCGTCCCGAACTCCGCCAGGGCCCAGACGCCCTCGGGAAAACGATGCCGGAGCCGGGCGAAACCGCCGAAGTGTTCCCTGCCGTCCTGGGCCCGACGGAAGGCGGCGCCCCGGAACACCTGGCCGGAGCCGAGCACGCCATCCACATGGACCGCCGTCTGTCGCCGCGGGACGAGGGCGTGGTCCGGCCCGTCGCGGCCTTCGTAGTGGCCGACGTCCACGAGCCAGGAGTTCCCCGCAATGTCGAACGTGCGGCCGAGGCTCGTCAGCACGTCCTT
The DNA here is from genome assembly GCA_965232015.1 of Vicinamibacteria bacterium. Classification (GTDB taxonomy): domain Bacteria; phylum Acidobacteriota; class Vicinamibacteria; order Marinacidobacterales; family Marinacidobacteraceae; genus JAJEAO01. Next base: position 3,252,888 of record OZ246946.1, on the reverse strand, counting down.
GAACGAGTTGTTCTCCGCCTCGTACCCGCTGCCCGGGACGACGTGAAGCCGGGCATTCCAGGGACCACGGTCGAAGAAGAGGAAGACTCCATCCTCCCTCGAGCGGGTGAGCTTCGTCCCAACTGCGGCCAGGATCGTCTGGCGGTAATGGGAAGATTCGGTGAATTCGCCGAGCCAGGCCAGCGAACTGCGACCGACGCGCACCTGGAGCCCTCCGCCGATGTCGAACTGCGCCCAGAAGTCGTGCATCCGGGTCTTCCCCAGGTCGTAGGTGATGTTCGTGACGATGCGGTTCCCGATCGCGGTCTTGCTCCAGATCGAAAAGCTGCTGATCTCCGGGTCGCCGAGTTCCCGGAGCTCATCGAGGACCCGGCCGCGAAACCGCACGTTCATGTCGATCAGCGACGCCGCCCCGGCTCCGCTCTGGGCGGCCGCGGACGAATCCGCTTCCTCGTTCTCCGCCTCTTCTGCGGTGGAGGTCCCCCCGTCCTCGGCGAGTTGAGCTTCGGGCGCCCGCTCTCCCGCCGCACCGGTCCCCGTCGCATGTTGCCCGGCCTGCTCCCGGGTTTCGGTCTCGGGCACAACGGCCTCTGAACCAGCGAACGCGTTCCCGGCCATCGCCCCGAGCGCCAGCGAGACGACGACCGAGAGGGCCGGCGACGCGGCTCGTTCGGAGTCCGCGCACTCGAAATGACTTGGCGATCCGGTCACATAGGGGATTTTGCGGGTCGGGCGCGACGAGACGCTGAACGCCCTGTGAACCCGACGTCAAGATCGCATGACTATTCGAAGACACACGATGGACTTCATCCACAGCAGGGATGCGGGGGCAATTCAGCCTGTGGACAAAGTCACGCGGCATTCGAGCGGCGATGCATCCCGCCTGAACGCGCCCCTCCGCTTCGCTCCGGGGCGCTCTTCGTTGCGCATCAGTCGGAATACACCCGGTATTCCTCCTTCGCGCGCCTTGTCAGCCGGGCGCCTCGCCACTCTCGGTGCTCACGCGACTTCATCCACAGGCTGAATTCCCGACGAGCGCGGGGTCGCCGACCCGAGCCGGACGGTCCAGATTCGCCGATGACTCGATGATGCGTGGATGCTATGATGCGGTCATGCGCACAACCGTGACGATTGACGATGACGTGCTGGCGGTGGCGCGAGCCCTCGCCGAGCGGAACCGCATGAGCCTGGGCCGGGCGCTTTCGGAGTTGGCGCGGCGTGGTTTCCGGACGGGCCGCGCCGTCGCCCGCCGCCGGCAGGAGCGGTCGGTCGTGTTTACCGTCGAAGCCGACGCCGAGCCCATCACCAGCGAAGATGTCCATCGTGCCCTGAGCGACTGGCCGTGATCGCTCTGCCGGACGTGAATGTCATGGTCGCGCTCGCCTGGCCCAACCATGTGCATCACGAGGCGGCGTGGGCCTGGTTCGATGCGGATCGGGGCGCGGGCTGGGCGACATGCCTGTTGACGGAGGCGGGCTTCGTGCGGGTCTCGTGCAACCGCGCCGCCGTCCACCACACGGTGACCCCTCTCGAAGCCATCAGCGTTCTGGAGGGCCTCACCCGGCTCGGCTCGCATCGCTTCTGGCCGCTGAACCGCTCCGTCAGCGCGCTGCCGAACTCGGTCAGCCGTCGTCTCCAGGGGTACCGGCAGGTCACGGACGCCGTGCTGTTGGCCACGGCCATCCAGCGGGGCGGTCAGTTGACGACATTCGACGCCGGCCTCAAGGGCCTCGTCCCGACCCGGCGCCAGTCCTCGCTGCGCGTCCTCTCCGTCTGATCCCGCCACGCGATTCGCCGGAGCGCTCTCGCACTCACATCAGTGGCGCCCGGGGCCGGCGCCCGGCCCCGCCGGGATGATCGGCAGGATGACCCGGGAAGGCCGCTCGGCATCGTGGTAGATCGTGTTCTCCGCGACGATCACCGGCATGTCCTCGTCCATCTCCCGGCCGGTGTTCCCGTTCGGATTCCACTTCGGGAACGAACTGCTCGAGACCGTCATCCGGATGCGGTGGCCCGCCTTGAACAGATTCGAGATCGGATACATCTCGATCGTGAACCTGTACACCTCGCCGGGGGTCATCAGGACCGGGGCCTCGTCGCCTTCCCGGTAGCGGGCGCGCAGGATGTTCTGCCGAAGCGTCTGGGAGTACCCGTCCGGGTGTACGTCGGTGATCGTGACCGTCCAGTCGGTGTCCACCGCACTCGATGAGGCCCACAGTTCGACCGTCGGCATCCCGGTGACTTCGGTGTCCTCTTCGAGCACCGGCGTCGTGAACGTCAGGCTGCGCCGGTCGGCGGGCCGGTTGTCGCGGGCCCCCATCGGCTGGATGAACAGGTCGCCGCCGATGGACGGCACCGGATCGCGCGGGTCGTACTCGTAGGTGTCCGGCGCCTCGTCGCCGGGAGGCTCGGTCGAGAGCGTTCCATCGTTCAGCGAATCAATGGAGTCGGCGCTGTCGGCGCGGAAGTAGTAGTCGGTCCGCACCTCGCGGGCCAACGGGTATTCATGCTCGCGCCGCCAGGTGTTCGCGCCCATGATGAAGAGGCTCACCTTGGGCTCGTCCATGATGCCGTTGTCTATGCCCTTCAGGTGGTAGTCGAACCAGCGGAGGCGCAACCCGTTGTAATCAATCGCCGCCTCGGGCCCGAAGTCGAGATCCCCGATCACCCGGGCGGTGATGAGGCCGGACCCGTGGAGCCACGGCCCGACGAAGAGCCGCTGACTGTCCCTGGCGTTCGGCATGCCCTGGGCGGAAATGCCGTTGAAGTGCGCCACCTGCGAGTGCGGATAGCGGTCGTACCAGCTTGCGTAGTGCATGATCGGCGTGTCGATCTCGTCCCAGTGCTCGTCCACCGCGTACTGGCGCCAGTAGTCGTTGTAGTACGGGTTCTCGATCATGTCCGTCATCATCGTCGTGATCATGCTCGCCGCCATGGAGGAACGCGTCTCGAGCCGCCGCTGATGCCAGCGCCGCCACGCCTCGTCCCCGCCGACGTAGCCGGTCCGGCGTCCCGGATCGTCGAGCGGCACCGGCTGCACCATCTCGTTCTGCGATAGCAGCCAGGTGGGCATGATCATGTGGAGCGCCCCGCCCGCCCAGTAGAGGTCCTTGTAGGCGTTCGAGGCCGAGTGCGCGCAGAACATGGCGGCGAGATGCGGCGGGCGGGTGGGCGCGGTCAGGTACTGGTTGAAGCAGGTGAACGAGAGCCCCATCGTCCCGACCTTGCCGGTGGACCAGGGCTGGGTGCCCGCCCACTCGATCGTGTCGTAGCCGTCCTGCCGCTCGTGCCACGCCTCATCGAGCAGCCAGTAATAGACGCCTTCCGAGTTGTAGCGGCCGCGCTCGTCCTGAACGATGGCGACGTAGCCGCGCTCGGCGAAGTACGGCGCGTACCGGTGCTCGCAGGCGCCCTTGTTGTAGGGCGTGCGCTCGAGGATGACGGGGAACGGGCCGTCTCCCTGGTTCACCGGCATATACACGTCGGTGGCCAAGCTCGTGCCGTCACGCATCGGCACCATGACTTCGCTGCACTCGTAGCTTTGCGCGGCGGCGCCCGCTGCGGTCAGCAGAAGGAGCGCGAACACGCTGGTGAACGACACGGGTTTCGAGAACATGGCGAACCTCCGGGGGGAGTGGGTGTGCAGCGGGCGGAGCGGAGCGGAATCCTCCGCCCGTCGGAAACCGGACGCGCGACACGTCTGGCGGATCAAGCGTAGGAGGCGGGCGCGGAGAGTGTCAAAGGGCCCCGCAGGATCACTCCCATGCCGGTGCCGTGACCAGATCATGCAGCACCGGAGAGCCGCGCTCGTTCCCTGGCTTTCCTCAGTTCGCGGCGAAGGTCCTCGGCGACCTCACTGACCTCTTGCGACACGCGGGGACTGCCGCCCAGCTCCCGTGCGAGCGCAGTGCTGAGCGGAAGCAGGAAGTCCCTGGCCCCGGAAGCCTCGATGAAGCTCAGCATCCTCTGCAACCCCACGGTGAGCGAGAAGTCCACCAGCATGGAGATCGCCGCGCGCGGCGGAGAATCCCAATCGGCGAGGATCTCCAGAAGCTCCCGAACGTCCCTCGCGGCGCCGTCGAGATCGTCGGTGGCTGTGGCGCGCGCACGGACGGCCAGCGCCATCCAGCGGAACCGCCGGTCCGGATCCTCGCGAAGGACGCGGGACGCGATCTCGATGGCCCGGCGCCGCTCACCCCGTACCAGTCGCAATGCAGCCCCGTTGAGCCGCGCGTGATGCACGTATGGGAGGAGCTCGGGTGAGTCGTCGAACCGTTCCACGAGTTCGTCGTAGGTGGCGACGGCCTCATCGCTCCGCTCCATCCTCGTCAGCGCCACGCCCTTCTGGACCAGCGCACCGGCCACCGTGGCCTGCAGGACTGCAATGGCGCCGTCGCCGAAGCGGCGCTCGATGTCGTCGGCCGCGGCCGCCGCCTCCTTCCATCGTTCGGTGCCGTTCAACACGACTGCCTGGTTGAAGAGAGCCTTGGCGACCGAGACGAGAACCTTCCGAGAGTCGTCTTCGGCATAGCGCGACACGCATTTGCTCCACGCCTCGAGGGCCTCGGTGTACCGCTCCAAGGAGGCGAGCACGGCTCCTAGATTCACCAGCGCCTTCGCGACCTGGGCCCGAATCTCGTCGTCCTCGGACACCCCGAAGCGACGCGCTACCTGCTCGCATGCCCCCGCCGCCTCCTCGAGACGGTCCGACTCGCGGAGAAGGTTGCCCTTGTTGACCAGTCCGGTCGCGACCTGTCGCATGACGGCGACATCGCTGTTAGCCCCGAACTGCTCCACAACCGCATCGAGGGCGTCGAGTGCTTCCGCCGGACGATTCAGCTCTCGCAAGGCCTCCGCGCGGTTGACGAACGCCAGCGCAACGGCGGCCAGCACTGTCGGCTCGTCGTTCCCTTCGAAGCGGCTGGGCATGTCCGCCCACGCGGTGATGGCTTCAGGTAGACGCCCCAGCTTCGCCAGAGCCGTCCCGCGATTCAGTAGCCCACGCGCGACGTACTTGGTTAGACCGGGCCTTCTGCTCGCATCGAAGCGGTCCACGAGTTCCTCGGACCTGGCCAGTGCGTCGGCAGGACGACCACACACACCCAGCACCCTCGCGAGCTGAGCCATTGTTGCCGCGACAGCTTCCTGAATGACTGCCGCATCGGATTCTGCGAAGCGCTCGATCAACTCCTCCCAGACAGCGATCGCCTCATCGAGTGAGCCCTCCGCCGCCAGCGTCATGCCGCGGTTGTGGAGAGCAACAGCGTCCCCGCCGAGGCCCGCGTTACGAGGCGCCAGCCGCTCTCCTAGCGCCTTGGCCAGCGAGCGCATTCTGGGGTCCGAGTGCTCTGAGGACTGCCGCAGATCGGATCGTATGGCCTCGAGCTCCGCGGATGAGTAGAACGCCCGAATGAAGCGGACGAGACCTCTGACGAGCGAGGAGTGGTCACCCTGGACCCGCAGGAGGTAGTAGATGTTGTACAGGCGCTCCGTGAGGTAGTACTGCTTGCGTCGCGGTGACCCCCCTGCCGTTCGGACAGCGCCGCGTCTTGTGAGCCGCTTCAGATGAGCACTGCACGTGTTCGTCTCCAGTCGAGCACGGTCCGCGATCTCCCGGGTCGTCGAAGGCCGCCACAACGCCGCCAGAGCCAGAAAAACCCGCCGCTCCTGTGGGGGGAGGGCCTCAATGTGGCCCTTGAAGTACTCGGTGTGATCATCCACCAGAGCGAGGAGATCCGTCATCAGTCGGCGGAACGAGCGGGTGACCCCGAAGCGCGCGATGATCGCGAGAAGGCGCGGGCTGCCACCGGTGAGGATCTGCAAGGGTCGAATCGAGCGTCCCGAGGCTGTGCGGCCGGACTCCGCCTCCCACAGGGTCCGGCACTCCTCCTCGCCCAAGGGCTCGAGGGCGAGGATCCGGAACTGCTCGTAGAGCGCCCTCCCCGGGTCCGTGATCTCGGCAAAGCGCGAGGTCGCGCTGCCCAGCAGGATGATGCGGGCCTCGGTCTGAAGGACCTCCCGAAGCCTCCACTCCGCGTCGGCGTCCCCCATGTCGCCAAACATCATGTGCAGGTTCTCGACGACCAGTACGAGGCGCTTTCCCTCTCGATCCGAGAAGTCCAGCAGGGCGCCAAGGCAACGTGCGCCCAGCACAGCATCGTCGCGGACCGTTCGAATCTCCCTGACCGACGCCCTCAGATCCGGCGCATCGGGACGGGACGCTGCCGGGTCGGCGGCGAGTCGTGTCAGGGCTTCCAGCCAGAACTCCCCGTCCGTCGAGACTCCATAGCTTTCTTCGCTGAAGACCACGGGAAAGAACGCCGACTTCAGATCGTCGTCGCGGCGAGCCTCGGCCGCCACTCTCAGTAACAATGTCGTCTTGCCACTGCCGCGCGGCCCGATCACGAGCTGGTGCGCGTTGGAGGGGCCGGTGCAGTCACGAAGCATGTCGATGACGAGACCGAGCTCCGCTTCGCGTACGCAGAACGACGCGACGAGCTGGTCGTCGGTGAGGAACCCCGGGTTGTACTTGGGAGTAGGCGTCCGTATTGCCAACATCCGTCACACCTCCCGCTTCAGAATCGGTACGTGCCAGCGTCCGTAGCGCGAGCGCCACCAGTCCTCAAGGAGACCTGAAACGAATCGGTGACTGCCGGCGCTCCTCTCGAGGTAACCGTCGTGTTCCAGCACATTGAGCACATCCTCGACCGATGTGCGCTCCGGGGTCGTGGAGGCGGCAAGAGTGAGCCGGTATCGGCGGATCGCCTCGTCCGCGAGTTTCTCCTCAACGGCGGCCTCTGTCAGCAGCTCCATCGCCATCCGGCAACCGTCCGTCCCGAGGACCAGCCGGAGCCGCGTCTCGTAGTGGGCAAGGTCCGGTTGTCCTCGAGGACCGAGCATGAGGTGCTCATACACGTGCTGAACGTCCGCCAGCGTGGACTCGCGCCGTCCCGCCCGCACCAGGTACTGGTGGAGATTCTCGAAGAAGAGCTGGACGTGGTGCGGCACCTGGCATCGGAGGCGCTGGCACATTGCGGCGCGAACGCTCTCCTCGAGCCGAAGGTCGTAGGTCACGGCGAGATCCTCCAGACACTGACTCGCCGTAGGTTCATCCCATGGCTCCAGCACGAACGGGCTATAGATGTTCGCCTTGGCGCTCAGTCCCGCTCGTTGGAGGATGGGTTGGAGGCTGACGCTTCCGAGCACAATCATGGTGAGCTGACGCGCGTGGTGCTGTGCGTTCCTTCGGAGCCAGCCCAAGAAGAGGTCCACGGCCTCGCGGCCGGGCGGCGTCATCTGTCCGTCACTGCCGGTCAAGAGCCCGTTCACGAACAACGGCAGCTCGTCCATTGCGAGGACCACCGGCCGACCACTCTCGGCCAACGCCTCAAGGACGCGATCGCCTTTCGACCGCCAGTTTCCGGCGTCGGTGAGGGCTCGAAGCTTCACCTGACGCTCCTTGACAGTGACGGTGTCCACGAGATCGAGTCCGGCCCGCGCCAATGTCCCGAGACTGGACTCGAGGCGGCTCCACTTCCCTCTTACCGAACGAGAAGCAGCCGCAATGGCCGCAATGGCGTCTCGCGGGGTCCTCGCCCCTTCGAGGTCCACGAACACGGTCTGAACCTCCCCCTCCTCCTCGAGCCGGCGAAACAGTTCACGGACGAGGCTCGTCTTTCCCATCCGGCGCTGCGCGGTCATGAGAATGTGCTCTCCGTGCAGGATGCGCTTCCGGAGCAGGGCGAGGTCGGTCTCGCGATCGAAGAACTTGTTGCCGGACACCCAGTTGGATCCGGCTTTTTTGAGTGGCATGAAGCCCTCCTCTCCAACACTATCGTTGGCAACGGATATGTTGCCAGCAAATCCGTTGGAAGTCAAGCGCGGCCCGCGACGCGACATTCAGCCGGGCCTCGCAAGAACGGCCGGCGGGCGCGCGACCCAGGTGCGGCCGGTGGATCTCCTACCGGGCGCAGGTGAGGTGGCGGCCGCCGTCCACCGGGATCGTGACCCCGGTGAGGAAGGCGGCGGCGTCGGACAGGAGGAAGAGCGCCACGCCCGCGACCTCCTCCGGTGTGCCCACCCGGCCGATCGGATGGGTCGTCTTGCTGTGCTCGAGGAACCCCGCGTAGCGGTCGGCGTCGAGTCCGCCGGCCCGGTGGAGTTCGGTTCGGGTGACGCCTGGGTTCACCGAGTTCACCCGAACGCCCTTCGCGGCGAGTTCGAGCGCTGAGCAGCGGGTCAACTGGTCCAGCGCCGACTTGCTCGAGTTGTAGGCGAGAACGCCCGGGAACGAGCGCATCCCGTTGACGCTGGAGACGTTCACGATGCTCCCGCCGCGTTCGAGGAGGTGCGGCGTCGAGAGCCGCATCAGGTCGAAGATGGCCTCCACGTTCAGCGCGAACATCCGCCGCCACGCTTCGAGCGTCGTGTTCTCCACCGTGCCGAAGGCGATGACTCCCGCCGAGCTCACCAGGTGGTCGAGCCCCGCGAAGCGCTCCACGGTCTCCCCGACGAGGCGGGCGCGGAATTCGGGGTCGGTGATGTCACCGGCAAGAGATAGCGCGCTCCCGCCTGCCGCTTCGATCCCGGCAGCGACCTCTTCGAGACGATCGGGTCGGCGGGCGGTGATCGCGACCGAGGCGCCCTCGGCTCCGAGCGCGGCGGCGGTGGCCCGGCCGATCCCGCTGGATGCGCCGGTGACGATGGCCACTTTCCCCTGGAATCGCTTCTGTGTGTCGGTCAACGTCGGACTCCCTTCTGCGGATGTTGGCGGGCCGGTCCGTCGCGGCGGCTCGCGGTGCGGGAGACTACCGCCGGTGCCCGAGTTTCCCGACCTGGAGGCGTACCGCCGGGCGATTCACGGCCGGATCCTGAACACGCGGCTCGCAGGGTTCCGGCTCGGGGCGCCCCATCTGCTCCGCTCGGTCGCCCCCACCCCGGAGGAGCTGGTCGGCCACCGCGTCACTGGCGTCCGGCGGATCGGCAAACAGATCGTCGTGGAGTTCGAGGAGGGCCTCTTCTTCGCCGTCCACCTGATGATCGCCGGGCGGCTCTCGTGGGTGGACGCGAATCGGGCGCGGAAGCCGGTGCGGGTATCGCCGCGGGGCACGCTCGCCGAGTGGCGTTTCGCTCCCACCGACTCCGATGGCCCGAGAGGCGGCGCGCTTCGGCTTCGGGAGCGGAGCCGGAAGAAGCGGGCGACGATCCGGCTCGGGCAGGGGGCGGCGGCGCTCGCCGCGCTCGACCGGGGCGGCCTCGAGATCCCCGGATCCACACCCGAGGCGTTCGCCGCGCGACTCAGCGATGCGCGGAGAACGCTGAAGCGGGCGCTCACCGAGCCGGCGCGCTTCGCCGGGATCGGCAACGCCTACTCCGACGAGATCCTCCATCGCGCCCGACTGTCGCCGATGAAGCCCTGCCGGAACCTCGGCAGCGCCGAAATCGCCCGCCTGCACGAGGCGACCGTCGCCGTGCTCACCGGGTGGGCCGTGCGGCTCGCCGCCGAGTGCGGGAACGCCTTCCCCACCCGGGTCACCGCGTTTCGGGAGGGCATGGCGGTTCACGGCCGCTTCGGGAAGCCCTGCCCCGACTGCGGGACATCGGTGGCGCGAGTGCGGCGGGCGGACAACGAGTTCAACTACTGCCCGCGATGCCAGACCGGTGGGCGGCTGCTCCGGGACCGGGGGCTGTCCCGTCTGCTGAAGAAACCCTGGCCGCGGACGGTGGCGGCTGCCGAGGCCCGCCGGGCGCGTCTCCGGTCCGTACACTCCGCCCCGCCCATGATCCCTCTCACCCAGATCGAAGCCGCCCGACGCGCCATCGCCCCATTCGCGGTGCGCACTCCGCTGGTCCGACTGCCCGGCGATGGACCCGACGAAGTGTGGCTGAAGCTCGAGAACCTGCAGCCGTTCGCCTCCTTCAAGGTGCGCGGCGCGGCGGCGCTGTTCGCCACGCTCGGGGACGAGGAGCTGCGACACGGAGTGATGACCGCGAGCGCGGGGAACTGGGCCCAGGCGGTGGCTTTCATGGCTCGCCAGCGCGGCGTCCCCTGCACCGTGGTCGTCCCGGAAACCTCCCCGGAGAACAAGCGGCAGGCGATCGCGGCCCTGGGCGCCGAGATCGTGGTCGCCCCGTTCGCGGACTGGTGGGAATCCATCGTCTCCCACCGGTTCCCGGGAGTCGAAGCCCGGTTCGTCCACCCGGTGGAGGAGGTCGCGGTCATGGCGGGCAACGGGACGGTCGGGCTGGAAATCCTCGAGGACCTGCCCGATGTCGAAGCGGTCCTCGTCCCGTTCGGCGGCGGGGGGTTGAGCTGCGGGATCGCGAGCGCGCTGCGGCAGTCGGGTTCGTCGGCCCGGGTCCACCCGGTCGAAGTGTCCACGTCGGCCAAGGTCGCGGCGGCGGCGGATCACGGCGCGCCGCAGTGGATCGAGACGAGCCCCAGCTTCGTGGACGGGATCGGCGGCAACACGGTGCTCGACCCGATGTGGCCGCTGGTGACCGAGCTCCTCGACGAGGCCCTGGTCGCGTCGCCAGACGAAGTCGCGGAGGCGGTGCGGGTTCTAGCCGCGCGCTCGCGGGTGGTCGCCGAGGGCGCGGGAGCGTGCCCGGTGGCGGTGGCGCTCGGGGACCGGGTTCCTCGTCGGACGGGCGAGGAGGGCCGGGCGCGGCGGCTGGTCTGCGTGGTGTCGGGGGGGAACATCGAGATGGGCGTCTTTCGCCGCATCCTCGCCGGGGAGACGCCGACTTCGGCTCGCTGAACCGTCCCGCCGGCCAAGCTGCCGGCGTGAGCAAGACGACCACTCTCGGCGGACCCGATCGGGAACGGACTACGGCGAAGATCTGGGCGACCCTCGATCAGATCAAGGCAGCACAGGCGCGGCTCGAGGAGAGTCAGCGACAGCGGGCGGAGGAGATTCGCAAGCTCGCGCGCCGCCTCGACCAAGACCGCACGACCGTGCACTCCCTGAACGAAGACGACGAGTCGAGGGACCAGAAGCCGCGAAGTTGGCTCGGCCGACTGGACGAGGTCCCGCGTGACGTGGACTTGTTCGCACGCTGGGGTGACGAAGAGTTGATCACCGAGTGGGAGATTCTCGTGGAAACGCTCCTCCAGGGTGGCCTGGTGCGACTTCTCGAGGAGCGCGGCATGCGGGTCCTGTGGCGCTCGGGTCGCGTCACCGTCGGGGGCCCCGGCCGAGACTCGCGAGACTCGCTCGATCTCATGGCTGAAGTCTCCGGTGGAATCGTCGGCGTCAGAGTCAGAGAACCCCTCGAACTGGATCACGTCCGTCGTTTCGAGGACTTGATGAAGAAGCTTCCCACTCTGTCCGCCTCGGCCCGCGGGCGCCCGTGCTATGGGGCCGTGGCCTGCCTCGAAGGTGAAAATGATGCCGCGAAGCACGCTGCGGAACGAGGGATGTTCGTGATCCGCAGCACACGGAAGAGCCTCCACATGGAGAATGCGCCGGACTTCCGCCCGCGGATCCTCGGGGGACCGGGCGCTGACGGGGATGGATAACCCGCATGACGATGGGAGCGAGGAGCCTCCAGTCCGCCTGAGGCGGCGCCCACGGAGCCCAGCCCCGCTCGCTACACTGCCCCATGGGTCGAGTGATCGCGTCGGGCGGGGCCGAGTGGGAGAAGATCGCAGCGGAGGTCTGGGCGACCCTCCGCGAGGTCGCCGAGGGGAACAGGGCGTTGGAGGAGCGCCAGAATCGCTTCCACGCCGAGATGGAGGCCGAACGGCGGGCGCGGGCGGAGGACCATCGCAAGACTGAGGAATCTCTCCGGGTGCTCCAGGAGGAGGGCCGCGAGACCGACAGGCGCATCCGCGTGCTCCAGGAGGAGGGCCGCGAGACCGACAGGCGGATCCGCGCGCTCCAGGAGGAGGGCCGCGAGACCGACAGGCGGATCCGCGCGCTCCAGGAGGAGGGCCGAAAGACCGAGAGGCAGCTCCGCGAGACGGACCGCAGGTTCAACAGCCAGTGGGGAAAACTGATGGCGTCGCTGGTCGAGGGCGACCTGGTGCGGCTCCTCCGGCGGCGCGGCGTCGAGGTGACGCAGGTCTTCGCCCGACGACATCCGCTTGGTGACGCCAGGCAGCGGGAACTGGACATCCTGGCCTGGAACGGCACCGATGTCGTCGCGGTCGAGGTCAAGACCACGCTCCTCGTGAAGGACATGCGCCGCTTCGAGGAGACGATGTGGGAAGTTCCGACACTGCTCCCGCTCAAGGGCGCGCTTCGGTACTACGGGGCGGTCGCTTATCTGCGCGCCGAGTCGAAGGCGCAGATCTACGCGGAGCGGAGGGGCTTCTTCGTGATCCGGGCCACCGGAAGCAGCGCGAGCATCACGAACGCCGAGGAGTTCCGCCCACGCGACTTCAGCAGCCCGCCCCGAGACGCCGCGTAGCCCCGCGAGCGGCGGCCGAGGAGGCCCTGCCTCTGCCGGGAGGACCGGTGGAGAGTGGCGCGTCTCCCATCTGCCTTGCCTCGCCTTGCCAGTCTGGACGGAGGCCGGCGCTCCACAGGGCGATCCGGGATCAGTAGGCGACGGCGAGGCGAAAGTGGGCGCGGGCGCGAGTGGCGAGCGAGAGGATCTGCTGGAGGGACTGGAGTTCGGTGAGAACCGCTTCCGGATCAGCGTAGTCTTCGGGGGCGCGCTGGACCGCGGCGGTCAAGGTCTTGACGAGCGCGAGGCCCTCGTGGGCGGGGAACCAGCCCACGGGAGCCGCCGTGTCCACGTCGGTGTCGAAGTTCAGGTCCGCCGCGAGGATCTCGGTCTCCTCCGGGCTGAGGCTCACGAATTCGTCGAGTGGCGTCAACCCGGCTTCCTCGGCCGCCTCGTAGAGCTCCCAGCGCGCGGCGTTCATCGCGTGCCCGGCGAAGATCTCCGGCTCCGCGCCCTCGACGTCCCGGTCGAGGGCGACGGAGAGGCCGACGGGCACGGACGGAGGGGCCGGCGGGGGGTCCGCGATCAATCCCCGGTGGGGATGATCGTCGCGTGGTAGTAGCGCTCGCCCGCTTCGACGCGGAACGGGAGGCGGTTCTGGGGCGGGGGCGTGGGACAGGTGGTGAACCGGCTGAAGCCGCAGGGAGGTGACTCGGCTCGGTTGAAGTCGAGGATCACCCGTCCGTCCTCCGGCGGGGGGACTGTGAGGAAGCGGGCGGCGGGGTAGGTCTCGCTGCCACTCGTCCCATCCGCCATGACGAAGAACAGGTTTCCGTTGGCGCGGGTGAACGCCTGCATGCGGATTTCCTGTCCCTCCCAGTCGAAGACCGCCTCGCCGTCCGAGACGTAGGGCTCGATGTCGCCCCGGATGTTCACGGCCTCGACGGTGATCCGCTCCGGATACGGATCGAACGTGCCCTCGACGCGGAACCGGGGATTGAGGTCGAACCACTTGCGCCCGGTGAAGTTGGCGCGCAGCGGGAAGTCGAGGTCCCGCAGTCGCAGCGCCCGCCGCTCGCCGCTGGTGTGGAGCCAGAACCACATCCGATCGTCGAGCACGACGGCGTGGTCCTCGCCAATGGTCAGCTCGCCCTCGGTGAAAGGTTCCCCGCCCACGGTGGCTGACACGCCCTCCGCAACCCGGGCGGAAGCGGTCCCGTCGGGACGGAAGGTGACGGTGACGGCGAGTTCGGCGAAACGGTCCGCGATCTGGAGATCCGCGTCCTCGCCGGAGCCCACGGTGTGTTCGCCGGGGGTGAGGAAGTGGAGCCCCGCCACGGTGAGCCAGCTCCGGTCGGAGACGAGCCGCGCCTCGACTTCGGCGCGGTGCGCCGTCTCGGCCTCCCGCCAAGCGGCCTCATCGAAGGCGGCGGGGGGAGGGGCGCAGGCGGCCCCGAGGGTCAGCGCAAGGATGGCGAGCAGCAACGGCAGCCGACATCGTCCCGCTTCGGGGGTGACGAAGCGGGTCGAGGTCGGGCGGTGCGAGGTCATGATGGCCGGGATTGTATGGCCCACGCCCGCGCCGCGTTCGAGCCGGGATCACACCCTTGCCGACGACTCGGACCAGGTGTTTTTGACGGCCGCCAACCAGACCTTCCACCAGGCCGACAACCTCGCCGGCCAGACCGCCTACACCGTCCGCGTCCGCGCCTTCACGGGCGCCCTCACCAATCCCGAGGCGGGCGAATGGTCCGCGAGCTCGACCGGCATGACCGGCGTCGCGCCGGTCCCGACCCGGACGGCGCTCGCCGCTCCGGAAGATCTCCGCTCGGATGACCGGGACGACGACAGCATTTCGCTGGCGTGGGACGAGGTGCACGGAGCGGACGGATACGAGGTCGAGGAGCGGGAGGACGGCGGCTCATGGGAGGAAGCGAGCTGCGGCGGCGGCGACGGCACGGTGAGCGGGACGAGCTGCGTGGCGTCGGATCTGGACTCGGGGACGGAGTACGACTTCCGGGCGCGTGCGCTTCCGGAGGACGAGGACGAGAACACGGCGAGCGACTGGACCGTGACCTCGTCGGCGATCAGCACGACGGGAACGAGCACGACCACTCTGCCTCCCACCTCCAGCGGCGGCTCCGGCGACCTCAACGTAACGTGGGAGACCGTGGGCACAACAGTCACTTGGTACTGGGACCAAGCCGAAGACCGGAGCGCAGAGTACGAGGTCTGGGTCTCCGCGAACAATCCCAATGGGGCCGTGACCTCAGTTCGGTGTCCGGAGGCAGACGATCTCAACTGGCTCGACAATACCGATGGCCGGAACGCTAGCAGCCCGACTGAGCTTATCGGTCAGGATCGGCAGGCTGTGGGTGGCGAGAGAGGTATGGTGACCCTGCCTTGTGTGCGTGCCGTCGTGGACAACAAGCTAGGCCCCACGTCATTCGCCTCGGCCGGCATTCGGTAGTGCCCGTCGCCGGCCCGAGGCGGGTTGACGACGAGCGGCGCCGGACGACCGCCCTGACCTTCGGCGTCTTTCACTTGGACCCCGGCTTCAACTACGCCTTCCGACGAGTGTTTACCTCGCCAACGGATACGACCTTCGCAGAGGAGGATTGCGACTCGGGCACCGCCATCGCCGACGAAGTGAGCGATGTCGCCAATCTCGAGTTGAGCTCATACCGGGTCCAGAAGCTCAGCCCCTATACCCGCTACTGACTCTGCTACCGCACGGAGAACTCGGCCGGAGCCTCTGAGTGGGCGTACCATGCCAGCGGGATCGTCACTCTCCCCAGTGCGCTTCCGGCGCCGTCCGCCGCGGACTCGACGATCGAGCACGACAAGGCGTCCCGGAATGCTGTCTGGCGCGTTGGGACTCGGGGTCGCGCCGGAGTTCCGAGGTCTGGCACTACCACGAACTATGAGATTACGGTGCTCTCGATGCCCACCAGGGCTCCTCTGACGAGCGATACCAACGACCCTGCCAGCACCAGGGTTCCAGAGCTTGCGCCTTCCCACTGCGAGGAGAAGCACGCCGACCACCCAGAACCCTCTACGACCGTGGCGCTGAGCAGCACCCAGGACGGATTCGGCATCACCTTCGCCGTCGGCGCCGCCCTTGGTGCCTACGATGCTGACAATGCCGCTAACACAGGCGATGTGGACTATCGGGTTTGCGTCCGTGCGCAGCTCTCCGATACTACCGAAGACAAGCGTCCTTGGAGCACCGGCAGTCGCGTCGTGAAGCAGCATCAGCCAGAGTAAGCACACTCCAAGACGGCTGTTGCGAGCCAGTCACTCCCCGGCGCGCCTCACGGAGCACCGAGTTCGTTGGAGTCAGGCCAGCTTATGTGGCGTGATGCGCGGACTCAGTTTGATGGATTGAGAATGCTGAATCTACCCCCCGCACTCCACGGCCCGGCCTCGGTGTGACCTGCCGTCTTTGCTCGAATGCAGAGTGAGTAGTAGTGCGTGTTTCCTTCGCCCGGATCGGCCATCCAATAACTGCTTGTGCTGAACCCGCGAGCATGATTCGCGAGCGTGAGGCTCGCAGCCGCGTCAGTGAAGACCTCAGTCGTGTCAGTGGCTGAGACTGCCGGCCCGCTGGCAGGATCGGCGCAGATCGCAGCGGTGACACTGCTGTTCCTCACCGCCTTGATCACCTTCGTGTCGTAGTTGATCTCATTTCCCCTTCTCGGAATCTGCGAGTGTCCCGTAGTTATCACGGTCCACCGTACCGGGATGGCAGCATTCGTATAGGTGTAACTGAAGCTGTCGCCAGCAACTTGAGGAACAGGAGGCGCAGCGGGCAGTGTCGTGCCCCCGGTCGTGCTCACTGACCAAGCGGACATGCCTGCGGAGTTCTCGGCCCGGTAACACAGGCCGTAACGGGTGTAGGGCGTCAAGCCGATGGCAAATTCGTACGAGAGTTCCACGCCGACGACATCGGTGTCCAGGCTCTCCAGTGGGATGCCGTCCTCGCAATCCTGCGGATCGAACATCGGGTCAGAGATCAAGGTGAACACACGCCGGAAGGCATACGAGAAGCCAGCATCAAACGTTACTCCTGTGAATGTGAGAAGACGGGTACGCCCGTCCCAGTCCGTGTGCGTACCGGCCGCCGCGATCAGGTTTGGCACGCTCGCGTAGGCCCACGATGGATCGGCTTCCGCCTCACCCGCTTCCGCCTTCGGCCGGACGCACAAGAGCGCGACTTGGCCATCCATGACGAACAGCCTCTCCCGGTTCGCGCCCGCGTTCTCTTGGTCGGACCATGTCACTTCGCTACACGGAGAGGCGCTAACTTCGAGCGTGTCCACGGCGATGGGCTTGTACACCTCGTAGGTGGCCGTACCGTCCACCGGGTCCCAGTACCAAGTGATCAAGCTCGTAGTGCCTTCTACGGTCCTTGAGTCCCAGGTCACGTTGAGGTCGCCGAGGCCGCCGCTGGTCGGCGGAGGCGGAGAGCGTCGCCTGGCTACGTCGGACATGCCTTTGCACCTCGCGGCCCAGGTGGCGACGCGGAGCCAGTGGCCGGGCAATGAGAAGAGCCTCATCGGGCCTGCTCCCGGTCAGGGGGCCCTTGACATCCTACCCGGAGCCCACGCACCGGCGGAAAGGAAAACTCCCTGCCCGCGCCAGGCGGACAGGGAGTCGTGGTGGCGTGCCGCGGGCGCGGGGCCGGCGACGACTCAGGGGTTCCGGGTCAGGAGCTCGACTTGATCGAGGAGACCTTGATCGTGTTGGTGGCCTCGTCGAGAGTGCCCATCACGACGACCTCCATGCCGAGGTGGTCCATCGCCTTCTCGGCGGTGATGTCGAGGAGGTGGAAGCCGTCCGGCGAGGCGAGGGCGACGTTGCCGCCGTTGTTGAGGCAGCCGGTGGCGCAGCCCTGGTGCTCGGCGTTCCCGGCCTTGGAATAGTCCTTGGCGCAGGCCTCGTCGGCGACCCAGCCGGTGTAGGCGGTGTCCTCGGCGGACGTGATCGCGGCGAACCCGAAGACGAGGGCGAGGATGGAGAGGGCGAGAAGGAGGCGTTTCATGGCATGGTCTCCGTGGTGGCGGCGCGGGGCCGGTTGGTAAAGGTGACCGCACAGGGTACACGGTTTCGGGGGGCCCCTACCGGGAAGACTGGAGTCCGGCGTTCCGATAGGCCGGCGCTCCGGCGGCGCCGGTTGGCCAAGACTCTCGGTGCCGGACTGGAGTCCGGCGCTCCAAGGGCGCCGGCAGCTCGCTTGGGAATTGCCGGACTGGAGTCCGGCGCGCCGGCAAGAGACTGGAGTCCGGCCCGCCGGTATGGTGGCCGGGGTGCGAGGGGTGAGGTTGGGTGGCGGCGGAGCGTGGATCGCGGCTGGGGTTCACGTCGCCGCGCTGGGGACGCTCGGGGGAATGATGCTGGGGGGAGAGCTGGCTGGTGCGAGCGGGTTCGTTGTCCACGCGGCGCTCCATCTGGCCGCATTCGGCCCGGTGGTGTGGGCCGTGCGCCGGGCGCTGGCGAGGAAGCGGCGGTCAGGACGGGGCGTTCTCGCGGTCGTGCTGATCGCCGGGGCGGTCACGCGGGCGGTCTTCCTCGCCGGGCCTCCGGTGCTCTCGGGCGACCTCCACCGGGCGGTCTGGGAGGGGCAGGTCGTCGCCGCCGGACTCGATCCGTGGGCGCAGCCGCCGGATCACCCGGCGCTGGACGAACTCCGCGAGCGACTCCCCGAGATCCGGGACGACGTCGAGTACTGGATGCTGCCCGCGATCTGGCCGCCGGGGGCGCAGTGGTTCGCCGCGGCGGTGACTTCGCTCGCTCCCGGTCCGGCGGCGATGCGGGGGATGCTCAAGGCGGGGTTCGTTCTTGCGGAGGCGGCGCTGGTCGCGGCGTTGATCCTGTTGCTGCGGCGCCGGGGGCTGGACCCGCTGCTCGTCGCCGCGTGGGTCTGGAATCCGCTGGCGGTCGTGGAGATCGCGGGGAGCGGGCACGGGGATGCGCTCGGGGTGGCGCTCGTCGGGCTCGCGCTGGCCACCGCCTCGTCGGGGCGGGTGCTCCGGGCGGCGGCGCTCGCGGGGCTGTCGGGGGCGGTGAAGTTCGCCGGGCTGGCGCTGGTTCCGTTCCTGGCCATGCGGACCTCCGTGCGGTCCCGAGCGCGGGCTGCGGTCGTCCTGGTTGCGGGGGTGGCGATGGCGATTCCGTTTGCGCCGCTGCTCACGCCGGAGCGGGTCGGGGATGGCGTCGTGGCGCGGCTCGGCGAGTTGGGCTTCAGCCTGCTCCATTACGCCCGGCACTGGCGGTTCAACGAGAGCCTGTTCCTGCCGCTCGAGGCGGCGGTCGGAGAGCTGGCGCGTCCGGCGGCGCTTTCGGGCGTGCTCGCCGTCGGGGCGGTGCTGCTCGTCCGGAGGGAGCCGCCGGCGTTCTCGATGGGGGCGCTCGCGGCCGCCGGGTTCCTGCTGTCTCCGGTCGCTCATCCGTGGTACCTGTCGTGGAGCCTGCCGTTCCTCCTGCTCCACCCGGAGCGGCGCGGCTGGTTCGCCGGCGTGCTGGCGCTGTCGGCGACTTCGGTGCTCAGCTACGAGCCGCTGTGGACGACGCCTCCGGGGGCGGAATGGACCCTGCCGCCGGGGCTGCGGCTCGCCGAGTACCTGGCCCCGGCGGCGGTCGCCTGGCTCGCGGTCCGTTTCGCCACCGGTCCCGCCGGCGGCGCGGCTCAGCGGGAGTCGGAATCCAGCCGGCGGAAGTGAGCCACCGCGAGCGCGGCGGCGTACCCGGCGCCGAAACCGTTGTCTATGTTCACGACCGTCACGCCGGGGGAGCAGGAGTTCAGGAGAGCGAGGAGCGCGGCGAGGCCCCGGAAGGAGGCGCCGTAGCCGGTCGAGGTCGGGACCGCGATCACCGGGCACGGGACGAGCCCCGCCACCACCGGAGCGAGCGCGGCCTCCATCCCGGCCACGACGACGAGCGCGTGGAGCTCGGCGAAACCGGGGGCCTCGGTGAGGAGACGCTGGATGCCGGCGACGCCCACGTCGTAGGTGCGCCGGACTTCCGCTCCCATGAGCCGGGCGGTGAGGGCGGCCTCCTCCGCGACCGGGATGTCGGCGGTGCCGGCGGAGACGACGCCGATTCGCGCGTCGAGCGGCGTGGGCCGGGTGCGGCTCACGACGACCGCCCGGGCCTCGGGGTGCTCGATCGCGTCGGGGATCGCGGCGGTGAGCTGTCGGGACAGTGGCGGCGTGACCCGGGTGACGAGGGTCTGGCTGGCGGTGCGGGCGAGGGCCGCGGTGATGTGGAGGACCTGTTCGGGAGACTTGCCCTCGGCGAGGACGACTTCCGGGAAGCCGCGGCGGAGCTCGCGGTGGTGGTCGAGGCGGGCGAAGGGAGTCGTTTCGTTCGCGCCCGTGACCGGCTCGAAGGGGTAGCGAAGCTGGCGGACGGCGTCGGCGGGTAGAGTGCGTCCGTCGGCGATGTCGTGGAGCAGGCGCAGCAGGGACTCGGGGGTCATGGGGGCAGTATGAAGCGCCGGGCAGCTCTCGGGGGCCATGCGGAGTGACGCCTTGGGACGGGCCCGGGTGTTGGCCGCGCCTGCCGGACTGGAGACCGGCGTTGCGGTCCGGCGAGCTCCGGCAGAGGTCGGGGTAGCATCCGTCCCGGACTGGAGACCGGCGATCCATACGTGCCGGCCCCCCACCGGGAGAACTGGTGGAGTCCGACGTTCCAGTGGCTGACGACGGGTTTCGGGAGCAGGTTCGCGATGCGACCGAGATCACCGACCTGATCGGCGAGCAGATCGCGCTCCGCCCGGTCGGTCCCGGCCGGTTCGCGGGTCTGTGTCCGTTCCACAAGGAGACCGCGCCGTCGTTCCAGGTGAACGCCGAACGGGGGTTCTTCCACTGCTTCGGGTGCAAGGAGAGCGGGGACGTCTTCTCGTTCCTGATGAAGCGCGACGGCCTCACCTTCGTGGAGTCGCTCCACACCCTCGCCCGCCGGGCCGGCATCCCCATCCCGACGCGGAACCCGGAGCGCGCCTCCCGCCAGGAAGCGCTCCGGGCCGCGAACCGGAAGGCGCTCCAGTTCTTCCGCGCGGCGCTGACCCGCCCCGTTGGGAAGAAGGCTCTCGGGGCGCTTCGCGAGCGCGGGCTGAGCGACGCGACGATCACCGAATACGGGCTCGGCTACGCGACGGGTGAGTGGGACGACCTGTCACGGGCGCTCGGACGCGACGGGGTGCCGATGCCGATCCGGATCGAGGTGGGGCTGGTCCTGGGACGACGCGGCGGGCACTACGACTTCTTTCGCAACCGCCTGATCGTCCCCATCCTCGATGGGTCGGGCCGCGTCGTCTCGTTCGCCGGGCGGAGCCTCGACGGGAAGGAGCCCAAGTACCTGAATACGAGGGAAACGCCGATCTATCGGAAGTACGGCGTGCTCTACGGGTTCAACCACGCCCGGACCGCGATCCGCCGGGAGCGACAGGCGATCCTCATGGAGGGCTACTTCGACTGCCTTTCGGCGTGGCAGGCGGGGGTCCCGAACGCGGTGGCGGTGTGCGGAACCGCGCTCACGCCCCAGCACGCGAAGCTGCTCGCCGCCCAGACCCGGGACGTGGTGCTGGCGTTCGATTCGGACCCGGGCGGGCGCCGGGCGGCGAGGAAGGCGGTCGGAGTGCTCCTCGAGGCCGGGATCCGGGTCCGGGTGGCCCGGTTCGGGGACGGCCGCGATCCAGACGATCTGGTGCGGGAGGAAGGCGGCGGGGCGCTGAGGGAGGCGGTGCGCGTGGCGCCCGGGTTCGTGGACTTCCTGGTGGCGGAGGCGCTCGAGGGGCCATCGGGGGCGGGCGGACGTCGAGCCGACGCGGCGCGGGGCATCCTCGAGGTCATCGCCCGGGCGCCGAGTCCACTGGACCGCGAGACCTGGCTCGCCGAAGTTGCGGGTGGGCTCGGCTTCTCCCTGGACGCGGCCCGGGCGGAGCTGGCCCGGGTGGCGGGTCGGGCGACGA
Organism: Vicinamibacteria bacterium; assembly: GCA_965232015.1. Taxonomy (GTDB): domain Bacteria; phylum Acidobacteriota; class Vicinamibacteria; order Marinacidobacterales; family Marinacidobacteraceae; genus JAJEAO01. Next base: position 3,231,521 of record OZ246946.1, on the reverse strand, counting down.
TGCGGCGCGGGCCGGACGACCCCCGACACGGCGATCCCCGAGGCGAGGAGGCGCGAGGTCCCCGCGGGACCGCGGGCGATTCCGCGGCGAACGGGCCGCTCCCGGCGGAGCGCGAGCTGATCCGGTGGATCGGGAAGCGGCCGGACGAGGTGACCCGGATCCTGTGCAACGCGGCGGCGGAGGACTTCGAGGGCCTCGCGCTCGCTCCCGCGTTTCTCGATCTGAAGGCCGTCGCCGAGGCGGGGGAGGATCTGCCGACCCGACTCGCGGAACTCAGCTCGGAGCCAGGACCGATCCAGCGGGTCCTGGTGGCCGCGCAGATGGATCCGGTGGGGCTCGATCTCGATCGGCAGACTCCGGCGGACTGTTTCGGCGCGCTCCGGCTGCGCGCGCTGCGGCTGCAGCTCGGCCGCATCAAGGGGGAGGTCCGGCGGGGCGAGTCGGCGGAGCTGTTCGACCGGCTCCGGGAGATCACGGTGGAGATGGACGGCCTCCTCACGCGCAACTTCGGACGGGGATGAGCCATGGAGCGTCGCTCTCCTGCCGGCGCGTCGGCAAGACAGGCCTCCGGCGCCAGTTCTCCCGGCCAGTTCTCCCGGCCAGTTCTCCCGGCCAGTTCTCCCGGTGGGGGCGGGGGCGCGGGCGCGGGCGGGGCCCGGCAGGCGTGGCGGCGCGCACGCCGGGCGTGGTACATTCCCGGGTTGCCGTTCGACGCTTCCGCGTCAATTCCGTGGACGACCGTCGGAGCGGCGCAAATCGTTGACCTTGGCTGGCCCTTCCGTTCCGGACGATCTCGTCGTCCGGTTGACGACACGAGTTCGGTCCCCCCGGCTCCATTCGGAGTCGGGAGCACGGATCGGGAGGCCACCCGTTTTCCGCCGTCCCTCGTCGGATGGCGCGCGTGACTTCCGTGGTCCGGACCAGCACTCTGGACCGCGTTGCCCGCTGACCGCCGGGGCCTGAGGCCACCGGTTCCCGCGCCCGTCACACCCTGAGGCTTTCGCGTTGAGCATGGAACGAGCGGAGACTCCCGGTTTCGATCCCGAGCAGCTCCTGCGCAGCTTCGGCGCCGGGGGCCAGACCCGCGAGGTCATCGCCCTGCTGAACGTCGGAAAGGAGCGGGGCTATCTCCTGAACGAGGAGATCCAGGAGGCATGGGGGGACGATCCCCCGGAGGAGTTCCTCGAGACGCTCGTGGAGTGGGGGATCCAGGTCTTCGAGACCGAGGCCGACTACGAAAAGCACCGTGACAACGAGGCGCAGAGCCTCGACCTGACCCCAAGCGCCATCGAGCGCACGAACGACCCGGTGCGCATGTACCTGCGCGAGATGGGGGTCGTGCCGCTGCTCGACCGGGCGGGCGAGGTCCGGATCTCGAAGCGGATCGAGCGCGGCAAGTTCCTCTCCAAGCGCGCGATCACCCGCCGGCTCTACATCATCCATCAGTTGCTCGAGGACTTTCGGCCGCAGGTCGAGGCGGACACGATGCAGCTTCGGGAGAACTTCGAGGTGGCGGAAGGCGGCACCACGATCCGCCACGACGCGCACCGCATCCGCATCCTGGGCCACCTGGACCGGCTCGAGGCGAAGCACAAGCTGTATCGGCGCCGGGTCTCGCTGCTGCGCAAGGAGGCCCGCAACACGCGGGCTTACAAGCGCCGGGGCCGGCTGGCCGCCCGGACGCGGATCGAGATGAGCCACATCATCTGGGATATGCGTCCCACCGAAGGGCTGCTGAACCGCTGGATCGACGAGATCAAGGGGCTCTACGAGGAGGTCCGGGAAGCGCAGAGCGAAATGGATGCGTGCGAGCGGCTCCGGCTCCGGCTGCCCTCGGCGGAGGACAAGACCGCCATCCGGCGAGAGATCCTGCGACGGAAGCGCGCCGCGACGAAGACGCTCGATCGGATCGGGAAGGTCATGACCGAGTTCGGCAGCCCCCGCAAGGTGAAGTGGGCCCGGACGCAGGTCCTGCCGGAGTTCGAGCGGGCCGTCGATAACATGGAAGTCGGGGAAGAGCGCGCCCAGCTCGCCAAGCAGGATCTGGTGCGGGCCAACCTGCGGCTCGTCGTCTCGATCGCCAAGAAGTACACGAACCGCGGCCTCCAGTTCCTCGATCTGATCCAGGAGGGCAACATCGGCCTCATGAAGGCGGTGGACAAGTTCGAGTACCGGCGCGGCTACAAATTCTCGACATACGCGACGTGGTGGATCCGGCAGGCCATCACGCGGGCGATCGCCGACCAGGCGCGCACCATCCGCATCCCGGTGCACATGCACGAGACGATCAACAAACTCCACCGGACCCAGCGCAGCCTGGTCCAGGAGCTGGGGCGCGAGCCCACGCAGGAGGAGATCGCCGACCGGATGGGGATGACGGCGACGAAGGTGCGGCGGGTCATGCGGATCGCGCAGGAGCCCATCTCGCTCGAGACGCCGATCGGCGAGGACGACGACGGACACCTCGGCGATTTCATCAAGGATCCGAACGCGGAATCCCCGCAGGAACTCGTGATCAATCGGCGGCTCCAGGAAACCATCGAGTCAGTGCTCAAGACGCTGACGCCGCGCGAGGAGGCCGTTATCCACAACCGTTTCGGTCTGAATGGGAGGCAGGAGAAGACGCTCGAGGAAGTCGGGCGCGAGTTCGACGTGACCCGCGAGCGGATCCGTCAGATCGAGACGAAATCCATCCGCAAGCTGCGGCACCCCGCCCGGGCCCGCAAGCTGCGCCCGTTCTCCGGCTGAGGAACGCGACGGGCGCACGCGGAGGAGACAGTGGCGTGAGGTTCCCGCGGGACCCGGAGTCCGGGCCCATAGCTCAGCGGTCAGAGCGGCCGGCTCATAACCGGTTGGTCCCAGGTTCGAACCCTGGTGGGCCCACCGCCGGGGCAGCCCGGCGGAGGGGGTGACCCGTGCTTCCCGAGCTCGCGACGCTGCGGGAAGTACAGGATCTCGATACCCGCATCGGTTCGCTCGACCGCGACCTCGCCCGGGTTCCGGGCCGGCTCGCCGCCATTGACGACGAGATCGCGGCGGCGCGGGGTCGGCTCGCCGCCACCGAGAAGGAACTGAGCGACACCGCCTCGACGCGTCGGCGCGATGAAGGGGAGCTGGAGACCGCGGAAGCGGCGGTGTCCCGCTACGACGATCAGTTGCTGACGGCGCGCACCAACGACGAGTACCGGGGACTCCGGACGCAGATCGCCGCCACCCGGGAGCGCATCGCCGGGATCGAGGACCGGATCCTCGGGCTGATGGAGGACATGGACCGGCTTCGGGACGACGTCGCCGCCCGGTCGCGCGAATTCGACGCGATCCGGGTCGAATTCGAGACGAAGAAGGCCGACGTGCGGAAGGAAGCGGCGCGCCGCGGCGCCGAGCGCGACCGGCTGGCGGAGAAGCGGAAGACCGCGGCGGACACGCTCCCGGCGCCCGTCGCGGCCCGCTACGAACGGATCCGGAAGGCTCGCGGCGGGACCGCGGTGGTGGTCACCTGGGACAACCGCTGCGGCGCCTGCAGCGTGCGGATGCGCCCGCAGTTGTTCGAGGAGATCCGGGTCGGCCGGAAGCTGGTCACCTGCGAAATCTGCAGCCGGATCCTCGTGTTCGAGCCGCCGACGGAAGAGCCGCCCGAGTGAGCCGCCTGCTGCGGCAGCGGGCGGACCGCCGGCTGGCCCGGGAGATTCGCCTCGGGGGAGACTCCGGCTCGACCGCCCGGGCCGGGTTGCGGGTCGCGGTGGGCTATCCGAACCGCTACGCGCTCGGGATGTCGAATGTGGGCTTCCAGGCGGTGCACCGGTTCTGGAGCCTGCTGCCCGACTGCGAGAGCGAGCGGTTCTTCCTGCCGGACCGGGGCGAGATGCGCGAGTACCGGCGAACCGGAACCCCGCTGCGGGCGCTGGAGAGCGGGCGCCCGGTGCGGAGCTTCGATGTGATCGCGTTCTCGATCACGTTCGAGCCCGACCTGGTGCATCTCGTGGAGATGCTTCGGCTCGCCGGGCTCGAGCCGCTGGCGGAGGATCGCCGTCCCCGGGATCCGCTGGTCATCGCCGGCGGGCCGGTGACCTTCCTGAACCCGGAACCGATCGCGCCGTTCGTGGACGCTTTCGCGGTGGGCGAGGCGGAGGCGCTGCTCCCGGCGCTGACCGACCGGCTGCGGGCGGGGTCGAAGGCGGAGCAGCTCGCCGGACTCGCCGGGGAGCCCGGGTTCTACGTGCCGGCGACGCACGAGATCTCCTATGCGGAGGATGGACGCATCCGGGATCGGCGGGTGCGGGGCGGCGGCCCGGTGGTCCGGGCCCGGATGGGCAAGGACGCGCGGTTCCCTCCTCCCGCGACCTTCCTGCTCACGCGCGAGACCGAAATGTCGGAGAAGTTCCTCGTGGAGGTCTCCCGGGGCTGTCCCACCTTGTGCCGTTTCTGCTGGGCCGGCTACAACTACCTCCCCAAGCGGTCGTTCGAGGTGGAGCGCCTCCTCGATCTGGCCCGCGCCGCGAGGCCCCACACCGACCGGATCGGGCTGGTTTCGACCGCGGTGGGCGCCCACCGCGAGATCGTGCCGCTGGTGAGCGAGCTGCGGGACATGGGCTACCGGGTCAGCGTCTCCTCGGTCCGGTTCGAGGATGTGCGTGACGAGTTCGTGCGCCCGCTCGCGGAGAGCGGGGAACGCACGGTGGCGGTCGCCCCCGAGGTCGGCACCGACCGGCTGCGGATCGCGATCCACAAGCGGGTCACGAACGACGAGATCCTCGACAAGGTGGGGATCCTGCTCGACGCCGGGGTCGTGAACCTGAAGCTGTATCTCATGGTCGGGCTGCCGGGGGAGACCGAGGAGGACGTGCTCGGCATCCCGCCGCTGGTCCGCGCCATCCGCGATCGGGTCCGCGCGCGCAACCCGCGGGGGCGGACGATCGCGAGCGTGAATCCGTTCATCCCCAAGCCGGGTACGCCGTTCCAATGGCGGCCGATGGCGCCGCTTCGCGAGCTGACCTGGAAGATGCGGCTCCTCCGGCGGGAACTCGGTGCGGAGTCCGGCGTCGAGGCGCACATGAAGTCGCCGCGACTCGAGCGCCTCCAGGCGATCCTCGCGGTCGGGGACCGACGCCTCGCCCCGGTGGTCCTGTCGCTCGCCGACGGGCGGGCGCTGAACCCGAGCCTGCGGGCCGCCGGGCTCGACGCCGACTTCTATCTGCACCGGGAGCGCGAGCCGGACGAGGAGCTGCCGTGGAGCTTCATGGACACCGGCATGAAGGACAGCATGCTCAAGAACCAGCTCGCCCGCGCGGATGCGGCGCTCGAGCCGGGGGCGCCGGTGATGATCCGGCGGGGAGGTGTGCGAATGGCGTTGCCGACGCCCCACGGAGCGCCGGACTCGCACCCGGCAGTTCGCGCCGCGGCCCGGTGACGGCGGGCGTCACAACCACGGTTCGCAACGGGCGCACGGTTTCCGAGAGCTCTCCAACGGTTCCTCGACGAGCGAGAGGAAGCGAAAAACACTAGCGGTATCACAACCAAATATACTAGTGGTGTCCCGGTTCCGGGAGGGAACCGAACCGCGCCCCGATGGCTACCGCCCACCGACGACTCGCCGCCTCGCTCGACGTGCTGGCGCGACTGCGGCGCCGTAGCCGCCGGGTGTTTCGGGCCGCGGAGTTCACTCGGGTGCATCGGGAGCGGCTGATCCGGAACGGGTACTTGCGCCGCGCAATCAACGGCTGGCTGCTCGTCCAGAGCCCGGGAGTGCTGCCCGGAGATTCGACCCCGTGGTACGCCGCGTTCTGGGAGTTCTGCGCCCGCTACGCCGCCCATCGCTTCGGCGAGCGCTGGTGGCTCTCATCCACGACGTCGGCCCTGCTCCACGCCGGCAGCACCACCATTCCCGATCAGGTCGTGCTCCACGCACCCGCCGGATCGAACAACCAGGTCGCGCTGCCCTTCGGCACCTCGCTGATCGACCTCCAGGACCCGAGAGAGCCGGCGCCAGAGGAGGCGCAGCAGAGGGACAGTCTGAGGATTCTCTCGCCGGAAGCAGCCGCTGTCCGCCTGCCTCCCGTGTTCTTCCGCACCCATCCGGTGGAAGCACAAGTGCTGATTTCGCAGCTCGCGAACAGAGGAAGGATCCTCGCGCACCTCCTCGACCGCGGACAGCCCTACGTCGCCGGCCGGCTGGCCGGAGCATTCCGACGCCTGCGCCGCTCCGATCTCGCGGACCAGATCAAGGATGCGATGCGGGCCGCCGGATACGACATCCGCGAGACCGATCCATTCGAGCCGACCCTCGCGGTCACGATGCTGCCGGAGGCTCACCCGGCGGCGCAGCGGATTCGAGCGCTGTGGAGGCGGTTTCGGCAACCGGTTCTGGATCGCTTCCCCCCGGCGCCGGGGCTGTCAGGTGACCGGGAAGCGTACGTGGCCGCCGTGTCGGAGATCTATCGCACCGACGCCTACCACTCGCTCTCGATCGAGGGCTATCAGGTTTCCCCGGAACTCGTGCAGCGGGTGCGCGACGGGGCCTGGGATCCGGAGGGCGCGGACCGGCGCCACCGCGACGCTCTCGCTGCGCTCGGCCATTCAGCCTGTGGATAAAGTCACGCGGCATTCGAGCGGCGATGCATCCCGGCTGAACGCGCCCCTCCGCTACGCTCCGGGCCGCTCTTCGTTGCGCATCGGTCGAAAGACGGTGCGGTATTCCTCCCTCGCGCGCCTCGTCAGCCGGGCGCCTCGCCACTCTCGGTGCTCACGCGACTTCATCCACAGGCTGAATTGGCGAGCATTCACTCATGTGCGTGACGCCGTGGGAAAGGTGCTCCGCGGGGCCGAGGCCGCCCGAATCGCCCGCGCCGGCCACCAGAAGTGGCATCAGGCGCTCTTCGCCCCGTCGGTCCGCGCCGGCATCCTTCCGGCTCACGCTCTGGCGGGCTACCGGTCCGGGCCGGTCTTCATCCGGGGATCGCGCCACGTGCCGCCGCGCGCCGAAGCCGTGCGACCGGCGATGGACGCGCTCTTCCGTTTGCTGCAAGAGGAACCCGAGCCGGCGGTTCGCGCCGTCCTGGGCCACTGGGCGCTGGGACCCATCCACCCGTGGCCCGACGGCAACGGCCGGATGGCCCGGTTCCTCATGAACCTGATGCTGGCTGCGGGCGGCTTTGTGTGGACGGTGATCCGCGTCGAAGACCGCGCGGGCTATCTGGCCGCACTCGAGAAGGCGAGCGCCGGACAGGACATCCGGCCGTTCGCGGACTTCATCGCCGAACGCGTCGAAGTCGCCCAGACGCCCGCTCCCTCCCGGGAATGACCGGTTAGACCAGCCAGATGCTTCCCATGCTTTCGACCTCTGAGGCGAAGTCCCGTTTCTCGGAAGTCATGCGGCAAGTTCGCCACGGGCGCACGGTTCGCGTCTCCTGGCGGGGAAAGCCGGTGGCGGAGATCCGTCCCATCCCGGAGCCGGCCCAGTCGCTGGAGGAGCCTCAGGGGGAGTTGGAGCGCCGAGGTGTGCTCGTCCCCGCGAGGAATCCCCTCGGCCGCTTCGCTCCGATCGCGCCGGTTCCGGGAGCGCTTCAGCGGTTCCTCGATGATCGCGGCGAATGAGGGTCGCCTGCCTGGACTCGTCCGCGCTGATCGCCTTGGCGTTCGACGAGCCCAAGGCGCTCTCCATCGCGAATCGTCTTCGCGGGTTCGACCGGCTCGAGTCGTCGAATCTGCTGGAAGCGGAGTTCCGGGCCGCGTGCCGAAGGGAGGGGGTCACCTTCAACGCCCAATCCCTCGAAGACATCTTTCGCGTGTGAGCCGCCGCAGCCGGGTCAGGCGGCGCGGGGTTCGCCGCGGAAGACCTCCTTGCGGTGCCACCGGACGAACTGCGGGTCGGGGCGGAAGTGGGGGGCCTGCGGGGGACGAAGCGGCTGATCGTTGATCCCGACGAGCTGGCGGAAGGCGTCGCTGCCACCGCTGAGCTCGTCGGAGACGATCAGGCGGTAGGTCGCGCGCCGGGATACGGCGTCTGGGCGGAGGCCGATGGCGCCGCGGTCGAGAGCCCGGTGGTGCAGGATGCAAAGCGCAAGGCCGTTCGGGACCCGGTCGGGGCCACCGCAGGAGTGCCAGCGGATGTGGGCCGCCTCGAGGCCGAGCAGGCGATCGTCGAGCCGCACGTCGAAGCCGCACATGGCGCAGCGGCGCTCGTAGGCGGTGATCACCGCGCGCCGGAACACGGGGTCGCGCGGCTTGCGGACGACCGCGTAACTCTCCGGCTCCTCGGCGGCGAGGAGCGGTGATTCGAGACGGACGGCGTCGCGGATCTCGTCGTGGAATCCCTCGGGGAAGTGCCCGGCGAGAAGTCGCGTCGCAGCGATCTCCACGAGTTGGGCATCGGATGCGAGAAGATCGAAGACCGGCTGGGGGAAGCCTCCGCGGGCGCCGGACTCGCGCAGGGACCTGGGTGACACGCCGCCCCCGCGTTCTTTTCCCGACCGTCGGAGCCCGACCGCTTCGGGAATGTCCCACAAACCGTCCCTCTGCAGCCGCCAGAACGGCATCTCGGGGTGGTGGACCTTCCGCCACGGGCCGTAGTCGCTCAGTAACCGCAGAAGTGCGTCGTGGTACCAGTCGTAGGGTGCGAACCGCTCCGGCTCTCCGCGAGAGAGGCGGCCAAGCGCAAGGAGGATCAGCAGCGGCTTGTGCGGCGCGCGGCTACCCTCGCGCTTCCAGGTCGTGATGCCGTCGAGGAGCGCGAGGAACTGCTGGCGGGTCATCGCCGGGCGGCGCTCTGGGCTTGCGCCGCCCGGGCCGCGCGCATTCGGGCGATCACGAGGGGGCGGGCGATCTCGTTGAAGTCGAGCAGCAAGGCATCGAGCTGCATGCGGGGGTTGCCGTGACTCTGGTGGATGGCGCGGTCCGCCGCCTCCACGAGCCCGAGCCCCTCGGCGAACGCGGCCGGGGGCGCCTCCTTCGCCAGCAGCGCCAGCTTGCCGCCGGGATCGCCGGAGAGCGGCTTCGCCCCGGCGGCGAGCGCGGCGAGATCCCGTAGCGTCGCCCGCAGCAGGGCGAGCAGGATCCGCAGCTCCGGCGCGGCACCCCGCCGGGAACGGCCTCCGGCGCGAGCGAGCCGCTCGCTGAGCCGGGCGCGCGGGAGCGGTGGAATGCCTCGGGACACCACGGCGGCCAACCGTACCGCTTCCCCCGCGAGCGGCGACAGCCGACCCCTCGGGATGGCGAGCGCCCGGTTGAGGTCGAACCCGGAAGCGAGCGCGGCCCACGCGGCGTCGGCCTCCTTGTAATCGTGGTCCTCACGCAGCCGCGTCGCGATTTCGTTCTCGGCCGGCCCGGGGAAACGCCACCGCTGGCACCGCGAGATGATCGTGGGCAGGAGCGCCGCTTCCCGCACCGCGGTCAGGATGACGCCGAGACGGCGGTGCGGCTCCTCGAGCGTCTTGAGGAGCGCGTTCGCCGCCGAGGGATTCATGCCGTCGGCGCCCACGATGAGCAGGAACCGGCGGGATCCCTCGAACGGGTGCGGGCGACTGGCCCCGACCGCCTCCCGCAGCGCATCCACCTTGATCTCCCCTTTCGCGTCGGCGTGGACGGCGTGCAGATCGGGCCAGGGTCCCCCGGCGGGCGGCGATCCCGCGCGGTCGCTGCCCCGCGCCGAAGCGTCGGTCCACAGGATCCGCTCGGCGATCCCCCGGGTGGGCTCCGAGTCCGGGGCGGGGTCCGGGCTGTTCGCGACCGCCGCGAGCCAGAGCGCCGCCTCCCGGGTCGGCGAACCGGGCGGCCCGGTGAACAGCAGGCTGGGCGGCAGCCGTCCCGCCGCGGCGAGGCGGGCGAGGCGGGCGAAGGGCTCGCCGGACGGTGGCGCGCTCACCGGAACCGCTCCTCGACGACATTCCACGCGGCGTCGAACACCGTGGCGAGCGGCTTCGTGGCGTCGAGCACGCCGACCCGCTCGGGACTGTCGCCGGCGATCCGGAGGAACTCGCACCGGACCCGCTCGTGGAACTCCACCGCCTCGCGCTCGATCCGGTCGGGTTGCCCCAGCCGGGCCAGACCGACCTCCGCGGGCAGATCAAGCAGGAGGGTGAGATCGGGCCGCACTCCGCCGGTGATCGCCCGGTCCACGGCGAGGATGAGGTCGCGGGAGATCCCGCGGCCGCCTCCTTGATAGGCGAGGGTGGAGTCGGTGAACCGGTCCGCGAGGACGGTTCGGCCGGCTTCGAGCGCGGGGCGGATCACTTCGTGGAGATTCTGGGCCCGATCGGCGAAGAAGAGCGCCACCTCCGCCTCCGGGCACAGCGGCCGGGGCTGGTCGAGGAGCAGTTCCCGGATGGTCTGGCCCACGCGGGTTCCGCCCGGATCGCGGGTCTGGACGACCAGGGCGCCCTTCGCCTCCAGCGCCTCGGCGAGCCGGCGGGCGAGCGATGTCTTGCCCGCTCCTTCGCCGCCCTCGATGCTGAGAAAGCGGCCGGCGGCGAAGGCTCCCGGAGCGCCGGCCGGGGTCCCGTCTCCGGACAACGGGGAAAGGCGGGCCGGCGGCTAGCGGAAGGTGGGGTTGAAGATCGGGACGGAGGAGCCGCACATCCGCTCGCGGGCCGAGCGCTCCCAGACCTCCGGCGCGACCGAGGGGCCCTCCCGCTCGCAGACCGCATCGAACGCGGCGACCAGGTTCCCCGCCACCATGTCCGGGGACATCCGCTCGATGTGCCGGCGTTCGAGCATGTGGACGAGTTCGCCGTCGCGGAAGAGGGCGACCGCGGGGGAGGAAGGCGGGACGCCGACCATGCGCTCGCGGGCGCGTTCGGTCGCATCGCGGTCCACCCCGGCGAACACGGTCCCGAGATGATCGGGGATTCGGGCGTTCTGGAGCGCCCGGGTCACCCCCGGCCGCGCCGAACCGGCGGCGCATCCGCAGACCGAGTTCACCACGACCAGCGCGGTCCCGGGGCGCGAAAGCATCGCGTCCACGGCGTCGGGGGTGCTCAGCGCGCCGACGGCGCAGTCTTCGAGCTCCTCGCGCATGGGGCGCACGGCTTCGGGGTCGTAGAGAGGGGGAAGGGGCATGGCGAATCTCCTGTCAGATGGATGAAGGGTCTGAAGTCTGCGCCCGAGGCTGCAAGCGGATTTCGAGGGGAATCGCGACCACTGGTCGCCACGACCCATCCGCGGACTCCGCAATCTCGAACTCATAGACACCCTGTCCGAAGTACGGGATGCCGTCGATCTTGAGAATGATGTTCTGCCTCTTCCGGTGCGAGAGATCCACGCCACACTCCGCCATATCAAGCACTTGGCCCTCGGCCCCGCGCATGCGGATCCTGATGCGCCCACGTTCTGGCTCGCGGGGGTCACGTCGCCAGAACTGGTTTACGAGGTGCACCGCGATCGGAATGGAGTTCGGTGGATTGGCGGGATGCTGGTTCTTTGGCGGGACGCACGTGATTTCCTCGACGACGTTGATCAGCGAGACCAAGCCCGTCTCCCGGTCCACAAAGGAATTCTGCACCACTGCGCTCCACGCGTGTCGCATTGACGGGGCTCCTCAGGCTGCCGCCGTCAGTGAAACACGCGACCCGGATCCGACCGAAGTCCAGAGCGAGCCGGACCCCACGACCCTCGTGTCGGAGGGGGCTACGCGAGGCGTCCAGAGGTGGCTCGGGTCGCCAGGCACACCCCTCGGGGCAGACAGAACAGACGTGGCGCTGTCCCCATGATCGGCATCGGACCTGAAGGCCGTGTCGGCGAGCCAAAATCGGTAAGCCCTGGATCGGGCGAGCGAGGTCAGGATGGCCTCCGCAACACGGGGCGCCCAGAAGCAGTTGGGAGCCTTGCTCGCAAGTGCGGCGGCGACGACCACTTCGTCCGACGCAAGGCGGCTCAGAACGAAGAGATAGACCGTGAGTGCGGCATCGGCGGGATTCGCGTAGCGCCGGTCCGCAGGCTGACCGACCAAGCCGCCGACGCGCTCGACGATTGCCGAAACCAGGCCGGCGTCTCGACGACCCTCAGCCATCAGATCCCGGGTGACGGCAAGACCAAGAATCGCCCTCTCGAGCTGCCGACTGCCGCTGACGAGGCTCACGGCGGCATCGGTCTGCGGACTCTCGGCCGTGGCGAACAGGTCCGTCACATTGCGATCCGGTCGGTCCACGCCTCGGTGGGCTCGCCAAAGAGTGGGGGGACGTCCTCGAGGTCGTGAATGAACTCCCCGCCGAGGCCCCACTGACTCAGCACACTCATCTGCCACGTTCCTGTCGGGTAAACCGGGTTGCGCTCGATCAGGATTCCAACGTGTTGAACCTCATCATCGGGGGTCCGGTAGAGCACCACGTCACCGCGGCATGCCTGGCGGATCCCGATCTGGCGGTACCCGTCCCTGCGGAGGATCTCTGGCACGCACATGGGTTCAACACAGGTCCGCCGGTTGGCGAACACCAAGCCCGCACAGTTGTAGGAGGTGGACGCGGAGCGGAGCCGCACAGACGGATGCCCTTTCATGTGCTGCTCGACTCGAGTCCTCGCGAGCCGTTGTGGGGCGGGCTCGTGACGTTCATTCGGGATCCGCCAGCCGTCGCGAGTCGCGAGCGGGATCGAAGCGCGATCCCGGGGTCCGCCTCGACCGACGATCGATATCTCCATGAACGACGGGGCTGTTCCCCGACCTCGACGCGAGCCACCGCATCCGGCGCACGACGCCAGCGGCGGCAGGTCACGATCCTGGCCGGACATGTGAGTCTAGCGCCGGCCCCGACACGTACCGACACCTTCTCGCGCACCGTTACTCCCCCGCGGGCTCGGCGGTCGGGAGCGAGAAGGCGACCAGCTTGTTGCCCTCGCCGCGACCGACCGCGACGACGACGAACTGAACGCCCTCCGGGGACTCGTAGGTCATCGGGTTGGCGTAGGAGCTGGCGCCGAGGGGATGCGCCCACAGCTCCTCCCCGGTGGCCTTGTCGATCGCGAACAGGTGGTCGGCGCCGCCGGTGAAGAACACGAGTCCTCCGCCGGTCACCATGGGCCCGGGAGCGCCGACGACCCCGAGCCGCCCGTCCCCGAGATCCACGCCCTCGAGCGCCGGGTGGTTGCGGACCAGCGGGTTGTTCCCGGCGGGCACCTGGAACACGTGCTCGCCCGTGTTCAGGTCCACGGCGGTGATCGTGCCGTAGGGCGGGCGGTTGATGGGGAGTCCGTTCGGCAGGTTCAGCGCGCGGCGCGCGCGGTCGAGCCCGTAGAGACCCTCGACGCGCTCGGGATCGGCGTCGGTGATCGCGAGGAGCGACGGGAACTCGTTCGCCTTGATGTACACGATGCCGGTTTCCGGATCGGCTGCCGCCCCGCCCCAGTTGGCGCCGCCGAGGATCCCCGGACTCGCGATCGTGCCCTCGACCGACGGCGGGGTGTAGAGGGGGCCGGTCCGGTACTGGCGAACGATGGCGAGCGCCTCCTCGCGCAGTTCGGGCGTGAACGAGATCACGTCGTCCTCGGTGAACTCCTGCTTCGCGAACGGCGCCGGGCGGGAGGGGAACGGCTGGGTGGCGGCGGTCCGCTCGCCGGGCACGTCGCTCGGGGGGACCGGGCGGTCCTCGATGGGCCAGACCGGCTCGCCGGTGACCCGGTCGAAGACGTAGAGGAAGCCGGTCTTGGCGGCCACCGCCACCGCCGGGATCTCGCGTCCATCCACCGTGATGTCGAGCAGGGTGGGCGCGGCGGGCAGGTCGTAGTCCCACAGGCCGTGGCGGACGGTCTGGAAGTGCCAGACCCGCTTTCCGGTGCGGGCGTCGAGACAGACCACGGACTCGGCGAACAGGTTGTCGCCGAGGCGGCCGCCGCCGTAGTAGTCGCTGCTCGGCGTGCCGACCGGCAGGTACACGAGCCCGCGCTCCGCGTCGAGCGACATCGGCGCCCACACGTTGGTGTGGCCAACCCGGCTCCACGACTCGTCCTCCCAGGTGTCGTTACCGAACTCGCCCGGTTGCGGGATCAGGTTGAAGCTCCAGACCAGCTCGCCGGTGCGCGCATCGAACGCCTGGACGTTCCCCGGGGGATCGCGCTCGTACACGAAGCCGTCCCAGACGCCGTTGCCGAGGATTACGAGATCCTCGAAGACGACCGGGGGCGAGGTCTGGGTGTAGTGGAGGCGGTTGATCGGCCACAGGAGCTGGGCGGTGAGATCAATCTCGCCGCCGTTGCCGAAGGTGGGGTCGGGTTCTCCGGTGACGGCGTCCACCGAGATGAGCCGCCAGCGGCTGTTCAGGAAAACCCGCGAGGCGCCGTCTTCACCCTCCCGGAACGCGACGCCACGGTGGACGAAGCCGGTGCCGTTCGGGACCTGGCCCCACTCGATGGTCCGGGGGTCGTAGATCCACAGCGGCTCGCCGGTGTCCGGGTCGAGGGCGGCGACCCGGTTGTAGGAGGTGCTCACGTACATCACGCCGTCGCGCACGATCGGAGTGTTCTCGAAGCTCCCGGGGCGGACCGGGTTCCGGGGCACGGGCAGACGGGGACCGGTTATGGGGCCCTCTCCGGTGTCCCACTCCCACGCCGGGCGGAGGTCGGCCACGTTGCCGCGGTGGATCTGGCGGAGCGGGGAGTAGTGGGTCGAGGCCTGGTCGGCGCCCCAGAACGGCCACTCGGTCCGGGTCTCCGGCTCCTGCCCGGCCCCCGCGCCGACCGTGGGGCCGAGGCACAGCGCGAGGAGCGCGAGTCGTCTCATGGGACGTCGGAACGCCGGACTCCAGTCCGGCATGTCCAGGCGCTCCGGGTAGGGCGCCGGCGTAGCCTCGCTGCTACGCTGCCAATACGATGAGTGCCCCTCGGGAAGCGGACTGGCTGCGCGACCTGGTGCGTGAACTCGTCGCGCTTCCGCGGGAGACCGAGTGGGTCGAGTTCAAGGTCAACCAGGGACGCCCCGACGAGATCGGCGAGTACATCTCGGCGCTTTCGAATTCGGCGGTACTCGCTTCGAGGCCGCGCGCGTGGATGGTTTGGGGCGTGGAGGACGTGGAACACCGCATCGTCGGGACGCAGTTCGACCCCTGGGCCGCCAAGGCGGGAAACGAACCCCTCGAGGCGTGGCTTCGGAGGCTCCTGAGCCCCGCCGTGGCGTTCGAATTTCACGAGGTCGAGGTGCGGGGGCATCGGGTCGTCGTCCTCGCGGTGCCGGCGGCGGAGCAGGAGCCCGTCATGTTCCGGGGGCGCGAATTCATCCGAGTCGGAGACTCGAAGCGACCGCTGCAGGCATATCGGGAGAAGCGACGGGCGCTGTGGGCGGTGCTGACACGCGACCCCTGGGAGCAGGGGATCGCTGCTGCCCGGGTGCCCGCCCGCGACGTGCTGCGGGTGCTGAACTGGGACACCTACTTCGACCTCCAGAAACAGGCGCCCCCGGAGCGGCCGAAGACGATCCTCAAGGCCCTCGAGACCGACGAACTGATCCGCCGCTGCGACGCCGGCCGGTACGACATCACGAATCCGGCCGCCATCCTCCTCGCCCGCGACCTGCGCCGCTTCGGGAGCCTGCAATTCAAAGCGGTGCGGGTGATCCACTACCCGGGCCGTTCGCGGTTGGTGGCGAACGGCGAACGAGAACCGATGGCCGGATACGCGGTCGGGTTCGAAACGATCTGCGACTACGTGGAGGCGCGGCTTCCCGGCCGCGAGGTGGACAGGGGAGTCTTTTTGCGATCGTTGCCGGATTTTCCGATGCCGGCGGTACGGGAGCTGATCGCGAACGCCATGATCCATCAGGAATTCCACGACTCTGGACCACCGCGCGTGGAAATCTTCGAAGGGCGGATCGAGGTGACGAATCCGGGGGAGCCGCTCGTCGCCCTGAATCGTATGCTCGACTCTCCCCCCGCGACGCGCAACAAGAAAGTGGCCTCGCTGATGCGCCGGTTCGACCTCTGCGAGGGGCGAGGCCGCGGGATCGATCGGGTGGTGGGCGAACTGGAGCGGCATCACCTGCCTCCGCCGCGCTTCGAGACTCCCCCCGGCTTCACCCGGATCCTGCTGTTCGGGCCCAGGCCGTTCGCCAGGATGGAGCGGGAGGAACGCCTGCGGGCGATCTATCTCCACGCCAGCCTGCGCTACGTCTCCGGCGGGACCACGACGAACCAGACGGTGCGGGAGCGGTTCGGGGCGCCCGAGTCGCAGCGGGCCGCCGTGTCGCGGGGGCTGCGGGAGGCGGTGGAGGCCGGCTTGATCCGGGTCCGGAACCCCGAGGCGGGGTTCAAGGCGCGGGATTACGTGCCGTTCTGGGTCTGATTTGCTTGATGCAGAGCGGGGAAAACAAGGCCATTTGTGCCCAAGTCGTTGATTCACGGGGTGTAATTTGCTTGCTCGTTGTTTGCTCGAGTGCGCCTCACTCCTCCACCCGCATGAGGTAGGGCTCGATCCGGGCGGCGTCGGGCGGCGTCGTCCGAAGCGACACGACGACCAGCACGATCACGTTCACGACCGCCCCGTACACACCCGGGTGGATCCCGAGCCACTGGAACTCCGGCCACAGGTTGAGCGCAAGCGCCACCAGACATCCGCTCACCAGCCCCGCGATCGCGCCGGCCCGGGTCGCGCGCCGCCAGACCATCGCTGCGATGAGCAACGGAAGAACTGCGCGATGGCGCCGTAGGACATGAGCAGGAGCGCCACCAGCGACGCCTCCGAGCCCACCGCGAGGTAGTAGGCGAGGGCGCCCATCCCGAGCGCCGTCCATCGGATCAGCCGGGTCTCGGCGGCCGGGGTCCGACGCACCCGGCGCAGCGGCGTCTCGAGATCCTTCACGAGGACCGAGGCTCCGGCGTGGAGGATGGCGTCGCCCGAACTCATCGAGGCGGCGAGCGCCCCCGCGCAGAAGAGGCCCACCGCCAGCGCCGGGAGGTCGAGATCCATGAGGATCGTCGGGAGGATGGTGTCCGCCTCGGTGACGCCGGGATAGGCGCCGATGCCGGCGAAGCCGATGAACAGCACCGGGATGAGGAAGATCTGGAACGTCGGATAGAAGACGACCATCCGCTTCAGGGTGCGCACGCTGCGGGCGGCGTAGATCTTCATGAAGTAGTGCGGCCACACCGAGAAGCCGAGGACCGACACGACCACGGCGCTCGAATAGGCGCCCATGCCCCAGGGTGCTCCGGCGGCGTCGAGGCCGGGAGCGACCAGCATCTCCGGCGCGGTGGCGGCGAGTTCGGAGAACATCGGACCGATGCCGCCGTGGAGTTTCCAGGGGAGGTAGAGCCCGAGACCCCAGGCGAGGCCGAGCATGAGGATGCCCTGGAACGTGTTCGTCCAGCCGACGCCCAACACGCCGCTCTTCGTCACGTAGATGAGGACGACCCCGTAGGCGAGCGCGGCGCCCGCCCACTCGGGCATGCGGCCCTCGGTCACGACCGAGAACACGTAGCCCGCGCCCTTCATCTGGATCACGAGGTAGGGCACGAGCGCCGCGGCGCTGACCACCGCCATGATCGCCGGGATCGCGCGGGGGCTGCCGAAGCGGTGGGCGAAGAACTCGGCCTGGGTCACGAACCCGAAGCGCCGTCCCAGCAGCGCGATGCGGGGACCGAGGAAATACCAGGGCAGGAGGCCCACGGTCCCGTAGGAGACGATGTAGAACGCCGCCGCGCCGCGGGAATAGGCCCAGCCCGGCGCCCCGAGGAACGCGAAGGCGCTGTAGATGGACGCCCCCATGATGAAGTAGAGGACGAGGAAGCCGAGGTTGCGGTCTCCGGCGACGAAACCCTCGGGCGTGTTGGAGGCGCGCCGTCCGGAGACGATCCCGATCGCCAGCGTGACCAGGAGATAGGCCACCGTCGTCAGGAAGACGACCACCCAGGGATCCACGATGCCCGTCCCTCCTCAGTCGCCCGTTCCGGCGGCCTCGCGGTCGAGCCGCTCGTCATCCTCGCGGTCCTTGACGAACAGCACGACGGACACGGAGAAGACGATCGCGATCATGAGGCAGAGCCAGACCATCGAGAACGGCATCCCGAGGACGAACGGACGCACGCCGCCGACCCAGGAATAGATCGGCCAGATCGAGAACACGAGGACGTCCACGCCGACGCCGATGCCGAGCAGGTGCCGCCAGCGGAGCGCGCCTCCGGGGGTCGCGGCGGCGCTCATCGGGCGACGACGCTGATCTGGAAGAGCGCGGGCCACTTCTTGCCGGTGACGAAGATCCGGTCGCGCTCCGGGTCCCACGCGATCCCGTTCAGGACGTCGGAGTCGGGGAGCCGTCGAGCCGGGTCGAGGATGCCGCTGAGGTCCAGGAAGGAGCGGACCACGCCGTCCTCGGGGCCGATGCGGGCGATCCGTTCTTCGGTCCAGAGGTTCGCCCAGATCTCGCCCTCGATCCACTCCAGCTCGTTCAGGTTCGCTACCGGCGCTCCCTCCGCCGTGACCTGGAGACGCCGGGTCTCGCGCAGGTCGTCGGAATCGAGGAAGCGCAGGGTGTCGGTGCCGTCGCTCATGACGAACTGTTCGCCGTCGAAGGTCAGCCCCCACCCTTCGCCCGGGTAGCGGAACTCGCCGACGAGCCGAAGGGAGTCGGCGTCGTACACGAACCCCACGCCGGATTTCCAGGTGAGCTGGACGATGCGGCCATCCCCGAGAGCCGCCCCTTCGCCGAAGAAGGAGGGCAGGAGGTCCTTCCGGTCGAGGACCTCCCCGGTTTCGAGGGCGACGCGGCGCAGCGACGACTCGCCGTAGAGGCCGGTGCTCTCGTAGAGCTCGCCGGCCTCGAAGAACAGGCCCTGGGTGAAGGCGCCCGGGTCGTGGGGAAACTCCCGGACGACCCGGTAGCCGAACGTCTCGGGCGGTCCCGCGACGGGGGCCGGGGGTTCGGTCGCGGTGACGACGAGCGCGCCCGCGGGCCGGTCGCAGGCGAGCCACGAAAACGCCAGGGCGGCCGCCACCGTCGCGATCGGGAATCCGCGCCGCCCGGCCATCGGCCGAATCATCCCACGGACCGGCCGGCGCGCCCGGCCGGGCCCCGCCCGCGCCGGGAGAACACGGCGCGCGCGGGCCCTTGCTCCATCATGCCGCTCTGGAGAGCGGCGCTCCATACCGTCGGCGCGCCGGGAACTACGTCGGGAGGTGCTCGCGGGTGAGGTTGCGCGGGGCGCCGTCGGTGACGAGCACGTTGTCCTCGATCCGCACGCCGCCATAGGGCAGGAGCGCGTCCACCGAATCCCAGTCCACCGCGCGGCGCCGCTCCCCCTCGCGCCAGCGGTCAAGCAGCATCGGGATGAAGTACACGCCGGGTTCGACGGTGATCACGTGCCCGGGCTCGAGCGTGCGCGTGGTGCGCAGCATCGGGTGCTCCGGGGGAGGCTCGGCTCGCCGCCCGTCCCGGTGCGCGAGGTGGCCGCCCACATCGTGGACCTGGATCCCGAGGAAATGGCCCAGCCCGTGCGGGAAGAAGACCCGGCTCAGCCCGCTCTCCACCGCCTCGTCGGGCTCCACCCGGATCACGCCTTCGTCCTTCAGGACGCCCGAGAGGGTCCGGTGCGCCTCGGCGTGGAGGTCGCCCCACGGGCGGCCGGGTCGCACGCCGTCACCAAGAGCCTGCTGCGCCCGCTCCATCGCCGCCACCAGCGAGCGGAACCGCCCGTCGGCCCGCGCCCCCGGCCGCGTTCGCGTGATGTCCGACGCGTAGCCGCGCACTCTCGCGCCCGCGTCGATCAGCAGACTGCGGCCGTCCCGGACCTCGGTGCGCTTGCCTTCGTAGTGGAGCACCGCCCCCTTCTCGTCGAGTCCCACGATGGTCGGATAGGGAAGCGCCGCCTCCTCGCAGCCGAGCGCCTCCACGAACGCCTGG
Organism: Vicinamibacteria bacterium; assembly: GCA_965232015.1. Classification (GTDB taxonomy): domain Bacteria; phylum Acidobacteriota; class Vicinamibacteria; order Marinacidobacterales; family Marinacidobacteraceae; genus JAJEAO01. The sequence continues at coordinate 3,211,717 of OZ246946.1, read as the reverse complement.
TGGATCTCCAGCTCGTTCCCGCCGCCCTCGAACACGGCCTCCGCCGCCCGATGGCCGGCCGCCGCGACCCGGTTCGCCTCGGCGATACAGCCCACTTCGTAAGGCGTCTTGAGCGCCCGCCGCCAGTCCATCCGGTCCAGCAGGCGGCCGGGGTTCGCGGCGAGTCCGAACGTCTCCGCGAAAGCGGTGTCCTCGCCGACGAACGCGCTGCGCCTGCGGGCCGGGAGTCGCCGGGCGATCTCGCTCGCCTGCTGCGGGCGGCTCCGGCACTCGACGACCTCGAAGTCGGCGGCCCACGCCGGCGACCCGACCCGCTGCGGCTCGTACCAGAAGTCGTCCGGACACCAGGCCGCGAGAAACGGCGGCTTCCCGGGCCGGAGCAGGAGAAGGTGGCGCGGGGCTTCGAGCGGGCAGAAGTGCAGGAAATGCGCGTTGGCGCGGAAGGGCGCGGGCTGGTCGTCGCGGAAGTGGACGTAGGGAGTCCCGGCGTCGAGGAGCACGCCGCCGAACCCGCAGGCGTCGAGATCCTCCGCCACTCCGTCGAGGCGCGCCTCGAGGTGCGCCCGCCACAGATCTCCGGCCCGGTCCAGCATGGCCGCAGAGAATAATGATGCCGGGCGTGGCGCGCCGCTTCGGCGCCCGGAATCGAGTCGGTAAGGTCCGGGCCGCCCGCGATGCCACTCGCCGAGGTCGTCCTGACGGCCTACTTCACCGTCCTGCTGCTGCTTTCGGCGTACGGGTCCCACCGCTACCGACTGGTGATCGCCGTCATGCGGCGAGGAGAAGAGTCGCGCCGGGCGGCGGAGCGGGCCCACCGCGCCGGACTTCCGCGGTTCGACGCGGATCCGCCGCACGTCCTCGTGCAGTTGCCGATCTTCAACGAGCGGTACGTCGTCGAGCGCCTGATCGCCTCGGTGGCCGCGCTGGATTATCCGAGCGAGCGACTTCACGTGCAGGTGCTCGACGACTCGACCGACGACACCGGAGAGATCGCGGAGCGGGCGGTGGCGCTTCACCGGGCCGCCGGGCTCGACATCGTCCGCCTCCACCGCAGGGAGCGCAATGGGTTCAAGGCGGGGGCACTCGCCGCCGGGCTCGACGTGTCCACCGCGCCGTTCGTAGCCATGTTCGACGCCGACTTCACCCCGCGCTCCGATTTCCTGCGGCGGACGATCCCCTGCCTGCTCGCCGACGACCGGACCGCGATGGTGCAGGCCCGGTGGGAGCACCTGAATCGGGACTACTCCGCGCTCACCGAAGTGCAGGCGATCCTGCTCGACGGGCACTTCATCGCCGAACACGGTGGACGCCACGCCCTCGACTGTTACTTCAACTTCAACGGCACCGCCGGCGTCTGGCGGCGAGAGGCGATCGCAGACGCCGGGGGCTGGGCGGGCGACACGCTGACCGAGGATCTCGATCTGTCCTATCGCGCCCAGCTCCGGGGGTGGAAGTTCGTCTTCGTGCCCGCGGTCGGGGCCCCGTCGGAGCTTCCGGTCTCGATGAACGCGTTCAAGGCGCAACAGCGGCGGTGGGCGAAGGGGTCGCTCCAGACCGCGAAGAAACTGCTGCCGCAGATCCTCGCTTCGCCCCTCCCGCTGCGGGTGCGGGCCGAGGCCCTCTTCCACCTCACCGGGAACCTCGCCTACCCGCTGATGGCGCTCCTCAGCCTGCTCATGATCCCGACGCTCATCGTCCGCGTCCACACCGGACTGCGCGAGATGGCGCTCCTCGATCTGCCCATCTTCGCCGCCGCAACGATCTCGGTCGTCGTGTTCTACGCCTTCTCACAGCACCGGGTCCTCGCTCTGACGGGCGACGAAGGACCGTTGGGGCCGCGCATCCGCGCCATCCCCGGCGCGCTCGCCGTCGGCATCGGCCTCTCGTTCAGCAACGCCGCCGCGGTCCTCGACGGCATGATCGGCCGACGAACGGCTTTCGTGCGGACGCCCAAGTACGGCGTGGCCGGGCGGACCGATCGGTGGAAATCCAAGGGCTACCGTCCCCGGGAGATCCTGACTCCGGCCGCCGAGCTCGGGCTCGGGACGGCGCTGGCGGCGGCGACGGTCTGGTCGGTGGCGAACGGGGTCCTCGCCTCCGCGCCGTTCCTTCTCCTGTTCGCCGCCGGCTACCTCTATGTCGGGGGTCGTTCGATGGCGGAGACGCTGGGCGCGCGCCGGCAGGCATGATTCCCCCATGAACCCGCTCACCGAACGGGCCCTGTTCTTCGGGGCCGGCATCGTCTTCGGCGTGGTCATCGGCGTGTTGCTCTCCACCGCTTCCGAGGGGCCGGCGCCGCCCGCCGCCCCGCTGCCGACCGCGGCCGAGTTGCCGCCCGATCACCCCGACCTCGCGCCGGAGGCGGCGGACCCGGAGCTTCTCGCCTCACTCACCGAGGCCGTCGAAGCCCGTCCGAACGATCCGGCGGCCCGGGCCGCCGTCGGGGAGATCCACCTCCAGGCCGGCGACTTCACCGAAGCGGCGTACTGGTTCCAGCAGGCGCGCAACCTGAGCCCGGAGGACCGCGACATCCGGGCGCGCCTCGCCTTCGCCTACCTGGGGCAAGGCGACGTGGGGCGCGCCGCCGGCATCTACGAGGAACTTCTCGCCGAGGAGCCCGACCACCTGCTCGCGCTCATCGGGCTGGGCCAGATCCGGCTGTTCGCGGAGCAGGATCTCGACGCCGGGATCGCGCTCTGGGAGCGGGCCATCGCCGCCCACCCGGACACCGAGGAGGCCGACGCTCTCCGCGCTCGGCTCTCGAGCCTGCGCGACGCCCACCCGTAGGGCGCGCCGGCTCCTCCTCCGCGCTCCACCGCCCAATCGGCGAGCGCTCAGACCGTCAATCCGCGGAGTCATAGATAGTCAATCGGCAGATTGTAGAATAGGCAATCCGCCGAACATGACCGACTTCCTTCCGCGAGCCATCGCCCCGGTCCTGCGGGACGCGCTCGCCGACACTCCCGTCGTCTGCCTCGTCGGGCCGCGGCAGAGCGGGAAGACGACGCTCGTTCGGCACCTCGATCCGGGCCGCCGCTATCTCACCCTCGACGAGAGGAACTACCGCCGGGCGGCCCAGGAGGACCCCGAAGGGTTCGTGGTTTCGCTCCCGGACTTCGTCACGCTGGACGAGATCCAGAAGGCCCCCGCGCTGCTTTCGGCCATCAAGGTCTCGGTGGATCGCGACCGGCGGCCGGGACGCTTCCTGCTCACCGGATCCGCAAATCTGATGCAGTTGCCCACCGTGAGCGAGTCCCTCGCGGGCCGCATGGAGATCCAGACTCTCCACCCGCTCACCGAGGCCGAGAAAGCGGGGAACCGAGGCGGCTTTCTGGAAGCGCTCCTCGACGGGACGCTGGGCCCTGGACTCCCGCCGGCCCCAGCCGGGTGGACCACCGACGTGCCGGAGAGGATCGTCGCCGGCGGGTATCCGGAGGTCCGCCGCCGGAAGCCGCATCGCGCCCGGTCGTGGCACCGGAACTACACGCGGCAGCTCCTCGCTCGCGACATCCGGGACGTGGCTCGCATCCGGGACTGGCTCGACGTGGAGCGGCTCCTGGAACTCCTCGCCCGTCGTCCCGGCGCCACGCTCAACGTCAGCCGGCTGGCCAACGGGCTGCGTCTCCGGCGCGAGACGGTGCGCCGCTATCTGGCGGTTCTCGAACGCCTGTTCCTGATCCGGCGCCTGTCCGCGTGGAGCCCGAGTGGGGGCAAGCGGGTCATCAAGGCCCCCAAGGTGCATTTCGTGGACAGCGGGCTCCTCTCCACCCTCGCCGGCCGCACCGCCTCCGACTGGCTGGACAACCGGAGCGCCATGGGCGGAGTGCTGGAGAACTTCGTCGTCCAACAGCTCCTTACGGAGGGATCCTGGACCGACCCCGACCTCCGCTTCTGGCATTACCGCACCCGCGACGGGGCGGAGGTGGATCTGGTGATCACCCGACGGCGGCGCGTCTGGGGGATCGAGGTGAAGGCGTCGCGAACGGTCGAACCGCGGGACGCCCGGGGCCTCCAGCATCTCGCCGCCGCGGCCGGGAACGCGTTCGCGGGCGGTGTCGTGCTCTACACCGGAGACGGCTGCTTCCGGCTGGGCCACCCCCGCATCCACTCCGCCGGCCTCCGAGCACTCTGGGAGCGGTAGGCAGAGGGCACGTCTGGTCCAGCGGAAACGCCATCATTACGCTATCGTTTCGATATCTGCCATGCCTCAAATCGCCCTTCGAGGGGTTTCCGAACGGTTGCACCGCGACCTCCGGGAGTCCGCCACCGTGAACCGTCGCAGCATGAACAGCGAGATCCTCGCCCGCCTCGAGGAGTCCTTCGTGGACCGGGTGGTGGATGTGGACGAGCTACTCGAGCGGATTCGCGCGGATCGGCGCCGGATCGGACCGGTGGACACCAGCGAGGCGACGCTGCGAGCGTTCAAGGACGAGGGACGTCCGTGATCGTGGTGGACACCAACGTCGTGGTGCACCTCTGAATGGATCGGGAGCGCACGACTTCCGCGACGCGGCTCCTCCAGCGAGATCCGCCCTTCGGGTCGGACGGTTCGCGGCGACGAACGAGGCGCTGGCGACGCTGAAGCCCGGCGGACGTCCTTGGCTGCCGCCGGTCAGGACGTTGGCGGCGAAGCGCTGGGATTGCAAAGACGCATGTAATGGCATTGCGATTCGTCATATAATGGCGTTGCAGTGCAGGGCATACCGATCGGCGATCCACAGGAAGCCGCCATGCCGGATCCGTCGGGGGACTGGTATCGGCCGCGGGTCGCGGACTCGGAACTCCAGTCCCGGCTCGAGAGCGCCGCCGTGGTCCTCATCGAAGGCGCGCGAGCCTGCGGCAAGACCGCAACCGCCCGGCGCGCCGCCGCGAGCGAGGTCTTCCTCGACGCGGATCCCGACGCGCGGGCCCTGGCGGAAGCGGACCCCTACCTCGTTCTGCGCGGGGCGGCGCCGAGGCTGGTGGATGAGTGGCAGGCCGTTCCCGAGCTGTGGAATCCGATCCGCCGATCGGCCGACCTCGATCGGCGGAAAGGAAGGTTCCTGCTGACCGGCTCCGCGGAACCTCCCGACGACACGACCCGCCACACCGGCGCCGGCCGCGTCTCCCGACTCCGAATGCGGCCCATGTCGCTCTTCGAACTCGGCGCTTCGTCGGGCGAGGTGAGTCTGGCCGGGCTGCTCGACGGAAGACGGGCCGGAGGGGCGGCCCGAACCGGCGGCGTCGAGGCGGCCGCCGGCCTCATCTGCCGGGGTGGGTGGCCCGGGACGCTGGACGCCAGCCCTCTCGCGGCGCGACGGTTCGTGCGGGACTACCTCAACGAAGTGCGGCGCGCCGACCTGGGACGGGCGTCCGGCCGGCGGCGAAACGCCGGGCGGGCGCTGCGACTCCTCCGCGCCCTGGCCCGGCACACAGCCTCGCCGGTCCCGCTTACGACGCTCGCGCGGGACATGGACGACGGGACGACCCCGCCCACTGTGCGCGAGTACGTGGACGAGCTCGAGCGGCTGTTCGTCGTCGAGGCCCTGCCGGCGTTCGCGCCGCACCTGCGGTCCCGTTCGCGCCTCCGGGCGGCGCCGAAGCGACACTTCGTGGACCCATCGCTGGCCGCCGCCGCTCTCGGGGCCACGCCGGAGCGGCTGCTCGCGGATCTCGCGACGCTGGGGCTGCTGTTCGAGTCGCTCGTCGTTCGGGATCTGCGCATATGCGCCCAACCCCTCGACGCCCAAATCAGCCACTACCGGGACAACACCGGGCTGGAAGCGGATGTGATCGTCGAGACGGTCGCCGGCGACTGGATGGCCGTTGAAGTCAAGCTCGGAGGCGGACGGGCGGTGGAAGCGGGCGTGGCCTCGCTCCGGAAGCTTCGGGAGCGGGTGGATGCGACCCGTAACGGCGAACCGGTGAAGTTGGTTGTGGTCACGACCGGCACACATGCTTACGAGCGCCCGGACGGCGTGACGATCGTCCCGATCGGGGCGCTCGGACCGTGAATCGGTTCAGCTCTCGCCGAACCGGAAGACGAAGCTGAGCAGCGGTAGCCAGGCGTCTTCTTCCCCGAGGACGTGGGCGAGCGCCAGATCCACCGACATGCGCTCTCCGAGGAAGCGCACGCCGGCGGCGACGAGCGGCGCTTCGAGACCGGGGAACATCCAGTTCTCGGTCACGACGGCGATCCGGGAGGAGAGGCGCCGCTCCCCGCCGAGGACGACCATGGGCCGGTCGGCGAGGCCCTCGTCGGTGTAGCCGTAGCCGAATCCCGCCGTGACGCTGGCGTCGGGCGTGCCCCAGGTGCCGACCGTGTAGGCGATCCCGGCCCGGTTCAGGTCGTCGTCGCCATCGCCCGGGATCGAGGCGAGCAGCACTCCGGCGCCGATGTGGCTCCGCTCGCCGACCCGCCACCCGAACTTGGGGGTCACGAAGGCGAGCTGCTCGTCGAGGGCCGTTCCCGGAAACAGGGACACGCCGGCGCCGAGGGTGAGGCTGTCGGTGACGCCGTAGTTGACGCTGGGAAAGAAGATGAGATGGCTGGCGAAGTAACCCGTACCCCGGGGCAGCGGCCGCGCGGTAGGCGCGAACAGGAGTCGGGTGCGGTTGGGATTCGGGAACCAGGACGCTCCGGTCGAGAGCCGAACCGACCGGATCTCGGCCGTCGGAATGGTCAGCTCAGCGCTGCCGGCGACGAAACGGACGTGGTCGTCCCCAACCTCCACGATGCGGCCGACGAGTTCCGAGCCGTTCTCGAGGGTCAGGACCTGCGTCTCGTCGGGACCGGCCTCCCGGAGGACCCCCGGGTCAACCGACGGCTCCTTTTCCTGCGCCTGCGCCGGGCCGACGCCGAGCGCCAGCAACGCGACCGCGACGGACCGTCTCGACCAGGATCCGGGTCCCGCCGGGGGGCGGCCGGTCACTCCGCTGCGTCGAGACCCCACGCGGTCCACCCCGGGACGCGCCGGCGGGCGAAGAGTTCGATGCGGGGCTGCTCGGGGAACATCGCCTCGATGCGGCGCCGGACCTCCTCGGGTTTCGTGGAGTGGGGACCGCGCTCCTCGCGGACGAGCTGGCGCACGTTGCGCGCGCCGCGGGGGACCGGGATGCGACCCCGGCGGAAGACGAGGCACAGCTCGCACTGGCTCATCGTGTAGTGGCCCGGGTTCACCCGAAGCTTGTCCCAGACGAAGGCGACGGTCGCCCACTCGAATCCCCACGCCTTCCCCAACTCGATCGCCTGGTCGAGGTGGGGGCTCGTGCTCCAGAGGAACAGGAGGCAGTTGCGGGCGGCGATCCGGTGGACGGCCAGCGCCTTGAGCCCTGCGAGCGGGACCGTGGGGTAGTGGCGGACCGCGCCGCCGGTGTCCTCGTTGCCGGGCCCGGCGTGCTGGAGCTGGCCCCGGTAGTCCCATGGCGGGTCGGCATAGACGATCCCGAAGCGGCGGTCCGGGAGCGGCGGGAACGATGCGGCCGAACCCGGGTGGCCGGCGCTCGCGCCGGTCACGCGAAGGCGCGGTCGAGCGCCTGCGAGAAATCGGCGATCAGATCCTCGGCTGCCTCCACACCGGTGGAAAAGCGCATGAGCCCCTCGGCGATCCCCTGCTCGGCCCGTTCCTCGGCGGAGAGCCCGCTGTGGATCGCCGCCGCCGGGCGGACGATGAGCGACTCCACCCCGCCCAGGCTGGCCGCGACGACCGGGAGGGTCAGCGCCGAACAGAAGCGCTCCGCCGGGCCGGCGCCGCCCTTCAGCTCGAAACAGATCATCCCGCCGAATCCTCCGTCGAGAAGGCGCGCGGCGCGGTCGTGCTGCGGGTGCGACTCGAGCCCGGGGTAGTGGACGATGCGAACTTCGGGGCGTGACGCGAGGAACCGGGCGAGAGCCAGCGCATTCGCCGACTGGCGGCGGACCCGGAGGCCGATCGTCTTGAGGCCCCGCTCGAGGAGGACGCAGGCGTGGGGGTCGAGCGAGCCGCCGAGGTGGTCGAGCTTGAGCTTGATCCGGCGGATGTTGGCGGCGCTCCCGGAGACGCAGCCGGCGACGATGTCGTTGTGTCCGTTCATGTACTTCGTCGCGCTCTCCATGACCAGATCGAAGCCGCGCGTGGCGGGCCGGAAGAGCGCCGGACTGGCGAAGGTGTTGTCGATGAACGAGATCAGACCATGCTCGGCGGCGAAACGGGGGACCGCCTCGAGATCGGCCATCTGGACCAGCGGGTTCGTGAGCGTCTCGACATAGATCAACCGCGTGCGGGGCGTGAGGGCGGCGGTCCACGAATCCGGATCCTGGGGATCAATGCGGGTGTGGTGGATGCCGAGGCGGGGGAGGTCGTGGGCGAGCAGGTTCGCCGTACCCCCGTACACCACGTCCTGGACCAGCAGGTGATCGCCGGCGCCGAGGAAAGTCAGAAGCGCCGACGAAATGGCCGCCATGCCGCTCCCGGTCACGAGAGCGTCCTCCGCGCCTTCGAGGGAGGCGATCCGGCGATGGAGAACGGCGTGGTTCGGGCTGTTCGACAGGCGGAGGTAGCCGACGTCGTGGTAGTCCTCACCGTGGTATTCGAAGTTCGCGGTGGCGAACACCGGGGTGGAGACCGCGCCGAGCGGGCGGGGGAGGAGCGCGCCTTCGTGGACCGCCCGGGTGTCGAGGGCGGTGGGACGGGACTTGTCGGAGGGCATCGGGGACCTCAGGAAGGAGGCTCGGCCGGGGCGGGCCGGTCTTCGCCGGGCACGGCGGCCTCGTAGGCGGCGGCCATCCTCGGGTTCTCCACGAGCTCGACCCGGACGACGCCGCGGAACGCGGGCGGGAGGCCCTCCGCCACGCCGTCGTGGATCCGGCGGCAGAGGAACTCGGTGGTCGTGTTCACGCCCGGGAAGACCTCGTCGAGATCGCTGAACCGGAGCGGCTCCAGAACCCGGGAGAGCGCGCGTTCCGCCCGGTTCAGGTCGAGGAGCACGTTGTTGTTGTCGAGCGAGGGGCCGCGGATCTCCACGATGACCTCGTAGGTGGCCCCGTGGCGGCCTTCGGCGGGACCGAACAGCGCCCCGCGCAGGGTGTGGCCGCACATGAAATGGTCGCGGATCCGGATGCTGTAGTGAGCCATGGGCGCCTCGCGGGACGGAACCGGATGCTAACCCGATCCGGGGGACGGGTCGCCGCCCGACCCGCATAGACTCTCAACCCATGAGGGATCGGACCTGGGAGGCAAGAGACATCGCTGACGAGATCGCGGCGGCGCGCGCGACGGGAGGACGGTTGTCTCCGTTCACGGGGCGTTTCGCCGATTTCGACCTCGACGGCGCGTATCGAGTGGCCGGGATCCTCGCCTGCCGGCGGGCGGCCCGGTCTCCGGTGGTCGGGCGCAAGATCGGCTTCACCAACAGGGCGACCTGGGAGGGGGCCGGTCTCACCCAGCCGGTCTGGGGCTCCATGTTCGAGGAGACCGTGATCCGGACCGGAGACGACAGCGGTTTCCCGATCCTTCCGATGGCGGGATCGGTCGAACCCAAGATCGAGTGCGAAGTCGTCCTCGCGCTCGCCTCCGAGCCGCCGGCGGGGGGCCGCGGCGCGGAAGTCGCCCGGCACGTCGCCGAGGCCGGACTTGGCTTCGAGGTCGTGGACTCCCCCTACCCCCGGTGGAAGATGCGGCCCGCCGACGCCGTCGCCACCGGGGGCATCCACCACGCGCTCGCCGTCGGTCCACTGGTTCCCGCGGAGGATCCGGAAGAGCTGACGGAGAGGCTCGCCGGCCTGCGGGTGGCGATGACGCGGGATGGCGTGCATGCCGCCGATGGCGCCGGGAGTCTGGTCATGGGGAATCCGCTGGACGCGCTGGGGGCGCTCGCCGGCCTCGCCGCCGCCGCCGGCAATCCGCTGCGCACAGGCGAGATCGTGACGACCGGCACCCTGACGCCGCCGCTCTACTGCGCCCGGGGAGAAGTGTGGCAGGCGGATGCGGAGGGCGGCGCGCTGCCCGCGGCCTCCGTGGTGCTCGTTCCGTAGGGTGGGAGGCCGCGCCCGGGGGAGCGTCGCGACTCCCGTCCCTGCCGCCCGGAGCGCCGCTCCCCCGCCCCGCTCCCCGCCGGGAGAACCGGTTGAGAACGGCGTTTCAGGGGTCCGCGCGACGGGGAGGTAGAACGTGCGGGGATTACTCATCGGAGGCCTGGTCGCCATGCTGATCGCCACCGGCTGGACCGGGCCGGGGTCCGAGCTGGCACCCGAGATCGCCCACTTCGACATCCGCGTCGAACTCGTAGTCGAGCCGGAGCACCCGCGGAATCCGCTCGAGCGGCGCCGGGATTTCTTTCCCGAGGAGCTGAAGGGAATCCTGCGCAGCCAGCTCCGGAGCGACCGGACCCCCTACGCCTGCGCCGACATCGCCGGGCCCCGCGCCTTCGCGGAGACCGAGATCGAACACATCGTGGCGCTCGCCGAGGCGCGCGACAGCGGACTTCCGATGGAGGACCTCCTCGACTTCGCCCACGACCCCGAGAATCTGACGCTGGCGACCAGGATCGAGAACCGACGGAAGGGAGACCGGGACGCCACCGGCTACCTGCCCGAGCACAATCGGTGCTGGTTCGCGGGAAAGGTGCTGTCGGCGAAGCAGCGCTGGGGCCTCAGCGTGGATGAACGCGAGGCCGTCTTCCTCAAGACCGCAATGGCGGGGTGCTCGCCCGGGGAGATCGCGCGTCCCCGGTGCGAGCCCCTCGAGACCGAGGACGCTCCCGAGAAGCCGCTCGACGCGAGCGAGTGGCTCGACCAGTGCGATGCGAACGAGAACCGCCGGGTCACCTGCTCGGAGGCGTACGCGTGCGGGGCGCCGCTCCCGGTGACGCGGGGCCATCCGCTCTATGGGTTCATGACCGACGGCGACGGCGACGGACTGGTCTGCGAGTAGGGCCCGAGCCGGGGCCGCTCCGACCGGGCCTTCCGGCTTTGGGGCGGGGAGTTCTTCGTCGGGGGGACGGCTGGGGCCATTCAGCCGCCCGCCGGGCCACGTCTCTCGCCGAGGCGTCTGATCGCCCGATGTGATCCGGTGAATTCAGGCTGTGGACAAAAGCCCTTTTGGCCAGGAGTGGAGATGCTGGTATGGCACCTGGCGCGGCATGAAATGTGACGACGCCGGAAGCCGAGCAAGCCGAAATCGCGTCCCGAGGACGCCCCGCAGCCTCCAGAGGGCCCGGAAACGGCTCTGAAGGCGTCTCAGGCGCTCAAAATGCGACATCCGCGCCAGGCGCCGATACCGCTGCAGCGTTCTCGGCGTCCCGACCCCATACCGCGTCCGCATCAGCAGCCCCAGATTGAACGCCGCAGCGTGGATCTGGAGTCGTTTGCCGATGTTCTCCCGCCCCCGCAGATACAGCCGCCGCAGCCCGCCGGTCTCGTAGCAGTGCGCGAACGAACGCTCCACCACCTCCCCTCGCCGCGCAAGCCACCCCTTCGCGCAGGACCGCCGGATCCGACGCCGGTTCAGATACACCGCTTTCTTCTCCTCCTCCTTCCCCGCCCACTTCCGCCGCCCCCGCTGCGGCTCCGCCACATACGACCGCAGCCCCTTCCGCTTCAGCCCCACCATCGTCTCGTCGGAGTGATACCCCTTGTCGCACACCACCACCCGCACCTTTCCCCGCTCCACCTCCGCGTCCTCCAGCCGCGCCTCCATCTCCTCCACCGTCGTCTCCAGCGTCTTCGTGTCCCCCTGGTCTCCCGGCTGAACCACCACCGCCGCCATCGCACCGGTCTCCAAGTCCACCGCATGCTCCACCTTGTGCAGCATCCGCGTCTCCCCGCTCTTCATCTTCCCGATCCGCGCGTCCGGATCCACCGGCTGCGTCCATTCCCGGTTCCATCCGGTCTTCTTCTTCCTCCTCCGCTTCCGGTCCACCCGCTTCAGATCCGCCAGCGTCGGCGTCTCGATCCCCGACTCCCGCGCCAGCCGGCGCAGAAACTCCCGATACGCCTCCCCGCTGTCCCGGCGCCGGATCGCCCGCAGCGCCGCGTTCGCCCGCAGCGTCGTCCCGTCCACCCCCAGCTTCCGCCCCCGCAGCAACTTCGACTCCCGCAGCCGTCTCAGAACCCACGTGAACACCTCCTCGTGCGCCTCCAACGAGATCCGCTTCCGCGCCTTCGACAGCGTCGAGTGGTCCCACCCCCGATCCGTCGGCCCCAGCCCCACGAACTCCTTCAGACTCAGCGAGTCCCCCAGCTGCCAGGCGATCCCACGCTCCGACGGGATGCCCTCGAAATACCCCACCATCAGCAGACGGAAGTAGCTCTCCGGCGGCATGCTCGGCCGGCCTCTCCCCGACGCGTAGAACTCGCGACAGACATCCTGCGCGTGGTCGTCGAACCCCGCCTCATCCAAAACCTGGTTCAGCCCCCGGTAAAACGCACAGCCCGGACCTCTCGCGATGTCCGTCGTCGCAATCCACAACTTCCCTGGCCGTTCCACACGGCGCTTGCCCATCGCCATGCCTACAAATTGTAGAACCCCTCACGATCCCCGACCCCAAAGACCTTCGGACTTTTTCCACAGACTGAATTCCCCGGTGTTGCCGTAGGATTCGACGAATGTGGATCCCGCGCCGGATCGAGAGCGTGCTTCGGCGCCGGGTCGAAACGCGGCCGGTCGTCGTGCTCACCGGGGCGCGGCAAACGGGCAAGACCAGCCTGGTCCGCCGGCTCTTCCCCGGCCACCGATTCGTCACCCTCGACTACCCCGCGGAGGCGGACGAGGCGGAACGCGAGCCGGAATCGTTCCTTCGGCGACACCCACCGCCGGTCATCGTGGACGAGGTGCAGTACGCCCCGGCGCTGATTCGATTCATCAAGATCGCGGTGGACGAGAACCGGCGCGAGGCCGGTCAGTTCGTCCTGACCGGCTCGCAGCCGCTCCGGCTCCTCTCGTCCGGGCTGTCGGCGCTCGCTGGCCGCGCTTCGATCACCGAGCTGGAGCCGCTCTCGTACGCGGAGGCGCGCTCCGTGGCCCCCGGTCTCACGCCCGAGACGTTCCTGGTGCGCGGCGGTTTCCCCGAGCTCCACGCCGATCCCCGACTCGACGCCCGGGATTTCTACCGATCCTACGCGGCCACGTATCTCGAACGGGATCTGAGGCAGTTTCTGCGCGTCAGCGGCCTCCGGGACCACGCCCGGTTTCTTCGCGCCGTGGCTCTCCGGACGAGTCAACTCCTGAACCGAGCCGACCTGGCGCGGGATGTGGGCATCAGCGGCTCGACCGCGTCGTCGTGGCTGTCCGTACTGGAGGCCACCCACCAGGCCCTGCTGCTCGAACCGGACCCGGTCGCTGGTCAAGAGGCCGAAGATCTTCCTGAGGGACTCCGGGCTGGCCGCGTTCCTCTGCGGAGTCCACACCGTGGAGGACCTTCATGCCACGCCCCTCGCGGGACCGCTGTGGGAGACGCTGGTGTGCGCGGAACTCCGCCGCGCCCAGGCGAACGAGCGTGGCTCGTGGGATCTCGCGTTCTACCGCGACCGAAGCTGCGAGGCGGACTTCCTGCTCCACCACGGGGGAAGGTTCCATCTGGGGGACGCGAAGTGGACCGAGCGACCCGGATCCCGCGGCGCCGGCCAGCTCCGGAAGGTGGCGCACCGGCTCGGCGAGGAGCGGGTTCTCAGTCGGAGCATCTTCTGTCGGGCGCCGACCTCGTTCCCCCTCGCGGGCGGCGTCCGGGCGGTGTCGTTGCGGGATCTGCGGGATCGCCCGGAGTGGAATTGAGAGAGGCGATTGCGGCGGGGAGCGGCCGATGCGTCGTCGTGCGGCGCCTCAGCGAGTTCGGGGCGGGGGGTTCTTCGTCGGGGGACGGCTGGGGCGGAGCTCGATCCGACTCGCGAGCGCTCGAGCCCGCAGCGAGGCCACCGCGAGGACCGCTTCGGCGACATCCTCCGGCGCCAGCTTCCAGTCGGCGCCGTCCCCGGGCGACCGCCCCGCGAACCCGGTGGCGACACTCCCCGGCATGACCGTGGAGACCCGGACGCCGCGGTCCCGCAGATCGAGCATGAGCGCCTCGGTCATCCCGAGGAGGCCGAACTTGGAGGCGTTGTAGGCCGCCCCGCCGCGAAAGGGATGCCGCCCGGCGAGGCTGCCGATCGTGACCACGGCGCCGCGGGACGCCTCGAGGAGGGGCAGGCAAGCGCGGATCACGGCGAAGGCGCCGATCAGGTTCGTCTCCACGACCTCCCGGAACTCGGCGAGGGTGAGTTCGGGGACCGGGCGGTAGATGCCGATCCCGGCGTTGTTCACGAGGAGGTCGAGCCGTCCGAGACGGTCGCGGACGAACCCGGCGAGGGCTTCCACCTCGCTCTCGTCGCGAACGTCGCATCCTGTTCCGAACGCCCGGCCCGGTCCCGCCAAAGCCAGCTCGGCGGCGACTTCCTCTGCCCTGTCCCGGCGGGTGCCGGTGAGGGCGACCGACGCGCCCTGCCCCACGAGCGCCGCCGCCACGGCGCGTCCGATCCCGCGGGTCCCTCCGGTCACGAGAGCCCCCGAGCCGTGGAGGCCGGCGCGCCCCTCCCCATTCATCGCTTGCGCCGCACTCTACCGAATCCGGACCCGACGAGTCCTTCCGACGCCGCCCTCCCTCCGCGTGGATCGTTAAGATCAGGCCTTGGCGATGCGACGCGATGACCTGCACACCGGCGAGGCGGGTCCGCGCTGCGGGCCTGGCCGGTCAAGTGATCGCCGGCGGTCCACAAGAGCTCCGACTCCAGCCGGTTCCGCACCCCCGCCGACTCCCGGGGGCCGAACGACGATCATCGCGCCACCGACTCCGGCTGGAGGTCCTGATGGCTGATCTGGACCTGACCCAGGCTGAGGCCGACGCTCTCCTCGCGATGGAAAAGCATCGCAGCAATGACAAGGACAGCACGTTCCCGACGCGCGGTGAATCGGTCTCTCTCCCACTTCAATCTGCCGACCGCCGAGAAAAGTTCCTGCTTGATCTCAGCCGAGGTCGGATCAATCTTCGCAAGGTCAAGCTGCAGAATCGCGGTCGGCAAGTCGTCGTTCTCGTCCGCCTGGACCTCCATGGGCCACCGCACCGAAACCCCGATGACGAGGAAGTCGCGACGCCTCACCTTCACCTGTATCGAGCCGGCTACGGTGCCAAGTGGGCGTTTCCCGTTCCGCGAGACAGGTTCCGGGACCTGACCGACTTGCAAGACACACTGACAGACTTCCTTCGATACTGCAACGTCACGCTGCCACCTCGGATCAGCATGAGACTCATGCCATGATCGAAGACATTCGCCGCCAACTGGACGCGTATCACGCCTGGCTGCGGGACAAGAGCGTTCTCCGGCAGATCAACCAGTGGGTCGAGATCACGACACCGTACCTGGACCGGCACAACGACTACCTGCAAATCTACGCCAAGCCCGTCAACGGCGGGTACCTGCTTACCGACGACGGCTACACGATTGACGATCTCGAACAAAGCGGTTGCGGACTCGAGACCGGGAAGCGGCAGGAGTTGTTGCAGATGACAGTGAACGGGTTCGGTGTACAGGTGCAGGACAAGATTCTTCAGGTGAAGGCGTCCGCTGACAACTTCGCAATCCGGAAACACAACCTCATACAGACCATGCTCGCCGTGAACGACATGTTCTATCTCGCGGAACCCAGGATAGCGAGCCTGTTCCTTGAGGATGTCGCCTCGTGGCTGGACGGTTGCGAAATCCGGTACATCTCGAGAGCCAAGTTCAGCGGCAGTAGTGGCTACGACTACCTCTTTGACTTCGTCATACCGAAATCAAGGACGGCCCCGGAGCGCGTCGTTCACGTGATCAATCGTCCCGGTCGCCAGTCTGCACAGAAGATGGCTTTTTCGTGGCATGACACGAGGACAGGACGGGCTCCCGCAACTCGCGCCTACTCGATCCTGAACGACTCGGAGGGAGCGGTCTCGCAACACGTGATCGCCGCAATCGGCAGCTACGGCGTCAAGCCGGTACCTTGGTCGGAGCGCGAGTCGGTGCGCGCGGAGCTGGCTGCGTGAGGGCTCGGCTCGAAGTCGTCTCGGTCAGGCATCGCGACCCCCGTCCGATGCCGGCCAGTCGGTCGAGGTCGTGGAGCGCCTGAGTCAGAAAACCGTCCGGCAAGTCGTCCACGTCCGAATAGCGCGCCCGTCGAGACGTTCGGAGAAGGCTGACAAGGCACAGCGCTCCTCCTTCCGAATCGCAAAGCACGAGGACAGAGCCGGAATTCACATGTTGGCCGTGAATCGCAATCTCCCGATCGGGCGTCGGATAAACCGAGTAGGGACGGGGAGAAAGTTGGAACATCTCCCGTAGAAGCCGGTCCGCCGCTTCCACGGTCGCCCGGGCGGGGCGAGGGAGTCCGTCCTCCCGGGCCTCCTGGAAGACTTCGCTGAGATCCGTCTGCGCTTCGACCAGATCGGGATCGGTGGTCTCCTTCGCACGCCGGATGTCGGGCATCGTCAGCGGCGGGGTGGGGTGGCGCCGCGGGTGCGGATGGGGTCGGCGGGGCGGGGCGGGAGCGGCCTCGGGTCCTCTTCGATGCGGCGAAGCACTTCGGCGATGGCGCGGTCGAGCTGCGGGTCGCCGCCCTCGATGACGGACTTTGGGTCGTTCTCGACCTCGATGTCGGGGTCCACGCCGTAGCCCTCGATGACCCACTCGCCTTCGGCGGAGGCGAATCCGAACTCGGGCACGTTCACGGTCCCGCCGTCGAGCAGCGTTCCGCGGTTCGTGATCCCGATCACGCCGCCCCAGCTCCGCTTGCCGATGAGCGGTCCGAGGCCGGCCTCGCGGAACATGGCCGGGAAGATGTCGCCGTCGGAGCCCGAGTTCTCGTCGAGCAGCGTCACGAGGTGCGGTGGCGGGACGACGCCCGGGTAGGTCGAGGCCGCCTCGCTGGTGCGCGAATAGCCGAGCGAGAGGATCTCCCGTCGGAAGCGCTCGATGAGCATCTGGGAGATGTTGCCGCCGCCGTTGCCGCGCACGTCCACGATCATCCCCTCGCGGCGGACCTGGCTGTAGTACCACTTGATGAACTCGCGGATTCCGTTGGCGCCCATGTCCGGAATGTGCAGATACCCGACCCGGCCGCCGGTCGCTTCCTCCACTCGCCGCCGCCGGCTCTCGATGTCCTTGAGATAGAGGAGCGGGTCCTCATCCCCCACCGGCCGGAACCGCACGCGGCGCGCGCCCTCGAGCGTCGGCTCGGAGTGCACCGTGAACTCGACCGGGCGATCGGCCTTGTGGAGAAGCTGGCGGTACGGGCTCTCGTCCCGCCGCAACAGGACGCCGTCCACCGCGAGCAGGAAATCCCCCTCGGCGACATCCACGCCCACTTCGGTCAACGGGGCGCGGTAGCGGGGTTCCTCGTTGTGCCCGTCGAAGATGTCGGTGATCCGGTAGGCGCCGGCGTCGTCGTCCCACGCGAAGCGGGCGCCGGGAAGTCCGGCCCCGGGGCGCTCCGGGATCTCGAAGTCTCCGCCCGCGATGTAGGCGTGGGAGACGTTCAGCTCGCCGATCATCTCGCTGATCAGATAGTTCAGATCGGAGCGGTGCTCGACATCCGGGAGCAGCGCGCGATAGCGGATGCGGAGGTCGTCCCAGTCGTGGCCGTGGAGGTTCTCGACGTAGAAGAAGTCGCGGAAGCGCCGCCACACCTCGTCGAAGATCTGCGCCCACTCGGCCTTCGGGTCGCGATCGGTCTCGAGTCCGGCGATGGAGACCGACTTCCCGGTGGCGCCGCCCGTCCCGATCGGATAGAGCGAGAACCCGCCGCCGCTCCGGACGAGGACCTGCTTGCCGTCATGGCTCCAGGTGTAGCCGGAGATCGCGGTGGCGAGGGTGGCCTCCTTGCGTTCGTTCAGATCGAACACGCGGAGCTCGGGGGGCTGATCCGGGCCCCGGCCGTAATAAAAGGGCGGCGTGCGGGCGTAGAGGAGGAAGCCGTCCACCGCGGCGAGCCCGGCGTAGTTGTCCTCTTCCACCGGAACCCGCATCACCCGGTCCTGGAGTCCCTCGAACGCGATCTCGATCGGTCCGGCGTCCACATCGTCGTCACCGTCGGAATCCTGATCTCCGCTGCCGTTGCCGACGCTGTCGGGAACCGGCTCCTCGTCGCTCTCGGGGGGAAAGAGGTGGGGTACGTCGGGGCGCAGCGCCACCGCGTAAATGCCGCTCTCGCGGTCGAGCGCGTAGTTCCACTCGAACGCCGCGATCTGGGGCTGGAACATCCGGTCGCTCAGATAGAACAGGTAGTCCCCGTTCGCGCCCCACGCCGGGGAGAACTCGTTGAAGTAGGGGCCGGTGACGCGTCGCAGCTCGCCGTCGGCCGCGGACCAGATCCAGATGGAGGAGAAGCCGCCCTCGTCCTGGAGACTCATCGCGAGGTGCCCGCTCCGGGGAGACCAGACGTAGTCGTTCACCTGCCCGAACTTCTCGTCGGCGACCTCCACCACGCTCCGATCCGCCACGGTGACCACGAACACGCGGCCCTCCTTGTCGCTGAACGCGATCCGCTCGCTGTCGGGAGACCACACCGGGTGGTACCGCATCGCCTGCCCCCGCTCGGTGAGCTGGACCGGCTCGCCGCCTCCCTGCGGCATCCAGTAGAGCTCCTCCTCGCCGGTGGCGTCGGAGATGTAGGCGATCTTCGTCCCGTCGGGAGACCACGCCGGCCACTTCTCGTGCGCTCCGGGGGTGGCGAGCAGCGTGCGGGTCACGCCCTTTTCGACCGGGACCGAGAACAGTTCGCCCCGGGCGGCCACGATGACCCTCTTCCCGGTGGGGGAGAGGTCGTAGTGCTCGATGTTCCGCGCGGCGGAGACTCGCGACGGACGGCTGTGGAGACCGTCGGTGGGGACGGTGATCGGGATCTCCCGGGGCGCCGCGTCCGAGCCGGCGTCGAGGAGGCGCAGTACGCCCGCCTGCTCGAAGACGATGCGGCCGTCGGGCGCGGCGCCGGGCCAGCGAACATCCCACCGGTCGGAGCTCGTCAGAGCGCGGGTTTCGCCGCTCGCCGGATCGAAGGCGTAGAGGTTGTTCGTCCCGGTGCGGTCCGACGTGAAGTAGATCGTGTCCCCGATCCACATCGGATCCCGATCCGATCGAGGATCATCGGTGACCTGCGTCAGCTCCCGGGTGACGAGATCGAAGACGTAGATGTCCTGCGCCCACCCGCCGGCGTAGCGCTTCCAGGCGCGGAAGTCACGAAAGAGCGGCGAGTACAGGATGCGTCCGCCGTCGGGAGACCACGCCCCCGCCCCCGCCCGCGGCATGGGAAGCGGCTCCGGGAGTCCGCCCTCGCGCGGCACCGTGAAGAGCCGACCTTCCGCCACACCCACGCCGTCGCGGAGCGAGCGGAACAGGATGCTGGAGCCGTCGGGCGACCAGTCGTACACGATGTTGTCGTAGCCCCAGCGGGTGGGCAGCGGACCGGTGGCCGGATAGAACGTGAGCTGCTTCGGCGATCCCCCCGTCGCCGGGATCACATAGACCTGCTCGTCGCCGTCGTACTGTCCGGTGAAGGCGATCTCGCTTCCGTCCGGCGAGAACCGGGGGAAGATCTCCAGCCCGGGATGCGATGTCAGGCGCACCGCGTTGCCGCCGGTCGCCGGGACGGTCCACAGATCCCCGGCGTAGGTGAAGACGACTCGGTCCCCGTGGAGGTCGGGGAACCGGAGCAGCCGGGTCTGGGCGGTGGCGACGGAGGCGACGACCAGCGAGGCGGAGAGGAAGAGGAGACGAAGGAGCATGGATGGGACTCGGGGGCGAAAGTCGGGGGATGGGGGAAGGGAAACCGGACAGGAGTCCGC
This sequence comes from Vicinamibacteria bacterium, assembly GCA_965232015.1. Lineage (GTDB taxonomy): Bacteria > Acidobacteriota > Vicinamibacteria > Marinacidobacterales > Marinacidobacteraceae > JAJEAO01. The sequence continues at coordinate 3,191,920 of OZ246946.1, read as the reverse complement.
GGCCAGTTCTACCGGCCGGTTCTACCGGTCAGTTCTCCCGGCCAGTTCTCCCGGCCAGTTCTCCCGGTGGGGGCGGGGCGCGGCGCGGCGCGGCAAGAAAGCGGAAGGTTGGGGAAACGCCCTGCAGGATGCCGCAGTTCCGAGTGCGGCATGGAGCGCCCCGTTCGTCCCGAGATGGGGATTCACCGGGGTCACGCGTTCGCATCCGGCTTCTCGGCAAGGATAGGGGGATCCGACAGGGTCCGGGATGAAGTTCAGTTCGACGCCCGGCGCGGTTCCGGCCCGCGAGCCCGTGCGCTTCCGTGTCGTTATGCTGCGGGCGTGCCCCCAACCCTTCGCCCCACGGGTTCCTCGCACTCTTGCCCCCGCGTGACTGCGCGCATCCCTCTCCCGCGGGATCAGATCGCGGCCTTCTGCGAGGAGAAGGGCATCACCCGGTTCTCGCTGTTCGGCTCCGTCCTGCGGGACGACTTCGGGCCGGAGAGCGATGTGGATGTCCTGGTGGAGTTCGACCCCGATGTGCGATTCGGTCTTCTGGAGCTGGTCCGGATGGAACGGGAGCTGGGCGAGATCTTGGGCCGGAAGGCCGACATGCATGTCCCGTCGTGGCTCAAGCCGTGGCTTCGGGACAAGGTCGTCGGGAGCGCGGAGCTGTTCCATGAGCGACCACGATGACCACGGCCCGCTGCTCGACATGCTCGAGGCGGCGCAAGGGGCTGTCAACGTGTTCGAGACGGCGACGGCCGACGAGCTCGAGGGCGATCTCCGGACCCACATGGCCCTTCGCCACTTGATCGTGATCGTTGGAGCGGCTGCAAACCGGATCTCTCGTGAGACAACCGGAGGCGCGTCCGGAGATTCCGTGGCGCGACCTGATCGGAGTGGGAACGGTCTGGTCCACGGGTACGACGAAGTGGACCGCGAGGTCGTCCACGACACCGCGGCGAACTACCTCCCCCGTCTGATTGCTCACCTGCGCGCCATCCTGGGTGAGGAGTAGAGGCGCGGCGCCCGGCCTCGGGTCGGGGTCGGCTACGGGTCCACCTGCTGGTAGAACCTCTTTTCCCCATCGGTGATCGTCATGATGACCGCGCTCTTCGTCGGGTGGCGCGCTTCGCTGTAGTGTGAAATGAACGTTGCCCCGTCATACTGTTCGGTCGCCTGGAGTTCCCGCCGGACGGCGTCTGCGTCGAGGCTGCCCGCCCGGGCCGCGGCCTCCAGAAACAATCGGACCGCGTCGTAGCTGACGGCGTCGCCGCCTGCGGGGTCGATCCCGTACCGCGTTCGATAGGTGGCGACGAATGCGCGCGCATTTGGCTCGTCGGTATCCGGCGAGAAGTGGGTGCTGAAGAAACTGCCATCCACCGCGGCGGCGGCGTTTTCGTCTTCCAGAAGCGCCGGGTTGTCCCACGCGTCGGCCCCCAGGAAAAGCGTCGGTTCGCCGCCGGCATCGCGTAGCGGGAGGACGCGCGCCTGCGCGGTCAGTAGAGCGACTTCCTCTTCCCAGCTCGGCGTGAAGATCACCGCCGGAGCCGAGGCCGCGATCCTGGTCAACTCGGTGGTGAAGTCCGTCTGCCCGCTCTCGTACGACTCCTCGGCGACGATCGCCCCGCCCAGGCTCCGGAAATGAGCGACGAAGAAGTCTCCGATGCCCTCGCTGTACACCTCCCCCCGCTCGGTCAGGACGGCGGCGGTCGTCACCCCCAGCGTCTCGAAGGCAAAACCGGCCATCACCCGCCCCTGAAACCGGTCGCTGAACGCGGCCATGAAGACCAGGTCGCCGGCCGCGGTCACGCCCGGGTTGGTGGCCGCCGTCGTGATCATCGGTACGCCGTGACGCTGCGCCACGGCGCCTACCGGGATCGCGTGCGCCGAGCGGTTGGGACCCACGAGGGCGACCACTTCATCGTCGAGGATCATCGTTTCCGCCGCAGCGACCGCGGCCGCCGCTTCCTCCAGGCCCGTCTCGATGATCAGTTCGACGGGACGGCCGAACAGCCCGCCGCGCCCGTTGATTTCGTCCGCCGCGATCATGGCGCCGTTCGCATAGGTCCGCATGCCTGAAACGAGGAAGCCGATGTTCACCGGTGTGACCTCGGCAACAGGGGGCGGGGGAGTCGTCGGAGGGGTGGTCGGAGGAGCTCGGTCGTCACACGCGGCCAGGAGGATCGCCGCCGCGCAGCCAGGGAGGAGCGGTTTCAGCCGACGAAGCGGGGAGTCTTCCATGCGGGGAATGATGACGTTTGGTCGCGGGCGGCTGGCGGGGGCCCGTGTCCGGGGCGCCGTCGCCGTTGGGGTCGCGCGAATTGCCGGACTGGAGTCCGGCGCGCCGGCAATGCGTATCCTCCGGGGCCGCGGGAGGTGCGACGGATGACGAGACGGATGGGGCGGAGGCCGTTCCTCGGACTGATGGCTGGTTCCGCGGGCGTACTGGCAGCCCGGCCGGGAGTGGCCGGACACAGAGGCGGCCGGCGGGCTTTCGCTGGGGGGCAGGGGCAGGAGGAGCAGAGCGGAACCGCGTTCCCGCGAGACCCGGCCATCACCGAGCTCTACCGGCGCTCGGTCGTGATTGATTCGCTGGCGGTGGGCTACGAGTGGGACGATGTGGAATACGACGCGGTGCGGCGCTCGGGCTACACCGGGATCCAGACCACGCTCCCGAGCGGCAGCTTCGAGGTGGCGGTCCGGGCGCTCGCCGGGTGGCGGCGGCGGATCCGGGAGAACCCCGACAAGCTGGTCCGCTCCACGCTCGCCCGGCACATCCGCGAGGCGAAGGCCGACGGGAAGATGGCGGTCGTGTTCGGCTTCCAGAACGCCACGATGCTGGAAGGCCGCCTCGACAACCTGGACCCGCTCCACGAACTGGGAACGCGGTGCATCCAGCTCACCTACAACTCGCAGAACCGCCTCGGGAGCGGGTGCACCGAGCGGGTGGACGGCGGTCTCTCCGACTTCGGCGTCGCGGTGGTGGAGCGGATGAACGAACTCGGCATCGTGGTGGACCTCTCGCACTGCGGGCGGCGGACCTCCATGGACGGGATCGAAGTCTCGCAGCGGCCGCCCGCCTTCACCCACACCTTCTGCGAGGCGCTCTACCCCGACCATCCGCGCGCCAAGACCGATGAACAGATCCGGGCGATGTCCGAGAAGGGCGGGATCACCGGGATCGCGAGCCTCGGCTACTTCGTGGGGCCGGATCCGGACACCTCGATCGAGGACTATGTCGAGCACATCCTCCACGCGGTGCGGATCGCCGGCATCGAACACGTCGGGATCGCGACCGACCATGCGATCCGGGGCCTGAGGTCGTGGGCGACGCGGGAGAACTGGTACGAGCCGCGTCTTCGGAGCTTCAAGCCCAGCTACCGGGTGCGCTGGCCTCCGTTCATCGAGGGTCTCGACGAGCCGGAGCGGTTCCTCAACGTGGCTCACGTCCTCCATCGCCGCGGCGTGGCGGAGGCGGACATCGCCCGCATCCTCGGTGGCAACTGGCTGCGCTATTTCGGCGAGATCTTCGGCGGCTGAGCCCGCACCGGCCGACCTGCTGATCCTCGACGGCGGGCTGGCGACCGAGCTGGAGGCGGCCGGGTTCGACCTGAACCACGCGCTCTGGTCGGGGCGGGTGCTCTTCGAGGAACCGGAGGCGGTCGAAGCGGCGCATCGGCGGTTCCTCGAGGCGGGGGCGGACTGCGTCATCTCGGCGTCCTACCAGTTGAGCTTCGAGGGATGCCGCCAACTCGGGCTGAACGATGCGGACGCGGCGCGGGCGCTCGCCCGGTCGGTGGAGCTGGCGCGGGGGGCGCGGGATCGCTTCGCGGCCGATGCGGCGAACCGGCGGGGTCGGCGCCGGCCCCTGGTGGCGGCGAGCGTGGGGCCCTACGGGGCGTTTCTCGCCGACGGGTCGGAGTACACCGGGAGATACGGCGTCGGGGAGGATGTTCTGGAAGCGTTCCACCGGCGACGGCTGGAAGTCCTCGTCGCTGCCGGGCCCGACCTGCTCGCGATCGAGACGATCCCCTCGGCGCAGGAGGCCCGGGTGCTTCGGCGGCTGCTGGACGCCGGCGACGGGCCGCCGGCGTGGATGTCGTTCACCTGCCTCGACGGCGAACGCCTCTCCGACGGCGCCCCGGTCGAAGTGGTCGCGGCCGGGCTCGCGGACTGTCGCCGGGTGCGGTGGGTGGGCGTCAACTGCACCCCGCCGCGGCTGATCTCCCCGCTGATTCCCCGGTTCGCGGCCGCGAGCGGCAAGCCGGTCGTGGTCTATCCGAACGGCGACGGCGTGTGGGACCCGGTCACGAAGTCGTGGGCAGCGCCCGCCGACGAACCCGATCTGGCGAAGCTGGCGCCGGAGTGGAGGCGTCTGGGAGCGGAGCTCATCGGGGGCTGCTGCCGGACCCGGCCTGCCGACATCAGGCGGATCCGCGCCGCGCTGCCGCCGTGAGGGTTCCCCGTCACTTGAACAGCTCGGCGTGCGTTCCGGCGCGGGTGAAGTAGATCGTCCCGGCGGGGCCATCCGAGTCCTCCACGCGGTAGATCAACAGGAAGTCGCCGCCGACGTGACACTCCCGGTATCCCGACCACTTGCCCTTGAGCGGATGATCCCTTCGCTCCGCTTCGAGGGGGCTGTCGTTCGCGATGAGGAGCAGCATGACGGCCTTGAGGCGACTCATGTCATATCGCCCGGAGCGTCCGAGCCGCTTCCAGTCGCGCAGGAAACTCCGAGCGTAGGCAGCCCGACGCGGGAGTCTTGACGGCCTACGAGGCGCCGGCTTCGTCGAGCTCGGCAAACAGCTCCTCCGCGGTCAGGAGCCGCGCCGAACGATGCTTCACCATCTGGTCGACTTCGGCCATGGCCCGCCGTGTCTCGGCATTCGGCACCTTGAGTTCAAGCGGGAACGCCTGGTCGGCCGCGATCCGGTGAAACAGAAGCCGGACGGCATCGGAAGTCGTCAAGCCCATCGCCGCCAGCGCCCGGGTCGTCCTTTTCTTCAACTCGGTGTCCATGCGCACATGGACCATCGTGCTCTGTCGCGTCAAGCAGCGCCTCCTGTCTCGCATATGATACACACACGTCGGGCGTTCCGCCGCCGACCTCGACAGCGCCGAGATGTCCACGGACGGTGTGCGTCGGCGTGGGCCTCAGCCCCACGTGACCGGGATCGCCCTCGGGCCGAGCCGGGCGGACCGGGCAGCTCCCCCTGAACCTTGAAATCCATATAGGATATGTATTGTTCTTCAAGGATCAGGCAGGATGATTCTGCGTGCGGCGACCAACCTCGTCCGGGAGGCGCTGCGGCGTAGCCCGGTGGTCGCGCTCATCGGAGCGCGACAGTGCGGCAAGACGACGCTCGCGAGACAGCTCGTTCCGCCCGATTCGGCGAACTATTTCGACCTCGAGGACCCGCTGAGCCTGGCCCGGCTCGACGAACCCATGACCGCGCTCGGTCGGCTGCGGGGGCTGGTGGTCCTCGACGAGGTCCAGCGGCGGCCGGAGCTGTTCCCGGTGCTGCGCGTCCTCGCCGACCGCGAGGGCGTTCCAGCCCGGTTCCTGGTGCTGGGGAGCGCCGGTCCCGACCTGCTGCGGCAGGGCAGCGAATCCCTCGCCGGCCGGATCGAGATCCACGAACTGGGAGGGCTCGGCCTGGCGGAGGTCGGCTCGGAGAAGCTGGATCGCCTGTGGCTGCGCGGCGGCTTCCCCCGAGCGTTTCTCGCCGAGAGCGACGAGGACAGCATCATCTGGCGGCGGTCCTTCGTGCGAGCGCTCGTCGAAAGGGACTTGCCGGGCTTCGGCGCAAGGCTGCCTTCGCCGACCGTGCACCGGCTGGTGCTCATGCTGGCCGCCTACCATGGCCAGGTCGTGAATGTCGCCGCGATCTCCACTTCGCTCGGAATGTCGCAGCCCACGGTCCGCCGGTACGTGGACCTGCTCGAGCACGTGTTCCTGATCCGTCAGCTTCGCCCGTGGAGCGAGAATCTGCGGAAGCGCCAGGTGAAACGGCCGAAACTCTTCTTCCGGGACTCCGGTGTGTTCCATCAGCTCATGGGGCTTTCCACGATGGACGCGTTGCTGCGGGATCCGCGTCTGGGCGCGTCGTGGGAAGGGTTCGTGCTGGAGAAGGTCCTCGCCGAGACGGCGGCGGCACAGGCGTACTTCTGGAGAACCCACGCGGGCGCGGAGCTGGATCTGCTGCTGCTGATCGGAGGCCGGCGGGTCGGAGTCGAGATCAAGTGGGCCGACGCTCCCCGGCCGACGAGGTCCATGCGCACGGCGCTCGAGGATCTCGGACTCGAGCGGCTGTTCGTCGTTTATCCGGGACTCCACCGGTACGACCTCGACGAACGGATCACCGCGGTTCCGGTTCGGGAACCCGTTCCGGTCGCATGACCCGCCGACGATCCGCGTTCTGGCGGCGCCCGATCGCCGGGGGCGCTCTCGCCGCCTGGATCGCGACCGGGACGGTGGCCGGGGCGCAGGTCCGTTTCGAGGAAGTCCTCCTCGAAGCGGAGGGCGCGACGAGCGCGGGGGTGAGCCTCGGCGATCTCGACGGGGACGGGGATCTGGATCTCGTCCTGGCCAAGGGGCGGCACTGGCCGCTCGACAACCTGGTGCTGCTCAACGACGGCTCGGGTGGTTTCGCGGAGCGCCACCCGGTGGGAGGGACGGCGGACCGGACCTACACCGCGGCGCTCAGCGATCTTGACGGGGACGGCGACCTCGACCTGGCGGTGGGGAACGACGACCCCGACGGAAAGCGGATCCACATCAACGACGGCCACGGGAGATTCCGGCTCGCGGGGACGTTCGGGGAGCCGGAATGGCCGACCCGGAACCTGACCGTGGCGGATCTCGACCGGGACGGGTCGCCCGATCTGATCCTGGCGAATCGCGGCGGACCCGAGCGGTCGGCGAACCGGATCTGCCGAAACGACGGCCGCGGGCGCTTCCCGGATTGTGTGGAGCTTTCGAGCGAATCGGCGACGACGATCGCGGCCGGAGACCTGACCGGGGACGGGTGGCCGGACCTCTTCGCGCCCCACCGAGACGGAGGGCAGAGCGTGCTGTTCGTGAACGACGGCGCGGGCGGATTCTCCGAGGCCCACCCGGTGGGTCCGGCGCAGTCGGCGACTCGGGCGGTGACTCTCGGCGACCTGAACGGTGACGGGAGGCTCGATGTGGTGCTGGGCGATCAGCTCGGCGGCGGGGTGTGGCTCTATCCGGGACGGGATGGCGCCTCGTTCGGGAAACGCCGGCAGATCGGGATCCCCGGGGACAACGCCTACTCGCTGGCGGTGGCTGACCTCGACGACGACGGCGATCCGGACATCGTGATCGGCAACCGCGAGGCGCCGGGGGCGATCCTGACGAACGACGGTTCCGGGCTCTCGTTCACGAGGACGCCCTTCGGGGACTCGCAGGGCGCGATGTACGGGCTGGCGATCGGGGACCTCAACGGCGACGGCGTGGCCGAGATCATCGTCGCCCGTTCGGGCGCGCCGAACGCGTTCTACCGGATGCGCCCGATCCGCTGACCCGCACGCCGCGCGCCGGAATCCGATTCAGCTCCCCGAGGCCCGGAAGCGGGCGGGCGCCCGGCCGGGGCCCCGGCGGGGTCGGCGATCAGCCCGGCGTCGCGGGCGTCACCAACTGCGGCCGCCCGAGCGCCTTCAGGTGCCGATAGTGCGATCGCAGCGCGGCCGCGAAGGTGGGAAAGGAGTGGTAGCGAACCGAGAACTCCCGGCAGGTCTCCTCGACCACCTGGCGGAGGCGCGGGTAGTGGAGATGGCACACGTTGGGGAACAGGTGGTGCTCGATCTGGGAATTCAGCCCACCCAGATACCAGGCGGCGATGCGGCTCCGGGGCGCGAAGTTCGCCGTGGTCTCCACCTCGTGAATCGCCCACTCCTTCTCCATCGCGCCCGACCTGGGGTCGGGTGTCGGAAAGGCCATACCCTCGACCGTGTGGGCCAGCGAAAACACGGCCGCCAGGGTCAGGCTCGCCAGCAGGTTCACCAGGAGAAAGATGGCCAGGACCTCCCACCAGCCATGGAAGAAGAGCGGCAGCGCCAGGGCGTAGCCGAGATAGAAGATCTTGGTCAGCGCGAAGGTCGTCCGCTGGGAATGGCTCGTCTTCGGCAGAGCGTAGTTGCCGATTCGCCCGGAGATGATCCGGTGGAAATCGCTGTAGATCACCTGAAGGGTCAACAGGCTGTACATCGGAAAAGCATAGAGGTGCTGAAACCGGTGCCACGGGCGCCACTCCTGCAAATGGCTCCAGCGCAGCATGCCGTTCGTCTGGATGTCCGTGTCCATCGCCTCGACGTTGGTGTAGGTGTGGTGGAGGACGTTGTGCTTGTGCCGCCAGATCATCTGGCTGGCGCCGATGAAACTCGCGGTCGTGCCGACCAGCCAGTTGATCGTCTTGTTGTTGCAATAGCTCCCGTGGGCGCCCTCGTGCACCAGATTGAAGCCGACGAGGGCCAGCGCCTGCGAGAGGACGACTGCTCCAAGGATCGTCGTGAGCACCGACGAGGCGAAGAAGACGAGGAAGACGTACGAGACGACGAAGCCGGTGAGGATGATGGTCGTCTTGGGCAGCATGCGCCAGCCACCCGTTCGTCGGGTCTCGAGGTCCGGGAAACGCTCGCGCACCCGCCTCTTCAGCGTGGTGTAGAAGCCAACGTCACGGCCGAAACTGATCTTGCTGTAGGTCGCTGGTGAAGGTGGCATGAGGTCCTTTTCTTCCGATCCCGCAGCAGATCGAGCAGGTTCAATGCGCCGGGCCACGGTTCGGCGGCCCGGAGGGTCAGGGGTCCCGAGACTCCCAGGCCGCGCTGCCGAACAGAGAGATCGCGTCCAGCTCGAACCAGAACGGGCCCAGTTCGTCCTCTCCGCGCCGGGAGAAGTAGATCCCGCCGCACCGGTCGCCCGACCACGCTTCCGCCTCGGTCGGGGCGGCGAACGAGGCGAGCGATCCGGCCTCGATCTCGACCGGGCGCCAATCGTCCGAAGCCGCGACCTCGATCCCGTACTCGGCGCGGCCGCAGCGGATGGTGAGCTGGAACGGGCGGCTGGCGCGGGCGTGGAACCGGATGCCGCCGAGATCCCGGAGGCTGACCGGAGCGGCGCCCCGGTCGAACGGCTGGTACATCTGCGCCAGTGGACCGCGCGCGGCTCCGGTGAGGAGTTCCCCATCCACCCGAACCGCCGAGCCGCCGTCCCCGGCGCCCGAATCCACCAGACTCAAGCCGGCGGTCGAGACGCCGTTGGTGAAGGTCTGCCAGCGGACGCCGGTTTCGCTGAACAGATCCCCGTCGTCGAAGTTGTCGAGCGCCAGCACTTCGGCGGCTCCGAGCGCGGCCGGGAACGGCGTCTTGTCGGCGATCGAGACGGCGACCGGGGTCGTGGACGCGCCTTCGACCGCCGCCACCAGCCGGTCGGTCGTGCGGACGAGGAACTGGCCGTCCGAGATCGCCGGAGTGGCGAGGGCGACCCCTCCCATCGGGTTCCGGGCGAGGAGCTCGTAGTCGGGGCCGTCACGGATCACGAAGATGTCGCCGTCTTCGCTGGTGAAGTAAACGCGCCCGTCGGCGGCGACCGGGGACGCGGTGTAGGCGCCGCCGCGCTCGCCGATCCGCACCTTGTAGAGGCGCTGGCCGGTGTCCGCTTCGAACGCGGTCAGGACGCCGCCGGCCGAGACGACGTAGAGGACGCCCCGGTACGCCAGCGGCGAGGCCATGTAGGGGCCGTCGCGAGGAGAACTCCAGACGACGTGCTCGTTCGAGTCGGTCCCGTCGGCGAGCGAGATGTCGCCGGTCGCGTCCGTCCGGATGGCGAAGATGGGGCGGAAGCGATAACCGCTCGTCAGGTAGATGAGCCCGCCCTCGACGATGGGCGTCGGTGTGGTGTTGAAGGAGCTCCCCGCCATCCGCCACCGCTCGGCGCCGGTGAGGGCGTCGTATCCGTGCATGGTGCCGGCGCCGTTCGTGATGATCTGGGTGCGGCCGTTTTCGGTGTGAACGGTGGGAGTCCCGAAGGAGGAGATCAGGTCGCGCTCGACCCGCCAGACGACCTCGCCGCTCTCCTTGTCGAAGGCGGCGAGAAAGGAGCCCTCCTGCTGGTCGGCCAGGACGATGGCGAGGTCGCCCCACAGCACCGGCGAGCTGGCGGCGCCCCACTGGTAGGTCGTGTCATAGCTGGCCCCGGCGTCGAGCGGGCCGAGCTGGACGGCCCACAGCCGATTCCCGTCGAAGTCCCACGCGGAGAGATCCCCGCTGGCCACGAGGACGACGACCCGTTCGCCGTCGGTCGCCGGGGTCGCGGAGGCGTAGCTGTTCTTCGGGTGCCGCTGGACATCGGGCGCTCCCGCCGCGACTTCCTGCGACCACAGCAGGTCTCCCGAGTCGCGGTCCACCGCGTGGACGAACCAGCGGTTCCGCTCCCGGTCGGTGCGGCGGTCCATCCGGCCGTCGGTTCCGTACCGAAACACCGGGTTCGGGTTGTCGCTGACGGCGGACGTCACGAACACGTGATCGCCCCAGACGACGGGACTCGAATGACCGAGGCCGGGGATGTCGGCGCTCCAGGCGATGTTGCGGCCGGTCTCGGCGTCCCAGTCGAGCGGCGGGTCCTGTCCATCCGCCACTCCGGAAGCGGCCGGGCCGCGGAACGAGGGCCACGGGGCCCGCTCCTGGCCGGAGGCGGCGACGGCGATCAGCGCGCCGGCGAAACCGGCGAGGAGGCGGCGTGGGAAAAGCGGCACAGGGTGCGATCGTATCCGGGTCCCTTCGAGCGCCGGTCAGATGGGCTGCTCGGTGCCGGGCCCCTACCGGGAGAACCGGCGGAGTCCGGACTCTTCACCAGTCCGCAAGTGCCGTGATGGCGGTTCTGCCGGGCCGGTGAGGTCATCGTCGAACCGGGGCGAGCGCGCGCCGGAAGCGCTCTCCCCTCGGGCGCCATCTTCTTCGTGGATCCGATCGCCGGTGAACCTGTCCTCTTCTCTGGAGCGAGGTGCGGGCTCTGGACTCCGGTCGCTCCGCTTCCTCTGTCCTCCGCCCGCGCCTCGCCCCACCACGCACCGGCCTCGCCGTCGTCCCGTGAGGCGATACCAGGACCGCGTTCAGAGAGGAGACCGGGGCCCGGCCGTGTCTCCGGCGCCTCCTGCCTCCACCCCACGGCGAGGACAAAGGTGTTCCCTGAGCGCCCCGCCCCCCCGGAACGGGTGAGCGGGGCGGGTCGCCCAGGGAAATGGACGTGGGATCCCGACTCCTCTCCCACACTCGACTCCGCGCCGAGACCGGCCTCCATGATCCTCACGACGACCTCGGCTCCGGCGATCACGGTTCGCACCCGCTCCGGCGACCGTTCCCGCCGATCGAGGACATCGGCGTGGAGCGAGCAGCGCCGTCGCCCACAAGTGGAGTCGAGGCGATCACCAACTCCCTCCCGGGACCGACCGGTGGCGCGCCCGACTTCCTCGGTCGAACCTCGCGTGGGCGCCGGAAGCGCTCTCCCCTCGGACGCCATCTTCTTCGTGGATCCGATCGCCGGTGAACCTGTCCTCTTCTCTGGAGCGAGGCGCGGGCTCTGGACTCCGGTCGCTCCGCTCCCTCTGTCCTCCGCCCGCGCCTCGCCCCACCACGCACCGGCCTCGCCGTCGTCCCGTGAGGCGATACCAGGACCGCGTTCCGAGAGGACACCGGGGTCCGGCCGTGTCTCCGGCGCCTCCTGCCTCGACCCCTCGGCGAGGACAAAGGTGTTCCCTGAGCGCCCCGCCCCCCCGGAACGGGTGAGCGGGGCGGGTCGCCCAGGGAAATGGACGTGGGATCCCGACTCCTCTCCCGCACTCGCCGTCCTCTGGTCCGCACTCGACTCCGCGCCGAGACCGACGCCCATGATCCTCACGACGACCTCGGCTCCGGCGACCTCGGTTCGCTCCCGCTCCCAAGACCGTTCCCGCGGATCGAGGACATCGGCGTGGAGCGAGGAGCGCCGTCGCCCACCAGCGGAGTCGAGGCGATCACGAACTCCCTCCCGGGGCCGACCGGTGGCGCGCCCGACTTCCTCGGTCGAACCTCGCGCGGACTCCTCTCCCGCCCTCGCCGTCCTCTGGTCCGCACTCGACTCCGCGCCGAGACCGACGCCCATGATCCTCACGACGACCTCGGCTCCGGCGACCTCGGTTCGCTCCCGCTCCCAAGACCCTTCCCGCGGATCGAGGACATCGGCGTGGAGCGAGCAGCGCCGTCGCCCACCAGCGGAGTCGAGGCGATCACCAACTCCCTTCCGGGACCGACCGGTGGCGCGCCCGACTTCCTCGGTCGAACCTCGCGCGGGCGCCGGACTCCGGTCGCTCCGCTCCCTTCGTCCTCCGCCCGGGAGCCCTCTTCCTCCCGGCCGCCCGGGAGCCCGCCCTCGTCAACTCCGCGACCGGCAGCCGCCGCTTCCTCCGGCGCCCATCGGGATCCGTCATACCGCGTCCGATCCCGCACCATCGCCATCAGAACCCGCAGCATCCGGTCCCCGACCTTCCGGACCGCCGTCCCTCTCCTGTCCCCTCTCTCCATCAGCTTCCGGTAATACGCGCGCCCTCCCGGATCCCGCTGCGCGTGCACCCGCGCCGCCTGGAACACCGCCGTCGCAAGCCGCCCGTTCCTCGCCCAGCGCTGCCGAACCCTCTTCGTACGACCCGAACTCAGCGTCACCGGCGCAACTCCCGCCAACTGCCGCAGCTTCCGATACTCACCTCTCAGGAATACCTCGCCTCCCTCCGCCAGCAGCGTCGCCAAAACCTCCCGCCCGATACCCGGCATCGAGTTCACGACCTCCAGCAGCCCCGGCTCCGCCTCCGCGGCCTCGCCAGCCTCCGCTCGACGACGATCCGCATCCGCCGCCAGCTCCGTCACCAGATCGTCCCGCTGCGCCGTCAACTCCGCCTTCTGCCGCAGCAGATCCTTGAGCCGACGCGCCTCCGTCTTCACCACCAGCGCCGACGCCGCCACTGTCCCGGCGAACGCCAGCGCCGGCTTCAACGACAGCGCCGCCTTCAGCTTCGCACCGTCGAACCGCTTCAGCCGGTGCTTCCTGACCCGCTGCTCCAGTGTGCTCACCCGCACCCTCTCCCCTCGATCCGGCGTCGGCACCAGCGTCAGCAGATCCAGGAACCACGCCGCGCTCACCGGCTGACTCCCCAGAACCTGAAGCAGCTCCGGATAGAACCGCCCCAGATGCTCCCGGATCGTCTGCGCCATCCGCACCGCCTCTCCCTTCAGCGTCGTCAGATACCGGTCCAGCGCTCGAACCTTCAGCAGCGACTCCGGCGGAGCCTCCACTCGCCGTAGCACTCGCACCGACATCTCCAGCGCGTTCGCCAGACTCCGCGCGTCCCGCTCGTCGTCCTTCGCGCCCGACGCGTCGCTCACCGCCCGCATCGCCTTCGCCTGCGACGCCTTCAGGTGATGCACCGCCAGCCCGCTGCTCAGCAGATGCTCCACCACCAGCCCCTCCGGCCGCTCGATCACGACTCCCATCTCCGAGAGCTCGCGCCCGGTCACCTCCGGCAACCACTCCACCAACTCGTGGAGCCCCTCGCCGACGCAGGCGAACTCCCGCTGCCACTCCTTCCGCGTCGCGAACTCCCGCACGCACACCTGCACGGTCTCCCGCGCCCAGTCCACGCCGACCGCGACCGGAAACATCGGCCCCATCATCGTCATCTCCTGCTCCTCCCGAGTCCCCTCGGTGGCGAAGCCGGGCCCTCCGCGATGGTGCGACCGTTCCTATAATGGTGATCGAGTCGCCGTTTCTTCACAGGTCGTCTCCATCGCGGCCATCCGTCGGGGCACAAGTCCGGACTCGGTTCTCCGAGGTCAGTTCCTCGGGAACGCAGCGCTCCATCGGTACTCCCGGCGGATTGGCCCAGCATGTTGCTGAGTGCGCCCTCGCGAGCGCCCGTGAAAGTTATAGGCGCTCCATACGGGCCGCCCGTTGACAGGGGCCGCGGCGGCCGCATATCTTGCGAGTTCCGGTTGGGGACGATGCCGGCCGCTGCGCGAGGGCCGCCGTTCGCCCGCGGCCGAGGTAAGGAGATGACCATGACCCGAATCCGAAGGCGCCCCGGCGTGATCCTGCTCTCTGCGTTCGCCACGATCGCCCTGGCGTGTGGCGGAGGCGATGCCGGGATGGAGGCGGCGCCGGCGCCGCTCTCCGAGTCGCTCGGGATCCGGCCGAACGGGGATACGGAACTGGGCCCGGACATGTCCCGGATCTCCGAGGAGCTTCAGGAGGTCTTCACCTACATTGACGACAACGTGGACGAGCACATCCTGAACCTGCGCCGCTGGGTGCAGCAGCCCAGCATCTCCAACTCCGGTGAGGGCATCCAGGAATCGGCCCAGATGGTCAAGGGCTTCTTCGACCAGCTCGGCTGCCAGCGATCCGAGGTCCACGACATCCCGATGACCGAGTGGGGACAGCCGGGGAATCCCATCGTCTATGCGAACTGTGACTACGGCAAGGAGCACACGCTCCTCATCTACTGGATGTACGACACGATGCCGATCACCCAGCCGGAGGCGTGGGTTCTGCCTCCGTTCGATGGCGAGCTGACCGAGTTCGGGCCGTTCGAGAAGGTGATGATCGGCCGCGGGGCCACGAACTCCAAGGGCCCGCAGATGGTGATGTGGAACGCCATGCACTCCATCTACGAAGTGACCGGTTCCATGCCGGTGAACCTGATCTTCATCGCCGAGGGCGACGAGGAGCGGATGTCCATCGGCCTGCGGCAGTTCGTCCGGGAGAACCCGGAACTCTTCCGCGCCGCCGAGGCGATGTACCGCACCGGACGGCAGTCCCGCTCGGGCGCCGCCGGTTTCTCGGGGGGCTCCGAGGGTTGCGTTTACATCGAGCTGACGACGAGCGGGGCGAGCTGGGGACGCGGCCCGGTGGCCTCGAACATCCACGGCGCGCACAAGCGCTCCACCGACGCCCCGGCGCTGCGGCACATCAAGATGCTCTCCAGCCTGATCTCCGATGACGGGAACCAGGTTCTGGTGCCGGGCTTCTACGAGGGCGCCGCTCCGCTCACCGAAGCGGAAGAGGCGATGTTCGTCCGGGCGTCGGAGAACCTCGACCTCACGATCGCCGCCGAGAACATCGGGGTGGCCCGGTTCATGACCGACGACCCGCTGCAGCACCTGAAGAACGCCCGCTACGGGATTTCCTTCAACATGGACGGCGTCTGGGCCGGGAACATGTATCCGGGCGGGGCGGGGGCGATCCTGCCGAACCGGATCACGTCGAAGCACAACGTCCGCTACGTGCCGGACATGGACGGCCTGGACATGGTGCAGAAGATCCGGGACTACCTGGATTCCCAAGGGTATGAGGATGTGGACCTGACGATCATCGGGGACGTGCCGTGGTCCAAGTCGTCCTACGACAACGAACTCGCCGAAGCGGTGACCGACATGTTCGACATCTTCGGCGTCCGCTACCGCGAGCCGATCGAGGAGGAGTCCATCCTCGGCGGCTACTGGCCCGCGTATCTGTTCAGCGGGCGCGACAACGAGTTGCCGGGCGGCACCGACCTCGCCATGCCCATCGTGGGCGGGGCGATGGGCC
The DNA here is from genome assembly GCA_965232015.1 of Vicinamibacteria bacterium. Lineage (GTDB taxonomy): Bacteria > Acidobacteriota > Vicinamibacteria > Marinacidobacterales > Marinacidobacteraceae > JAJEAO01. Next base: position 3,176,301 of record OZ246946.1, on the reverse strand, counting down.
ATGGCGGCGGAGCGCACGCGGCGAACGAGTTCTGGGTCATCGAGGGCGCCGGGAACGTGTACGGCATGGCAGGCAGCGTGAAGTCGGTCGCGACGGTGCTGTATTCCTACGCGGGTTTGCTCGACGAGTAGTCATGCTCACCGCTCTCCGGGGCGGCGCTCCCGGTGCGCCGTCCCGGAGAACCGGGGCGCCCGATGAGAGATCGCCGCGTTCTCCCGGCGAGTTCTCCCGTCGTCACGGCGGAGCCTCCATCCCGGACGACGTGAACGTTCGGCCGCCTGGCTAGCTCGTGGCGGACTGGAGTCCGGCGCCAGTTCGCCGGCTGGCGGCTGAACTCCGTCGGGACGCCTTCTCGTCGAGGGCGATTCCGGCGGCCACCGCCGGCTTCACCTCCGGCCTGGGGCTCCTCGTCGCGATGGTCGCGTTCGGGACTCACATCTTCTCCGGGGCGCTCGCGCCGCATGCCTCCCAGGGCGTCGGCCTGATCCTGTTCGGGAATTTCGCCGCCTGCCTGGTCATTGCCCTGACGGGAGGATTCCGCGGGGCGATCTCGGGGCTGCCCGCGGCGCTCGTGATCGTGATGGCGCAGGTCGGCGCCACGGTGGACGCCGAGGGCGACGCCCTGTTCGCCACCACCGCGGCGGCGCTCGTGGTCGGGGCCGTCGCCGCCGGAACCTGTTTCTTCCTGATCGGGCGCTTCCGCTTCGCCAATCTGGTGCGGTTCGTCCCCTACTCGGTCGCGGGCGGCTTCGTGGCCGGGATCGGCGGGGCGGTGTGTCTGGCGGCCCTCGAGATGATGGGCCCGGGAGCCGACCGGAACGGGATCGCGGCGTTTCTGGCGCCGGCGACGCTCGCGAAATGGGCGCCGGGTCTGGCCTTCGGCGTCGGCCTCTATCTGGCGTTGAAGCGTTGGGAGCGCCCCCTCGTCATGCCGGTGAGCTTCGCGCTGGCCACCGGCGCGGCGCACCTCGCCCTCCGGTTTCTCGATGTCCCCGCGGGCGAAGCGCGCGCCGACGGCTTCCTCCTGACCGGCACATCGGATGGGGCGCTGTGGCCAGCCCTCACGCCGGCGGACGTCACGTTGGTGGATTGGGGCGCGATGGCGGCCTCGGTCCCCGTCCTCCTGCTGCTGGTACTGGTGGCCCTGATCGTCCTGATCATGAATCTGGCCGGGCTCGAAATGGCGGCGAACCAGGATCTCGACTGGAACCGGGAGTTCCGGGCCGCCGGTCTCGCGAGCCTGGTGGCCGGCGTCGGCGGGGGCACCGCCGGAAGCGTGATCGTGCCGCCGACGCTGCGCAGCCGTCTGCTCGGAGCCGACAGCCGCCTGACCGGCGTCGCGGCCGCCCTCGTCCTGGCGACGGCGCTGCTGTTCGGGGACGGGATGATCGAGCTGGTCCCGGTCCCGCTCGTTGGCGGAATCCTGGTCTTCGCCGGTCTCGGAATGCTGGAACAGGGGCTGCTCCGGACCCGAAAGAGGCTGCCGTGGTCGGAATACGGCGTGATCGTCCTCATCGCCGTCGTCATCGTCGCGTTCGGTCTGTTTGAAGGGGTGGGGCTCGGGATGCTGGCCACTCTCGTCTTCTTCGCGGTGCGGCTGAGCCGGGTGAATCCCATCGCATCCCGGTTCACGGCGAGGAACCGCCACAGCACGAGGGCCCGTTCGATCCCCGACCGCGTCATTCTGCAGGAGGAGGGGGAACGCGTCGTCGGATTCGAGCTGCGCGGCTACATCTTCTTCGGGAGCGTCGTTCCGCTGGCCGAGCAGCTCAAGACATCCCTCGGCCGCCGTCCGCGGCCCGCGTGCCTGGTGCTGGATCTGGCGCGCGTCTCGGGCTTCGACATCTCGGCCGTCAACGTCCTGGCGAGATTCCTCGGGTCGGCCCGAAAGCGAGGTGTCCCGGTGATCCTGAGCGGGGCGGCCGGGACGGTCCGAACCGGTCTGGAGCGAGCCCTCACCCCCACGGCGTTCCGGACGCTGCGGCCCGAGGCGGATGCCGATCGGGCGCTCGAGCGCGCCGAGGACATCGTGATCGCCTGGTGGCGGGCGCAGGTGGCGGACGAACGGCGCGCCTCCCTGCTCGAGCGCTCCGCCGCCGACCTCGAGCGCCACCTGGAACGCCAGATCCGGTTCGAGGATCTGTTGGGAGAACTCGAGCCGTGGCTGAAGCCACTTCGGTATGCGGCCGGAGAGGTTGTCGCCGGACCCGGGGTCGCCAGCGAAGGACTCCAGCTTCTGGTCCGGGGCCGCGCCTCGGCCCACCAGGCCGCCGGCGCGCGGTCGCGCCAGTACCGCCCGGGCGACGCGATCTGGCCGGTGAACGCCTCCAACCGGCGGGCGCCGGGGGTGAGCGCCGACTCGGCGTGCGAGACCATGTTGCTGACGCCGGCCACCCGGATCTGGCTGGAGCAGCACGAGCAGAAGCTGGCGCTCGATCTGTACCGCTACCTTCTCGCCGGACGGCTCGCGGGGGAGCCGACAGCCTCTCTCCCGCAAACCGGAACCCGATCCTCCAGCGAGGCTCCGGCATGAGGCAACTCCGCGACGTCCTCACGCCCATCCCGCCGGCTGACGCGCCCGAAGAGGAGTTCCGCGGGACTCGCGGTCAGTCGTCGCGGTAGGGCGTGAGCGCGGGAGACTCCGCCCCACGCGCGACACCGGCTGGCGCCGACGCCGCCGTCAGGAGCGCCGCGGGCGGGGCGGCGCTCGCGTCGCGGAGGCCCCACGCCAGGAACGGGGTCGTGTGCGCGGCGGCGAAGCGCCCGTCGGGCGTGAGGAGCAGCACGCCGGCCCGGCCGGAGAGACGTTCGAGGAGTCGTGCGAGGGGCAGAGCCGCTGCCTCCCGGGGCGTCGCGCCGGTCTCGAGGAGCAGAATGGCCGCCCGGCAGGCGCCGACTCGCAAGACCCCTTCCCCCCAGCCGGTCGCGACGGCGCCTCCGATCGAGGAGTCGGCGTAAAGCCCGGCCCCGACCTGCGGGGTGTCCCCGACCCGGCCCGGGAGCTTGCCGGGCGTTCCGCCGGTGGATCCGGCCACCGCGATCCGGCCGGAGGCGTCGAGCGCGACGGCGCCCACCGTGTCCGCGGGCGCGGCGCCGCGGTGCGGGGCGAGGCGGGCGCGCTCGCGCGGGGTGACGAGCGCCGCCGGGTCCACGGGCTCGAACCCCTCCTCGCGGGCGAACCGCTCGGCGCCGGTCCCGGAGAGGAGTACGTGGGGCGTGGCTTCGAGGACCCGCCGGGCGACCCGGACCGGATTCCGGATCGTTCGGACGCCGGCGACGGCGCCGGCGCGAAGGGAGCGCCCGTCCATGATCCCGGCGTCGAGGACCGCCTCGCCGTCCCGGTCGAGGACCGAACCGGTCCCCGCGTTCAGCGCCGGGTCGTCCTCCATCCGGGAGACCGCCGCCTCGACGGCGTCGAGCGCGGAGCCGCTTCGTTCGAGGACGGCGAACCCGGTTTCGAGGGCGGATCGGACGCCGCGGCGATGGGCTTCGCGTTCCTCCTCGGGGATCGCCCACGCGCCGGCGTGGACGAGGAGGACGGGGGCCGACGCCCGCCCGGCGCGCACCCGCACGGCGTCCGAGGGGAGCTGCCGGGAGTCGGTCAGGCTCTCCGGCGGCACGCGAGATGCCGGCGGCTCATCTCACCGGGGGGCGATCGGGAAGGCGCCGGCTGGGGGTGCGTCGCGCCGGCGCCTCATCGGCTCAGCGCCTCCCGGGCGGCGCGGGCCACGATGTCCCGGGGGGACGCCATGGCCGCCGCCTCCTCGAGGACGGCCCCGGCGGAGGCGGCGCCGGTCGCGCCGAGCGCCGTGACCGCGGCCGCCTGGGCGCGGTAGCTGGAGTCGTTCCGGAAGCGCTCGATCAGGAACTCCGCTCCCGCGGCGGCGCCCAACCGGGCGAGCGCCGCGGTCCGCACGTCGGACCTGGCATCGTCCACCGCGGCCGCCCGCAGCGCCGCGGCGTCTTCCGCGTCCTCCGGATCGAGCCCGGCGACGGCGGCTTCGCGGACCGCCCAGAAGGCGTCGCCCGCGAGCGCGACCCGCAGCGCCGTTCGAGCGTCAGCGCCGCCCATCGCCCCGAGCGCCACCGCGGCCCGGCGCCGGCCGGCCCCGTCGTCATCGGCGAGCTGCGCCACCCACTCGGCGGCCGGCTTGGCGATGTCGAGCTCCGCGAGCAGCACGTCGCCGGCATCGAACCGGACGTAGCGGGGCTCCTCGGGCGCCGGGAAACTGACGTGCTGTTCCCGCCCGTCCAGCGTGAACCGATGGACCTCGGAGCCCGCTGCGGTGACCACCCGGACCGAGAGCGGCGCCCGGTAGGCGTCGGGCACCGTGCCCATGCTGGCCTCGGGGCCCTGCACCTGTCGGATGTGCATCTCCACCGAATCGCCATCCCACTCCGATGCGATCTCCAGCACCGGATGGCCCGGGCGTCGCAGCCAGAGATCCACGAACCAGCGGATGTCCTGGTCCGTGGCCTCGGCGAACGCGGTGATGAAGTCCTCGGTGTCCACCGGCTGGAAGGAGTGTTTCTCCAGGAAATGCTGGATGCCGGCGCGGAAGTTCTCGTCCCCGGTGATGTGGCGAAGGAGCCGGATCAGGGCGGCCCCCTTCGGGTAGGTGTGGGCGTCGAAGTTGTCGTTCGGCCGGCGCCACTGGTTCGTGATCACCGGGCGGAGGACGGTCTGCGCCTGGCGGAGATACGACTGGCGCTTCCGGCGCATGTTCTCGCCGGCCTCGTCGGGGCCCAGCTCGTGGGCGTGCCAGAGGTACTCCGAGTAGGTTCCGAAGCTCTCGGTGAGCCAGGTCTCGCCCCAGTCGCGGTAGGTGGTCAGATCGCCCCACCAGTGGTGCGCCACCTCGTGGGCCACCAGGCCGTGGCTCGGGAAGTCCTGCTCGGCGCGCTCGTCGTGGATCGTGCTCTGGCCGAGCACGGTGGCGGTGGTGCTCTCCGCGCCGCCACCGATCCCGGGGATGGTGATCTGGTCGTACTTGTTCCAGGGGTAGGGAACGCCGAACTCCTCGTCGAAGAAAGCCATCATGGCCGTCGTCTTGTGGAAGCTGCGATGGGCGTCCTCGACGTCCTTGGGGTACACCCAGTAGTTCACTGGGATGTCGCCGTGGAAGTCCTCGATGACCTCGTAGGGCCCCGCGACCAGCACCGAGAGGTAGGTCGGGTGGGGCTCGTCGAGCCGCCAGTGGTGCGTGCGCGTTCCCGGGCGCCCGCCCTCGCTGATGCCGAGGAGCCGTCCGTTGGAGAGCACCTTCCAGTCCTCGCGCACCGTGGCGAGGAGTTCGAAGCTGGCCCGGTCCGCCGGATGGTCCACCGAGGGATACCAGTGCCGCGCCCCCTCGGGGAACGAGAGAGTGTTGATGAGCTGGGGATTGGCGTCGGTTTCGTCCTTGAAATCGAGGCCGAGGTCGTAGCTCGCCGGCATCCCGTACTGCGTGGCGTCCACGTCGATCCCGGTCCCGCCGTAGGCGATCTCGAGGGTGAGCATCTCGCCGGCCGCGAGCGTCTCCCGCAGAGTGATGGTCAGCGCGCCGCCTTCGTGGGTGAAGTCGAGTTCGTCGCCGCCAGCGCGCACGGCGCGCACCTCGTAGGTCTCCGCGTCCAGTCGGATCCCGGTGATGTCCTCCTCGGCCTGGAGCTGAATGTCCGCGATCCCCTCCATGCCCTTCGTGGTCTCGTCCAGATCGAGCGCGACCCGGTAATGGAGCACGTCGAACGGCTCGTCGCGCTGTTCGCGGACCGGCCAGTCGGAGCGGTCCTCGTAGGGCGACTCGACCGGGGCAGGCGGCGGCTCGGGAGCGCCGCAAGCGATCAGGAAGAGCGAGACCGCGGAGAATCCGCGGGCCCACCGCGAGAAGCCGAGAGGAGAGGAAGCGCGAGAATCCATCGAGCGACGCATCGTAACCGGCGGGCTGACGCACCGACGCCGCGGGTGGCGGATAGATCCCAAGTGGCTCTATCGAGATGCATCGAAACCGAGCTTCTGGATATCATGACGGAATGGAAGCGAACCCCGCCATGAGGAAGACCAGCGTCGAGATCAACGATCGGCTGATCGCCGAGGCGATGCGTCTTCTGGGAACGTCGTCCATCAAGGACACGATTGACGGCGCGCTGCGCGAGCTGGTCCAGAGGGAAGCACGGCGGCAGGAGATCCGGGCGCTCACGGCAACAGACTGCCTCGACCTCGATGACGAGGCCGTGATGGCGAAGGCGTGGCGACGCTGAGTTCGCGTCGGACCCGGTGCCCTACCTGATCGACAAGAGCGCGCTGGCGCGCATGCGGAACCCGGCGGTGCGAGCCCGTCTGGCGCCCATCATCGCCGCGGGGGAGGCCGCGACCTGCGCGATCGTGGATCTCGAGGTGCTCTACTCAACGCGCGACCGGACCGAACATGCTCGGGTCCGAAGGCGCCGCCGGCTGGCGTACCGAAGAGTCGAGATCACGGAGGAGATCTTCGAGCGGGCGATTTCCGTCCAGGGCCTTCTCGCGGCGCGCGGCCGTCACCGCCTGCCGATTCCGGATCTGATCATCGCTGCCGCGGCGGAAGCGGCAGACATGACCGTGCTCCACTACGACGCCGATTTCGACGCCATCGCAGCGGCGACCGGCCAAGCGACGGAGTGGGTCGCGCCTCGCGGCTCGCTCTGATCGGAACGTGTTCCGTCGGCGCGGACGGTTACCCGAGAGGCCTCGTCAACGTCCGAGATCGACGTCCACGCCCACGTGGAAAACGCGCGGGGTGCCAAGCGTCTCGATCGGAGTGCGGGCCGAGATGATCTCGGCGTCGAAGAGGTTGTCGCCGGCGAGAAAGACGGAGAACTGCGGGCTGATCGGCCATGAGACCCGCACTCCGACCGCTGCGAATCCCGCCATCGGGAGCTCGTTGCGGTCGTCCTCGAACTGGTCGGACATGAATCGCACGTCCGCCCGGATCTCGGGGGGGCCGCGCCACACGAACCCGGCCGAGCCCTGGTGGAGCGGGACCTGCGGGATCCGCAGCCTGGTCTCCTCGACCTCGGTCCGGGACAGGAGGTAAGCGGCGAAGAACTCCAGGCCGTCGTCCGGAAAGGCCCACATCTCGACCTCGACGCCCCACGCCGTCGCCTTCCCGATGTTCTGGCGCTGGCGGAAGACGCCCTCGTCGTTCACTTCGAGCGTGATGTTCCCGACCGTGTCCCGGAGCGAGTTCCACCACCCGTTCCCGCGGATCAGCACTCGGCGATCGGGGTGGAGATCCAGCCCGGCCTCGGCTCCGTAGAGGGTCTCCTCGCCGAGCGCATCGTTCGCGGCGACCCGGACGTTGCCCACCCGGAACGGGCGATAGAGCTCGTTCAGCGACGGCGCCCGGAAGCCCCGGTAAGCCGAGGTCCGGAGGGTGGCGCCGGGAGAGACGCGGTAACGGAGCCCCAGCCGGGGGTTCACGCTCGCCTTCGTTCCGGCGTTCTGCCACAGGTCGAGCCGGCCGTCGGCGGTGAGCTCGAGGCCGGGCTGGAGCTCGGCGCGCTGCTGGAGGAACGCGCCCAAACGGTTCTGGGTGTGCTCGCCCCAGGAGGACCGGATCCAGTCAGCCCCGGCCTGGAGGCCCTCGGTGAGTCGCGTCGAGAAGATCCCCCCGACCCCGGAGTACTCGTACATCTGCTGCGAGGTCGGGATCTCGCGGTCGCGGCCGGGGAGGATCCGGGAGAAGTCGCTGTTCATGCGCGAGCTCTGGCCGAAGCCGCGGAACTCCCACGTATCGCCGGTGAAGCCGCCCTCCATGAACGCGGTGCGCGAATCGTTGACCTGAATCGGCGTGCCGTTGCGACGGTCCTCGGAGTAGTAGTTGACCGAGAAGTGAGCCCGGCCGGCGACGGCGCGTCCCACCAGCGAGCGGAAGTCCAGGCCGGCGGGCTCGTCCACCGCGCCCCGCTCGTTCTCGCGGATACGGTGGTAGCCGTCGCTGTTCAACACCCGGGCGGCGCCGATGACCGAGACGCCGCCGGCCTCGTGAGAGGCGAGGACCTCCCCGTCCTGGATCCCGAAGCCGCCCATCCGCCCCCGGAACCGAAGCTGGCCCGGCTCCGGACGGCGGGAGAGGAGCTGGATCGTGCCGCCCAGCGCCGAGCTGCCGTAGAGCGGGCTGGCGGCGCCGCGCGCCACTTCGGCGCGGTCGAGGTAGAGCGTGGGGAGCCGGTTCCAGTACACCCAGTTCCCGAACGGATCGTTCATCGGGATCCCGTCCCACAGCACCAGCGTCCGGCTGGCGCCGCTGGGACCGATGCCGCGCAGGGAGACCCCCGTCGTGGTGGGGTGCGAGATGAAGCTGGTGTTCCGGCGGAACAGGCCGAAGCCGGGAACACGCGCGAGCGCCTCGTCGAGCAGGACTCCGGGAGAATCGGCCAGATCGGAGGCGTCGAGCGGGGTCACGAAGGAAGCCGCGTCGCGGAGGGGCTCCTCGCTCCGGCTCGCGGTCACGACGACCGTCTCGGAGTGCGCCGGCGGCTGCGTCTCCTCTTCCTCCGGTTCCGTCTCCTGAGCGGGCAGCGCCACAGCCGGGAACAGAGCCAGGGCGGCCGCGATCCCCCACGAGGCGGGTCGCGGCCGGGAACGGGAGTCGGATCGGGCCATCGGCGGGCGATCATAACGGGCCGGCAGGCGGCTGGATCCGAGGTCATACTCCCCGCGCATGCGCCGTCTGATCCCCGCCTTCGTGCTGCTCTCGTCCGTGGCCGTGATGGCCGAGGCCCAGCCCGAGGAGTGGTCCCGTCCGTTTCCGGGACACCGGGTCATCGGCAACCTCTATTCGGTCGGGACCTGGGACCTCGGGTGTTTCCTCGTCACTTCCGACGCCGGGCACATCCTCGTGAACACCGGTCTCGTGGATTCGACGCCGCTGATCCGAGCGAACATCGAGTCGCTCGGCTTCCGGTTCGAGGACATCGAGATCCTGCTCACCATGCAGGCCCACTACGACCATGCCGCCGCGTTCGCCGAGATCAAGGAGATCACCGGCGCAGCGCTCCTGGCCACGGCCGACGACGCCCCGCTGCTCGCGGATGGAGGAGTCAGCGACCCCCACTTCCGGGGGGAGTACCCGTTCGCGCCGGTCGCGGTGGACCGGGTCCTCGCGGACGGCGAAGTGATCGAGCTCGGCGACACGCGGCTGCGCGTGATCGAGACGCCCGGGCACACGCCGGGGAGCGTCAGCTACGTCATGACGGTCCGGGAAAACGGCCGCGACTACCGCGTCGTCCTCGCCAACATGGGCTCCATGAACCCCGGGCTGCGGCTCCTCGAGGATCCGACCTACCCGGGGATCGCCGACGACTTCGCCAAGACCTTCCGCCGGCAGCTCGACCTCGAAGTGGATGTCTGGGTGGCGGCCCACGCCTCGCAATGGGGCCTCCACGACAAGTACCAGCCGGGCGATCCCTACGACCCCGAAGCGTTCGTGGACCCGGAGGGACTGCGGAGACACGTCGTCCACTACCAGCGACTGTTCGAGGAAGCGCTCGCCGCGGAACGACGCTGACCGAGGGTCAGGCCGCTCCGATCGCGGCGATCCGGGCGAGACAGCGCCGGAGGCTGGGACTCCGCTGGATGGCAGCCTGCGGGTCCCAGCCGGACTGAGCGAGCCCGATCAGCCGGATGGCGAAGCTGCCCTCGCCGCTGCCAGAGAGTCGAGGAAGGCCATCAGCGGCTCGACTGCCCTTGCGGCGAGATCCCATCGCTGCCGATCTCGGTAGTTCCGGTGTACTTTCTTCCGGTCCGTCGCCAGCGCCTCGCAGTACGCATAGATCCGACCCTTGCCTCCCGGCGCCCGGTAACTCTCGGACGCCTGCCCCAGGCAGTCCCGGTACGCGTCGAGGCAGTCGAAGACGGCGCGATGCTCGGCGACCGCGAGTTCCTCCAGCAGAGTCTCGAGATTCCCCGCTCGGCGATTGTCGGGAAGAAGGAAAACGTGCTTGTCGCAGATCGGAAGAGAAAGCTCCGCGATTCGTCGCTCCACCTCTCTCCGTCGCAGGACGATGTTCCGATCGGCATCCAGCACGAGCGCGATCCTCCGTCCGTCGTCACGCGCGCGTCGGATGTTCGCGGCCACTTTGTGCAGGTGACGTACGCCACCTCCGATCCTGTGGACAACAGCATCCAGCATCTGCACTCGTCCTGTGAGCAGCTCGATGAACGGCTTGTCGTCGTTTCCTTCGACGAAGATCGCCCAAGGCTCCGGGGTCATCGGATCTCGATACCACTCCGGACGCAGTGATCGAGCTCCTCGTGCCCGTACCGATAAGCACGAACCTGCCCTCCGGCATCCCGTTGCAGTGCGTAGCACACCACGGCATCCTGCAACTCCGCCATCTCCTTCTCATCCAGAATCTCGCGGAGGCTCTGGAGAACGCTCAGGCTATGGGTCGTAACGAACATCTGGACCCCACGCTCGGTCGAGAAGCGGAGCATGGTCTTCAACATAGGGACAAGGGTGCGGTAGTGCAAACCGGACGACACCTCATCCACCAGCAGAATCCGGCTCTCGCCAACGACACAGTGGGCGATGATCGAACAGGCCCGGATCATCCCGCTGCCGAACATATTGATGGGGAGCATCCGGTCCAAACCAACATCCAGAAACGCACGCGAGCCGCTCACGGCTATATCCTGGATTCTTGGGTTGACAAATCGAAGGTAGTCCAGAAGCTCCTGCTTCCTCTTCTTCACGACGACGGCCCCAACCGCCTTCACATCATGGTCGAGTCCATGAGTCAGGAACTGCGCCGCAATAGTCGTCTCGGCCAGCGACGCGTCCACCCGGACGACCTGCTCTGCATCCCGGAGCGTGAGACTCCCGGAGGACTTCCGCGGAGCGGAGTCTCGGCCCTCGGAAACCGTCAGGACATAGCGCAGGCTGTGGTGGGCGCGCACGGGCATCGTAGAGGAGGGGATCGCTGGCGACCGTGACCCGTTCGGCTTCGAGTTCAAGTCGCGCGATGAGAGGATGGAGCCGTTCGTATCCTGACCACCCGCCGTGATGGACAGGCTTCGGTCCGACACAGGCGGGCCGGCCGCTGCCGACAATTCAATGCCTCCGGTGACGTCACACTCGTGGAACAGGTAGGAGAGATCGTCGAGAGTGTGGATAAAATGATCCCGAAGATTCTGGATCCGGATGGGAACGGTCAGGTTCCCGGACCCCGACAAGAGAAAGATGGCTTCGAGCAGCGAAGTCTTCCCGGTGTCGTTGGCGCCGACGAGGACGTTGAGGGCGCCCAAGCCCTCCAGCGAGACATCCCGAAGTCCCCGGAATCTCCGAACCGTCAGTCGGTTCCAGGGCGAAGCAGCGCTCATCGGGCCTCCCGGCAGCGTCGCGTGTGGGTCGAAGATCCGCCCACGACCTGCGAGATCAGCATTGTACGTTCGGCGCTCCGAGGGCGGCGATCCGGGCGAGACAGCGCCGGAGACTGGGGCTTCTCCGACTGGCGGCCTGCGGATCCCAGCGGGAACCCGCGAACTCGATCAACCGGGCGGTATAGCCGGGACCGACTGCGGCGCCGCTGTTCGACGGCGGGACGATGTCGTCCCGAACTCTCCGGAACCGGGACCTGCGAGCGAGCCGGACGATCTCGGCCTTCGGACCCTCGATGGCCTCAGGATCCATCGGCACGCGCTCCTTGACGACGCCGAAGCTCCGGGCGAAACCGGCGCGGTCGGCGAGGAGCCACGCTTCGACTTCGCGGACGGCGAGACAAAGGACCATGCGGCGCGCCGGTGTGGGCAGAAGCGTTCGAGCGAGCGCCGGGGCGCAGTCCGCGTCAGTATCCAGGTCCCGGAGGACGACCCACGGCGCATGCCGGGCGGCCCGATTGAACCCCCCGAGGCGCGCGTCCAGGGAGTCCTTTCCCCTCTCCCCGTAGGCACGAGCGACTGAGGCACCCGCTTCCCGGCAGACGCGCTCGAGGATCGCTCGATCGGTCACCCCCTCCGTCGCGACGACCAGACTCATCATGCCGGCCGTCAGAACGGCAACAGCATCTTCTCGGGCCGCTCCGGGCGGGTGGCCGGTACGGCGGCGTCGCCCACCGGAAGGCCGGCCGCCAGGAGTGCCCGGATCGTCGCGTCATCCGCCGCCCGGGAAACCCGCGTACCGTTCTCCCCGGGCTGGAGCAACAGGGTCTCGCCCCCGCCCACCCCCTCGTCGGAGAGGAGGTCAGGGGAGTGCGTCGCCATGAAGATCTGCCGCCTGGTCTCCGAGGTGGCCTTGTGGACCAGCGGGGGCAGGAGCCGGACGATGGCAGTGTGGAGATTCAGCTCGGGCTCCTCCAGCAGGAGGGGACCCCGTCCGTCCATCGCCGCCCACAGCAGCGCCACGAGCCGCAGGGTGCCGTCCGAGAACTGATCCTCCCGATGTCTGGCCGCGTGCGGCCGCCAGTGCTCGTAGCGCCCCTCGAGATGAGGGGTTCCGATCTTGTCCCGCTTCAGGCTCAGCTCGACAAGCTGCGGAACCGCGACCTTCAGGGCGGCGCCAATCCGACGAAGGCGGGCGTTCCGGGTACGCCGCGTCGTCCGGGCCACCTGCTCGAGGAAGTCGCTTCCGAACGCCTCGTCGCTGACCTCCCGGCGGGCGAACCGCTCGGGCTGGCGGATGAGAGGAGGGAGCACGTGCAGATAACGGATGTTGCGGAAAAAGCGATGGATCTCGCGGAAGCACTCGTTCGTGCTGATGCCCTCGATGTGGGTCTGCCGAAGCCGATCCGGATCCCGGCGGTCGTCCTCGTTCGGTCGTTCGAGGAGGACCTCGCCGTCGCGTTCCACTCTCTCCACCGCGATCCGGGGGCACCGCTGCGAGTCCTGCGTGAACCGGAGGAGGTAGGTCCATTCGGCGGGCTGCGCCTCGGTCCCGAGGGTCACGCGGAGCCCGATCTGTGGCTTCTTGCGGGCGGCGAGGCAGCGGATCCGGGACACGCCGCCCCGATCGGTGGCCGCCTTCTCCAGTCCTCCTCCGGACGAGCAGAGGTCGCGGAGGAAACGGAGCGCATCGAGCAGGTTCGACTTTCCGGAGGCGTTCGGGCCGATCAGGAAGACCCGACGCCCCAACACGACATCCACTTGCGTGAAGTTGCGCCAGTTCTCGAGCCGGAGACGGGTTACCCACACGGCGGGGCCTCGTGGCGGGGGTGGGGATCCGGAGCCCGGAGGTTCGGATCGGCCGGAACCTCGGGGTCCGGGGAGAAGCGGCGGCAGAACCGGCGGATGAGGGCGGCCGCGACCGTGAGCGGCGGGAGGGCGGCGGCGAGGTCGTCGAGGCTCCGGTAGCCGGCGAGCGGGATGTAGCGCGGGTAGCGGGCGAGCCGGGCGATGAGGTCGGGCCCATCGAGCTCGGGATGGAACTGGGTGCCATAGATGGGCCGGTCGCGGAACACGAACGCCTGGTTCGGCACCTGGTCGGTGGAGGCGAGGCGAATCGCGTCGGGCGGCAGGCGGGTGACGGTGTCCTCGTGGCCGATCACGGCGGGAAGCGGGTCCGCGACGCCTCCGAAGACCGGGTCGCTGCGGCCTGCCCGCGTGAGGCGGAACTCGCGAAACCCGACTTCGACGAACGCCGGCTCCTGGACCACCTCGCCGCCGAGCGCACGGGCGAGCGCCTGGAAGCCCCAGCAGGAGCCGAAGGTGGGCTTCGAGCGCTGGTGGAGCGCCTCCATGGTCCGCGCCACCCCGCGGTTCCAGTGCCGCACGACCGAGTAGTCCCCGCTCCCGCCGATGAAGACCAGTTCGGCCTCGTCGAGGAGACCGGCGGGGGCGGGCCCGGTGATCAGGCTGAAACTGACCAGATCGTCTTCGGCGACGCCGAGGAGGCGGGCGAACACCCGACGCTCCTGCGCCCCCATCGGATCGTCGTCGTGACGAGCCTGGAGGAGCAGACAGCGCGGGCCGCGGGCGGACCGCACCGGGCTACTCGGAGGTGTAGCGGCCGACGAGGGGTTTGCCCGGGAAGACGCCTTCGACGAGGGACCCATCGCGGACCACCGGGACCCCGTCCACGACGACGTGGGCGACCCCTTCGGAGTAGGTGAGGTCCTCCTCGAAGGTCGCGGTGTCGATGATCGTGTCGGGGTCGAACACGGTGATGTCGGCGATGGCGCCGATCTGGATCCGCCCCTTGCGGCGCATGAGCGGCGCGACTTCCTGGAGCCGCTCGGCGGGCATCAGGGTCATCTTCCGGATCGCTTCCTTGAGGGAGAGCACCCGCTGGTCCCGCACGTAGCGCCCGAGCACCCGCGAGAACGTCCCGGCGGAGCGGGGGTGGGCCCCCGGCGCGTACGGCATCCCGTCGGAGGCCACCATGACAATCGGGTCGCGGACCGCCATCTCGATGAACTCCGGCTTCATCATGTGCATTATCACGGTGCCGCCCTCTTCGTGGAACAGGTTGAAGGTCTCCTCGGTGAGGCGCTCGCCGGTGTCCTGCCACTGGATGTCGCCGTAGGTCATCCCCAGCTTCTCCTGCCAGCCCTCGTCGAAGATGGCGGAGGAGATCCCGGTGGAGGCGGCGGTGTAGGGGTAGGCCTCGGTCGTCACGTCCACGCCGGCGGCGCGCGCGCCCCGGATGAGGCCCAGGGTCACGTCGATGTGGTGCAGGCTGGAGCTGTTCAGGTGGACGATGTGGAGGGGCGCGCCGGTGGCGGCCGCGTTGGCGATCACCTCCTGGATGGCGGAGACCGCCATGTCCCGCACGTGGGTGTAGATGGGAACGTCCATCCCCGCCGCAAACTGGAACATCCGGTAGATCTCGGTGTGGGTGGCGCCCGGGTAGTACTGGTGGGGCATCCCGATCCCGAGACCTCCGGCGCGGAGTTCGGCGTCGATGGCGTCGTGGACGGTCTGGTGGCCTTCGGGCGGGAGGACCGTGTAGTTCGCGGTGCGGAGCAACTGGGCGTGCTCGATGACGAGTTCGGCCCCGGTGCTCTCGGACTCGAGGAGTTCGGCCGCTGTCTCGGCGATCTCGGGTATTCCGAGGAGGCGGAGGCCGCCGTGGGAGACAGAAGCGCCGTAGTGGAGGATGGCGTTGCCGGCCCGGCTCTCGAGGAAGGCCGCCACCCGCGGTACGCCGCCTTCGAGCTCCAGCGCGGTCGTGACGCCGTCCATCGCCTGGTAGCGGTTCGCCTCGGCCGACTGGCCGTGGGCGTGGAGATCAATGAAGCCGGGGCTCACGACCTGGCCGGAGGCGTCGAGCAGGACTCCGCCCTGCCGCAGGCGGTTTGTGAGCACCTCGCGGGAGATGGCCACGATCTCGTTCCCGGCCACCCCGATGTCGCGCACCGCATCGAGGCCGGTCTCGGGGTCGAGGACGCGGCCGCCGGTGATCACGAGGTCGAGATCGCGCTCCTGCGTCGCCGCCGTCAGCGGGATCAGCGCGGCGAGCAGGAACGCCGGAACGAGACGGAGGGCGGGGGAGGACATGGACGGGGACTCCTTCGGGATGGGGACTCCGATTCTCGCAGAGCGCGCCGGGGTGATGGGTACACGGCAGGGGGCCGGGTGGGCGCGGCCGCCTCTCGGGTGCTGGCGGGCGCCCGGGGCGAGCCCGGGCTCTCGATCTCTCACGAGCCAGCTTTGCCGCGCCTTCCTCCGCCCCCCTCAGGGCAGCACAAGTGGCCCGAGGAGTTGAGCGTAGACCACCGATCCCAGCCCGAATCCGAGTGCCAGGGAGAGAACGGCGATGCGCCGATCGCGGCGGGGGAAGTAGCGTGCCAGCCAGATGCCGGCGCCGATGAGCGAGAGGAATCCAATCGAGGCAAGGACGGCGAGAGGAACCCCCGTGAGGGCCGAGAGCTGACACTCGTCGCAGGTGCTGCGCACCCGGTATCCGAGGATCTGCAGCCCGACAACGGACCCCGGGCCCACGATGCGAAGGTTGGAGAGGTAGCCCACCGCCACCAGCAGCGGATGCGGGCGCCACTTCGCGCAGAGCCAGCAGCAGGCGAGGACGACCAGGTACGTCGCCACCGGTCCCATCGCGTAGCCGGTCGCGACACCGGAGACGGGAGCGATAGCGGCGGCGGCAGCGTGGTCTCCCTGCCGGATGGCGTCCCAGAACGCGCTGCTGCCGGTCCAGGTGGCGGAGCCGTAATGCAGGGTGGCATCGGGGAGACCCAACCACGCATAGACCAGGTAATGACCCATCTCGTGCGGAAGGACGGTCAGCGGCGGAGCCAGCACCCCGGCGATCCCCCATCGCAACGCGGTCCGCCGTCGTGCGGCTGCCGCCTGCTCGGCGGAGACGCCCGCCCGCGGATCGACCACACTCGCCGCGTCGGTCGGGTCTGCGGAGTTGCTGAGCGGATCCAGAGGCACACCCTGGTCCATTTGCCGGCTCAGCGCAGCCGATCAACAACGGTCGGCCCGGGATTCACGGCCGTCGTGGTCGCGGTGCTCGGGCTGGGCATCGGGGCGTCGACAGCGGTCTTCTCCCTTGTCCACGGTGTGCTGCTGGCGCCGCTGCCGTTCCGCGATCCGGGGCAGCTCGTCACCGTCCAGGTCCACGTCGCCGAGATGGAGGATCGGTTCCCGGCGTTCCCCGCCAGCCTCCGGGCGCTCGAGGCGTGGGCCGCGTGCCGTGACGTCTGCGCCGGCGTCGCGGCCAACCGGAGCTGACGGCGCTGACCCGCGAGGCCTTCGGCGAGTTCCGGTTCACCATCACGCCCATCGTCAGGCCGCTGGACCAGCAGATCGCCAGCGACGTGCGGGCACCGTCAGGGGGGTCAGCGCGGCGAGCAGGAACGCCGGAACGAGACGGAGGGCGGGGGAGGACATGGACGGGGACTCCTTCGGGATGGGGGACTCCGATTCTCGCAGAGCGCGCCGGGGCGACGGGCGGATCAGCGGGGGATGACCGGGAGCACGATGCGCGAGGGTCGGGCGGCGGCGTGGTGGACCTGGTTCGTGGCGACGATTCCAGGGCGGTCCTCCATCATCTCCTTTCCGGTGTTGCCGTTCGGGTACCACTTGGGAAAGCTGGAGCTGGTGACCGTGACCCGGATGCGCTGTCCCGGCTGGAAGACGTTGGAGACCGGGTAAAGCTCGATCTCGTAGGGGACGACTTCACCCGGCGTCAGGAGCACCGGCGCCTCGTCGCCGTCCCGGTACCGGGCGCGCAGGATCATCTGGCGGAGGAGCTGCGAATAGCCCGATTCGTGGACCGCCGTCAGCGTGACGACCCAGTCAGTGTCCACCGCCGAGGAGGCGGCGTGGAGCTCCACCCGGGGGATGCCGGTGACTTCGAGAGGAGCGTCGAGCCGGTCCGATGTGTAGGTCAGGCTGAGCCGATCGGCGGGGCGATGGTCCTGCGCGCCCCGGGGCGCCACGAACAGGTCGCCTCCGATGGTCCGAACCGGGTGCGCCGGGTCGTACTCGTAGGAATCGGGGGCCTCCTCCGCGCCGGGGGGCTCGCGTGACAGGCGTCCGTCGTTCAGGGATTCGGCGGCCCCGGAAGGACCGGCGCGGAAGTACCACGCCTGCTCCTGCTGCCGGGCGAGCGGGAACTCGTTCTCGTCGCGCCACTCGTTGTCTCCCATGACGTAGATCCGGACCGGCGCCTCGTCCATGATCCCGTTGTCGTGCCCCTTGAGGTGGTGGTCGAACCAGCGGAGCCGGAGCGCGAGGTGGTCGAGGCTGGAACCCGGGAAGTTCAGATCCCCGACCCGGTCATCGTCGGTGGCCGGCCAGCCGTGGATCCACGGCCCCACGATCAGCTTCTGACGCCCGCGGGCGCGCGGCCCTCCGTTCGCCCCGATCGCAGCGAAGTGCCGCACAGTGCCGTGGATGTGGCGGTCGTACCAGCCGCCGAGGTGGTACACCGGGACATCGAAGTCCTCGTGGCGCTCGTCCACCGCCAGCGCCCGCCAGTAGTCGTTGTAGTAGGGGTTGCCGACGAGATCGTTGTACATGTCCGAGAACATGCTCGCGGTGAAGTCGTCCGCGACTTCGGTGTGCTCGTCGTACCAGCCGAACCAGGCGTCGGCGGTCCCGAGGTAGCCTCGGTGGTCGGGCATGTTCGCCCGCAGTGGCTTCACCATCTCGCCCTGGGTGAGGAGCCAGGTCGGCAGGACCATGTGGAGCGCGCCGCCTTGCCAGAACACGTCGCGGTAGCTGTTCGCCGCGTACTGGGAACAGAACATGGCCTCGAGGTGCGGCGGACGGGTGGGGGCGGTGAGGAGCTGGTTGGCGCAGGTGAACGAGAGCCCGTGGGTGCCGACCCGGCCGTTCGACGCCGGATGGCGGGCCGCCCATTCGATCGTGTCGTAGCCGTCCTGCCGCTCGCCCCACCCCTCGTCGCGCAGCCAGTAGTACTCGCCCTCGGAGCGGTGGCGGCCGCGCTCGTCCTGGACCATCGCCAGATAGCCGCGGGCGGCGAAGTACTCGGCGGCGGGGTTGGCGCAGGAGCGCTTGTCGTACGGGGTGCGCTCGATCAGCACCGGGAACGGGCCCGGCCCCTGTCCCCGCGGGACATAGACATCCGTCGCCAGCCGGACGCCGTCCCGCATGGGGGCCATGACCTCCTCGCAGGTCCACGTCTGCGCCGAGGCCGCGACGGGAACTCCGACCAAGAGAAGCACGGCGCCGGAGAACCGAGTCAACATGAGCATCACCTCCATCGGCGAGGAGCAATGTTCCCACGCCCCGCCTCGCCCCGCCGATGGGGCGCGTGGTCAGCTCACGGCTGACGGCGGGTCCGCCGCTTCTTCTTCCGGCCGGCGGCGGTCAGTGGGACGCGGAGCTTCTCGTACAGACCGAACAGGTGTTCGACCCGCTCGCGTTCGGAGCGGAACGCCCTGGGGCGGTAGAGGCGATCCACCGCGCGGTCGAGCTTCTGGTGAGCCTTGCGGAGGCTCGGAGGCATGGTGTCGCGGTCGTAGAGGTCGGCGAGAGTCGCATCGGGAAACGCCGAACGGGCATCGAGGACCGCTTGGGCAAGGGGCTCGAGCCTTGACCGATCGGCGCCGGCTGGCGGCGGGGGAAACGTGTTGTAAACGACGCCGACCGAATACATGTAGCGGCTTTCGAGGCGTCCGGTGACGGTGCGCATCCACGCCATGTGCATCGCCGACGTGAGCAGAGCGAAATCAGCAAGCGAAGCCTCCAGAAGAACGCGGAGCTTCTCGCTCGGAATGGTGGGCGGCCCCAACCAACCAATGGGGATCCACTCGCGACGCTCGGAACTCACCTGAGGGATGACCAGAAAGGGCGCCTCGGGTACGACGGTCACGCCGTACGAGCCCGGAAAGCCCGCCAGACTCCGGGTCGTCGCGCGTCGGCTCCGGGCGCGAAACCGACGGACCGCCGCGAGTCGAGCTCGGACCGCAGGCATCGCACGCAACTGACGGGGACCGATCGGGGCGGTGTGGAGGATCCAGCGCTCCTTCCCCTGAAGGAACTCGCGGGCTCCGGGGAACGGCCGAAAGTACGGTGTGGCTCCTGGCTCAACGGCCAGGAACTCGTCCTTCGTCCGAGAGGAGAACGTCAGGTGGCCCCTTTCGAGCGGCTGGGTTCCCGTCACGAGCCGCGGCATCCCGTTGATCGGGCGGGATTCCTCCCGCACCGTCAGATGCGGGTCGGCGAGCCTTCCGGCGGCGAACAGATACGGCGACAGCGCCCGGTGCCCACTCCTCTCCGGTTCGCCCTTCGGGTCGTCACAGGAGAACAGCCACTTCCTCTTCGGAACGCGTTCCCGGGCGTCGAGGCCGAGGATCACGACGTGGACATGCGCCGCCCCCGGAGCGTCCGAGCCCCACGCGAACGTCCCGTGGGCGAAGGCGATCTCGAGCCGGTGCCGCCGGAACAGGAGCGGCCAGAGCTGCCCCGCCTGCTCGCCCTGCGTGATCGAGTTCGTCGCCACGAAACCAACCCGCGGCGGCTCCTCCGGCGGCTCCACCCGGCCCAGGTACTCCCCCGCCACGAGGAACCACGCGCTCACGTAGTCGAGCGTCCCTCCGCTCTTCCCGAGCGCCGCGATCCGCTTCACCTGCGCTCGCCTCGAAGGCGTCTGGTACTTCGCCCCCCCGAACGGCGGGTTCCCCAGCACGAACGAGCACTCCTTCGCCGGCAGCAACTCCTCCCAGTCCATCTCCAGCGCGTCGGCGCAGAGGATGTGCGGCGAGCGCTCCAGCGGGATCCGCGCGAATGCCTGCCCGAACTCGCGGCTCAGCTCGTTGTTCATCAGGTGGTCCATCATCCA
The DNA here is from genome assembly GCA_965232015.1 of Vicinamibacteria bacterium. Taxonomy (GTDB): domain Bacteria; phylum Acidobacteriota; class Vicinamibacteria; order Marinacidobacterales; family Marinacidobacteraceae; genus JAJEAO01. Next base: position 3,156,076 of record OZ246946.1, on the reverse strand, counting down.
CAGCGCCACTTCCGCGATCCGCGCCGGGAACGACTCGATCTCGATCCCGTAGAACTGATCCACGTCCAGCAGGGACAGGGAGCTCACGTCGAGTCCCCGGAAGTGGATCCTTCCCGACTCGTCGCGATCGCCCTCGAACATCTCCCGGATCACTTCGATCTCGAGCCGGCGTAGCTCCCGGTAGGCGATCACCAGGAAGTTCCCGCAGCCGCATGCCGGGTCGAGGAACCGCAGCCGCCCCAGCCGTTGCTGGAAGGTCTTCAGCCGCTGCGCCTTGCCGCGGCGGAGCCCCTTCAGATGCTCGAACTCGGCCCACAGATCATCAAGGAAGAGCGACTGGATGACCTTGAGGATGTTTTCCTCGGTGGTGTAGTGCGCTCCCAGCGTCCGCCGCTCCTCCGGATCCATCACCGACTGGAAGAGCGACCCGAAGATGGCCGGAGAGACCGCCGACCAGTCGAACCGGCAGGCGGCGAGGAGCTGCTCCCGCATCCCCCGGTCGAAGCTGGCGATGCGGATCGGGCCGGCGAAGAGATCCCCGTTCACGTGGGGGAAGCGGGCGAGGTCCTCGTCGAGGGTGTTCTGGCGATCCTGCACCGGAGTGTCGAGCACCTGGAACACATGGGCAAGGAGCGGCCCCAGATCCAGGCCGTCTTCGCGGGTGCGCTCTTCCAGAAACTCCATGAGGAGGTCCCGCGGCTCGAAGACCCCGGTGTCGTCGGCGAACAGACAGAACGCCAGTCGCACGAGGAAGACATCCAGGTCGGGCCGGGCGTAGCCGGCGGCATCAAGAGAGTCGCGAAGCCCGCCCAACAGTTGCGCCGCCTCGATGGAGGCCGGATCCTGATCGACGGGCTGCTTCTGGAAGCCGAGGATGAAGCCGAACTTCTCGACCACCCCCGGGAGCTCGTCGAGGGGGAAGGCGTCCACGTCCCGCTCCAGCATGTCGTGGAGCTCGAACGACTGGAAGTCGCAGACCAGGATCCAACGCGGCTTCTCGTGCTCCGGGAGCGCGTCGAAGTAGCCGCCCGCCTGCTCGTAGGCGGCCCTGAGATCGCGCCCGGCGCTCTTCTGCTCGACGATCAGTTGCCCCGGCCAGAAGAGATCGATGTAGCCGGTCGAGTCATCGAGGCGGCGAACCCGCTCCTCGTAGCGAGCCACCGACTCCCGCCGGACGCCGAAGATCTCGAAGAACTCGTTGTAGAAGGTCTGGGTCTCGCCCTTCTCGTAGCCGGCGTCCTTCCACTTCCGGGCGAAGGCCGCCGCCCGGGCGCGGATGTCGTTCCAGGAGCGCCGCATCAGGCGCCGGATTCTCGCAGAGATCCGGCCTCGGTGTGGGTCATGCCGTGTCACTCACACCGTGCAGCACCGGCGAGCCCGCCGACCAGCGCGGCCGTACGGAGCGCCGGCCGGGAAGGACTCTCGGTGCCGGTCTGGAGACCGGCGCTCCGGTGGCGCGCCCTGAGGGATTCGAACCCCCGACCTACAGGTTCGTAGCCTGTTGCTCTCTCCACTGAGCTAAGAGCGCGTACCTCACGAAGCGAAGGGCGCGAACGGATTGCGCGCCGTTTCCGGCGCCGATCCGGCCCTCTCGACGGCCGCTCTTCCGGCTGCGACCGCCCCTCCCGCCCCTGGTACCGCTACGGGGAATCGAACCCCGGTTTGATGGCTGAGAACCACCCGTCCTAACCCCTAGACGATAGCGGCATCCGCGGGAGGGACCGAAAATGGTAACACGGGCATCAGGCGATGCGCGTCGCGGTCTCGAGGTGCCAGTCGTGGAGGAGCGGCGCCCGCAACCCGGGACCGCGACGACGGGCGCCGCCCTCGGGGGCGAGCCGCACGAGCACCCGGGACCGGGAGCGGGCGGGGAGGAAACGGGCGAGCAGCAGACCTCGGGCGAGACCGGCGTGGGTCGTCTCGATCACGACCCGGGAGGCGCCCGCCTCGGCGGCCGCCTCGAGCAGCGCCTCGGCGAGAGCGGCGGTGATCCCGTGCCCGTCGCGCCCCGGCGGGGCGATCCAGGAGGGGACGCGGACCACGTCGTCCTCGATTCCGCCCACCGCCTCGGCCACCGCCTCGCCGTGGAGCCGCACCCGCGCGCCCACCTCGGCCTCGGAGGGTCCGGCCCGTCGCTCCCGGGACGTCACTTCGAAACCCGCCGAGAGCCGGCGGCGCAGCGCCCCCGCCTCCGCCGCGTGGAGCGGGTGGGACTCCGCCGTCAACCCGGGCCGGGGAGGTCGGCCGGGGACGAGCGCCGCGGTGAGGAGTCGGCGGAGGCGCCCCGGCCGCGCCGGGGCGGCGTAGCGCGGCAGCGGACCGGCGTCCTCGAACCCGAGAGCGCGGAGGTCGGCGAACAGCCCGACTTCGGCTCCAGGCAGGACGCACACCGCGTTTCCGGCCTCTCGCGCCCAGCCCGAGAGCCGCAGCAACGTCTCGCGCCGGGCGTCGCCGACGGGACGCTGAACGGCGACGAGGAGCGCCGCCCTCCCCTCGGCGCCGTCGCGCCGCCAGGCGAGCGGCGCGGTGTGCGCGACCGGATCCGCGGCTCGGGTCGTCGTCGTGCCGAGCCGGGCCACGCCCCCGCCGCCGCGCAAGCGCTCGATCAGTCGTCCGCGGGAGACATCAGGATCGCGAGGATGAGATAGACGAGGACGCCGGGAAACGCGGCGGAACACAGGCTGACGACCACGTAGAGCACCCTCAGGAGGGTCCGGTCAACCTTCCACCAGTCGGCGAGCCCGGCGCAGACGCCGAGAAGCATGCGACCCCGGGTGGGGCGGACGAGCTGAGTCATGGATGGGTCCTCCGGGCCCGAGCGGGTCGAACCGGACGGGTCAACGGGTGGCGGACACGAGGACCGCCGCCAGGCTCGCAGCGAGGAGGCCGAGAGCCCACAGGCCGTGGCGGCCGCGCTCGGCGGCGAAGACGCCGAAACGGGAAGCGACGAAGTAGCCGCCGACGAAACCGCCGAGGTGGGCGGCGTTGTCGATCCCGGGGATCAGCAGCCCGAAGACGGCCAGGAAGATGACGTAGCGCCAGATCATCCGGGCAAAGGCGGAGCTGGTGCGGCGGCCGATGTAGAGCAGGGCGCCGAGGAGGCCGCAGACCGAGGCCGAGGCGCCCACGGTGAATCCGGCGCCGCCGAGCCCCGGGATCGGGATCGCGACGATGCCGAGAACCGAGGACAGACCGAATCCGGCCATCGCCGCGGCCTGGTAGATGACGAGCGTCCGGGCGGGTCCGAATTCGCGGCTGACGGCCGGGAACAGGTTCCACAGCCAGTACATGTTGAGCAGGATGTGGAGCAGCCCGCCGTGGAGCCATCCGGCGCTCAGGACCGTGTACCACTTCGACGCCGCGAACACCGGGATCGCCCCCGAGGCCCCGAGCCAGTAGAGGACCTCGCCGTCGGGGCTGAGAAAGCGGAGGAAGCCCCCGGTGCCGATCCGACTGCCGCTCAACAGGAGCGCCACCACGAAGAGCAGCACGTTCGCGCCGATCACGGCCGTCTGGACCGCCGGCCCGTCGAGCCGAAGCAGTGCGGCGAAGCCGAACAGGCCGGGGTTTCGGCGGCCGCAGGAGAGGCACCGGTCGTCCCGCACCCCCACGAGCTGTCCGCATCCCGGACACAGAACCGAGCCCGAGCGCTGTCGCCGGAACGCCATCCGGCTTATTCTGCCACGCGTTCATCGCGGAAGAAGGCGCGCACTGCGCCGACGATGCGGCCCGATTCGGCCTCGTGGAGGCCCGGGTGGAGCGGCAGGCTGAGGATGCGGGCGGAGGCCCGGACAGCTTCCGGAAACGCCTCCCTGTCAAACGCCTCTCTGTCGCCTTCGGGCGTCCGAAACGCCGGTTGGAGCGGAAGCGGAACCGGATAGTGGATCAGGGTCTCGACCCCGGCGGAGGCGAGCGATCTCCGGAGGGCGTCCCGGCGAGGAGTCGAGACCACGAACAGGTGGCAGGCGCTCTCCCCGGTCCGGCCGGGCGGCGGCGCGACGAACCCGAGCGGGAGACCGTCGAGACCGTCCCGGAGGCGTCGGGCGAGTTGGCGGCGGAGGCGGTTCTCCTCGTCGAGACGCGGGAGCCGGGCCGAGAGCACCGCCGCCTGGAGCTCGTCGAGCCGGCTGTTCCAGCCCGGGCCGCGGTGCAGGTGGCGGCGGACCTGCCCTCCGAGGCGCAGGCGGCGGACCCGCGCGGCGAGATGGGCGTCGTCGGTGGCCACTGCCCCGCCGTCGCCCACCGCGCCCAGATTCTTCGTCGGGTAGAAGCTGAAGGCGCCGGCAGCCCCGAGGCTGCCGAGGGAACGTCCGTCGAAACGGCCCCCGTGCGCCTGGCAGGCGTCCTCGATCACGGGGATGGCGTGGTCCGCCGCGGCTTGCAGGATCTCGGCGAAGCCCGGAGGAGCAGCGCCGTAGAGGTGCACCGGGACGACGGCCCGAATGCCTCCGGCGGCGATCTTCGCGGCGGCGGGCGCCGAGGCGAGGCCGAGGCTCCCGGGTTCCACATCGCAAAACACCGGGGTGGCTCCGGCGCGGCGGATTCCGACCGCGGTGTAGCCGGCGGAGAGCGCCGAAGTGAGGACGCGGTCGCCCGGTCCGACGCCGTGCGCCGCGAGCGAAAGGGTGAGCGCATCGGTCCCGGAGGCGACGCCGATCACGTGACGCACCCCGAGGGAGGCGGCGAACGCGGCTTCGAAGGCCTCCACTTCGGGGCCGAGGATGAAGCGGCCGGAGTCGAGGACCCGGAGGACGGCGGAGCGGACGGCGGGGTCCTCGCCGGCTGCGAGCCGGATGAAGGGGACGGCCGGTCGCATGCCCTCTAGTTCGACGGTTTCAGGCTCGCGGTTCCCCGGGCGCGCTGCGGCCTGATGCGCAGGGCTGGAGTCCGGCGCGCCGGCGGTATGGTGCGCCGCTCTCCACCGGTTCTCCCGGCCAGTTCTCCCGGTGGGGGCGGGGTGCGGCGCCGCGGCCCGCCTGCCCCCGGTCAATTGCCGGACTGGAGTCCGGCGCCAGTTCTCCCGGTGGGGGCCCGGCAAGGGACTGGAGTCCGGCGCGCCGGCGCCGGCGCCGGCGGAACCAGGCCACGGTCGCGCGAAGGCCGGCGTCGAGGGGTGTCGAAGCCCTCCATCCGAGGTCCCGCCGGATCCGGGACGTGTCGAGGAGCAGATCGTCCACCGCGATGGCCTGCCGGGTCGCCGGGAGCGGCTCCACCCGGATCCGGACCGGCCCACCGGCGGCCTCACCGAGTCGAAACGCGAAGTCGCGGAGGGTGACGGCCGGGCCGCCGACATTCCACGGTCCCGCCGGCGCCTCCGAGGCTGCGGCCCGCAGCAGGGCGTCCACCACGTCGTCCACGTACACCGGATCGCGCCGAAGCGCCGGGTTCCCGAGGATCCGGATCTCCTCGCCGGCGAGCGCGGCGCGGAGGAAGGCCCCGGTGAAGCCGGCGCCCGGCCCCCGGAGCGGCTGGCCGGGGCCGTAGGCGTTCGAGAGCCGCAGGACCCGAAAGCGATCCCCGAGAAGCGCCCGGCCGAGGTGTTCCGCCGCCTCCTTGTGGACCGCGTGCGCGTCGGGGGGGTGGAGCGGATGGTCTTCGGCGACGGGGAGGCGGACCGCGGCCCCGTAGAGCTGGCGGGTGCCGGTGAAGACGACCCGAGTCCGGGGGCCGACCGACCGGAGCAGGCCGAGCGTGGCGTTGACGTTGTCTTCGAAGTCCCGGAGAGGGTCCTCCATGCTGGCGGCGTGGCCGTTCGCGGCGGCGAGATGGAAGACGATGTCAGCCGTCTGGAGCACTCCGGCGGCGGCGCCGGACCCGCGCAGGTCGGCGACCACCGCGGATGCCCGCGGCGGGACCGCGCCGAGGGGTCGCCGGTCGAGCCCCACCGGGCGGCCTCCGGAGGCGGCGAGCCGGGCGAGGAGCCGGCCACCAAGGAAGCCCGCCGCTCCGGTGACGACCACCTGCCGCCCGGCCAGCGCCGCGGCGGGGTCGTCCGGCATGGGCCCGGAGCCTACCGGGGGAGTCGGCGCCGGAGTCGGTCGGTGGCGTGTCAGCGGGATTCGGGGTCGCGTAGGCTCGCCGCCGTGGATTCAGACCGCGGCCACCGTCGCTCCATAAGGCGCCGGTCCGGCGGGTCTCTCGGTGCCGGTCTGGAGACCGGCGCTCCATACCGGGCGGGGACGCTGTTCGTGGTGGCGACCCCGATCGGCAACCTCGAGGATCTCTCGCCGCGGGCGCAGCGGATCCTCGGTGGCGTGGAGCGGATCGCCTGCGAGGACACCCGGGTGGCGGGGCGCCTCCGGGCCCGGTTCGGGTTCACCGCGCGGTTCGTCTCGCTCCACGAGCACAACGAGCGGGCGCGGACGCCCCGGCTGCTCGCCGCGCTCGAGGCCGGCGAGGATCTCGCGCTCATCACCGATGCGGGGACGCCGCTCGTCTCCGATCCCGGATACCGGCTGGTCCGCGCCGCCCGGCGGGCGGACGTTCCGGTGCGCGCCGCGCCGGGGCCGTCGGCGGTCCTCGCGGCGCTCTCGGTCTCCGGCCTGCCGACCCATGCGTTCACGTTCCTCGGGTTCCCGCCGCCGCGACGCGGCGCCCGAAGGCGGCGGTTCCTCGATCAGGCGGCGGCCGCTCCCGGATCGCTCGTGCTGTTCGAGTCGGCGCGCCGCACCGCCGCCCTGCTCGCGGACCTCGCCGAGACGCTCGGGCCCCGCGAAGCCTCGCTGTCCCGAGAGATGACCAAGCTCCACGAGGAGCACTGGTGGGGGGAGTTGTCGGAACTCGCCGAGCGGGCGCGGGAGCAACCGCCCCGGGGTGAAGTGACCCTGGTCGTGGCGCCGAAGGGCCGGTCCCGGCGATCCGCGCGGCCGGGCGCGTAGAATTTCGGGCCGGATCGAGCGGACAGACGTCCTGATCGGGGTGGCTCGGCTGCCGTCCGGAAGGACCCTGGTTCCAGGCCGCCGAGCCGGAGAGACGCATGCACTTCCTCCTCCTCTGTTCCGAGGGCGCCGGACGGGATCTCCCGTGGCAGGGCGCTTCCGTCGCGGAAACCGCCGCCGCGGCCGCTTCCGCGCTGCTGGAGCGTTGTCCGGGCGGCGCCGTCGCGCTCTTCGTCGGGGATGCCCCTCCGGCGAGCCTGCCGGCCGGCTTCGCCGCCGCGACGCCCGGCGAAGCCGCCGCGCGACTGCGGGCGCTTCCGTCCGACGCTCGCGGGATCACGCTCGCCGCCGGAGTGATCGAGCCGCCCCTCGACCGGCTCGCCGGGTTGGTGGACGAGACGCCCGCCGGACCGCCGACGCCGCTCCTCAACCAGGCCGGACACCGCCTCGCGGTCGCGTGGACGGCCCACGATTGCGCCGCCGCGCTCGGGCCGAACTTCGATCAGACCGTGTCGGGCGTGGAAACGCCCCGGCGGGCCGCCCGGGTGCTCGGGGTGGCGCGGGTCAGCGACGCCGCGAGCTGGTCCGACGCGCTGCGCGCCTCTCGGCGGCGGACGGCGCGCCGGCTCCTCGCCGCCGGGGTCCTGCTCGAGGACCCGGACACGCTCTCGGCCGACCCGACGGTCGAGGTCGAGCCCGGGGCGCGGATCGGCCCTTCGGTCGAGTTGTTCGGAACGACCCGAATCGCCGCCGGGGCCGAGGTCGCGGCGTTTTGCCGGCTCGAGAACACCGAGGTCGGCCGCCGGGCGCGCATTCTGAGCCACTCGACGATCAGCGACAGCGTCATCCGGCGCGACGCGAAGGTGGGACCCTTCACGCATGTCCGCCCCAACACCCGGCTCGAGCCGGGCGCGTTCGCCGGGGCCTTCACCGAGACGAAGAACGCAACCCTCGGCCGCAACTCGGCCCTTCCGCATCTTTCCTACCTCGGGGACTCCGATGTGGCCCACCGGGTCAACCTCGGCGCCGGCACGGTCACTTGCAACTACGACGGCCGGGGCAAGCACCGCACCGTCGTGGAAGCGGGAGCGTTCGTGGGGAGCAACGCGATCCTCGTCGCGCCGGTGCGGATCGGCCGCAAGGCGTTCGTCGCCGCCGGATCGGTCATCGTGGAGGACGTTCCCGACGGAGCGCTCGCCATCGCCCGGGGACGGCAGGCGGTGAAGCCGGGCCGGGCCGCCGGGCGCTTCGAGGGAGCGGACGAAGTCTGAGCGCCTCGCTCGAGGCCGGCAAGGCCGCGTCGTCCGGAACCCCGCAGCCGACCCTCCGGTCGGCGCTGCGGCGGGAGATCGGCGACCAGCCGGCGGCGGCGCGACGCACTCTCGCGGCGCTCGCCGACGACGCGGATCGTCGCCGCGCCGAGCTCGGCCATCGGGCCCCGGGCGAGATCGTCCTCACCGGCGCCGGCACCAGCCGTCACGCCGCCGAACTCGCCGCCCGGTGGTACCGGGAGCTCGGTCTCTCCGCCCGCGCCGCGCCCGCCACCGGGTTCGAACCGGCGGAGGGGTGCGCGAGTGCGATCGTGGCGATCACCCAGTCGGGAGCCACCCGGAGCGTCCGGCGGCTGCTCGAGGCCGCGGAGCGGCGGGGAGCGTTCCGGGTGCTGGTCACGAACACCACCGGGAGTCCGGCGGAACGGAGCGCGAATCTCGTGATCGTGACTCCGGCCGGACCCGAGCGCGCGGTCCCGGCCACGCGGTCGTTCACCGCGGCGCTCCTCGCGCTCCGATCGCTCGGCCGAGACTGGTCCGGCGGCGTCGGGGAGGGCGGCGACCCGGTGGCGGCCGCGGCGCCTGCTCTCCTTCGCGCCGGGATCGCCGCCGAAGAGCGGATCGTGGAATTCACGACGCCGCCGCGGGCGCGGGGGCCGTGGTTCTTTCTCGGAGGACGCGGCCTGCGGGCGATCGCGCGGGAGGGAGCGCTCAAGATGCTGGAGACCGCGGTGGCGCCCGCGATGGAGCTGCCCGCCGGCGAGCTCGCGCATGGACCGGCGGCGCTCCTCGGCGGGGCGACGCCGGTGGTCGTCGTCTCGGCCGATCGAACCGCCGGGCTCGCCGAGGCGCGTTCGCTTCAGGCGGCGCGGGCCGCCGGCGCCCCCATCCTCCGGATCGCTCCCGCCGGGCCGGAAAGCGACGTCTCACCCCCGACGATCGCTCCTCGGGGCGGGTCCGCTCTCGCCTTCTTCGCCGCCCCGGTGCTCCAGCTCCTCGCCCTTCACGCCGGGACTCGGCTGGGACGGGACGTGGACCGGCCGCCCCGGCTGGACAAGGCGGTCCGCGATGACTGACGCCCATCCGCTGCTCGAGGGCCTGAACCGGTCGCAGCGGGCGGCCGTGACCGCTCCCTCGGGCCCGATCCTCGTCTTCGCCGGGGCCGGCTCGGGAAAGACACGGACCCTCACCCGGCGGATCGCCTGGATCGTGGCCGAGCAGGGCGGCCACCCCCGGTCGGTGCTGGCCCTGACGTTCACCAACAAGGCGGCGCGCGAGATGCGGGATCGGGTGGCGCAACTGGCCGAGGAGACCGGCGCCTTCGAGCCGACCCCCGGACCCTGGGTCTCGACTTTCCATGCCTTCACCTTGCAGCTCCTGCGCCTCTTCCCCGGCCCGGTCGGGCTCGAGCCCGGTTTCGGAGTGCTCGGAGCCGACGACGCCAGGAGGCTGCTTCGCCAGGTGGCGCGCGGCCTCGGCGTGAACGAGGACCGCCACCCGCTGCGCGCGGTCGCGCCGCTCGTCTCGACCTGCCGCAACACCGTCGCGGCCACCGGAGACTGGGACGGGCCGCCCGAACGGTTCCCCGGCCGCAACACGGTCGTTGCCGAGGTCGCGAAAGCGCTCGAAGCCGAACTCGCCCGCGTCGGGGCGGTGGACTTCGACGGGATGCAGATCCTCGCGCTCAAGCTGCTCCGGAAGGGAGGGGACGCCCGTGATTTCACGGGCTTTCGGGCCGAGCGGGTGCTCGTGGACGAGTACCAGGACACCAGCCCGCTCCAGCAGCAGCTCCTGCTCGAGATCGCACCGCACCGGGATGTGTTCGCGGTGGGAGACGACGACCAATCCATCTACTCGTTCCGGGGGGCCGACCACCGGAACATCCTCCGGTTCGAGCGGGATTTCGCCGGGGCCCGGGTTTTCCGGCTGGAGCAGAACTACCGTTCCACCGGCGCGATCCTCGAGGCCGCGAACGCGGTCATTCGCCACAACCGCGAGCGTCGAGACAAGACGCTGCGGGCCACCGGCGAGCGCGGCGCGCCGATCCGGTTCCGCCGGCACGGCTCCGAGGCCGGCGAAGCCGCCCAGGTCGCGCAGGACATCGAGCGTTGGGGCGAGGAACGCGGATCGGTCGCGGTCCTGATGCGGACCCGCGCCCAGACCCGGGCGTTCGAGGAGGCCTTCACCGGGCGGGGGATCCCGCACGTGGTCATCGGCGGGCTGCGGTTCTACGAGCGGAAAGAGGTGCTCGATGCGATCGCGTGGCTCGGGCTCGCGGTCTCCGCCGGATACGACGCCGGCTTCCGCCGGGCCATCGGCGCGCCGCCGCGGGGCGTGGGCGCGGTCTCGCTGGCGCGGATCGAGCGGCGGGCGGCCGACGATGGCGTCCCGCTCCTCGAATCCGCCCGGCGGCTCGGGAAGGAGGGCGCGTTCCGGGGCCGGGTGGCTTCCGGGCTGCGCTCGTTCCTGACCGCGGTGCGCGCGATCCGCCAGGCGGCGATGGACGGGCCGGAAGCAGCGGTCCGGGCGGCGATCGAGTTGAGCGGTCTGGCGGCGAGTCTCGAGGAGGACCGCGAGCGGATGGAGAACCTCGCTTCCCTCCGCGCCGCCGCCCGGGACTTCGAGACCCGCCGCGATGACGGCGACGACGCGGACGGGGAGTCAGCCGACCCGGTGCTCGCCTTCCTCGACCAGGTCAGCCTGCTCGCCGCCGAGGACCTCGCCCCCGAAGAATCCGGGGACTCCGGCCCGCCGCCGGTCCGGGTGATGACGGTTCACGCCGCCAAGGGGCTGGAGTTCGATCGCGTCTTTCTCGCCGGGCTGTGGCAGGGCGTCTTCCCGCACTGGCTCGCGCTCCAGCACAACGAGATCGAGGAAGAGCGGCGCCTCTTCTACGTCGGAATGACCCGGGCGCGGAAGGAACTGTTCCTCTCCGCGGCGCCCGGGGCGATGACGTTCCGATCGGGGTCCGGCCGCGGACGTCCATCGCAGTTCCTGCGCGACGTGCCCGGCCTGGTGCGGTCAGCCCGCCGGGAACGGAGGCGGCGACCGACTCGCCCGGGTCCGGGACGCCGCGCCGGGGACGCGACCCTCGCCGGGTTCCGGCGCGGCGACCGGGTGCTGCACCCGAAGTTCGGCGCGGGCCGGGTCGAATCGGTGGACGCCGCCGCCCGCCGCATCACGGTGGTGTTCGACCGCGCCGGGCGCAAGCGGCTCGTCCCCGAGTACGCCCGCCTCCGGCGCCTTCCCTGAGCGCTTTTCCGGTTGAAGCACCGCGCGAGCGTGAGAAGATGAGCGGAAACCACGGAGGAGCACTGCGATGCGTCTCGGACCGCCCGTTCGCGCCAACCGGCCCGGCCCCAATTCACCCGCCGGTCGTGGGGACCGCAAGCGCATCCCGGCGGGGCTGGTCGCCCTCGTTCCAGCCGCTCTCCTGCTGGTGGCCTGCACCGAGGAAGGCTCCACGCCCACCCCGTCGCCCATGCCTCCCGCGCCGTCGGAGCCGGCCCCCGCACCCCCGGCGGAGCCGGCCCCCGCACCCCCGGCGGAGCCGGCCCCCGCACCCCCGGCGGAGCCGGCCCCCGAACCCTCGGAGGAGCCGGAGATCACCGGGCCCCCGCCAAACATCATGCTCCACGTGACCCGCGTCAACGACGATTGGGCTCCCTTCCTGACCAACTTCGACGGTTGGAGCAAGAACATCCACACCCGCGAGAGCCCCCACCTCAAGTACTTCGAAGCCGTGATCTGGCTGGACTACGGCGCAGTTCACCTGTACGAGTTCCCCAATGACCTCTACGGGGAGCGTTCGGACGGAATCCTGCACGGGACGTTGAACTTCGACCTGTCGCCGGAAGAATGGACCGCCCGTCGGGAGAGTTTCCGGGTTCTGGAGTTTCCCGGTTTCCCGGCGCCTCCGGAAGGCGAGCTCTCGACCCCGGCCACGACGCGCTTCCTCCGAGAGTCGTTTCAGGACATCGCCAGCCACCTGGTGGCTCGTTATCCCGACGCGAATCACCACCTGGGGTTCCATGGGCACGGCGCGCCCGGTGGGCGGCTCTTCGAGTACCTGATGGTGTACGAGGATGCGGACCGCTTCCTCGACCACTGGACTTCCTTGCTCGGACGTCGTCTGGGGGTCATCGACATGGGAAGTCAGTGCAACAAGGGCGGCTATGAAGACCTCACGAACTTCTGTCAGTACGCGGAGTACTACGTCGGGTCGGACCTGGTTCAGGGCGGGTTCGAGTTCACGGACTGGACGAGCGAGAAGTTCCTGGAGACCCACTACGAGGAGCAATACCACCGCTTCTTCGAGGAATCACCGACCCTGTCGGATGTACTCGTGCGTCGCGTGGACCTCCTGAACACGAGATGGGAGTACGGGCGCGAGGACCTGGTCGAGAAGCGGCATCAGCAAGCGCTCTATCTGTACTCGTGCGAGAACTTCGAGCCGTTTGCGGCTGAGTTCATCCCGTTCCTCGCCAGGACGCGCGAGCCCTGGGAGGGCGCGGAGGATCTCCTCGCATTCCTCCAGAGCGCCGGAGCGGATGGGAGCTTGATCGCTCTCTTTCACGACACCATCGCCCACAGCGCCGACAACCGGGATTTCTTCGACTGGCGCCGAGTGCAGAATGGAATGACGATGCCGCACCCGGACTGGTGGGGGAGGCGCCGGTAGAGCCTCGGGAACGAACCTGCCGAAGCAGGCGGCGACGGCGGTTTCCGCCCGGGCGGTGGACCGGGCTCTACGTTGCCCGAGCGGTCAGATCCGCGAGGCGGAACACCCCCGCCAGTGGGATGCCGACGGCTTCGAGGCGCTCGGTCGCCCCCATCTCGCGGTCCACCAGCGTGAGGGCTCCGATGACCTCGAAACCGGCGGCGCGGGCCGCTTCCACCGCGAGGAGCGTGGAGCGGCCGGTCGTCGCGGTGTCTTCGAGGATGACGGCGGGTCCGGCGGCGTTTTCGACGCCCTCGACCAGGCGCCCGCGCCCGTGCGCCTTCTCCTCCTTGCGCACGAAGAACCCGGCGATGTCGCGCCCCGCTTCGCCCGCAGCTCCCGCGAGCGCCGTGGCGAGCGGGACCGCGCCGGCAGCGAGCCCTCCGGCCGCGACCGGAGACCAGCCCTCCCGGTCGATCGCATCGAGGAGGACCCGTCCCAGGAGCCCGACCGCGTCCGGCCGCATGACGGTCAACCGCGCGTCCAGATACACGCTCGAGATGCCCCCGTGAGCCAGACGGAACTCACCGAATTTCAACGAGTTGCGGCGCAGGATGGCTGCGAGCGCGTCGCGGTCGGACATGACGCTCACGGCTCGTCCGGGGCGGCGCCGGACGCGCCGTCCGCCGGCTCGATGGAGGTCACCAGCCAGCGGGCCGGAACCGGGTCGTCGAACTGGTTCACGAGGTCGTAACGCATCAGGGTGAACCGGTAACGCACGCCGTCCGCCTCGACGATCAGATCCCTGACGACGACGGAGCCGGTGAGGTAGTCCACGGGCGCTTCCCGGTCGAGGCTGCGCTGGGCGCGGCGACGTTCCGCATCGAGCGCCATCTGGGCCTCGGCGAGCGCCTCCCGCACCATGCGGCGCTCCTCGCGGTGGGTCTCCCACTCGGCCTCGATGCGGCCGAGCCGGCCCGAGAAGTTCGCGTCGGGTCTCGCGTCGCGGCGCTCGGCGATCTCCCGGAGAGCTTCCTGGTTGGCGCTGCGAAAGGCGGAGAACTCCTGGAACTGGTCATCCCGGCGGCGGGTGGCCTGCTGCTCCTCCTCGCGGAGGGCCGGCACCCGATAGGGGCCGGCGGTTTCCGGCGAGACCTCGACCAGCGTCCACGATGCCGGGGGCTCCGCGGGGAACGGAACCAGGGACACGGCGGCGAGGGTGGCGCGATCACCCTGGGCGATGGCCCGGAAGAACTGGGAGACGAACGCCTCCTCGGGGGTTCCGGAACAGGCGGCGAGCCCGAGGGTCGCCAACCACGCCGCCGCGACCGTCCGGGGACGCCGAACCGGTCGCGCCTCGCTTCGTCTCATCCTCTCCATGCCATGCCTCCCCGGGCCGCCGGCGTATGGCGCCCGCCTCCCGTCACTCCAGCTCTCCGTTCCCGGTCGGCTCGCTCGCTGCGGCTTGGGACGCCGCCCCGTTGCCGGCTGGATCCACGGCGTCGTCGGTTTCGGCCTCGGGAATCCGGGACACCGCCACGACCTCGTCGCCGGGCCGGACCCGAAGGGCCCGATCCCCCATGGTGTTTCTCCCGACGACCCGGAAGTCGTCGGCGCGGGTGCGCACCGCCTTGCCCCCGGCGGTGATCAGGAGCAGTTCGTCGCCGGAGCGGACCCAGACCGTCGCCACCACCGGTCCATTCCGCTTGCGGCCGTCCTTGCTGATGTTCCGGAGGCCCTGCCCGCCGCGCCCCTGCAACCGGTACTCGCTGAGCTGGCTCTTCTTCCCGTAGCCGCGGCGGGTGACCGTGAGGAGCGATCCGGAGGAGGCCTCCCCCTCGTTCACGACGACCAGGCTGACCACCTCGTCGCGGGGGCGGAGGCTGATCCCCTTGACGCCACCGGAGACCCGTCCCATCGGCCGCGCCTCGTCTTCCCGGAACCGGATCGCCCACCCGTCCCGCGTGGTCAGAACGACGTGGGCGGAGCCTCTGGTGAGCGCGGCGGCGAGGAGTTCGTCCCCCTCCCGCACCAGCACCGCGCGGAGGCCGGTGGCGCGGAGATTCGCGTAGAGCTCGAACCGCGTCCGCTTCACCAGGCCGTTGCGGGTCGCGGTGAGCACGAACTGGCCCTCGGTCTCCTTCCCGCTCTCCACGCCTTCGGGCAGCGGCAGGACCGCCACGATCTTGCGCTCGGCCGGAAGGCGGAGCAGGTTCACGATGGCGCGGCCCCGAGCCGCCTTCGCCCCCTCGGGCAACTCGTAGCCCTTGAGGCGGTAAGCCACTCCCTCGTCGGTCAGGAAGAGGAGACTCGAGTGGGTGCTGCCGACGATGAGGTCCCGGATGGCGTCGCCCTCGCGGATCCCCGCGCCCGAGTGCCCCTTGCCGCCGCGCGACTGCGCCCGGTAGTCGTCGAGCGGGGTCCGCTTGATGTAGCCAGCCTGGGTCACCGAGATCACGATGTCCTCCACCGGGATCAGCTCCTCGATGGTGAGATCGGACGCCTCGTCGGCGATCTCGGTGCGGCGATCGTCGCCGTACTTCTTCGCCGCCGCCTCCGCCTCCTCGCGCACGATGGCGTCAATGCGCGCCGGGCTGCGGAGGATGCCCGAGAGGTCGCCGATCCGCTCTTCGAGACCGGCGATCTCCTTCTCGATCTTGTCCCGCTCCATCTGGGTGAGCCGCTGGAGCCGCATATCGAGGATCGCCTGGGCCTGGGTCTCCGAGAGCCCCTCGGTCTCCGGCTCCGCACCCGCGCGCACGAGGAGTGCCCGGTCCACAAGACGGCGGCGGGGACGCAGTTCGCGCTGCAGTTTCTCGCGGGCCGCCGTCGGATTCGGAGAACTCCGGATCCACTCGATCACTTCGTCGAGCCGATCCACCGCGGCGGCGAGGCCCTCGAGGAGGTGCAGCCGCTGCTCGCACCGCTCGAGCTCGAACCGAACCCGACGGCGCACCACCTGCCGCCGGAAGGCGAGGAAGTCCCGCAGCATGGCGAGCAGCGAATAGCGCCGCGGCCGACCCCCCGAGATGGCGAGCAGGTTCATGCCGAACGAGCTCTGGAGCGCGGTGTGCCGGTAGAGGTTGTTCAGGACGACCTGCGGCTCTTCGCCGCGCTTCAGATCGATGACGATCCTCATGCCGCGCCGGTCGGACTCGTCGCGCAGATCGGAGATGCCGGTGATGCGCTTGTCCTTCACCAGGTCGGCGATCTTCTCGATGAGCCGCGCCTTGTTGACCTGGTAGGGGATCTCGCTGACGACGATGCGGTCGCCGCCGGTGCGGGTCGTCTCGAAGTCGCAGACGGCGCGGACCTGGATCACGCCGCGTCCGGTCCGGTAGGCGGAGACGATTCCGTGACGCCCGTGGATCCGGCCGCCGGTGGGGAAGTCGGGACCGGGCACCCGATGGAGCAGACCGATCTCGAGGTCCTCATCGTCACGGTCCGGGTTCTCGATCAGGTACACCAGCCCGGAGGTGACCTCGCGCAGGTTGTGGGGCGGGATCTTGGTCGCCATCCCCACCGCGATCCCGTCGGAACCGTTCACGAGCAGGTTCGGCACGACCGTCGGGAGAACCTGCGGCTCGTTGGTGCGGCCGTCGAAGTTGGGGGCGAACGGAACCGTGTTCCGGTCGATGTCCTCCATCATCGCGGTGGAGAACGGCGTCAGGCGGGCTTCGGTGTAGCGATAGGCGGCCGCCGGGTCGCCATCCACCGAGCCGAAGTTCCCCTTCCCGTCGATCATCGGGTGGCGGAGGTTGAAGCTCTGGGCGAGCCGGACGAGCGTGTCGTACACCGACTGGTCGCCGTGGGGGTGGTACTTCTTGAGCACCTCGCCGACGATTCCGGCGCACTTGGACCAGGGCCGCGAGGGCAGCAGACCCTCGCGGTACATGGCGTACAGCACCCGGCGCTGACCGGGCTTCAGCCCGTCCCGCACATCGGGGAGCGCCCGCCCGATGATCACCGACATGGCGTAGTCCAGATAGGACTGCTTCATCTCGGCTTCGATGTGCTCGACGCGCCGGAAGCGCGCGCGCCCGCCGAGAGAGCCGGGATCCGGGAGGCCGCCGTTGCCGGCGGTCATGTCAGCCGGTGCGCCGGACTCCACCAGTTCTCCCGGTGGGGGGCCGGCACCGAGCGACACGACCCGGCGGCCGGCGCCCCGCAGCGCTCCTCAGACATCGAGATTGGCCACGTTCAGGGCTTCATGGAGCGCCGGACTCCACCAGTTGTCCCGGTGGGGGGCCGGCACCGAGCGACACGACGCACCATCCCACCGGCGGCCCGACCAAGCCGGCCCCCGCCCCCACCGCGAGAACGGGCCGGGAGAACGGGCGGCGGCCGGCGCTCTGCGGCGCTCCTCAGACATCCAGGTTGGCCACGTTCAGGGCTTCATGGAGCGCCGGACTCCACCAGTTCTCCCGGTGGGGGGCCGGCACCGAGCGACACGACCCGGCGGCCGGCGCCCCGCAGCGCTCCTCAGACATCCAGGTTGGCCACGTTCAGGGCGTTCTTCTCGATGAACGCCCGGCGCGGCTCGACCTGATCCCCCATCAGGGTCCGGAACAGCTCCCGCGCGTCGAGGTCGTCCTCCACCCGCACCTGCTTGAGGCTCCGCGCCGCCGGGTCCATCGTCGTGTCCCACAGCTCGTCGGCGTCCATCTCCCCCAGACCCTTGTAGCGCTGGATCCGGAGATCCTTGCTGGCGCTCGTTTGCAGGTGATCCAGAAGCCCGCCAGTCGTGGATATCTCGGTCTCGAGCGTCCGGCGGTCGCCCGACCCGATCCGAAACACGCGGATCGGCGGCTCGTCGAAGCCGCGCACCCGTTCGTAGAGCGTCTGGAGATGGGCCATCTCGGCCCGATCGAGGAACGCCGCGCCGAGGCGCCGGCTGAAGGCGGGACCGTCCTCGGCGGCCGCGGGCTCGATCCCGAACCGTCCCGAGCCGTCCTCGTCCTCGAAGACCCGCGCCGGAGCGCCGCTGTTCGTCAACCGCCGGGCGAATTCCTCCATCACGTCCCGCGAGACGGTGACCTCGCTCCCGCGACGCTCCTGGAGCATCCACAGAACGAGCTGACGGGGGTAGCCGCGCGCACCGAGCGAGTCGAGGCGATCGCGCATCCGGGCGAGCCGACGGGCGGCGTCGAGCAGATCGGGACCGCGGAAGCGGCGCCCGCCGACTTCGACTTCCCGGACCGCAGCCGACCGCTCGAGCAGGTAGGCGTCGAGTTCGCGGTCGGTGAGGAAGAACCGGTCGGGAAGCCGGGACCGCTTGGGGTGGATGACGCGATAGAGCGGGGGCTCGGCGATGTAGAGGTGGCCTTCGTCCACCAGCGCCCGCATCCTCCGGAAGAAGAAGGTGAGGAGCAGGGTGCGGATGTGGGAGCCGTCCACATCGGCGTCGGTCATGATGATGACCGAGTGGTAGCGCAGGGTTTCGAGGTCGAGTTCCGGGTCGAGTCCGGCCCCGAGCGCCGAGATCAGGACGCGGATCTCTTCGTTCTCCAGCATCCGGTCGAGCCGCGTCTTCTCGACGTTCAGGATCTTCCCTCGCAGCGGCAGGATGGCCTGGAAGCTGCGATCCCGGCCCTGCTTGGCCGACCCCCCCGCCGACTCACCCTCGACGATGAAGATCTCGCTGCGGGCGGGATCCCGCTCCTGGCAGTCGGCCAGCTTCCCGGGGAGCGAAGTCGAAGAGAGGGCGCCCTTCCGCCGCGCCATGTCCCGCGCCTTGCGGGCGGCCTCCCGGGCCTGGAAGGAATCCACCGCCTTGATGACGATGGCGCGGGCTTCCCGGGGGTTTTCCTCGAAGAAGCGCTGGAGCTCGTCGTACACCAGCGAGTCCACGAACCCCTGGACCCAACTGTTGCCGAGCTTGGTCTTGGTCTGCCCCTCGAACTGCGGCTCGGGGACCCGCACGCTGATCACCGCGGTGAGGCCCACCCGCGCATCCTCGCCCTGGAGTCGGCTCTTCAGGTCCTTGCCGGCGGGGCTGTTCTGGGCGTAGTTGTTGAGCGCCCGGGTGAGCGCCGCCCGCATTCCGCTGAGGTGGGTCCCGCCTTCCGGGGTGTTCACGTTGTTCACGAAGGAGTGAACCGCTTCCTGGTAACCGTGATTCCACTGGAGCGCCACTTCGCAGGAGTGGGCGCCGCCGCCGTCGTTCGAGGCGAACTCGGAACCCTCGCCCTCGAACGTGATCACCTCCGGGTGGATCGGGGAGTCGTTCCGATTCAGATGCGCGACGAACTCGGAGATGCCGCCTTCGTAGTGGAAGACCTCGGTCCGTCCGTCGCGCTCGTCCCGAAGCCCGATGCGAACCCCGCGCACGAGGAACGCGAGCTCCCGGACGCGATGCGCGACCAGGTCGAAGTCGAACTCCGTGGTCTCCTCGAAGATCGTCGAGTCGGGGAGGAACCGCACCAGCGTTCCGGTCTCGTCGGGAGCGACGTCGGCGGGAACTTCCTCGAGCGGCGCGTCGCGAACGCCCCGGGTGTAGGACTGCCGAAACAACCGCCCGCCGCGGCGGACCTCCACCCGAAGCCAGGTGGCGAGCGCGTTCACGACCGAGACGCCGACGCCGTGGAGTCCGGCCGAGTACTTGTAGCTGTCCGCGTCGAACTTGCCCCCGGCGTGGAGCCGGGTCATGACGACCTCGACGGCGGGAAGTCCGGTGCTCGGCTCCGGATCCACCGGAATGCCCCGGCCGTCGTCCCGCACCGACAGGCTGCCGTCGGCGTGGATGACGATGTCGATCTCCCGGCAGTGGCCCCCCATGGCCTCGTCCACGCTGTTGTCCACCACCTCCCGGAACAGGTGGTGCAGCCCGATCTTTCCGGTGGACCCGATGTACATGGCCGGGCGAACCCGGACCGCCTCGAGACCCTCGAGGATGCGGATGTCCTCGCCCGAATACCCCTCCGTCGCCGACGAAGCGAGCGGGGTCGCGCTCACCGCGACACTCCGAACCGGACGCGCGGCGCTTCCGGCAATGACGAGTCCCTGGAGCTGGACATCTACGGGGAAATCGGCATCCCCACGCAGAAGTGAGTGAAGCCGTCTTCCTCGCCCATCGGAGACAGCAGGAAGGGCCGATCCGGACCGGTGAAGGCGACTTCCGCGGTCTCGCAGGCGACGTGGCGCGCGAAGTCGCGGAAATGGGCCAGATTCACGTGGAGCGTGAGGGCCCCTCCCTGCGCGTTGCTGAACTCGACGGTGGCGTTCGCTTCCCCCAGGACCGAGTCGGCCTCGATGGAGAGCGAGTCCTCGGCGACGTCCAGACGCGCCCGATGCCACTCTCCGGGAGCGAAATGGAGCGCGGACTGGACCGCCGCGAGGAGGGCCTGGCGATCCACGCGGCCGCGGATCGGACAGTCCTTGGGGATCACGTGCTCGTACTCGGGGAGTTGGTCGGAGAGGCGCGCGCAGACGAGCAGACGAGGACCGAAGTCGAAGAAGAGGTGGTTTTCGGCGCTGAAGAACTTCATGGCGCCGTCCCCGGCGCGGCACAGCAGTTTCAGCTCGTTGACGGTCTTCATCGAGATGCCGAAGGAAAGCTTCTCCTCCTCCGGCGGGAGCTCCAGTTCGGAGTCGGAGTCGGAGTCGAGGATGCGGGCGCTCGAGAACGCGAGGCGGGAGTGGTCCGACGACACGACCCGGATCTCGCCGCTCCTCACCTCGATCTGGGCGCCTGCGCTTCCCGGATGCGCATCGGGCCCGTCGGGAAATGCATAGGAGCCGGCCGCCAGCAGGGTCGCCATCGTGTCGGCGCCCAGGGTGGCGACCGGCTTCTCGGGAGGTGCCTCGATGCTGGGCGGCTCGCCCACGCGCCCGGGAATCTTGACCACGGCCTGTCCGCAGCGGCCGCGCACTCCGCGCGAGTCGTCGTCGTCCTCGAGCACGACTTCGGCGCCCCGCACCTCCTTGAGCCACGCCGCGAGGCGACCCACCGGGACGCTCAGGAACCCCTCTCCCTCGGAATCGGCGGACAGCGTGGAGCGCAGACCGATCTCGCCGCCCGACGCCGAGAGTTCGCAATCGTCCCCCTCGCTGCGAAACGTGACGCTCGCGAACGTGAGGTCGGTCCCGCGGCTGTCCACGACGCCGGCGAACAGACTCAGCTCGTCGAGAAGGGCCTTGCGATCAATAGTGAGTTTCATGGGTGCTCTGCGGGAAAAAGACATGAAGCGGGGAACGGAACACCCCGTACCCAACACATCGCCGGGCCGTACCAGAAAAGGTCGGATCCCGCTGGCATCGTAGGGAAGACGGTCTGCGGGACCCCCGAATTATAGTCGAAATGGATGTCTGTAGAAAGTGTCCAAAGTCTGCTCCAAACCGTTGATTTTGTTGACTCGGAGCCCTTCCACCGGATTGTTCGGAATCTCTCGGTGGAGCGCCCGCCGCGGGAGAGTCCGGGCGGGGCCGGGCGCCGGCCGGCGAGCGGCGCCTCGAACCTGACACCGGTGTCGCATTCTCGACGGGTTTTCGACAGACCCCGGGGTTGTCCTTGCCGGTGGGGCGCTCCGGTTCGGGAGCGGCAGCGCGATACCGGGCGACACGGGGCGACACGGGAAACGGTGGGCGTCGGGAGAGACGCCGGGCCCTCGAGGGGACGGCGCGAGCGGCGCGACTAGCCCAGCCGCCGGATCAGGCGTTCGACGAGGCGTTCGAGCCCGGGGTCCCGTTTCTTCTGGTCCGTCACCCGCTTGATCCCGTACGAAATCGTGGAGTGCTTGCGCCGGAAGGCGCGCCCGATCTCGGTGAGAGTCCTGCCGGTGACTTCCCGCGCCACATACATCGCCACATGACGGGCGAGGGAGACTTCATGACCCCGGTAGCGCTCGGGGAGGCGGACCGGCGGGATGCCGAAGGCGGCGGCGACCGCGCCGATGACTTCCGGGATCGAGATCTCACGGGGCGCCGGGAGCGGCGTCTGGTCGAGGACGCGCTCCACCAGGCCCATCGAGATTCCGTCGGTCTGTTCGGCCCGCGCCATGGTGATGACGCGGGAAAGGGCGCCCTCGAGATCGCGCGGGCCTTCCCGGAGGCGGTCGGCGATCTTCTCGGCGGCGCCGTCGGGCAGGACCAGATGCCGTGCGGCCGCCTTCCGCCTCACGATCTCGACCCGGGTGTGGCGGTCCGGACGGGCGATGTCGGTGACGAGACCGCTCTCGAGTCGGCTGCAGATCCGGCGATCCAGATCCCGAATGTCGCGGGGATGCAAGGTTGCGGAGATCACGACCGGTACGCCGCGCTCGGCGAGCCCGGTGACCGCGTGGAAGAACTCCTCCGCCGAACGGCTGAATCGGTCGAGGCCCGCGAGGAACTCGAGGTCGTCCACCAACAGGGCGTCGAGCCGCTGGCACGCCTCGCGAAAGGGATAGAGCTGGTTCGACCGCACGGCCTTGACGACCTGCCTCCCGAACGACTCTCCGCGGGCGTAGAGCACCCGATTCCCCTCGCGGCCTTCGCGGAGCCTCCGGGCGATGGCCTGGAGGAGATGGGTCTTGCCGACTCCGGCCCGGCCGTAAACCACCAAGGGCGTGAACGGAGTGCTGACCGCCCCCGGATCACTCACGGCCAGCGCCGCTTCCCGGGCGCAGCGGTTCGGCGCGCCGGTGACGAAGGTGTCGAAGGTGAATTCCGGCGAGAGGGGTTCGCTCTCTGTCAAGGCGCGGGGAGATTCGCCTCCAGGAGAGGCGGCGGCGGGGCCCCACGGGTCCGGTCCCACCAGGCAGCGCACGGAGGCGGCGTCGCTGCCCGCCCGACGGAGGCTCTCGAGGAGAGCCGTTGCGTAGCGTCCCTCGAGGCGGGTCGCGAAGGTCGCGTTCGGGACCCGCAGCCGCGCTTCGCCACCTTCGACGCCAAGCCACCGGGCCGGCTCGATCCAGGTGCGGAATTGGCGGTCGGGAATCCGCTCGCGCAGGATCTCGAGCGCGCCCGCCCAGAGGCGGGATCCACGCGAAGCGCGGCGCCGGATGGTCGTTCTTGGCAAGAGCGGGAGGGGGGCGGGGGGGGGGCTGTCAGGCGCTGGGGAGGGGCCGGCGCGCCGGGCTCTCCCCGGTCTTCGGGAGGGGAAGGCGCGGCGCCGGTTGGCGGCCTCCCCAACGGAACGCCGCCACTCGGAACCCGGAAATCTATCCGCCTCCGGAGCCGTTCCGAACCCCGCCCCGCCGCCGGGAATCCCGGCGCCCCGCAAGGTCATGTTTCAGTACCGGATTGCGTGCCGGACCCCCGAATTCACCCGGTTTCCGGGCGCGCCAATCATTCACGATGATCCGGCGAGACGGTTCCGGGGGCGGTTCCGAAGGTCGAAACCGTTGGTTCCGTTACGGAAACGGCGCTGCGCCGCCGAGTCCTTGACCGCCCGCCTCCGTCCTCGGTAAACTGACCCGTTTCCCGCGAGTCTGCGCGGCGCGGCGATGGTTTGCTTCGCCTCCAGAGCGCGGGACGACCTTTTTCATCGGGTTGGAGCAGCAGGTTTTTTCATGAAGCGGACATTTCAGCCGAACCGACGACGGAGAAAGCGGAAGCACGGCTTCCGCGCGCGGATGAGCACGCCGGGGGGTCGTCGGGTGCTGGCCCGCCGGCGACGGCGGGGGCGCCGGCGCCTCACGGCCTGACCGGCGCGCGGTCGGCGCGCCGTCGCCGGAGGCCGGCGCGTCGCCGGCGCCCCCCCCGTCGAGTGGTCGCCGCCTTCGCGTCGCCGGACCAGCGTCTCCGGCGGGAGCAGCGGGTGCGGAAGTCCGCCGACTTCCGGACCGTGATGGACCAGGGCTCCCGAGGGGGGTCGCGCTGGGTGCTCGCGTTCGTGTTGCCCGGGGTTCGGGACGGGGGGCGTCTCGGCGTGGTGGCGAGTCGTCGGGTCGGAGGAGCGGTGACGAGGGCGCGGGCGAAGCGCCGGCTCCGGGAGCTCTATCGTCGGGGGTCGTGGCGCCCGGCGGGGGATCTGGTTCTGGTCGCTCGGCGCGGGATCGGGGACGCTCCGTGGGCGTCGCTCAAGGCCGCGTACCGCCTCGCGCTCGAGCGAGCGGGCGCGGCGGGCCCGTGAAGGAAGCCGCGCCGACCCGCGCTGGCGGGACGACGACCGTCCGGGTCGCCGTCGAACGCACCGTGGAAGCGCTGCTGCTGCTCGGGATCCACGCCTACCGCGCGATCCTCTCTCCGGTGCTCGGTGGTCTGTGCCGGTTCACGCCGTCCTGCTCGCGGTATGCGGAAGCGGCGATCCGCGTCCACGGGCCGTGGCGCGGGGCCTGGCTGGGCGGCCGGCGACTCCTCCGGTGCCGGCCGTTTGGCGGTCGTGGCTACGATCCGATCCCCGAACCGCCGGATCCGCCCCGGGGAAGGACCGGCCCGGAGCCGTGGCGTCGGGTCCCGACCGCCGCGCTTCGCCGCCGGGAGACAGCGCCTTCCCGCCGCCCCTGAGCCAACCCAAGGAATCAAGCCATGGAACGCCGCGTTCTCCTCGCGTTTCTCCTGTCGTTCATCGTCTTCCTGCTCTTCGTCCGCTTCTTCGGCGGAGATGGGGCGCCGCCGGCCGCTCCGGCCGAGGACGTCGTCGAGACGACCCCGGCGACCGCATCCCCGTCGCTCCTGCCGGAACCGGAGCCGGCCGCGCCCGCCGCTGCTGCGCCGGAGACCCCGGCGGTGGAGCCGCGGGCGGCGGCGCGGGAACAGCGGATCACCGTGCGCAGCCGGCTCTTCGAAGCCGAGTTCACTAACCGCGGCGCCCGGCTGCTCGGGCTTCGGCTGAACGAGCACACCGATTCGGCCGGGAATCCCTACCAGACGATTCCGCAGGGCGACGATCTCGTCGAGGCGGTGCGCCCGTTCGATGTGCTGCTGCCTGGGGATTCGGCGCCGCGGCGGCTGGTGAGCGCGCTCTACGAGGTCACCGTGGACGGCGTCGCGCAGGACGGAGCGGTGCGGCTCGACCTCGACGATGGCCAGTCCCGCGAGATCGCCTTCCACCTCGTGACGGCGGATGGGCTCGAGGTGCGGAAGACGGCCCGGGTGAGCGGCGGCGATTACCGGATCGAGAGCCAGGTCTCCGCTCGCCGCGGCGGGGCCGAGCAGCCCAAGGAAATCCTGTTCGGACCGGGGATCGGCGATGAGAGCGCCACCGGAACCTATGTGACCGCGGATCAGGGGGTCATCCGCACTTCGGGGGAGAACCTGCTGTTCTCGCTGGACGATGTCCGCGAAGGAAGCGCCGAGAGCCTTTCGGTCCGGGGAGTGGGCGTCAGCTCGCACTACTTCGCCGGTTTGCTGGTGGCGCGGCCGGGGCAGCGCTACGAGGGACGCCTCGATTCCCTCATCCTGCCCTGGGACAGCTTCGCGGCGGTCACCGAGGAAAACAGCGGGAGCGAGCGCGAAGTCATGGTGGCGCGGCTCGGTTCTTCCGGGCCGGCGGAGTTCACCCTGTTCGCCGGGCCGAAGCAGGTGGAGGTCCTCTCCGAACTGGGTATGGACATCGTCGAGTTCGGGTTCTGGAGCTTCCTCGCGGTGCCGATCCGCACGGTGCTGCTCTGGTTCCACGACGGACTGGGGAACTTCGGGTGGGCGATCGTCCTGGTCACCCTGCTCATCAGCATCCTGCTGGCCCCGCTGAAGCACTACTCGTTCATCTCGATCCGCGGGATGCAGAAGATCAGCCCGCAGGTGAAGCGGATCCAGGAGAAGTACAAGGGCCTCAAGGCCACCGACCCGCGCCGGGGGGAGATGAATCAGGAGATGGCGGCGCTCTACAAGGAGCACGGCGTGTCCCCGATCGGGGGCTGTTTGCCGATGCTCCTGATGATTCCGTTCTTCTTCGCGTTCTACCGGTTGCTGGTGGCTTCGGTCGAGCTCCGCCACGCGCCGTGGGTCCTGTGGATCCAGGACCTCTCCACCGAGGATCCCTACTTCATCCTGCCGATCCTGATGGGTGTGAGCCAGCTCTTCATGCAGCGCATGACGCAGACGCAGGCCGAGGGGATCCAGGCCCGGATCATGATGTTCATGCCGATCGTGTTCACGCTGATCCTGGCGTGGGCGCCTTCCGGGCTCGTCCTCTACTGGTTTGCGAACAACCTGTTCTCCATGGGGCAGCAACTCGTCACCCAGCGGATCCTCACCCGACGCGAGGAAGCCGCGAAGGCCGCGGCCAGCACCGCGCCGGCGCGGGTCAAGGCTGCCGGCCGGGGAGGCGAGCCACGCCGGCCCCGGAGGAGGCGGCGCCGCCGCCGGGCGCGACGTTGACCGCCGACGAGCCGCTGCGGAGCGCACTGGCGCAGCACGACCTGCAGGCGCCGGAGCGGGCCCGGGCGCGCTTCGACGACCTGTTTCGGCTGCTCCAGGCGTGGCGCGGCCGGGGCATCACCGGTTTTTCGACCCCGGAGGCGCTGGCGGAGGGCTACTTCGTCGAGTCGCTCGCGCTGGGGCCGTACCTGCCGGCGACCGGGCGGCGGCTGGATGTCGGGAGTGGCGCCGGAACGCCGGCGCTCCCGCTGGCGATCGTGGAGGACGAGACGGGAGGGGCGGGACCGTGGACACTGCTCGAGCCGCGGCGCCAGGCGGCTGGCTTCCTCGGTGTCGCGGTCGAGACCCTCGGGCTGGAGAATCGGGTGAAGGTAGAGCGACGCCGCCTCAACGACTACTTGAATGACGACGGCAACGCTGCCTCGATGCGCGCGCTCTCGGCCGTGACCCTGCGAGCGGTGCGGCTGAGCCGGCGCGAATGGACCGGCCTCGCGGCCTCGCTGTCGCCGGAAGCGGTCGTGATCTGGCCGACGAGCCTGGCGGCCCGCGCCCGGGCGGATCTTCCCTCCGGCCTGTTTCGGGAGGACCTCCTGCCCGCCCGGCGTGGCATCGTCTGGGTCGGTCGTCCCTCCCCGCCGGCCGCCGGCCGTTCTTCCGACCCGCTGTCCCGACCAGCGTGATGACCGGCGGCCGGCGCGGCGCCGTGTTTCACGTGAAACATCTCGCCGGTCGGATCGCGATGTTTCACGGGAAACATTGATCCACGCCGCGTCCGCCTCCACGGTATCCTCCCCTTCGGGGTTCGGAATGCGGGTTCTGGCGATCGCCAACCAGAAAGGCGGCGTGGGCAAGACCACCACCACGGTCAACCTGGGCGCCGCTCTCGCCCAGCGCGGACATCGCACCGTCGTCGTGGATCTCGATCCGCAGGGCAACCTGACGGCGGCGCTCGGCCTCCGTCTCGACGAGGGCCTCAGCGTCTATGACACGCTCGTGGATGGGGAACCTCTCGGCGCGGTGGTCCGCACGACTTCGACCTCCGACCTGCTCGCCTGTCCTTCCGACCCCTCCCTCGCCGGAGCCGATCTCGAGCTCGCCGCCGATGAACCGGATCCGAGGCGGCGCGCCTCGCGGCTGCGGGAGTGCCTCGCCACCTACGGGGTCGAACACCCCGGCGTGGCGTTCGTTCTGCTCGACTGCCCTCCGTCCCTCGGGCTCCTCACGGTGAATGCGCTGGTCGCCGCCGATGCGGTGCTCGTCCCCATGCAGTGCGAGTACTTTTCCATGCAAGGGCTCGCGCGGCTCCTCGATACGGTCGAGCGGGTGGCGGGATCATGGAACCCGGATCTCGAACTCGCCGGAGTCTTGTTCAACATGGTGGATCGCCGCACGAATCTGACGCGACAGGTCATCGAAGAGGTGCGCCGCGAGTTCGGCGCGAGGGTGTTCCGGTCCGAGATCCCGCGCTCGGTGCGGCTCGCCGAAGCTCCTTCCCACGGGATCCCCCTGCAGTCCCATGACCCGCGTTCGCCGGCGGCGGGGATCTATTCGGAACTGGTCAGCGAGGTCATGGCGCGATGAAGTGGAGCGAGGTCATGGCGCGATGAAGTGGAGAAACAGGGAGGTCATGGCGCGATGAAGCGACGAGGACTGGGGCGGGGGCTCGAGACGCTGCTCCCCGATCCGCGGCCGACCGGGATCGGCAGCGGCGTCCGCGAACTCCCGCTCGATCGACTCGAGCCGAACCCGGACCAGCCTCGGGCCGAAATCCCGCCGGCCGACCTCGAAAGCCTGGCGGCCTCCATCGCCGCCTGGGGGATCCTCGAGCCCATCGTCGTCCGACCCCACCCCCGGCAGGCGGGCCGCTTCCAGATCATCGCCGGGGAGCGGCGCTGGCGAGCCGCCCGGCTGGCCGGGCTGGAGCGGGCGCCGGTAGTGCTCAGGGAAACACCGGACCGGGAACTCGCGATCCTGGCGCTGGTCGAGAACCTGCAGCGGGAGGACCTGAACCCGGTCGAGGAGGCGAGGGCGTTTCGTCAGCTCCAGCAGGAAGCCGGCCTCACCCACGAGCAGATCGCCACGCAGGTCGGGTTGTCCCGCTCCGCGGTGTCGAACTCGCTCCGGCTGCTCGATCTGGGACCGACTGCGCTCCGGCTGGTGGAGAACGGGGGCCTCCGGGCGGCGGCCGCCCGGGCGCTCGTCCCGCTCGATCGCGAACAGCAGGATGCCCTCGCGGCCGAAGTCGTGTCCAGGGGTCTCCCAGTGCGCGAGGTCGAGCGCCGGGCCCGGGTTGCGCTCGGTTCGCGTCGCAAGGCGGGCGGGCGGCCTTCGCGGTCGGCGAAGGACGGCCCGGACGCCGAACTGGACGCGAACACCCGGGACGCCCAGGAACGCATGCAGCGGGCGATGGGTCTGCCGGTGGCGATTCGACGGCACGGGCTCGGGGGCTCCGTGCGGATTCGCTTCTTCTCCGAGGACGATCTCCACCGCGTCTTCGCCCGACTGACCGAGTCCGCCGCCACCGAGGAGTGACACCGACGATGTCGTCCGATCCATCGAGTCCCCACAGCGGCTATGTGGGGGCTGGATCCCGCGTCGGCGGCGTGCTCCAGGCACCCGGACCATTCGAGGTGAATGGCCGGTTCGACGGCGAGATCCACTCCGACGACGAACTCATCGTGGGCCGCACCGGCGACGTGCGCGGCAAGGTGCTCGCCCAGCGGGTCGTGGTCGAGGGGGCCGTCCAGGGGGAGATCGAGGCGCAGGAGGTCGTGGTCCGGGCCGGCGCCCGGATTCGCGACGTCCGCCTGTGCGCCGCGAGCCTCGATCTCGATCCGGACGGGGACGCTGCGGGCGCCCGGATCACGATCCGCAAGGACTTCCAGCGGCCCCCTTCCCCCGCGTTCGCGGCTTCGGAGCCGACGTAGCGGACCGACCCGGCCCCCGGGGGCGCTCGTGATAG
The DNA here is from genome assembly GCA_965232015.1 of Vicinamibacteria bacterium. Classification (GTDB taxonomy): domain Bacteria; phylum Acidobacteriota; class Vicinamibacteria; order Marinacidobacterales; family Marinacidobacteraceae; genus JAJEAO01. The sequence continues at coordinate 3,127,063 of OZ246946.1, read as the reverse complement.
CCTCCCCGCGCCCGCAGCGCCCGGTCGCCGGGCGTTTCCGCTCCGGCTCCTTCCCGGCCGCGTCGCCGATTCTCTGGACCGAGTTTCCCTGTTTCCCCGGCGCGGCCTCGCCGCGATGCGCGGGGAAGCCCACAACGTTCCCGTTCCGTGACGATCTTCCCCGACCTGACCGCCCTGCTCGTGTTGGCGATCGTGGTGTGCCTGGTGCTGGTTCTGAAGTCCCGGTTCTTCGAGCCGCTCGCCCAGGCGATGGAGCGCCGCGAGCAGCAGCGCGCGGTGGCCCGATCCGAGCGCGGGGACGCGGAGCGGAGCGCCGACGAGGCCTCCGAGCGCAGCGAAGCGGCCCTCACCGAGGCTCGCACGGCCGGGTACGCGGAAATGGACCGGGTCCGCCGGGAGGCGTCCGCGCGGGCCGACGCGGTGCTTCAACAGTCGCGGACCGCGGCGCAGGAGGCGGTGGCGGACGGCCGCCGCCTCCTGCGCGAGCAGTCGGAGCGAGCCGCCGCCGAACTCGAGTCGCAGGCCGATGACTTCGCCGCGGAGCTCTCGGCGCGTCTCCTCCGCAGGGCATCGTGAGTCGTCGGACGATGCATCCATTTCCCGGACTCCTCCGATGGATCGCCGTGGCCGCGCTGGTCGCCTCGTTCCTCGTTCTTCCGGCGGTCGTCCTCGCCGCCGAAGGGGAGGCGTCCTCGAACATTCCCAAGCTGGTGAACTTCACCATCCTGGCGGGTTTGCTCGTCGTGCTGCTGCGGAAGCCGCTCGCCACCTTCCTCGATGCGAAGGCGCAGCAGATCCGGGACGAGCTGGAGGCGTCGCGCGCGGACCGCGAGGCGGCGGCCGCCGCGCGCGAGCTGGCCGAAGCGCGGGACGCCGGTCGGGACGCCGAGGCCGAGCGAACCCGGGCCCGGATCACCGAATCGGCCGTGGAAGAAGGACAGCGGATCATCGCCGCCGCCGAGGAGCAGGCGAAGAAGATCACCGCCGCCGCCGAGGCCGAGGTCGAAGCGGAGGTGCGCAACGCCGAGCGCCGGCTCACCGCCGCCGCGGCTCGGGCCGCCGTGCGCGTCACCCGGGAGCGGCTGCGGACCGGAATGACCGACGAGGACCACTCCCGCCTGATCCACGCCGGGATCGAGGCCATCCGATCCGAGCGCTGAGCGCCGGAAGTTCCGCATGGATTCGAGCGAAGTCGCCCGGCACTACGCCCGGGTTCTCCTCGAAGTCGCCCTCACCGAAGGGGACGACCTCGACGCGCTCGCCGCCGGCCTCGACGCCATCCGCGAGGCGGTCTCGTCCCATGCGGACCTCGCCCGCGCCCTCACCTCGCCCGCGGAGACTCGCGCCCGTCGCGCCGCGCTGGCTGCGGGTCTGGCCCGTTGCGCCGCGCCCGACCCGGTCGTCGCCGACCGCTTGAGCCGCTTCGTCTCGGTGATGGTGGAGCGGGACCGGGCCGATGAGCTCGAGACGACGGCGCGGGAGTTCCGGGCCGTGCTCGACGACCACAACGGGGTCGTCGAGGCCGAGGTCGTCTCGGCGCGGCGGCTCGACCCGGCCGGCCGCGAAGCGCTTCGCGAGGCGCTCGCCGCCGTGCTCGAGGGTCGCCCCCGTCTCTTCTTCCGGGAGGATCCGTCGCTGCTCGGCGGGTTTGCCGTCCGTTCCGGGAACCGCATCTTCGACGCCAGCGCCCGCGGCGAACTGGAGCGGTTCCTCGCCGCCCACGCCGCCGCCGCCCGCTGACACCGGGATCTTCATCCTGTCGCCATCACCCCCCGCCCCATGAGCATTCGAGCCAACGAAATCGCAGCGCTGCTGCGACAGCAGATCGCCGGTCACGAACCGGGCGTCGAGGTGGCCGAGGTCGGCTCGGTGGTCTCGTCGGGAGACGGGATCGCCCGCGTCCACGGACTCGAGCGGGTCATGTACGGCGAACTCGTCGAGCTGCCGAACGACGTGTTCGGGCTCGCCCTGAACCTCGAGGAGAGCTCGGTCGGGTTGGTGCTGTTCGGCGACGTGAATTCGATCGGGGAAGGCGACGAGGCGCGCCGCACCCGTCGGATCCTGGATGTCGGCGTCGGGGAGGCGATGAAAGGGCGCGTCGTGGACGCGCTCGGCCGCCCCATCGACGGCAAGGGGCCCATCGAGACCAGCGACCGCTACCCGGTGGAGCGCGTCGCTCCCGGGATCGTCGCCCGCCAGCCGGTGAAGGAGCCGCTCCAGACCGGAATCAAGGCCGTGGACGCGATGATCCCGATCGGCCGGGGCCAGCGGGAGCTGATCATCGGCGACCGCCAGACCGGCAAGACCGCGATCGCGGTGGACGCGATCATCAACCAGCGCGACACCGGCGTCGTCTGCGTCTATGTGGCCATCGGACAGAAGCTCTCCACCGTCGCCCAGGTGGTCAAGACGCTCGACGACCACGGGGCGCTCGATCACACGATCATCGTCTCGGCGGCCGCATCCGATCCGGCGCCGCTCCAGTACCTCGCTCCCTACTCCGGGTGCGCCATGGGCGAGTTCTTCATGGACCGGGGCGAACACGCCCTCATCGTTTACGACGACCTCTCGAAGCACGCCGCCGCCTACCGCGAGATCTCGCTGCTCCTCAGGCGGCCGCCGGGTCGGGAGGCCTACCCCGGCGATGTCTTCTATCTCCACTCGCGTCTGCTCGAGCGCGCTTCCAAGCTCTCCGACGCCCAGGGCGGAGGCTCCCTGACCGCTTTCCCGTTCATCGAGACCCAGGCGGGCGACCTGTCGGCCTACGTCCCCACGAACGTGATCTCGATCACCGATGGCCAGATCTACCTCGAAGGTGACCTGTTCAACTCCGGGATCCGCCCCGCGATCAACGTGGGCAACTCGGTCAGCCGGGTCGGCGGCTCGGCGCAGATCAAGGCGATGCGTCAGGTGGCGGGCACGATGCGCCTCCAGCTCGCCCAGTACCGGGAGATGGCGGCGTTCGCGCAGTTCGGGTCCGACCTCGACAAGACGACCCAGGCGCAGCTCGCCAAGGGAGAGCGGCTGACCGAGGTGCTCAAGCAGGGCCAGTACGAGCCGCTGTCGGTGGAGAAGCAGATCGCGGCGATCTTCGCCGCCAACGAGGGTTTCCTCGACGACATCGAGCCCTCCGAGTGCCGCTCGTTCGAGATCGGGCTGCTCGAGTTCCTCGACCAGCGCCGTCCCGGGGTCCTCGTCCGGATCCGGGAGGAGAAGATCCTCTCCGACGACCTCAAGAAGGAGCTCACCGACGCGACCTCCGAGTACAAGCGGGACGTGTTCCGCGCCCGGGAGGCGGCGGCCGCCTGACGAGGCGCCCTGAGACCGTCCCGTGCCAACCCTTCTCGAGCTCCGGCGCCGCACCCGGAGCGTCAAGAACACCGAGCAGATCACTCGCGCCATGAAAATGGTCGCGACCGCCCGTCTGCGGCGCTCGCAGGAGGCGATCATCTCGGCGCGTCCGTTCGCGAAGCGCATCCTGAGCGTGCTGAACGCCGTCGTCCCGGGAGCCTCCGAGACGGCCGATCACCCGCTCCTGCGGGTTCGCCCGGAGCGGCGGGTGCTGATCGTGGTCGTTTCTTCCGATCGCGGGCTGTGCGGTTCGTTCAACGCGAACGTGATCAAGCAGTGCGAGACGCTGCTCGAGTCGCTCGAAGACCGCGACGTCGGCGTCCGGCCGGTGGGGCGGAAGGCGAAGGACCACTTCCGACGCCAGCAGGTGCAGCTCGTGGACCCGCTCGAGGACATCTTCCGGGCGCTCGGCTACGAGCACGCCCGCTCGATCGCCGGCCCGCTCATGGAGCGCTACTCGCGCCCGGATCCGGACGATCCGGAGCGACTCGACGCGGTCTATCTGGTCTTCAACGAGTTCCGGAACATCCTGCAGCAGGATGTCCGGGTCGAGCGGCTGCTGCCGCTCGCCCGGCTCGATCTCCCCGGGGAAGAGGACGGCCGCCCGCCGGTCGAGTTCCTGTTCGAGCCGGATGAGGCCCGGATCTTCGCCGATCTGCTGCCCCGTCATGTGGAATACCAGGTGTGGCGGGCGCTGCTCGAGTCGGCGGCGGCGGAACAGGCGGCGCGGATGACCGCGATGGACAACGCCAGCCGGAACGCGAAGGAACTCATCGCCGAGCTCACCCTGACCATGAACCGGGTGCGCCAGGCGGCCATCACCAACGAAATTCTCGAAGTTGTCGGGGGCGCCGAAGCCCTCGGCAAGGACTGAGGCGAGGCGAAGCAGTGGCGGAAAACACCGGACGGGTCGTCCAGGTCATCGGCAATGTGGTGGACGTGGCCTTCGAGGGCGCGCTTCCACCGATCAAGAACGCGCTCCGCCTCCGGGACGAACGGGGTCTCTCCACGGCGGACGTGGACATTGTGCTCGAGGTCCAGCAGCATCTTGGCGAGAACCGGGTCCGCACGGTCGCGATGGCGCCGACTGACGGCGTCCTACGCGGCCTGACCGCGGTGGACACCGGGGGCCCGATCTCGATCCCGGTCGGCGAAGCCACCCTCGGCCGCGTCATGAACGTGCTCGGGGAGCCGGTGGACGAAGCCGGTCCCATCGCAACAGAGGAGCGGCGGCCGATCCACCGGCCAGCGCCTCCGTTCGAGTCGCAGAGCACGAGACTCGAGATGTTCGAGACCGGGATCAAGGTGATTGATCTGCTCGAGCCCTACCCCCGCGGCGGCAAGGTGGGCCTCTTCGGCGGAGCCGGGGTTGGCAAGACCGTGATCATCCTCGAGCTGATCAACAACATCGCGACGAAGCACGGCGGCTTCTCGGTGTTTGCGGGCGTCGGCGAGCGGACCCGCGAGGGGAACGATCTCTGGCGGGAGATGAGCGACTCCGGCGTCATCGAGAAGGCCGCGCTGGTTTACGGACAGATGAACGAGCCGCCGGGCGTCCGGCTCCGGGTCGGCCTCACCGGTCTCACCGTGGCCGAGTTCTTCCGGGACGAACGCGGGCAGGATGTCCTGTTCTTCGTGGACAACATCTACCGCTACACCCTCGCTGGCATGGAGGTCTCGGCGCTCCTCGGCCGGATGCCGTCGGCGGTCGGCTACCAGGCCACGCTCGCCTCCGAGATGGGCGAGCTGGAGGAGCGGATCACCTCGACCGACCGGGGCTCGATCACCTCGATCCAGGCGATCTACGTTCCCGCGGACGACTACACCGATCCGGGGGTGGCGACAACGTTCGCCCACCTCGACGCCACCACGAACCTGTCGCGCCAGATCGCGGAGCTCGGCATCTACCCGGCGGTGGATCCCCTCGACTCGAGTTCCCGGATCATGGATCCGCGGGTGCTCGGCGACGAGCACTATCAGGTGGCGCGCCGGGTGAAGGAGGTCCTCCAGCGCTACAAGGAGCTGCAGGACATCATCGCCATCCTCGGGATGGACGAGCTGAGCGAAGAAGACAAGGTCACGGTGGCCCGGGCCCGCAAGCTCCAGCGGTTCTTCTCGCAGCCGTTCCACGTCGCCGAGCAGTTCACCGGCCGCCCCGGCTGCTACGTCGAGCTGCCCGACACGATCGAGGGATTCCGCCGGATCGTGGACGGCGAGATGGATCACTTCCCGGAGCAGGCGTTCTACATGACCGGCGCGATCGAAGACGTCGAGGAGCGCGCCCGGGAGCTCGGGGAGAGCTGAGGCGATCCGATGGAAGACCGGCGGCTCCGCCTCGAGGTCGTCACCCCGTCGGGGGTGGCGTTCCGCGACGACGTGGACTACGTGGAGGCGCCCGGCATCCTCGGGTTCTTCGGCGTCCTGCCGGGGCACGCGCCTTTCCTGAGTCAGATCGGCGAGGGCCGGCTCCAGTACCGGCAGGGCGAAGAGGAGCACTTCATCGAGATTCACTGGGGCTTCGTGGAGGTCCTCGACGACGAGGTGATCGTGCTCACCGAGACCGCCGGACCGGTCGAGGACGTTGAGCTCGCGACCGACACCGCCGCCGCCGAACGGGGCCGCTCGCGTCGCGACGAGTTCGGCACCGCCTACGGTTCGTAGCGCCGCTCGCGGCCGGCGCGCAGGGGCTCTCCGGTCAGCGAATCGGGACGCGGTTCGCTGAGGGGCCGTAGAATGCGGGTCGTGCGCCTGCCGATCCTCTCGCCCGCCTCCTTCATCTGTCGCCGCAACGTTCCGCGCGCCGCGCTGTTCGCAGCCCTCCTCCTGCTGACGCCGCTGGCGTCTGGAGTCGAGCTTTCGCCCGCCACGCCGGCTGTCGGCGGGCTCACGGTCGCGGCGGACGAAGCGACGCCGGTCGCGGAGCCGCGCCTCGTGCTCCGCGCCCCCCGCCAGATCCGTCTCCGCCAGCGGATGCCGGGTGAGACGCGGCGCCCGTCCCAGGATGTCCGCGTCAGCGCGCGACTCGAGAACATCGAGGAAGCCGAGAACCCCGAGGACTACTACTGTCTCGAAGAAGTGTGGGACTGGGACGACGACACCGAGTCGGTCTATGAGCCCGACTGCGACCCTTGGGAACCCGGCACCGACATCGAGACCTACTTCTTCAACAGCCACCGCTTCTCGCTCCCCGGCACCTACCGCGTGTACCTCCGCCTCCAGCGCTCCGGCGAGACCGTCATCGCCGGCAACGTCAACATCCGCATCAGCAACTGACGCGACCGCCCGGTCCCATCGCGATGACCCTCTCCTTCCCATAGGCCAACCGGCCGCGAGGCAACCCGATGCGACGCGTCACCGCCCTTCTTCTCTCTTTCGCGCTGCTCGCTCCCGGTCTCGCGATCGGGGCTCCCCCCGCTGGTGGCCCAGCGTCCCTGCTCGGCGCGGCGGAGACGGCGGCGGCCAGCGGCGTGTGGCGGGCGCAGAACACGCCGACGATCTCGACCGGGCTCATCCGCGAGGACGACAGGAAGCGCAGCGCCATCGCGTACGGCCTCAGCGGGGCGCTGGCGTTCCTCGGCGCCGGCCTCTGGCACTGGATCCCCTGCCGCGGCGCCTCCGCGACCGACACCACCGCGACCGGCGCCGCCAAGTACGGCAAGTGCTATGCCGACGACGGCAACCGGGCGCCGCTCGAGCCCCCGGTCAAGGCGCTGCTCGCGGGCGGGGTCGTCCTCGAACTCGTCTCGCTTGGCTACCTCATCGCGCATTTGCGCGGCGGAGATGACGATGCCCCCGCTCCTGCCGGCGGCCAGCCGTAGCCCGATGCAGCCTGTGGACAAAGTCACGCGGCCCGGTTCTCCCGGTAGGGGCTCGAGCGGCGATGCATCCCGCCTGGCCCCCACCGGGAGAACTGGCGCGCCCCTCCGCTTCGCTCCGGGGCACTCTTCGTTGCGCATCGGTCGGAATACACCCGGTATTCCTCCCTCGCGCGCCGCCCCCACCGGGAGAACTGGGTCAGCCGGGCGCCGCCCCCACCGGGAGAACTGGGCCACTCTCGGTGCTCACGCGACTCTATCCACAGGCTGCATGGCGCGTCTCGGGTCGGTTCCCGGGCGTTCCGGTGGGGTCGATTCCGTCGCCCTTCCGCGTTAGCCTCCGCCCTCCCTGACCACGCCTTGTCCGAAGACCCGGAGTCCGGGCCCGAAGGAGACTCCATGACCCGCTCCGCCGTGCTGCTCACCGTCGCCGCCCTGATCATCTCGCCGAGCGCCGCGCTCGCCCGCGCCAACCCGACTTCCCGGGCGAACCCGGGGCCCGTGGTCGAAGTGAGCTTCCTCGAGGTCGCGGAGGCCGCCGCCGCGAGCGGAGCGTGGCGCGTCCAGAACACGCCGACGATCACGAGCGGCACAATCCGCGACGACGACAAGAAGCGCAGCGCGCTCGCCTTCGCGATCAGCGGGGCGGCAGCCTTCGTCGGCGCCGCCCTGTGGCGCTGGGTGCCCTGTCGCAACCAGGGTCAGAACGACAACATCGCCGGTCTGCAGATCGAGGGCTACAACAAGTGCTGGGACGCGGACGGCAACCGCAATCCGTTCGACACTCCGACCAAGCTCATGATCGGCGCCGGAGTCGCGCTCGAGCTCGTCGCCCTCGGTTACCTCCTCGCCCACCGCCGCAGCCAGAACAACGACAGCGCATCGGACAGCGACGACTCCCGGCAGCCGTAGTTACTCCCCGGTGGTTCGCAGGCGTCGAAACGCACCGGCGGCCCACCCAAGCGCCTGGTTGGCGACGAAATCGAGGTCAATCCCGGGCAGTCGTCGAATTCCCGGGCCGCATCCGGTCACGGCGCGACAGAAGGAACATCCCGACCAGGCCAAGGGCATCGGTCAGGAACACCGTTACCGCGAATTCGGTTCGCCCCGCGTGGACGAGGAATCCGGCTAGTACGAGGAGAGAGAGGGCAAGCACGAAGGCGAAGATCTGTCCTCGGCCTTCGAGGCGGACATCGGCCTCCGCCTCGAGGCGGGCCACCTTGATGCGGCCCTCGGCCTGCCGTTCGGCCATCCGCACAATCCGCTCAGGGATGTCAGGCCCCGCCTCTTTGTACGCTCGCAGGATCGAGGGAGGGGGGAGAGGTCCGCGAAACTCGGCGCGAACGGCCACGATCCGACTGCCAGTCGCGTCGTCGAGGGCCTCCGTGGGCTCAACGGCCCTCTGAAGCCTGTGGTTCACCGTCGTCTCCGGGAGCCGGCCTTCGGCCTTGGCCTTCCCTCTTCGGGCGTTACGGCGGCGCGTTGACCGGCGACCCACGCGGCCTTCGGCCTTCTAGCGGCCCGCGGCCCGTGCCGGAAAGGGTGGTGCCGGGCCTCGGGCGGCGATCGCATCCTCGAGTGCTCGGCCGACGGCGATCCAATCCGCCCCGATCGCGGCCCCATCCAGATCGGCGCCGCTCTCGCCCAGCGCATGAACGGATTGCGTCCGGTGAAAGTACACGGCGCGGCCCATTCCGCGGAGGAAAGTGCGCCACGGCGATCTGGTCGAGGAGTCGACGCGTCCACGATCGACCGTGAGCGAGATGGCGGCCGCGCGCTCCGGATGCCTCGCGCGGATCTCCCGGAGGATCTGAGGGATCGTACGTGTCAGCACCCAGGGGCAGGCGGCCTTGATGAAGGTCCGAACAGACTCAGGCAACCGGCGCAGAACGACTCGCCCCTCCTCGACCCCGGCCGGGGTCAGGGCATAGACCTCATAGTCGCCCGTCCGATCGATCTGGACCTGGCCTCTGGCGGTGAGGTCACGCAGATCCGAGCACACTTGGGGATCCACGGGTCCCCATTCGTCCACATCGAACCGGAAGGCGGTCCCGACGAAGGTGGAGAGGGTCTCGATGTCGATCAGGAACAGCAGTTGCTGGATTCGCGCTGGATCGAACCATCCGCGGGTCCCGGCTGGCGCCATCGCGGCCAGGATGAGTTCACTACGGCGCATGGGCGAGCGAGTCTAACGCCGCACCGCCGATGCCGTGCGGATTGGTCCGTCCGCTGACTCAAGATGGCGAGGACTCGGTGGATCGGTTCAGGAAGGCCTCGAGGCCGTCGACGCCACGGATGCGTTTCAACGGCTGGCTGCGATCTCGCGAAGAACCTGTTGTTTCCTCATCTCCATGTTCGCCCGATAGAGCGCAGGATCGCGCTTCGACAGCTCGTCCAGCCGCCGCCGCAACTCGCGCGCCGGTCCTGCCTCGCCCTCGCCATCGGCGATCAGACTCGTGTAGCCGCGCAGAAGCCGAGTGAACTCGTTCTGCGGCGGCCGCTCCTCCACACCCATGGCGCTCTCGAGCACGGCTCCGGCTTCGGCTCCGTACGTGGGGACGACCGGCTGTTCGGCGACGATATCGGCGCCGTCGCGCGCGACCTGGATGATCTGCTCCGGTCTGACCGTGGTCAGGACCTGGGGGCTGTGGGTGGAGACGATGAACTGCGCGTTGGGGAAGGCCTGTAGCAGGTCGGTCAGGATGCGCTGCTGCCACCGGGGATGCAGGTGGAGGTCCACCTCGTCGATGAGGACGATCGCCGACGAGGTGAGCGGGTCCTCCTGATGCGGGTTCCCCTGCGCCATCCGCCATGCGAGGTCAGCGCTCAGCGCCAGCACGGCCTGGTAGCCCCCGCTCAGCTCCAGCAGGTTGATCGGCCGAGCTTCGCCGTTCAGGCGGTAGTCCAGCTCGAACCGCAGCGGACTCGTCTGAATCCGCGGCTCCGAGAGATCACCGAGCATCCTCGAGATGGCCTCGCGAACGGCCGACAGGTCGCGACGCCGGAAATCGAAGTCACGACGGTCTCTTTGATCCCTCAGCTCCTCGTTCTCCTTGAAGTAGAACCACTGGAACAGCTTGCGGAAGTTGGCGCGCGCGAGGAGAGCTCCATCGAGCGCCGAGAAGCGGGGAAAGTCCCGGGGGAAGTTCCGCCGACGCAGGGGAACATCCAGCACGGCTCGCTCGGTGCCGTAGCTCGCCACGATCGGGAGGTCAAGGGGGTCGCCGTTGCGATCGGCCTCCACGATCCGGTCCAGATACCGGTTCAGCCAGCCGGTAGATGCCCGGGGGGCCGCGAACAGACTGGGCGGGCCGTTGCTCCGATAGCGCGACCACGGCTCGCCCTTCACCGGGGTGAGCGTCACCAGCGTGGGGCCGTGGCCCCTCCGCGGGTCCGTCCGGGCGAAGTTCACGCCCCGCACCTCCGGCAGCCGGGACGGGATGGCGCCGAGGCCCACCGCGATCGCGCGGAGGACGCTCGTCTTGCCGTGGGCGTTCGCTCCGTGAAGGACCGTGAGCTGGGGATGGAGGTCGAGCTCCAGCTCGCGGATCGCCCGGAAGTTCTCGATCCGGACGCTCCGCAGCTTCATGGTTCACTTCCCGCCGCGCGGCGAGACCTCCCATGTTTACCACGACGCCGGCGGTCGCGCCGCGGGGGTCAGGTTCCGACCCGTTGGCGCCCCGCCGAGCGCTCAGCCGGCGCGGCCCCCGGCCGGCGCGCCGGTTACCGCCGGGCGCCGGACGTCTTGCGCTGGAGGTAGTCGTCGAGCCCTCGCAGCGGCGGAATATGGTGGGGCATGAGCGGGTAGTCGGTCTCGACGAACGGAGCCGGGTCGGTTGGCAGAAGCGCGCGGAGCCGGGCTTTCTCCGCAGCGTAGCCGGGATCCGCGGCGAGGTTGGTCCACTCCTCCGGGTCGGCGTCGAGGTCGTAGAGCTCCTCGCTTCCATCCACGTAGTGGAGGTAATGAAAGCGCTCGCCGCGGACCGAATACTCCCCGAACTGATAGGTGCTGATGACCGGCCGATCCCAGGCGGCGTCCGGATCCCGGAGCAGAGGCGCGAGACTCCGGCCGTCGAGCCCGGCCTTCGCCGGGAGCCCGGCGAGCTCCACCAGCGTCGGATAGAGGTCGAGCAGCGAGACCGTCCTCCCGGAAACCGCCCCGGCCGGAGTCCCGTTCGGCAGGCCGATCGTCCCCGGGGGAACCCGGAACATCAGGACGACGCGGGTGAGGTTGTCCCAGAGCGCGAACTTCCGCCAGTGCTCCTTCTCCCCGAACTGCCAGCCGTGGTCCGACCAGAGAACCACGATCGTGTTTTCGGCGTACGGGCTCCGGTCCAGCGCGTCGAGAAGCCTGCCGACCATCGCGTCGGCGAAGGCGACCGAAGCCAGGTAGCCCTGCACCGCCGGGCGCCACTGCTCGGCCGCGAGAACCTGCTCGTGGTAGTTGCCGCCCCGATGGGCGATCTCGACCCCGCGCTCGGGGACATCGTCGAGGTCGTTCTCGAGACGCCGGGGAATCTGGATCTCGTCGAGGGGAAACATCTCGAAGTACTCCCGCGGGACGTACCAGGGCAGGTGTGGACGATAGATGCCGACCGCGAGGAAGAACGGCCTCTCGTGCGGGCGCTCCAACTGTTCGATGGCCCACGCGACCGACCGGTAGTCGCCCATCTCCTCGTCGGTGGCGTCGAGGGGCGCCCAGTCGAACGCGCCGTACATCTCCGGAAAGGCCGGCATGTTCGCCGTCCCCTCCCCCGGGGGACGTGGCGACGACGGCATGTGCTCCTCGAGCGAGGGAAAGTAGTCGTCCCAGGAGCGGGGGTCGGGCTGGTTGTTGTGGAAGATCTTGCCGGCGCCCGCCGCCCAGTACCCGTTGTCTCCGAAGTACCGGGGAAGCGTTACCGCGTCGGGCAACACCTCGCGCCACCACTGGTAGTTGGAGTACATGCCCGACGTGTAGGTGTGCGTTCCGGTCAGAAGGGCAGTGCGGGACGGGTTGCACGAAGGCGACGGAGTCATGGCTCGGGTGAAGAGCACGCCCTCGTCGGCCAGCCGCGACAGATGGGGCGTCCGCGCCTGCGGATGTCCTCCGAGCGGTTCGATCCAGTCGTTCAGATCGTCCACCGAGATGAACAGCACGTTGGGCGGCCGGGTCACGGCCTCTTCAACGGTCGGCTCGGGGCTGCAGGCGGCGAGGAGAAGCACCGCCGGGGCCCAGCCGCAGCGACTCCGGCTCGCATCCCGAAAGCGCCGCGGGTAGTTCACGAATCCAGATGCTGACACGCCCCCTCGACATTCGCCAACGGCCGCGAGCAGACGCCGCCCCGGCAGGGGAGGAAGACCGGCCCGTCGCCCACCCTCGCGAGTGCGGAGGCCGAGCGGAGCGCGGGAAGGCGGCTATTCGACGACTGCGCGTCGGCGAGGAGCACCAGCGCCTCCCCGGGGGCGGTTCTCCACAGCTCGCGGAGGGCGCGCCGGGTCGTCTCGCGCGCCCGGTCGCCGACCACCACGATCTGGCGCGGCTCGGTCAGGTAGCGCATCCCGGCGGTGAGCAGGGTGGGAAAACCCGCCGGACTCTCGCGCGCCTGCGGCCAGAAGGCGGCGAGGATCCCCCGGGCGGCGTCCCGATGCCGGGGCTCGCTGGTCAGGGCGTGGAGCCGGAGCAGGGCGTCCGCCGCCACCGCGTTGCCCGACGGGAGCGCCCCGTCGTGGCCGCTCCGGGTGCGGACCGGCAGCGGCTCGTGGTCGTCGCTCGTCGTGTAGTAACCGCCCCCCGGAGCCGCGAAGCGGCCGTCGAGCAGGTCGGCGACTTCCTCCGCGGCCTCGAGCCATGCCTCGTCGAAGTCGCTCTCGAACAGATCGAGGAGCGCCGCCAGCCAGAACGCGTGGTCGTCGAGCATCGCCGGCACCTTGGCGCGCCCCCCGCCCCAGACCGCGAAGTAGCGGCCCCCGACCCGCAGCCGTTCCAGCACGAACCGGCCCGCCTCCTGCGCCACATCGAGATGGGACGCCGCGCCGCCGGAGCGAAAGCTGCGGGCGAACGCCGAGATGGCGAGCGCGTTCCATCCGAGGAGCACCTTGTCGTCGAGCCCGGGCGGCGTCCGGTCGCGCCGCGCCTCGAGGAGCGTCGCGCGCGCCCGGCGCAGCGCAGCGCGCGCCTCGTCCGGCGTCTCGCCGAAGCGCCGGGCGAGCTCCTCCTCGGTGGCGACCCGGCGCAGGATCGTCCTGCCTTCCCAGTTGCCCCCCGGCTTCACGTCGCGGGCGGCGGCGAAGCGCGGCGCGTCCTCCCCGAGCAGCCGCTCGACTTCCGCGGCGGTCCAGACGTAGTAGCGCCCCTCCTCGCCTTCGGAATCGGCGTCGAGCGCGGCGTGGAACCCTCCGTCCGGATGCCGCATCCGATTCGCCATCCAGTCGAGCGTTCGACGGGCGTCGTCGGCGAAGCCGGCGCTGCCCCCGCCCGGTCGCCGCGCCGAAGCCAGCAGGTAGGCGGGCGCGAGCAGCGCGTTGTCGTAGAGCATCTTCTCGAAGTGGGGGACGAGCCACTCACGATCGGTCGAGTAGCGGTGGAATCCCCCGGCGAGCTGGTCGTTCATCCCCCCGTCGGCCATCTTCCGGAGCGTGAACCGCGCCGCGTGGAGGGCCTGCCCGTCGCGGTGGCCCCTCCCCCACCGCAGCAGCAGCGTCACCTGCGCGCTCGGCGGGAACTTGGGCGCCTGACCGAACCCGCCGTGCTCGGCGTCGAACGAGGCGAGGAGCTGCCGCACCCCTCGTCCGATCGGCTCGTCGGTGATCAGCTCCCCCCGCGCCGCGAGCTTCCCGGGCAGCTCCGCCGCCTGCCGGAGCCGACCCAGCAGTCGTTCCCCGTTTCCGAGCAACTGCGCCCGCCGGCCCGGATCGCGCCACGCCGCGGCCACCGCTTCCAGCACCCGGGGAAAGCCGGGCCGACCCCAGCGGTCCTCGGGAGGGAAGTAGGTGCCCCCGAAGAAGGGCGTCCGGTCGGGGGCGAGGAAGGCGGTCAGCGGCCAGCCGCCGGCGCCGGTAGTCGCCTGGACGAACGCCATGTAGATCTCGTCCACGTCCGGCCGCTCCTCCCGGTCCACCTTCACCGGCACGGTGTTCTCGTTCATCACCCGGGCGATCCCCGCGCTCTCGAACGACTCGTGCGCCATGACGTGGCACCAGTGGCAGGCCGAGTAGCCGATCGAGAGCAGGACCGGAACCTGCCGCCGCTCCGCCTCCGCGAACGCGGCGTCCCCCCACGGCCGCCAGTGGACCGGATTGTCCCGGTGCTGCAGCAGATAGGGGCTCGACTCGCCGCCGAGGAGGTTCCGGCCCGAAGTCACGCCCGAAGTCACGCTCGGAAAGGAGGTCGGGATGGCGGCGAGGCTGGCTTCAGGCCGGCGACCCGGCGGCAAGCCGCTCGCCCCCCCAGCGCACCAGCGCGGTGCCGATCGTCAACCCCGCCCCCACCGAGCTGAACAGCAGGAGATCCCCCGGCTTCACCGCGTCGCGATCGATGGCGTCCCGAAGCGCGGTCGGAATCGAGGCGGCGGTCGTGTTCCCGTACTTGTGGACCGTCTTGACGACCTGCTCGGGAGGCAGCCGGAGCCGCTTGGCGATCGCATCAATGATCCGGGCGTTCGCCTGGTGGCACACGAGGAAGGACACGTCGTCCCGGGTCAGTCCGGTCTCGTCGAGCAGCTCCTCCGCGGCCTGCGTCGAGCTGCGGACCGCGAACCGGAACACCTCGCGGCCCTCCTGGCGGACGAAGTGCTCGCGACGGTCCACCGTCTCGTGTGACGGCGGCCGGAGGCTGCCTCCGGAGCGCATGTAGAGGAGATCCCGCCCCGAACCGTCCACCTTGTTATTGAACCCGACGATTCCCTCGTCCTCCTCCGCCGGCTCGAGCAGCACCGCCCCCGCCGCGTCCCCGAACAGGATGCACGTTGTCCGGTCCTCGTAGTCGGTGATCGAGGTCATCACGTCGGCGCCGATCACGAGCGCCCGGTCGGCGGCGCCGCTGGCGACGAACTGGGTGGTCGCGCCGAGCGCGAAGGTGAACCCGCTGCACGCCGCCGACAGGTCGAAGCCCCACGCCCGACTGGCGCCGATGTCGTCCTGCACCAGGCACGCGGTGGCGGGAAAACTCATGTCCGGCGTCACCGTGGCGACCACGATCAGGTCCACCTCGTCCGCGGTGATCCCGCGGCGGTCGAGCGCGTCCCGGGCGGCCCGCGACGCGAGGAACGAGCACCCGGTCCCGGGCTCGACGCGGCGCCGCTCCCGGATCCCGGTGCGCGCCACGATCCACTCATCCGATGTCTCCACCAGCTCCTCGAAGTGCGCGTTGGTGAGCACTCGATCCGGGAGGCACGCCCCGACGGAAGTGATCGCGACCCGACGCACCGCCGGGCCCGCGGGCTGGATCAAGAGGAGAGCTCCGAGTGCAACATGGCCGACCGGGCGGGAACTCTAAGCCACCCGGCGATAATCTGCCGGACCCCAGCGCCCGGTTTGGAGCGGCGCTCCTCGAAATGACTCCCGACGCCCCGCCCGCCCGCCCCACGGCGGCCGCCTTCTACGACCTCGACGGCACCCTCATCCGCACGAATCTGGTCCACGTGCTGGCGTGGTACGCGAGAAACGACCAGGGCCTGCTGCGGAGCGTCCGCTCCTTCGCCGCCACCGCCGCCGGAGCGCCGCTGTTCTTCGCCACCGATCTCTACAGCCGCAAGGTCTTCAACGACCTCTTCTTCAAGTGGTACCGGAACCAGTCCTACGACCGCCTCCGTTACCTCGCCGACGAACTCCACGAGAACGTGATCCGTCCGGCGATCTTCCCCGGGACCCGCGACCTGATCGCGCAGTCCCGCCGGGCCGGGCTCCAGCCGGTCGTCGTGACCGGGGCTCTCGAAGTCTCGATCCGTCCCCTCCTCGCCGACCTCGGCATCACCGAGTTCGTCGCCAACCGACTCGAGTTCGTGGATGGCCGCGCCACCGGCCGCCTCTCCCCGCCGGTCCTCGCCGGCGCCACCAAGGCGCTCTGGATGCGCGAGTACGCCGAACGCGAGGGCCTGTCGCTGAACGACTCCTACGCCTACGCGGACAGCATGTCCGACCTGCCGATGCTCAGCGTCGTCGGCCATCCCACCGCCGCCAACCCCGACGCCCGGCTCCGGAGCACCGCCCGCCGCCACGACTGGCCGGTGATCGACCTGCGTCGCCGGTCGCCGGGCCCGCCCGCCTGACCCCAGGCAGAGACCCTCGCCCCCTCCCCGGCGAAAAGACCCCTCGAAGGAAACCTGATGACCCCCAGGCTCCGCTACAAGAGCGACCCCGACATCGTCTTCATCGAGAAGGATTCGGCGGCCCGCGTCCTCCACAACGGCGAGGGGTTTCTCGAAGAGCACCTGCCGGTCGGCACCCGGGTCATCTACCCGCCGCCGCCGATCCGCGGCCTGCCGAACCCCCGCGGCGCGATCCGCCACGCCCTGAACCACCCGCTCGGCTGCGATCCGCTCCACGCCCAGCTCCGCCCCGGGATGCGGGTGACCATCGCGCTCGACGACATCAGCCTGCCGCTGCCGCCGATGGCGACCCCCGACATCCGCCAGACGGCGCTCGAAGTCGTGCTCGAGCTGCTCTCCGATCACGGCGTGGACGACGTGCACCTCATCATCGCCAACTCGCTCCACCGCAAGATGACCGAGGCCGAGATGAAGCGGATGGTGGGGCCCGAGATCCACAAGGCGTTCTATCCGTCGCGTTACACGAACCACGACGCCGAGGACCCCGGCGGCATCGTCGCGATCGGGAGACGCGCCACCACGAGCCGGTCCGGATCAACCGCCGGGCCGCCGAGAGCGACCTCGTCATCTATCTGAACATCAATCTGGTCCCCATGGACGGAGGCCACAAGTCGGTGACCGTTGGTCTGTGCGACTACCAGAGCCTTCGCCCGCACCACGAGCCCCAGACGATCCGCGACTCGGATGGCTACATGGATCCGGCGCGCTCGGCGCTCAGCCACAAGGTGGACCGGATGGGCAAGCTGGTGGACGAGCATCTCAATGTCTTCCATATCGAGACGGTCCTGAACAACCGGATGTACTCCGATCCGCTCGCGTTCCTCGCGAAGAACGAGGACGACTTCACCGACCTCGACCGGCTCAAGATGGCCGCCACCCGCTGGAGCATGGACCGGCTGCCGCCCGCCGCCAAACGCAAGTTCCTCCACTCCATCCCCGGCGCGTTCGAGTTGATCGGCTGCTACGCCGGCCGCACCGAGCCGGTCCACGACCGGACCCTCGCCCGCTCCTTCGAGCAGTACGCGGTCCCGGTCGAGGGCCAGTGCGACATCCTGCTCTGCGGCATCCCCTACATCTCCCCCTACAACGTGAACTCGATCCTGAACCCGCTGCTGGTGCAGGTCATGGGGCCCGGGTATCTCTTCAACCTCTACCGGGGCAAGCCGCTCATCCGGAAGGGCGGGGCGCTCATCCTCGTCCACCCCTGCCGCGACGAGTTCGACGCCGAGTTCCACCCCAGCTACATCGAGTTCTTCCACCGGCTGCTCCCCGAGACCCGGGATCCGTTCGTTCTCCGGGAGCGCTACGAGGAGGAATTCGCGAACAACCCCTCCTACGTCCAGATGTACCGCGACGGCAACGCCTACCACGGCGCCCACCCCTTCTTCATGTGGTACTGGGGAGAAAACGGCCGGCAGCACGTGGGGCGGATCATCGTCGCCGGAGCCGAGAACCAGCACGTGCCCGAGATCCTCGGCTGGGAGAGCGCCGAAAACGTCACCGAGGCGATCGCCATGGCGCGGAGCGACCTGGGGCAATCGGCCGAGATTTCCATGCTCCACGTGCCCCCGATCATGATCCCGGACGTCTCCTGACCCGCATGGCCGCACCCGACCCCCGGCCCCGCATCCATCTCGGCGACGCGTTCGCCGGGAAGGGGATCCTGCTGCTCGGAGGCACCGGGTTCCTCGGGAAAGTCGTCGTCGGGATGCTGCTCGAGCACTTCCCCGACATCCGGCGGCTCTACCTCATGGTCCGGGCCCGCGACCTGAAACGCAGCCGCATCCGGTTCCGCGAGATGGTCGAGGAGTCGGCGGCCTGGGAACCGCTCCGCCGCCGGCTGGGCGAGCGGCGCTGGGAGTTCTTGGGCGAGCGGGTCGAGGTCGTCGGGGGCGACATCACCGAGGACGATTTCGGTTACCCGGAGTCGGAGGCGGCGCGGATCGCCGGAGACATTGATCTCGTCCTGAACTGCTCCGGCCGGGTCGAGTTCAACCCGCCGCTCGAGAACTCGATGGCCACGAATGTCCGGGGCACCCGCAACGTCATCGCCTTCGCCCGACGCATGGAGCGGCCCGCTCTCGTCCACATCAGCACCTGCTTCGTCGCCGGGAACCGCTCCGGCGAGATCTACGAGGACGAGCCGCTGATCGGCTACTTCCCCCGGCGCGACCGCGAGGACCAGGAGTTCCGCGTGGACCGCGAGATCGAGGACTGCGAACGGCTGGCGGCGCGGGTCCGCGACGAGTCCGACGACAAGTCGCGCGCCGACGAGTTCTCGGAGGCCGCCCGGCGCCGGTTCATGGAGGAGGGCAGAAACCCCGACGACGCCCGGGCGCTCCGCCTCGCGATCGCCGCCGAGCGGCGCAACTGGGTGCGGCGGCGCCTTCGCGACCTCGGCATCGAGAAGGCGCAGGGCTGGGGCTGGCCCAACATCTACACCTACACCAAGAGCCTCGGAGATCAGCTCGTCGCCGAGGCCGACGACCTCGTCCGGGCCATCGTCCGCCCTTCGGTCGTGGAGAGCGCGCTCTCCTTCCCCCAGACCGGCTGGAACGAGGGCTTCACCACCAGCGCCCCCCTGGTGCGGATGGCGCTCAAGGGGCAGAACCTGTTTCCGGTGAAGGACGGGGTGGTGCTCGACATCGTGCCGGTGGACTTCGTCGCCTCCGCGACCCTCGCGGTGGCCGCTGAGACGATGGTCAGGGAACCCCACCTCGTGTACCAGGTGGCGAGCGGTGACCGGAACCCGTGCGAGGCGTCGCGGCTCGTGGATCTCACCGGCATCTACAAGCGCCGCCACTTCCAGCAGAAGACCGGCGGGCTCAAGCTGTGGAACGAGATCCTCGGGCGCATGGAAGCCACCCGGGTGGACTCAGAGCGCTTCGAGAAGCAGACCCTGAAGTGGATGCGCCGGTCGGCGCGGGAGCTGCACCACGTCCTCGATCGCGCCTCCGGGGAGCCGCTCGGTCCCCTCGTCCCGGCGGTGGAGCACCTGCGCCGCCGGGTCCGCTCGTTCGATGACTTCGTCGGCCTCGGGGAACGCCACTACCGGACCTTCCGGCCGTTCATCGCCGGCGAGCGGTTCATCTTCCGGTCCGACAACACCCGCGACCTGTTCACCCGCCTCGACGGCAACGACGGACGGCTCTATTTCAGCCCCGAAGAGCTGGACTGGTACGACTACTGGCTCCACGTCCATCTCCCCGGGCTCGAGAAGTGGGTTTTCCCCACCCTCGAGCGCGAGGAACGGCGGCGTCGGCCGCGGCGGGTGTACCAGTACAAGTCTCTCGTCGAGCTGTTCGAGTCCT
Organism: Vicinamibacteria bacterium; assembly: GCA_965232015.1. Classification (GTDB taxonomy): domain Bacteria; phylum Acidobacteriota; class Vicinamibacteria; order Marinacidobacterales; family Marinacidobacteraceae; genus JAJEAO01. Next base: position 3,107,278 of record OZ246946.1, on the reverse strand, counting down.
GCACCCGGAACCACGCCGGAAGGGTGGCGATGCGCATCACCCGGGACGGCCGGGAGGAGCGCTACACCTACCAGGACGTGCGCGAGTGCGTACTCCGCGCCGCCGCGTTCCTTCGCGCCGCCGGTTTCGGGCCCGGAGACCACATCGCCCTCCTCGGCGCGAACGCGCCCGAGTGGGGGATGGCCTACTTCGCGATCGTCCGGATCGGCGCGGTGGCGATCCCGCTCGACCGGGACACCCGGCCCGCGGAGATCCGGCGACTGCTCGACGCCGGGCACGCCGCGGCGCTCCTCGTGGACGACGCGCTCCACGAGCGGCACGGCCCGCTCGGCGACGCCGACTCGGGGCCCTCCTTCCGCGACATCCCGTTCGCGGAGCTGTTCGCGGTCGGGGACGAGGCGGAGGAAGCCCGCGCGATCGAGGCGCTGCCGCCGCCGCCGACCGCGACGACACTGGCCTCGATCCTGTTCACCTCCGGGACCACCGGGTCGCCGAAGGGGGTCATGCTGACCCACCGGAACTTCGCCAGCCTGGTCGCCAAGCTCCTCACCCTCTACGACATCGGGCCGAAGGACGGGGCGCTCAGCGTGCTCCCGCTCCACCACTCCTTCGAGTTCACCACCGGGTTCCTGCTGCCGCTGTCGCGGGGCGCCCAGATCACCTACCTCCACGAGCTCAGCGGCGAGACGATCACCCGCGAACTCGGCAAGGGGCAAACGACCTGCATCGTCGGCGTCCCGGCGCTTTGGGAGATGTTTCGCAAGAACCTCCTGAAGCGGTTCGGCGACCGCTCCTCCCGCGCCGAGGATCTGTTCGTGGCGCTGGTGGACGCCGCCTGGCTCCTGCGCGAGGACACCGGCGTGAATCTGGGCCCGGCGCTCTTCCTCCCGATCCACGCCGCCCTCGGAGGGCGGATCCGCTATCTCATCAGCGGCGCCTCAGCGCTTTCCGAGACCGACTGGAAGTTCTTCCGCGGCCTCGGGTTCCACCTCGCCCAGGGCTACGGGCTCACCGAGGCCGCGCCGGTCCTCACCGTGACCCCGCCGACCGGGCGGGTCCCGCTGGGCAGCGCCGGGCGCTCCCTCCCCGGCATCGAGGTGCGGATCGCCGACCCGGACGCCTCCGGCGTGGGCGAGGTCATCGCGCGCGGCCCGAACGTCATGAGGGGCTACTACGGCAACGAGGAGGCCACCCGGGAGGTCCTGCGCGACGGCTGGCTCTACACCGGGGATCTGGGCCGCCTCGACGAAGACGGACACCTGTTCCTCTCCGGGCGCCGCAAGGACGTGATCGTGAACCGCGGCGGCCGGAACATCTACCCGGACGAGCTCGAGGACCTCTACGCGGAGGCGGAGCAGATCCGCGAGATGACGGTCGTCGCCTTTCCCGACGGCGCCGCCGAGACCCCGGCGGTGGTCGTGGTGGCGAAGGACGACGGGACCGAGTCCCGGGACCGCATCCGGGCGCACTTCCGCACCGTCGCCGCCCGTCTCGCGCTCCACAAGCGGATCGGCATCGTCGAGTTCCACGACGGACCGCTCCCCCGGACCGCGACCCGCAAGGTGAAGCGACGCGAGGTCGTCCGCTGGCTGGTTCGACAGCGGCGGGCGGCGGCCGCCGCCGAAGCCGGACAGGCCGAGGCGCACGACCGGCTCTTCGAGCTGGTCGCGTCGGTGTGCGAGCGGCCGGTCGGCGAGCTTCGCGCCGGGTCCCGGTTCGCCGAGCTGGGCTTCGACAGCCTGATGTACAACGATCTGGTCGCCTCCGTCGGCAGCGAGTTCGGCGTCGTCGTGTCTCCGGAAGAACTCTCCCGGATGGAGACCCTCGAGGAGCTCTCGCTCGCGGTCGGGTCGGCGCGGCCCCGGCGCAAGGCGACCCGGCGGCCCTCCTCGCGGGCGGACGCGGCGGACGGGGAGGAGATCGAGATCCCGCCCGCGCTCCGCAAGGCGGGCCGCGCCGGACTGACCCAAGCGCAGCGCTGGTTCTACCACCAGGTGCTCGAGCCGACCTTCACCGGCCGCGCCTACATCCCGTCGCACACCCACTACCTGGTCGTCGCCAACCACGCGTCCCATCTCGACATGGGACTGGTCAAGATGGCGCTCGGCGACCAGGGTTCCAACCTCGTCGTCCTCGCCGCCGCCGACTACTTCTTCGACAACAAGCTGAAGCGGACCTTCTTCCACAACTTCACCAGCCTGGCGCCGATGGAGCGCCGGGGATCGCTCAAGCAGTCCCTCGAGATGGCGGCCGGGTTCGTGTCGCAGGGCCACAGCGTCCTGATCTTCCCCGAGGGAACGCGCTCCCGCAGCGGCGAGATCGCTCCGTTCCGCCGCGGCTTCGCCCACCTCGCCTTCCGCTGCGGCGTCGGGGTCCTGCCGATGCATCTCGACACCTGGAAGGCGTTCCCCCCGGGGGCGGTCGGGCTGCGATCGCGGCGGGTCGCGGCCCGGATCGGGCCGTTCCTGTCCCACGAGTTCCTCCTCGGGTTCGACACCGGGAGCGGTCGGCGCGCGCGGGACCAGGCGGTGGCCGATGTGGTGCAGGCGATGGTCGAGCGCCTGGGTCGAAACGAGCCGATCCGCCTCGAGGAACTGGCGGAGCGGTTCCGACCCCCGGCCCGAGAGGCGGCGGCCCGGAGCGCCGGACCCCGGTCCGGCGCGCGACGCCAGCCAGGCGAGCGCCGGTCAACGGTGGCGGGTTGAGACCCCGAGGGGCAGGCGCCGGTGGTCGCTGACGCCCGGACCCCGGTTCTCATCACCGGCGCCACCGGATTCCTCGGCGGCCATCTGCTGGAGGCGCTCCTCGAGGAAGGCGTGGCGCCGGTTCGCGTACTCTCGCGCCGCCCGTCCCCGCAGCTCGCCGGCCGCGGGATCGAGGTGGTCGAGGGGGACCTCCTCGAAGGAAGCGGTCTCGCCGACGCGCTCGACGGAGTGCGCCGCGTGTTCCACCTCGCCGGGCTGGTCTCGCGGGATCCGGAGGACACCGCCCGCATGCAGCGGGTCCATGTGGAGGGAACCCGCCGCCTGGCCGGGTTGGCGCGGTCCGCCGGCGTGGAGCGGATCGTCCTCGTCTCGACGAGCGGGACGATCGCGGTGACCCGGGAGCCGGCCCCGGAGCGGGACGAAACCGCGTCCACGCCGATCGAACGGATCGGCGGCTGGCCCTACTACCGGAGCAAGTGGCTCCAGGAACGGACGCTGCTCGGGGCGGCGAGCGACCTGGAAGTGGTCGTCGTGAACCCGTCGCTGCTCCTCGGACCCGGCGACGAGCGGCTTTCCTCGACCGGGGACATCCTCCGGTTCCTTGCCGGCGAAGTCCTCGTGACCCCGCCCGGCGGGCTGAACTTCGTGGACGTGCGCGACGCCGCGGCGAGCGTGGCCGCGGCCATGGACCGCGGCCGGCCCGGCCACCGCTACCTCCTCGGGGGGCACAACTGGACCTTCGCCGACTTCTTCGCGCGGCTCTCGGAGGTCTCCGGGTCGCCCGCTCCGCGGCTGCGGCTGGGGCGCGGTCTCTACACCGCCGCCGCGCTGGTCGCGGAGGAAGCCGCCCGCCAGATCGGCCGGAAGCCCGCCGTGGACCGGATCAGCCGGGAAATGGCCGGGTTCTACTGGTACTTCAGCTCGGCGAAGGCGGAGCGCGAACTCGACCACCGCGCCCGCGACGGACGGGTCACGCTGCTGGAGACGGTGCGCTGGCTCGAGGGCCGCGGTCTCGCCTGATCTCGCCGGCCGGGGACGCGAACGCGTCCCTCAGGGTGCGTCAGGTTGGGCGGAGCGAGGTTCGAAAGAGGCGAGCGACCGCGCTTCTCGCGGTGGAGCGATGGGCTGGCCCGGCAGGGGTGGCTCGAGGAAAGTGATCTCCTCGTAGTGATCGTCGAGGGCAATGAAGCGGCCGTTGCTCTCCGCCCACTCCCGCATGCGGCGAGCACAACTGCGTCGCCAGGAGAGCACCTCGATGCGCCAGCCCTTTCGGTGCATGCGCTCCAGGTCGCGGTGAAACCCGGTGCCGGAGTCGAACCCGGCGCCATCGCCGGTCAGGAGGACAGCAATGCCGGGATCCCCGTTGTGGTCCAGCGCGTCCCGCAACATCTGGACTTGAAGAACCTGATCCACGCCGACCTCCTGTCCGTGAAGAGCGCCCCGCTCCAGAAGAATCACCTGAACGCCTTCGTTCTCCAGGCGATTCCAGACGTGACGAAGTTCCGGCGGGATCGAGCCGACGGCGAGGGCTCGCTCGATGTCGCGGCCACGAGCGCCCAGTCCCACCAGGTTCCGAAAGTGCATCCGAACCCGATAACGGGCCGTACCGCCCTCGCGCTCGCCGGCAACGGCTTTCGCGCCAATGAAGATGTGCGAATTGTCGAGATAGAGAAAGACGCGATTCATGGGCTGATGGGCGTTGTCTGGCGCGGCGGGCTACGACGGGCGGCGAGACGGACCTCCGCTCACCGGTCGTGGAGCCGCCGGAAGCCTAACCAACGCGCTGAACTCGTCCGGACTTGCGCCTTCCTCCGCACGACCCCGCGCTCACGAGTCGGCTCTGCGTGGCCCGGCTCGCAACAGGGATCCGGACGGGAACGCAACCCGTCTCACACTGTGGACCCGTCCGCCGGCCGTCGTCGGATGCGAACGGCGCCCCGGATCACGGACACGGTGATCCGCGGACGAGCACTCGCTCGCCGTCGAGTTCGAGGAACGTCTCGCCTCCCCGGGCGAGCGGTCCGATCCGGGCCCGGCGGATCGGCGGTGTTCGATCGCCGGGTGGTCGAGGTGCGTGCCCCGCACGAGACGACCCACCGCATCCGCGATCCCGAGCGGTCCGAGCGGCCCGACGAGGACGGCGTCGAGCCGCCCGTCGCCCGGATCGGCCGGGGGTGCGAGAGGGATGCCGCCGCCGAAGCGCCGGCTGTTCAGCAGCGTGAAGTTGAGCAGCAGACGGGGTCGCATCGGCGCCTCGTCGAGCGCCACCCGGTAGCGCCCGGACCGGGAGGTGAGCAGTTCGCGGGCGGCGGCCCCGACGTAGGCGGCGCGGCCCAGCGGGGTTCGGCGGTTCGCCGCCCGCTCGTTGACGGCCGCGGCGAGGCCCACCGAACCACTGTTCAGGAACGTCCGGACGGTTCCGTCCTCCGCCTCGACGCGGCCGAGGTCGGTCGGCGCCGCCGGAGTCCGGGCGAGAAAGCCCACCGCCTCGGCGAGCCGACCGGGAACGCCGGCGGCGCCGGCGAAGTCGTTCCCGGTCCCGGACGGGAGCAACCCCAGCTCGGCGCGGTCGGACGCCGCGCCGGCGAGACCCCGCGCCACTTCCGACGCGGTTCCATCGCCTCCGAACGCCACCACGAGGTCCCGCGCGCCGGCCTCCCGGCGCGCGATCTCGCGGGCGTGGCCCGGGCCCTCGGTCCAGAGCAGGTCGAAGGCGCCGAGGCGCGCGGCGACGGAGGCCGCCACCCCCCGCCACCGCGCGCGGGCGCCGCCCCGCCCGGCAGCCGGGTTTCCGATGACGAGAACGCGTCGGCTCATCGAGGCCGGAGTCGGGACGCCGTTCGCGGCCTTATGCTATGGACCCCGCGGGCATACCGGGCGGTCGGCGCCTCGCCGGCTCCGACCCGATTCCGATTCGTCGTGCGGGTCCGGAGCCGCGAACCGCCGTGAAGTCCTCTCCAGCCCCGCCGGGCTGGCCGCACCCCGCGCTGTGAGTCTCGGGTGAAGCGTCTGTTCGCCGGCATCGGCCGCACCACGGCGAACGTGCTGGCGTGGATCCGGGACGGCATCGCGCGCCGGATCATACGGGCGCGCATCCCGCCCAACGCGCTCACCCTCGCGGGCCCGGTCGCGATGGCGTTCGTGTTCTGGCCCATCCTCGAGGGCCGGCTGGCGCTGACCGGGTGGATGGCGCTTCTCGCGGTGACCTTCGACTCGCTCGACGGCGCGGTGGCGAGGCGCTCGGGGCGGGTGTCCCGCTTCGGCGCCTACCTCGATTCGTTCGTGGACCGCTACGCGGACATGCTGCTGCTGTTCGCGGTGCTGGCGTGGGTGCTGAAGGCGTTCGATCCGGCGGCGCAGCCCCTGTGGGTCGGCCTGTGGTGCGCTGGAGCCGTCGGAACCCTGGGGACTTCCTATGCCCGCGCCCGCGCCGAAGTCATGATCCCGAAGTGCGCCGTCGGGTTCTTCGAGCGACCCGAACGCACCGTCACGGTCATCATCGGATTGTGGGCGGGCAACCCGCACATCGCGATCCTGATCATGGCGATCTGGACCAACCTGATCGCGGTCCAGCGGGTCGCGTTCACGCACCGGATCCTCCACCAGGGTGAAGCCGCCGCCGCGACCGCGTCGAGGTTCGCCTACTGGATCTACCCGCGCGGCTCCGCCGCGCACGCCGCCCAGTGCATCGCGCTCATCGCGTTCCTCGTCTTCGGCCACCACCTGATCCCCCGCCCCTTCTGACCCCCTCCGGCGTGGAGGCCCCTTCGACCGCCGTGGAGACCATGTCGACATGTTGCGAACGCAGATCCGGTTGTCCGACCAGCAGTACGCACTTCTCCGGACGGAAGCGCGTCGGCAGGGCCGCCCGATAGCCGATCTCGTGCGGGAGAGCGTGTCGGAATACCTGGCGCGCCAACCGGTCGTGGACCGGGAAGAACTCGTCCGTCGCGCCCTCGCCGCCGCCGGTCGCTTCGGCTCGGGAGTACCGGACCTGGCCGAGAACCACGACCGCTACCTCGAAGAGGCCTTCGACTCGTGACTCGCGATCGTCCACGACCCCGAGTACGCCGCCGCCTCCGGCCAGCGTGTGTCTTGACGTGTCATACCCTGCGTAGAGGCTCCTGAAGGGACTCGAGTAGTGGCTCGGCGATCCGGCATCGAGTGGACCGAGGCGACCTGGAACCCCGTCACCGGGTGCACCAAGGTCAGCCCGGGCTGCAAGAACTGCTATGCGGAACGGATGTCCAGGCGACTACGAGCCATGGGCCAGCGAAACTACGCCGCCGGCTTCCGGCTGACGTTGCAGCCACACATGCTGGAACGGCCCCTCCACTGGAAGCGGCCGCAGACGATCTTCGTCAACTCGATGAGCGACCTCTTCCACCCGGAGGTCCCGCGGGACTACATTCGACAGGTCTTCTCGGTCATGGAGCGCGCCCCCTGGCACCGATTCCAGGTCCTGACGAAACGCGCCCGGCGCCTCGCCAGGCTGTCCCCATTCCTGCCCTGGCCTCCCCAGATCTGGATCGGCGTCAGTGTGGAGAGCGAGCGTTACCTGGACCGCGTGGATTGGCTGCGGAATGTGCCGGGACGAGTGCGCTTCCTCTCGCTGGAGCCCTTGCTCGGGCCCCTGCCGAGTCTGGATCTCACCGGCATCCACTGGGTGATCGCCGGCGGAGAATCGGGCCCTCGCGCCCGTCCGATGGAGCGGAACTGGGTCGCGGGAATCCGTGACCAGTGCGCCCGGGACGCCGTTCCATTCTTCTTCAAGCAGTGGGGCGGGCCGCGCCGCAAGGCGGCCGGTCGCGCTCTCGACGGACGGGAATGGAACCAGATGCCTTCGCCCCATCGAACATCTCCGTCCCCAGCGCCCGGGGTGGCAACCGAGACTCTTCAGCCTTCCTGAGGCGCGCCTCCGAGATGCCGATCTCCTGAACGGCCGTTCGCCGGACGAGCCCGGGCGAGAGGCCGTCGCTCGGAACCGGCGATCCGACGCCGTACACGCGAAAACCGGCCGGAGCGCCGCCCCGGCCGGGTGGCGGGACCCCGGCGCCGAGGCCGGGATCCCGTGGGTCAGCCGCTAACCGCTACTCGACGTAGCTGTAGCCGCAGTTCTCGCAGGTCCAGGTGCGGCCCTGCCGGTACATGAGGGCTCCGCACTGCGGGCAGGCGCGGGTGTCCTCGTCACCGGAGTCCTCGCCGAAGAGAGCGTCGTAGTCGAGCTCCTCCTGCGACTCCTCGTCCTTCTTCTCTTCCTCTTCCTCCTGCTGGCCGGCCGCGAACGAGGCGGCTCCGACGATGCCGGCGAAGGCGAGCCCGGCCCCCCGAAGGAAGGCGCGGCGGTTGAGATCGTCCATTTTCGGTGGTCTCCTTGCGGTGAGAGTGGTTTCGACGGGCGCCGGTTGATCCGGATCAGTCCCCGTAGCCGACCGTGGAGCGGGCGAACTGCTTCACCTTCTCGGCGGTCTGGCGCTCCTCGACGATCTTCTCCCAGTCCACGACGGGTTCCTTGACCTCGGCGGTGGGCGGAAGGATGTACGGCGGGAGGTTGTACTCGTCCTTGAACATCTGGGTCCGGACGTGCCCGGTGGCGTACTCGGCGTTCTCCCCGGACATGAGGTAGGTCAGCGTCGGCACGATGTCCCGCCGCTGCACCCGCTCGGTCACGGTGTGGCCCTTCTTGAAGTCGGGGCCGAGCGCCATGAACCAGACATAGTGGGCGTAGTAGTTGCCCGGGCTGTGTCCGAGCTGCCCGTAGATGTTCACCTCGTCGTCGCGCCCGCACTCGGGACGGATCACGAGGGCGGTGGTGTCGCGCAGATACGGGTCGGACTGGATCTCGTTCCACAGGTTGCCGATCAGCTCATCGGTGGTCTTGATGTGCTTGATGTACTCCCAGTAGTCCGTGTTGTAGTCCCAGAACCCGAAGTCGGCGTGGGCGTCGTCGAGCGCGAGGATCTGCGCGGTGATCGAACGCGGCTTGAACTCCTTGAGGATCTGCGGCACCAGCGTGAGCACCTGGGCGTCGCCGTAGGGGATCTCGCGGTTGATCACCGGCTCCCTCGTGGAGGGCGGGATGTAGGACTTGCTCTCGAGCACGCCAGCGATGAAGTCCTCGACCCGCTTCCGTTCCTGCGGCGTGTGGCCGAGGCCCTTTTCGACATTCAGGTCCACGATCTGCGCCGCGTTGAGCGTCTGCTCCGGATAGAAGATCCGGTTCATGGTCAGGCTGGTGGAGCCGTCCTTCACGCCGTACTCGGGGTGCTGGCTGAAGTGCTTCACGTCCCAGGTCCACGCCCGGTAGTAGGAAGCGCCCTGCAGCGTCCAGTAGTCGGTCGCGGAGCCGCCGCTCTTCTTGCGGATGTACTCGGCCCAGGTCGGGTAGCGGGGCCGCTGCGCCGGAGCGTCGCGACCACACAGGACCTCGGTGTACATGTAGCCGTGGAGGTTCGCGGTCTCGCCGTAGTCCTCGGTGAACACGGTGGCCTCGTCGGCCATCTTCGTCTGGAAGGGGGAGTGCTCGGGGTTGCCGATCACGTCGTTCTTCCGGGCGCCGTTGCCCAGGATGACCGTGACGAGATGCTTCGTCTTGAAGCCCGGGTTCTCGGGGAGGACCATGCCTCCCTGCGGGATCCCGGCCCCGGCCTCGAAGATCGGACTCCCGGCGGCGTTGCGGGTGGTCAGAACCGCCCCCGCGCCCGCCGCGGCGCCCAGTTTGAAGAAATCTCTGCGGTCCATCACTTCAGACCCTCCTCGCCGCTCGGGGCGGTCGTGTTTTCCTCGTCCTCATTGTAGAACCGGACGGTGACGCCGTCGATCTCGGGGTCACGGTCCTCGTAGTAGATGTAGAAGTTCCTCGCGGCGTCGGCGATTCCGAGCCGGACGAGCTCCCAGTCGCCCCACTCCATCGTGTCGGTCACGGTGAAGGAGCCGGTCCAGATGTGGGGTTCCGGCAGCTTCGAGGGCCGGTTCAGGGCCACGAAGCCGCCCATCTCCGGCGTCATGCTCTTGAGCTTCACCTTCACCGCGTCGGCGCCGTTCGGGGAGCGGACATAGCCCTCGATCCCGTGGACGCCGGAGAGGTTGTCCTCGGCCAGCACGGTGATCCCGACCTGCTCGCCCAGTTTCGCCTCGGTCTTGGTGAACTGGACCGCCAGCACCTTGGCCGGGGTCTGGTCCACCATCTCCTTCTCCTGATCCACCTGCACCGTGGCCGCTTCCATGAGCGGCTCGGTCCGGTTGAAGTAGTAGCGGATGTTGGTGGCGTGGTCCTTGAGCGTGACCCGCATCATCTGCCACTCGCCGCCCTCGTACCACTGCGGGATCTGGAGCGCGCCGCGGAAACGGCCCGGCTCGGCGCCGACCATCACCATCGTGGAGCGGATCTGGTGGTAACCGGTGGGCGAGACCCACATCGTCTCGGCCTCGGTCGGACCCGAGACGTCGTCCTCGGCGAGCACCTCGTAGTGGATCAGCCCGCCGCCGGCGCGGACCCGCTCGGTGTCCACGGTGACGGATTTCAGGGTGGGCGCGGTCATGTCGGTCGTCGGCCCCTCGGAGACCTGGAACCCGATGGGGGAGCCGTCCTCTTCCTGCATGGCCTTGTGGAAGTCGGCCCAGTAGGCCTTCCGGTCGCCCACCTTGTCAGCGATGATCGTGGTGCCGACCACGTAGCGGCCCGGCGCCGCATAGGGCGACAGCTTGCCGCGGCCAAGGAAGAGCGTCTCGTCGTCGGCGCGGGGCTGGAAGTTGATGTACATCGTCGCCGCGCGGCCGAGCTCCCGGTTGTAGAACAGGGAGACGAAGGACTGCGCCTTGTTGTAGGGCGAGACCACGCGGGCGATCGCCCGGATCTCGTCCCCCGGCATCGCGGTCTTGGTGAGCACCCGCATCTCGGTGAGGATCGGCGGGAGTTGATTGCCGGTCAGGTCCACTTCGCGGAGCTGCTGGTCGCGCCGCCGATACTGGTACTGCTCCGGCACCCGCAGCGACGGGTCGAGCGCCCAGCCGCCGTCGTCGTGCCCGCTGGAGCTGATGACGCCGAACTCGTTCAGGACCTCATGGGGCGGGAGCAGGGGGTGCCGCTGGCCTTCGGCGGCCTGCGTCTGCGCCGGCTGCTCGGCCTCGGTTTCTTCCGTCTCCTGCTGCGCTCCGGCGAACCCGGCGAAAAGGAAAAGGCCGGCCACGCTCCACGCGAGGACGCGCTGTTTCCGAGGGTTGCTCATGGGCGATTTTCCTCCTCCCCACCCCAGCAGATCCGGGGCACAAAGACCCCAAGCCCGTGTGCAGGGAGATCTCTTGTACCGGGTAGGGGACCCCGGAGTCAAATTCGATTCCGCCGCACACCCGGGTTCGCCCCGGTCGGCGCTTCAGGTCGCGAACGGATTCGCCACCCGGACGCCCCCGTAGTCCTGCCCGGAGCTCAGGTCCTCCGAAAGCACGGTGCGGCAGCCGGCGAGCCGCGCCGCCGCCAGAATGGCGGCATCCCAGTAGGAGACTCGGAAGCGCACCCGGATCACGAGCGCGTCCCGGATGACGCGGAGCGTCACCGGCTGGACTGGAAAGCGCTCGAGATCGCGGATCACCGTTGCCGCCTCGTCGTGGCTGAGCGCGCCGCCTGGCCGAGTCGGGCGGGTCGCCTGGACGTAGAACTCCTGGATCACCTGGGTCGAGAGTGCAAGATCCGAGGACTTGAGGAGCGAGAGGGCGCGTTCCCTCTTCTGCCGTTCATCCGGCGCCCGGCTGATCGCGTACAGCACGACATTCGTATCAACGAAGCGCATCGCTCTCCCTTCGGTCGCTCTCGTCGCGTCGCCGGGCCCCGCGGTCATGCAGGGCATCCCGGGAGAGCCGGTCGGCGGCGTGGAACACGCGCCCATCCCGACGCATGGACTCGTCAACTCGCGCCAGTGTTCGTCCGAGCTGTTCCGCCGGGCTCAGGCCGACTCCTTGCGGCTCCAGGGAGCGTAGGTAGCTGCGCACGAGTGCGGAGACGGAAACGCCCAAGCTTGCGGCCTGCAGGCGCGCCACGCGGTGCGTCTCCTCGTCAACGGATACCGTGATGTTGCGCATGGACACAGTATAGAAGATTCACGGAATCACAGATTCTGTGAGTCTGATGCCGTCACTTCGCCAAACCCTCCCCGGCGCAATGGATCCGCTGTCTCGCGTTCGGGGAACGGAGCCTGTCGAAGGCCGCGGAGCAGGCGGGTTGCGCGTCCGGCCGGTCGGCCCACCGGGTCAGGCGGGCCGGGCGATGTCTCGGAGAACGCCGGCGACCCGGCGGATCGCGGGCGTGAGGCCGGCTCGCTCGGCCAGACGCCGGAGGTCCCACTGCGCGACCTTCTTCATGTCGAGCCGCATCCGCCCTTCGAGCGCATCGAAGACCGCCCGGTAGTCGCCGATCGCCCCCGCCTCGTCCCCGGCGGCGAGCCGGGCGGCGGCGAGGAGCAGCTTCTGCCGCGCCGATCCGGTCGGATCCATCGCCACCGCCTTCTCGAACAGATCCACCGCCTCCCCGTGCCGCCCCTGCAGATAGACCGCGCCCGCCAGGTTGTAGCGCCCGAACACGAAGTCGGGCGCGAGGGCCAGCGCCCGCCGGAACGCGGCTTCCGCCTCCGGCAGCCGCCCCAGGTCGCGCAGCGTCACCCCCAGGTTGGACGCCAGCGAATGGCTCAGCGGATCCAGCTCGACCGCCCGGGTCAACGGCGCGAGCGCCTCGGCGGGCCGCTCCAGCTCGCCGAACGACGCCCCGGCGTTCGCCCAGCCGGGGCCGAACTCGGGGAGCGTCTCGGTCGCCCGGGTGAAGCTCGCGAGCGCCGCCTCGAGGTCGTCGAGCACGATCATCGTCTTGCCCAGCTCGAAGTGGGCGGCTGCGAACTCCGGATCCCGCTCCAGCGCCGCCCGGAACGCTTGCGCGGCCCCCGCCGGCTTGCGCCGCTCCGCGAGCGAGCAACCGAGCAGGAGATGGGCGACGGCGTTGTCTGGATCCGCCGCGGCCCCGGCGGCGGCGGCTTTCGCGCGCACCACCACGTCGGGGGCGTGGAGCGCGACCCGAAGCACCCCGAAGGCGTCCGCCGCCGCTTCGAGTTCCGCCGCTCCCGGTCCGGTGATGGGGGCCGGACCCGACGGAGGGACCGCCTTCCGAACCACCTCGAACCGACACGCGGCGCTGCGGCCCTGGAGGAGATCCGGCGCCCGCCGCACGATCTCGTCCTCCCCCGCCGAGGCGAGGAGGCGCCGCTCCCCCGCACCGAGACGGGTGAGCCGGGCGAGCAGGTAGGCCGGGGTCGCGACGACCGGGACCGGCGGCGTCTCCGCCCTCCCCTTCGCGCGCCGAATCGGTCCCCGGCACGGGAACGCCCGGTGGAGGTCGGCGAGGAAGACGGTTCGCGCCTCCGCCGGGACGGGCCCGAGGCGCTCGAGCAGGAGCGGCAGGTCGGCGGCGTCCGGCGGGACGAAGGTCGCCCCCCGGTCGGAGGAGTCGCCCGCCGCCGCGGCTGCCGACCGGGCCACTCCCCGGTCCCGGTTCAGAAACAGTTTCCACGACCGCCCTTCGGCAGGCGCCCTGGCCGCCGGCCATCCGCCGGTCCACCGATCAACTGGGGTCCCGCCCGCGATTTCGACTGGCTTCCACATGCGCCGCAGAGTCTAAGGATGCCGGCGCGCCGTCGGAACGCCGGACTCCAGTCCGGCACCGAGCATCCCTCGCGACCGGTGCCGTATGGAGCGCCGCTCTCCACCGGTTCTCCCGGCCAGTTCTCCCGGCCAGCTCTCCCGGCCAGTTCTCCCGGTGGGGGCGGGGGCGGGGCGGGGTGCGGCACGGCGACCCCATTCAGACTCGCAACGGCTCACCTGGCTGTCCGCGCCGAACTGGAGTCCGGACTCTTCACCAGTTCGCAAGTGCACGGAGGACGGCTCTTGCGGGTAGGCGACGTCATCGTCGAACCACGGCCAGCGGTCCGGCGCTCCGGCAGCTCGCTCGGGAATTGCCGGACTGGAGTCCGGCGCGCCGGCAAGGGACTGGAGTCCGGCGCGCCGTCCGGCGCTCCGGCCGACGAATATCCTTGGCCGCCCGTGACGAACACCCTCCACCGCTACGGAGCCCCGGAGACGCTCACCGACGACTACATCGTCTTCGCGATGGCGGCGCGCGGCGTCAACGACGAGGGATCCCCGGAGAAGCTGCGGCGCTTCACCGAGATCGCCATGCGCCACCAGCCGATCAATCTCGGCGACGCCACGCGGGGCGGCATCTTCCGTTCCTCCCGACTGAACCCGCTGGCGCACTGGCTGCGACGGAAGCGCCTCCCGAAGCGGACGATCCGGGAAGGGGTCAACGCCCCCACGGTCGTCTCCGCCGTCTTCGACCGCGAGGAGAACCTGGTCGCGTTCCTCCGCGATCTGCGCGAAGCGGACATCGGCCTCTCGATCAACGTGAGCAGCCTCCTCGGCCGCGCTGACGAGCTCGCCCGCGAGGCCGGCATCACGAGGCACAGCGTCGAGTACTCGCTCGGCTTCTTCGGGAACCTCGACCGCCTCCCCGACCGCGACACGCTCACGCTCTCCACCATGTGCGGGCACGGGATGCTCTCCTTCGGCCTCGCCCGGAAGATGCTCGACTGGGTGCGTACCGGGCGCAAGAAGCCGGAGGAGTGCGCTGAGACGATGGCGCGCTTCTGTTCCTGCGGCGTCTTCAACACCACCCGCGCCCGCCGCATCCTCAAGGGGAATGCCGGAGCGCCGGACGCCGCCGGTTGACCCCAACAGCCGACGCCGGCGCCCGGGGGCCCGTCCTCCGCACCCCCTACGAGGCCCCAACCAACCACTGGCGGCTCGACGCGCGCGGCCGGACACTGGACATCAGGGACCGCGGCCGCAGGCCCAGCCTGCCCCGAATCGAGGTCCCCGGACCCGGCCCCACGTCGAAGCGCCGCAGCAGCCGGCAGGCGCTCCTGCCTCTCGCCGCCGAAACCGACCGGGTGGACGCGGACCCCGCGGCACGCGTGGAACCGCACCGAACCATCAACGAGCTCCGGGAGCTGCTGGACGAGTGGCGAGAGAAGAGCTGGCCCGGCGTCTCGGGAACCACGCGGAAGCTGCTCGACCACTGGTCCTCTCCGCCCGAGGGCATCCCGATGCGGCCGTTCTGGTGCCAGCTCGAAGCCGCCGAGACCGTGATCTGGCTGCTGGAAGCGGGTCCGGCGAGCGACCCCGCAACGTGCGCCGCGATCCACGCCCGTCTCCGCAAGACGAACGCGAAATGGAACGACGGCATCCCGCGAATCGCGCTGAAAGCGGCTACGGGCACCGGGAAGACCCACCTCATGGCGATGCTGGCGCTCTGGTGGGCCTCGCGACGCGAAGAGCCTCTCCATCTCCTCGCCATCGCGCCCAACCTGACCGTGAAGGCCGGGCTGGAGAGCTCGCTCGATCCGACCGAAAGGCATCCAACCTGGGACGCCATCACGCCTCGCGGGTTCGGCCGCGTCCGGCGGCGGTTACGGGTCAGCGTCCTGAACTTCCAGAAGTTCCAGACGCGAAAGGGGCTCGACGGCATCGAGGACGCGGGCGGCAAGGAGAAAGCCGTCGTCACCGGCGGGGACAAGGGCCGCGAGTGGGAGGAGACCCCGGACGCGATGCTGCGCCGCCTCCTCGACCGAGACCACACGCCCGCCGCCCGCTTCGTCGTTTTCAATGACGAGGCCCATCACTGCTACTCGTCTCCGCGCGAGCCGCAGCGGGGTCTCGAAGCCGACGAGCGCCGCGATCAGAAGTCGGCGGCGCTGTGGTTCTCCGCGCTCGCCGCCCTCCACCGCGCCGGCCGGCTCGAGCGCGTGCTCGACTTCTCCGCCACTCCGATGTGGCTCCGGCGACCGGTCCAGCTCGATTCCGAGATCTTCCCGTGGACCGTCTCCGATTTCCCCCTGCTCGACGCCATCGAATCCGGGCTGGTCAAAGTCCCGCGCGTCCCGGTGGCCGATGACATCGAATCCCACGAGCCCCGCTACCGCAACATCTACCTTTTCGCGAAGAAGCAAAAGATCAAGGAGGGCGAGCCCCAACCGAGAGTCCGGGAGCCGCTCGAGCAGCTTTACCGGCACTACGCGAATCGGGTGACTCCGGCCTTCGAGAGCAAGGGCGTTCTGCCCATCTTCATCGTGGTCGCCAACGAGGTCCGAAACGCCGACACGCTCCACCGCTGGATCGCCGGTTCTCCCCGCGCGGAAGGGGTCGGAACGCCCGGCAACCTGCCGCTGCTGTCGAACTACGAGCCCGACGGGACGCCGAGGGCGAAGCCGCCCACGGTGCTGGTCCACTCGCGTCTCTTCGAGACCAGCGATGCGGTCACGGGCAAACTGGGGAAAGCCATCGAGGAACAGGCGGCGCTCCACGCCCCGGACGCCGGGACGAAGGCCGAGAAGCAGGACGCCATTCGGCAGATCTTCATGACGACCGGTCGGAAGGGGGAGCCCGGCGAACACATCCGCTGCGTGATCTCGGTGGGGATGCTCACCGAGGGCTGGGACGCCCGGAACGTGACCCACATCTTCGGCTACCGCCGCTTCGGAAGCCTGCTGCTCTGCGAACAGGTGACCGGCCGCGCGTTGCGGCGCACGTCGTTCTCGGGTTTCGACGAGAAACAGCGGCCCGAGTACGCCAACGTGTTCGGCGTCCCCTACACCTTCGCCCGCTCGGAGGACGAGGACGACTCGGACCCCCAACCGCCGATCCAGCCGTGGCAGGTGTACACCGTCCCGGGGCGGTCGTTCTTCCGGATCGGCTTCCCGCAGGTCGTCGGATACGCGCCCCCCGAGCGGATCCGGCGCTGGAAACTGAACCCGGCGAAAGTCGAGCCACACGCTGTTCCGCCCCGGCCCACGCCCGAGCGGACCGACGAGGCGGGTCCCGCCGGCCGCGAGCGCGAGTTCGAACGCCGCGACCGGGTCGAGACCGACGTGTGGCGGGCGGCGGCACGCGTGGCGGGCCATCTCGATCCCTCCGGCGCCCAGCGTCGGCCCGCCTTCAGCGATTCCCTGATCGCCGTCCGGGCGTGGCTCGCCCTGCCGCAAATCACCTGTCCTGATCCGAGCGCGCTGCAGTTCGACGAACGCGCGATCCCGGCGATCGCCGCCGCCTGCGAGCCCACCGAGCATCCCGGCGCGCTGCGGCCGGTCTTCGCCGACACCCGCGACCGGTCGGCGCCCCGCGTTCGGGATACATCGGACGTGAACTTCGAGACGGTGCTGCGCCACCGCTGGGACGCCACGAACTCCGAGCTGAACGCCGCCGCCTGCCACTCGGCGTCTGAGAGGGAGCTCGCCGCGATCCTCGATGGCCACCGCGGGATCGAGGCGTGGGCGCGCAACTTCCGGCTCGGCTGGGAAGTCCCCTGGTTCGACCCGGAGACCGACGCCTGGCGGCGGACCGAGCCGGACTTCGTGGCGCGGGTCGCTCGCCAACCGGGCGAGGCCCCGCTCCACCTCGTGATCGAGTTCAAGGGGATGAAGGCTGGCGAGGCCAGCGAGGAGGCCAAGCGGCTCTGGCTCGATCGCTGGTGCGACGCGGTCTCGACCCGGGGCGGGTTCGGCGAGTGGCGCGTCGTCTGGATCGAGAGCCGGTTCCACGCCGCGGCGCAGATCGAAGCCGCGATTACGGGAAGGGAGGACGCATGACCCCCCGGAAGAAAGCCAGCCGACGCAAGAGGGTGACGACACGGAAATCGAAGCCGGTCGCCGCCTACGCCCACACCGGCGCGAAGCGGATGAACCTGGCCACCGACCAGACCGAGCGCTTCCAGGAGCCGAAGAAGCTCGCGCCGGTCCCGTTCACGCCCGAAGTGCGCGCGCCCGAGGGGCCGCGGCTCTCGTGGCGGCGCGGCGAGGGGCTCGACGACCTGAGCACGAAGGCGGGGCCGCTGTTCGTCCACGAGAAGGTCGCTCCGGCGGCGTTCGTGGAGCAGCTCCGGGGCGAGCCGCCGCCGAGTCTGTTCGACCAGTTCAACGGTCTTCCCGCCGACGCCGCGTACAGCTCCTATACCTACAAGGGTAACTGGCAGAACCGGATCATCCGGGGGGACTCGCGCGACGTCATGGCTTCTCTGGCCGGGAAGGAGGACCTCGCCGGGCAGGTCCAGATGATCTACTGGGATCCGCCCTACGGGATCAACTTCAAGGCGGGTTACCAGCCGAACACACGGAAACGGGTTGGCGGCGCGCCGGCGGAAGCGGCCGCGACGACGGCGTTCCGGGACACCTACCGGGACGGTGTCCATTCGTACCTGGACGCCGTGTACCGAACCGCGGTCCTGGGTCGGACGCTCCTCAAGGACTCGGGGAGCTTCTTCCTCCAGATCAGCTCCGCCAACCTCCACCGCTGCGCCCTTGTACTCGACGAGGTTTTCGGCCCGGAGAATCGGGTCGCCACGATTCCGTTTGTGAAGTCGGGTGCCTCCTCCGCAAAGTCCCTCAGCGAAGTGGGCGATTACCTGCTCTGGTACGCCCGAAATCGAGAACAGCTTCGCTTCCACCAGCTCTATCAGGTGCTCAGTCGGAAGGAGAAGCTCGACTACATGGGTTTCTATGCTGCGGTCGAGTGTGCGGATGGTGTGCGGCGTGAGTTGACAGGGGCGGAGCGCTCGAATCCAAGCGACAGACTGCCCGAGCGTACCCGCCTCTACCAGCTCATGCCCCTGACCTCTCAGGGATCATCGACCACTGGCCTATCCGAACCGTTCTTGTGGAAGGGAGTCGAATACCCGTGTCCACCTGGCCGACACTGGAGTGCGAGTCCCGAGGGACTCAGGCGGCTGGCGGCGCTGGGACGCCTCGACTCACCACGTGGCAGACGGCGGCTACGCTGGGTACGTTTCGAGTCAGAGATTCCTGGCAGGCGCATTCACAACGTATGGGCCGACAAGATGGCGCCGGACGACATGCACTATGTCGTGGAGACAGCCGAATCGGTCATCCAGCGTTGCATCCTGATGGCCACCGATCCCGGAGATTTGGTGCTTGACCCCACCTGCGGTTCCGGCACGACCGCGTTCGTCGCCGAGAAGTGGGGCCGCCGCTGGATCACGATCGACGCTTCGGCGATCCCGGTCGCGCTCTGCCGCCAGCGCATCGTCTCGGGCGTCCACGACTGGTTCCTGACCCAGGACGATCCGGAGGGCGCCAGCGAGGAGACGCGCCTCTCTAATGGGACAAAAACTGCCCCCCCCCCCCCCCGAACCAGTCTGGCGGCAGGCAGCCTGACCGTTTCGACCCCGCTTCGGGTTTCGTGTACGAGCGGGTCCCCTATGTCTCCGCGGCCCATCTCGCCTACGACAAACCCCCGAAGTTCACGCTCCTCGTGGACCAGCCCCGGAAGAAGAAGGGCTGGAAGCGGCTCGCCGCCCCCTTCACCGTGGAGTCCCACTCCCCGTGGCGCTACGAGCCGGTGGCCGGCGGCGCCGACGAGAGCGAGATCCGCACGGCGATTCGGGAACGGGTTCTGGAATCCCTCGCCAGCGCCGGCTTCCCCGCGGATGACGCCGGCGGCCGATGGCATCTGGACGACCTCGAGAACTGGCCTCTCGACTCCACGGCCCTGACCCACGAGGGCCGCATCCGCGAGACCGGCGACCGGGTGGCGCTCCTCGCGCTCTCCGACGACCAGACCGCCACCCGGGCCCTCCTCGACCGAGCTGCCGAGGATGCCGCCGCCCGGCGGGCCATCCGGAAGCTCGTCATCGTCGCGTTCGAATACGAGGCAGACGCCCCGCTTCGGCAGCGACGCGGCCGGCTCGAGATCCTCTGCCTCCGCGCGAATCGGGACCTCGCGATCGCCGAGCTGAAGCCAGGCAAGTACGACCACGCCTTCGCGCTGGTTGGCGAGCCGGAGATCGAGCTGCGGCCCGTCGAGGGCGGACGCTTCGAGGTCCAAGTGCTCGGCTGGAACACCTACGACCCGAGGACCGGCCAGGTCCGCGCCGGCAGGCCGGGGGACATAGATTGCTGGCTGCTCGACACCGACCATGACGGCAAGGCCTTCTTCGCCCGTCGCATCCACTTCCCGGGCAAGGGAAGCGACCGGCAATTGAAGCGCTTCCGATCAGCCCTCGCCAGCCGGATCGAGTCGCGCCTGTGGGACACGATGCTCTCGCTCACCTCCGCCCCCTTCCGTCGCCCGAAGTCGGGACGGATCGCGGTCCGCATCATCACCACGACCGGCGACGAGATGCTCGCCGTCCGCGACATTTGACCCGCGCGACGTAACCGCTGGCCCGGTTTGGCTCCGACGGAAAGTGGCTCTCGTGGCTACAATCGTCTCATGCTGGAAATCGCTGCCAGAGAGGCGAAGAACCGCTTCGGTCAACTCATCGAGGCTTCCCAGCGGGCCCCGGTCACGCTCACCCGCCATGGCCGGGCGGTTTCGGTCGTCATGTCGGTCGAGCAGTACGACAGGCTGCGTGGCGCCACTTGGGACCGCCTCATGCGAACGATGAACGAAATCGGGGAGAAGGCCGCCGCCGCCGGGATGACGGAGGAGATCCTGAACGAGCTCCTCGCCGACGAGAGCTAAGCGGCTCGTCTTCGACACGAATGTCCTGATCGCCGCGGCGCTCGCTCCCGGCGGCGTTCCGCATACTGCCCTGAAGGACGTAGCGCGGCGGAGCGGACGCCTTCTCTTCTCGGAGCCGACGTACGAGGAGCTGCGGAGCCGCCTCTTCCGGGTGAAATTCGACCGGTGGGCCAGCCGCGGGGACCGGGAAACCCTGCTGGCCCAGATCGACGTTCGTCTGGATCAGCGGCGCCCCGATGGGCTGTCGCGATCCGGACGACGACAAGGTGCTCGAGACCGCGCTCATGGGAGACGCCGAATGCGTGGTGACCGGCGACAACGACCTGCTCGCGATGTCGCCGTTCCCGGGCATTCCTGTCCTGACTCCGGCGGAGTTCCTCAGCGCCTGACGCGACCGCGCCCGAGGAGCAGATGCCGCTCCCGATCGGAATCCGGACCTGCCGTGAGATCCGGTAGGGCGGCTATGACGACGTGGACAGGACCGCCGCGCGCGTCCCGTCCCCCAACGAGGGCCCGACGGCTACACTCGGGGCATGTCCACTCGGGAGCAGGTCGAGGTCGCGCGGATCATCGTCTGGGACTATGACTACACCCCGGAGGAGATTGCCGAGGTCCTGGCCGGCGAGCGGGAGCGGGTGGGACACTTCGACCGACAGGCGCTTTTCGTCCGGATGCTGGAGAGGCTTCCGTGGCAACGCGTCACCGGGGTGCTGGATATCGAGACGGTGAAGGAGATGTTGACCCCCGAAACCATCGCGCGGCTGTGGCCGCCGTCCCTACGGAAGCGATATGCCCGAATCCGAAGCGTTCTACGAGGAGATTCTGTACCCCCTGCAGAATGGGGTCCTGAACTCGCTCGCCGATTGCGAAGCTCCCTTCTATCTGACCGGTGGCACCGCGCTCCATAGGCACTACTTCCGCCAGCGCTACTCGGACGACCTCGACTTTTTCGTCAACCGGGACGACCGGTTCGGCGCCCATGTTGACACCGCTCTGGAAGCGCTGCGTCGGCACGGCTACAAGTTCGACGAGCCGTCCTTCTTCCGCGGCGACGACTACGCGAAGGCTGTGATCTGCGCCGGCCAGACGCGTCTCCGACTGGACTTCGTGAACGACGTGGCGGCCCGATTCGGAGCCCTGGAAAAGGGCGCTCTGTTCCCTCGGATCGATGCTCTTCGCAACATCCTGTCCAACAAGGTGACCGCCCTGTACCGCCTCGATGCCAAGGATTTTGCCGATCTGCGCACGATCGCAAAGCGACTCGACTTCGGGTGGGGTGAGGTCATGGCCGAAGCCGGACGCAAGCTCGGCGGAATCGATGCGGCGGAACTCGCTGACTTGTTTCGCTCGTTTCCGCCCTCCCACTTCGAGCGTATCCGGTGGCGGAAACGGCCGGACCGGCGGGACTTCCTTGCCGATCTCGCTCGAATGGCGGAGGACCTGATGGAGGGAGGCCGGAACTCTCTCCACCCCTGAGTCCCATCCCTGAATCCTTCCCGGCCTTGGCGCCGAAGGAACGGCGATCCCTCGCGCCGCAGAGGGGCCGGGACGGCGCCCGGAAGTGCGTCAGGCCGGGCGGCCGAGACCCAGATTCGTCTTGCCGCGCCAGGCGGCGTAGCCGTGCGCGGCGAGCAGCTCTCCCAGCGGCTCCTCGCCGTCGGGACCGCAGCGGGTCGAAGCGCCCACCGAAATCACGGTTTCCGACTCGTCCGCCGCCTCCCGCACCGCCGCCAGGATCTCCGGAACGCGCTCCATTTCCACCTTGATCTCCACGATCGCGGACAGCACCCGCTCGTCGAGCAGATCCTCCTGAATCGCCCCGGTCTCCTTGTCCGTCATCAGTTTGCTTACCGGGTTGTTCGGCTCGAAGAAGACTCCCAGCGACGCGAGCCGGCGAGTGACCCGGTCCATGTCGCGGAAGGTCGCGGTGACTCCCGGGCGGCCGAACTCGACCGTCATGCCGCACTCGCCCACCGCGACCCGGTCGGTGACGTCGTTCGTCTTGACTTCTTCGGTGCCGCGGCCGTGGACCCCGGTGGCCTCGTGCGAGACAAGCGGGTCGCTGAAGGCGCGTCGGACCACCCGAGGCCAGGTCAACTCCTGCGGTTCGATCGCCGAGGTGGGGCAGACGTCAGGGGCGGGATCGAAGCGCAGACGGAACCAGGACAGCACCCGGCGGAACCCGCGGACCAGCGTCGGGTTCAGCCGCTCGGTGCTGAGGCCGCGGTAGCAGGTGTAGCACTCGACGCAGGCGTCGGAGTCCACCGCGGCGCGTCCGTCGGCCCCGATCGAGATCGCGGCGACGGGACAGACCGCGACGCAGTTGCCGCAGCCGACGCACCGGCTCTTCGAGATCCGCAACGCGTCAGTCCGCAGCCGCCTCCCCCGTTCCGGTGGCGGTTTCGAGGGTGTACTCCCCGAGGTGGTGGATCATGTCCTCGCCCATCAGATAGCGCAGCGTGTTCGCGAGCTTCTTGCGCTGGATGAACAGGTCGTGCTCGGGATAGACGCCCGGCGGCGTCATCGGACTCTTGAAGAAGAAGGACAGCCACTCCTGGATGCCTCGGAGCCCGGAGCGGGAGGCGAGGTCGAGGAAGAGCGCGAGGTCGAGGACGAGCGGGGCGGCGAGGATCGAGTCGCGGCAGAGGAAGTCCACCTTGATCTGCATCTCGTAGCCGAGCCAGCCGAAGATGTCGATGTTGTCCCAGCCTTCCTTGTTGTCGCGGCGGGGCGGGTAGTAGTTGATCCGCACCTTGTGGTAGAGGTCGCGGTAGAGGTCGGGGTACTTGTCGGGCTGCAGGATGTAATCGAGCACGCCCAGCTTGCTTTCTTCCTTCGTCCGGAACGAACCCGGATCGTCGAGCACCTCTCCGTCGCGGTTCCCGAGGATGTTCGTCGAGAACCAGCCGCTGAGCCCCAGCATCCGCGCCTTCAGTCCGGGAGCGAGGATCGTCTTCATCAGCGTCTGCCCGGTCTTGAAGTCTTTCCCGCCCACCGGAGAGCCGTTTTCGGACGCGAGCTGCCGGAGCGCCGGGATGTCGGCGCTCAGGTTGGGCGCCCCGTTCGCGTAGGGAATGCCGCAGCGCAGCGCCGCGTACGCGTAGATCATGCTGGGGGCGATGTCCGGCGAGTTCTCCCGCAGACCGCGCTCGAAACTCTCCACGTCCCGGAGCGTCTCCGTCTCCTCGAGGAACGTTTCGGTGGAGCCGCACCAGATCATCACCGCGCGAGCGGCCCCCGAAGCCTCGCGGGAGCGCTCGATGTCCTCGATGAGCTGCTCGGCGAGGTCCATCTTCGTGGCCCCGGTCTTCACGAACGGGCCGTCCAGTTTCTTCACGTAGTCCCGATCGAAGACCGCCCGCATCGGCTTCACCGCCGACAGTTCGTCCTTCACCTGGTCGAGCAGCGCGGGCTCGAGAACTCCGGCCTTCCGCGCCGCCGTCCACGCGTCGTCCTCGAACACGTCCCACCCGGCGAAGGACAGGTCCTCGACCCCGGCCAGCGGCACGAAGTCGCGGATCAGCGGCGTCCGCCCTTCGGTGCGCTTTCCCAGCCGGATCGTCCCCATCTGCGTGACCGATCCCACCGGGGCCGCGAGGCCGCGGCGGATCGCCTGGACTCCAGCGATGAACGTCGTGCTCACGGCCCCGAGGCCGGGCAGGAGGACGAGCAGGCCGCCGTCGGCGGGCCGGACCTTGAACCGTTCGTTCGGCATGTGGGGCGGGAGTCTAAACGGGCAGGGAGCGCCTCATGGAGCGCCGGTCTCCAGACCGGCACGATGGAGCCCGCACTCTTCACCGGTCCGCGAGCGCGGCGCAGTGGCTCCTTCGCTTCGAAAGATTGCCGGACTGGAGTCCGGCGCGCCGGCAGTCCGGCGGCGCCGGTTGGCCAGGGCTCTCGGTGCCGGACTGGAGTCCGGCGCTCCACTGGAGTCCGGCGCCAGTTCTCCCGGTGGGGCCCGGCAGGGGACGGGAGCCCGGTGCGCCGGCGCGGAGTATCCTCCCGCGAAGGCTCCGGGCCCGGTTCCGAGCAACTTTTCCGTGCGTAGCAGCGACCGTCCGATCCTGTTGTCGCGCCGGCTTCCGGCGCGCACCATCCTCGGTCTTGCCGGAGCGATGGCGCTCCTCGCGGTCGCCGCGGGAGCGCAACCCGCGCCGCTGCGGGTCATCCACGACGGGGACACGTCGCGCGTCGTCGTCAGGCGTCTCGACGGCGCCGAGGTCGTGTCGCTCGCCGAGATCGCGGCGGCGGTCTCCGGCGATCTCCGGAGTGAGTCCGACGAGGCCATCGAGCTTCGGGTCGGATCCGAGCGCCTCCGGTTCGAGGCCGGGCGCAGCTTCGTCGGCGTCGGCCGCCGCGACCGCCTCCTCGCCAGCCCGGCGATCCGCCGCGGGGACGGATGGTTCGTGCCCCTCGACTTCGTCTCCCGGGTCCTGCTCGACATCCTCCCCCGCGGTACGCGGTTCGACGAGCGGAGCCGCACGCTCGCGGTCGGCGGGGGTTATCCCCGACTGCAGGTGGACATCCGGCCGCGGCCGGGCGCGACGCGCATCGAGATCTCGACCGACCCCCCGGCGCGGACCGACATCGAGGAGACGCGCCGCGGCCTCGAAGTCGTGATCCACGCGCCGTTCGTCGAGACCGCGTTCCTCGGGGAGGCGCCCGCGGACGGGGTGGTGGAACGGGTGGACCTTCGTCAGGCGGAGGAGACCTACGTCCTCGAAATCACCACCGGGCGGAATTTCGGCCGGATGCTCCAGGAGCGGGGCCGGGGTCGCCTGGCGCTGGACCTGATCCGGTCGGGCCTCGGCGCCGAGTCGGGCTCCGGCGTCCTGCCGCCCCTCCGCGGCACCGCCCCGCCGGAGTCGCGCGCCGGGGGCGACGTGTCGCCGGGGGCGGCAACCGGCCCCCGCGAGATTCGCACCGTCGCCATTGATCCCGGTCACGGAGGGGCGGATCTCGGCGTGGTCGGGCCGGACGGCATCGTCATGGAGAAGGATGTGGCGCTGGATGTGGCGCTTGCTCTTCGGCGAATCCTCGAGGACGAGCGCGGGTTCGAGGTCGTCCTCACCCGCGAGACCGATCGCGAAGCGGGCCTCGATGACCGTGCGGCCATGGCGAACGCGGCGCGCGCCGACGTGCTGGTGAGCCTGCATCTCAACGCGTCGCCGAGCCCGGCGAGCTCCGGCAGCCTCGTGTACCACCATGCTCCCATCGCCGCGCGGCGCGCGACGCGGGGCGAGACGGTCCGGTTCGTGGCGTGGAACGAGAGCCAGGCGGCCGCCGCATCCGCATCCGAGGCTCTCGCCGGGGCGCTCGCGGCCACGCTGGCGGAGCTGCCGATTCGCTCGGCGGGCGTCGCCGACGCGCCGGTCCGGGTGCTCGCCGCCGCCGCGATGCCGGCGGTCCAGGTCGAGCTCGGGTTCGTCACCTCGGAGGGCGATCGCAACCAGCTCGCCGGTCGGGACTTCCCGCAGCGGGCGGCGCGCGCCATCGCCGACGGCATCTTCCGCTTCCAGACCGGCCGGCCGCCGCAGCCGCCCACCGGAGGCCCCTCCTGAGAGCCGGCTTTCGGTCCGTCCGGAGAGCCGCATACGGCTTCCTGGCGGCCGCCGCGGTCGCCGCCTGCGGCGTTCCGTTCCCCGAGCCGGGCGACGACACCGACGCGGTCTCCGCGGTCGGGACGGGACCGGGCGACGTCGAGACCGCGCCCGGGGAGCCGGAGGAGCCGACCCGGGCCCGGTTGTTCGGCGTCGGACCGGAGGGTCTTCTCACGCCGTCCGAAGTGGAACTGCCTCCGGACGGCACGACCCGCTCCCACGCCGAGGCCCTCGTCCGACGGGTCATCGTCGAATCGGGCGCTTTCCCGGAGGGCGTCGGCGTCCTCGACGTCTTCGTCAGCACCCGGGGCGTCGCGGTCGTGAACTTCACGCTCGACCTCATCGAGGCGCACTCCGGCGGACTCCTCGCCGAGGAGCTCACCGTGTACAGCCTGAGCCACTCGCTCGTGGAGAGCTTCCCCGCCATCGCCGAGGTCCGCTTCCTCGTCGAGGGGCGCGAGACAGAGACCCTCGCCGGCCATCTCGACCTGCGCGCGGGCTATCGGCAGGCGCCCGCCCGGCTGCTCGAAGCCGCCGCCGAGCCCCCCGAGGAGTCATGAGACGGGCGCGCGCAAAGGGGCGCGGCCGGCGCGAGCTGCGTCCGGTCGCATTCCAGACCGGTTTCCTGCGCCGGGTTCCCGGCTCGGTGCTCGTTTCCTGCGGCCACACGCGGGTGCTTGCCGCCGTGGACATCGAGGAGGGCGTTCCGCGCTGGCGCCGCGGGCGTCGCCGGGGGTGGCTCACGGCGGAGTACGGGATGCTGCCGCTCTCGTCCGGAGAGCGGATCCGCCGGGATCGCGCCGGCGTGCCCGGCCGAACCACCGAGATCCAGCGGCTCATCGGCCGCTCGCTCCGCGCCGCGGTGGACCTCGGCCGCCTCGGCGAGAACACGGTCCGGGTGGACTGCGACGTGATCGAGGCCGACGGAGGCACCCGGACCGCCGCCATCACCGGGGCCTTCGTGGCGCTCGCGCTCGCCTTCGACGGGATGGTGCGGCGCGGCGACCTCCGGGAGACTCCACTCGTTCGCCAGATCGCCGCCGTGAGCGTCGGCGTCGTGGATGGCGAGGTGCGTCTCGACCTCGACTACGCCGAGGACTCCCGCGCCTCGGTGGACCTGAACGTGGTCCAGGACGCCGACGGCCGCCTCATCGAGGTCCAGGGCAGCGCCGAGGGGAGGCCGTTCGCCCGTGGGACTCTCGACGAGATGCTCGACGCCGCCGGCGACGGGATCGCCACTCTCTTCACGCGCCAGCGCGAGGTGCTGGCCGGGATCGCGCTCCCTGACGGAATCCCCGATTGGATCTCTGACGGGATCTCTGACGGGATCTGAGCCGGATGGCGTCCGGCGACCCCTGTCTCGTCCTCGCCACCGGGAACCGGGGGAAGGTCCGGGAGATGCGCCAGGCGCTCGCCGGCGCCGGGGTTCGTCTCCTCGATCTCTCCGAGCTTCCGGGCTCTCCCCCCGAAGAGCCGGAGGAGACGGCGGAGGGTTTCCTCGGGAATGCGGGGATCAAGGCCCTCGCCTACCACCGGGCCACCGGTCTTCCGGCGCTCGCCGAGGACTCCGGGCTCGAGGTGGATGCGCTTGGCGGCGGCCCCGGCGTGCGCTCCGCCCGTTGGCTCGGCAAGGACACGCCCTACCGGAAGAAGAACCGGAGGCTGATCGAGCTGGTGGACGCGTGGGTCGCGGGCGGCGAAGGACGCGGACGAGGCGCCCGCTACCGGTCGGCGACGGCGCTGGCGGTGGGCGGCAGGATCGTGTTCCGGTCCACCGGCGCCGTCGAGGGCGAGATCACCCGGACGCCGCGCGGCGCCGGGGGCTTCGGCTACGACCCGGTCTTCTTCGTGCCCGAGCGCGGCCGAACCATGGCGGAGCTGTCGCTCGCCGAGAAGGAGGCGATCAGCCACCGCGGCCGGGCGCTGGAACCAGTGCGCCGGTTCCTTCGCGCGGCGGTTCCGGTGCTTTGGCCCGGAGCGGGAGAGACGGGGTGAAGGAAGCCGAGCCGCGGTCCCGCCCCCCGATGAAGCCACTCGACTTCCGGGAGCGTCCCCCGGCCGAGATGCTGGAGCGGGCGCAGCGGTTCGCAGACGAGATCGCCCGGCGGCGCACGGTGCGGGACTTCGATGCCCGCCCGCCTCCCGAGGGGGTGATCGAGGCGGCGCTGCGCACCGCCGCGTCGGCTCCGAGCGGCGCGAACCGGCAGCCGTGGCGGTTCGTCGTCGTCCGCGATCCAGAGGTCAAGGCGCACCTCCGCGAGGCCGCGGAAGAGGAGGAGCGCGCGTTCTATGGCGGGCGGGCGCCGCCGGAGTGGCTCCGGGCGCTCGAGCCGTTCGGGACCGACGCTCACAAGCCGTTTCTCACCGAGGCGCCCGCGCTCATCGCCATCTTCCTCGAGCGCCACGGGCAGGGTCCGGACGGCGAGCGAATCCGGAACTACTACACCTCGGAATCGGTGGGCATCGCCGCCGGCTTCCTGATCGCTGCGCTTCACCACGCCGGCCTCGCCACGCTCACCCACACGCCGAGTCCCATGCGGTTCCTGAACCGGATCCTCGGCCGGCCGGCGAACGAGGTGCCGTTCCTGCTGCTCGTGGTCGGCTATCCGAAGCCGGGCGCTCGCGTCCCCGACATCCAGCGCCTGCCGCTGGAAACGGTCGTGAGCACCCGGTGAAGTCCCTGGCAACTTCGCCGTCCCTCCGAGGAGGTCTCCCGTGAACGTTTCCCTGCTCTCCCTGTGGCTGCCCATCCTGCTTTCGGCGGTGGCCGTGTTCGGGGCGAGCTTCATTCTGCAGAGCGTGCTGCGGTGGTGGCATCGCGGCGACATCAGCCCTCTCCCCGACGAGAAGGCGATCGCCGACGCGTTGCGCCCGTTCCGGATCCCGCCCGGCGACTACGTCACCCCGTGGTGCGACGACCCGAAGGACATGGGGAGCCCCGAATTCCGCGCCAGGGCCAAGGCAGGCCCGGTGGGTATCTTCACGATCTTCCCGAACCGACCCTTCGAGATGGGGACGAGCCTGATCCTCTGGTTCCTCTACGGACTGGTCGTGAGCGGCATGGCCGGCTTCGCCGCCGGAGTCGCGCTCGAGCCGGGCGCCGGGACCTGGGTCGTTTTCCGGATCGTCAGCGTGGTGGCCTTCGCCGGCTACGCCATGGGGGTCTTCCAGAGTTCGATCTGGTGGGGTCGCAAGTGGGCCTACTCCATCCGCACCGCGGTGGACGGGCTCATCTACGCCTGGATCACCGCGGGGCTGTTCGCCTGGCTCTGGCCTTAGAGCATCGGGTGCTCCGGGGAGGGGGAGCCGAGTACTGCAGAGCTGAGCGAGTTCAAGGACGTGCGCGTCTCCAGGACGGCTCCCCCTCCCCGAAGCACTCGGCGCTTCGCGCCTCTGATCGCAACCTTCGCTCCGCTCCAGGTTGCGATCAACGTCACGTTCCCTCTCGGAGAGGGAGGACGGATCCCCCCTCTCCGAACCTCTCCCCCCTCGCGCCGGCTTGTCGGAGCGCCGGACTCCATCCCTTGCCGGAGCGCCGGACTCCACCCAAGTTAGTCATTTTGTGAACACGTGGTGCCGTAACCATATGACCTGACTTCCGTTACAAGACAGGCGAGTGCCCACAGGGGCACTACAAGGATCGCCTACCGCGCCGCCGCTTCGACGTGCCGGCGGCGATACAGACCGGGACGCACTCCCATCAACCGTCCCACCTCCGCCAGCTCCGCCCCCACCCGGACATCCTGCCGGTTCACGATCAGCGACCCGTCCTCCGTCCGCATCGTCGTCGTCACCCGCCCCCACGGCCGCAGACGATCCCGCAGCGTGCTCCAGCTCGACCGGATTCCCGCCGCCCGCAGCCGCGTCCGGATCAGTCGCACCGCGTGATACGCCAGCAACGCAATGAACAGGTGCGCCGCGATCCGCGCATCCTTCCGATGCCAGATCGGCCGCAGCCCCAGATCCACCTTCAACGACCGGAACGTCGCCTCCACCCCCGTGAGCCGCCAGTAGGTCCGCAACACCTTCTCCAGCTCCCAGTCCCGGTGGCTGGTCCGCAGCAGATACGCCCCCGCGCTCGCGTCCGCCTCCTCGTACTTCTCACGCCGATTCCACTTCACCGCCGTCGCGTTCGGCCCCTTCCCCTTCTCCACCTTCACCTCGTACTGCTTCCCCACCCGCGCAAAGCGCTCCTTCAGCCGGCCCACCTTCTCCACCACCCGGTCGTGTCGCTTCATCCGATACCGGATCGTCAGCCCCTCGTGCAGCCGCGTCAGCTCCCCCTCATACCGCGCCCGGTACCGCGCCAGCGCCGCTTCGTCCGTCGCCTTCCGCCCCTCGCTCACCGCGCACAGCCGCAGCTCCCCCGACTCCTCGCCCAGCCGCCACGCCCGAACCTCGTGCCCCGCCGCCGTCCGCAGCTGCGCCTCCGGCTCTCCCTCCGGGGGAGCTGGCCGCTTCGACCGCGAGACCGTGATCCAGTCATATCCCTGCTCCCGCAACCAGCCCAGGTTCTCCTCGGTCGCGATCCCCGCGTCCATCACCACCGTCGGCCTCCTCTCCCCCTCCCGCAGGCCCCCCTCCAGCCGACGCACCGAACTCTCCAGCGTCGCTGGCTCCGACACGTTCCCCGGCAAAACCTCGAACTGCCTCACGAACCCCGCGCCGTCCAGCGCCAGCCCCAGCGTCACCAGCCGGCAGTCGCTCCGCTTCTGCTTCGACCGCCCGAACCGCAGTAGCTCTCCCTCCGTCGTCCGCCCTCCCGTGTGCCACGTGTTCGTGAGGTCATAGAACACGATCGCCTCCGGCTCCCCGAACAGGCTCCGCGCCCGCCCATACAGCCCCTCCTGAACCTCATGGCGACGCCGCCACAACGCGTCCCCGATCCGCAGCAGCTTCGTGTCCGACACCCCCAGCCCCCCGGCCAGCCCCAGCAGCTCCAGCGTCGCGCTCTCCTCCCGCAGCCAGCGCTCCGTCCCCAGCTCGCTCGTCGGATACAGCATCTTCGCCATCACCAGCGCCGTCGCGATCCGCGCGTCCCGTTCCGAGAACCCAACTCCCCGCAGCAGCTCCCCGAAGCCCAACTGCTCCAGCGCCGCCAGGCTCACCCGCTCCCCGCCCACGCTGCGCACCCCGCCCTCGTGGTCCAGCGTGTCCAGATCCACCGTCGCCCGCTTCGGCCCCGGCCCCTTCTCCAGCTCTTCCCCCCGGGCGCGCAGACGACGCACCAGACCCTCCGCCGCCCGCCGAACCTCCGGCTCCGGCTCGATCAGCGGCTGCTCCCCGTGGAACAGCTTCCGCGTCAACTGCGCAACTTCCCGCCACCGCTCCCGCGGCACGTCGTACCCCACTCCGAGGTTCAACAGCGTCCGCTGGCGAACCTTGTCGCCGAACCGCTCGCTCTGGACCAGGCGATGGACGATGGACGAACCGGTCTTGCGGCGCACTCGGGTGGCCCGGATGAACATGAGCCAATCGTGTCGCATTGGCGGCTTCGAGTAAAGGAGTAAACGCCCACTCGCCAAAGAAGTTGGCACTACATCGGGGGTTTGGCGCGGGGATCGGAGGAAAAGGCCACTCGACCCCCCGAAATGGCCTTGATTTGGGGCAAATCCGGGCTCTGCGGGCCACTTTGGAGCCGAAACCGCCCCGATATCGCCTCAGCTCTCCGACGCCGGCCGCCGGCCAGACGCAAAAGTGACTAACTTGGGTCCAGTCCGGCAATTCCCAAGCGAGCTGCCGGAGCGCCGGACTCCGCCGGTTCTCCCGGTAGGGGCCCGGCACCGAACGCCCCGGCCGACCGGCGCCGCATCTCTCCCTCCCGGCTACCATGCGTACCGGTCGAATCATGGAACGAAGAGGCAGCCGGTGGCTCCCGACCACCATCGCGCTGGCGGCGTGCGCCACCGTCTCAGCGCTGCTCTCCGGCGCCGCTGAAGCAGCACCACGACAGGATCGCCTTGACGCCGCCGCCTACCAGGCGCTTCTCGCGGAGGTGCGGGGCGGCTTGTTCATCACCTCCGGCCGGGCGCTCGCCGGCTCCCGACCCGATTCCGTCGAAGCGGTGGTCGCCGACTTCATCGCCTCCGGGCCGGAAGCGCTCGATCTCGCCGCCGCGGCGCTCCTCCACACCGAGGCCGCGAGCTACGGGCCGTCCGATACCCACCTGGAGCTGGCGCGGAAGCTGTTGCAGGCCATCCCGGACCCGGACCAGCGAACCGACTGGACCCGCCGCTGGTGGCTCGCTCTCGGCTATTCCTACCAGGTCCAGCTCCTGCCGGGCCCCGGCGTAGCTGCCTTCGAGGCCGCGCTCGAAGATCTTCCGCATGACAGCGACCTGCGCATCGCCTTCGCCCGCGCCCTCTGGATGTTCGGCCGCCAGCGCGAGGAGCCCTCCTATCTGGCCCGGGCCCGAGAACTCCTGACCGGCCTCCTGGAGGAGACGCCGGACCAGGGAGAACTCCGGGTGCAGCTCGCCGGCGTGCTGCTCGATTCCGGACAGACCGAGGCCGCCCTCGAACAACTGGATCGGCTGGAGGGCGTCCGCCTGGGCGGCTCGCCCCGCTTCGCCGCCTTCATGCTCCGGGGCGAAGCGGCGCTCTCGGCGGGCGACTTCGAAGCCGCCGAGGCCGCCTTCGCCCAGGCGGTTCGACGGGCCCGACGATCTCCCTCGGCCGTCGCCGGACTGGTCGCCGCGAGGCAGAGTCTCGGCGACGCCGAGGGCGCGGCCGAAGCGGCAACCAGCCTGCTGGAGCGCAGATCGTCGGGTTGGGAGCCGGAATGGCGCTACTGGCTGGGCCCGGCGCTCGACTACGCCGAGATGTTCCAGGCGATGAAGGACGAGGTCCGCGCCCCCGCGGGCTCAGGATCCGAAGGAGGTCGGCCATGAGGCTCGCGCCGCGCCAGATGACGACGATTCCGTTTCTCCTGCTCACGCTCGGGCTCTCCGGCTCCGCCACCGGGATCACCCGCCCCCCCGCGAGACCTCAGGCCCATCCCGCCGCGGGCACGGCGCCCGGGGTCGGGGGAGGGGGCATCGACCTGCTGAGGCGTCAGCGGGAGGAGCTTCCGGAGTGGACCGGGGAGGAGCCTCTGTCGCTGGTTGCGATTCTCGACCTGAGCTCCAGCGTCTCCGGCGCGAGCCTTGCCGCGGCCACGGCCGGGCTGCGCACCCTGTTCTCCTCCCTGGACGCGAACAGGGACCGTTGCGCCCTGCTCGGCTTCACGCGCTCGGTCGAGCTCCACGCCGGCTGGGACGGGACCTGCGCCGATGCGGCGGCCGCGACCTCCGAACTCCGGGCCGGCGGTCCGGCGGCTTTCAACAACGCGCTCACCCTTGCGCTCGGACTGCTGGCGAACGCCCCCGGCCGGCCCGTGCTGGTCGTGTTCACCGACGGGGCTGACGGAGCGAGCTGGGCGCGGGACACCTGGCCGCTCTTCGCCGCCGGAGCCGTGCCTCCCACGCTGCTCGCGGTGACCGCCCCGCCGGCGGTGAGCGCTTCCGGTCGGGTCGGCGGAGGCGCCGGACACATCTCGGCGGACGACCTGTGGACCCGGATCTCGGGCAGCAGCCCGCAGGAGCCCGGGCGGGGCCTCAGGGCGCTTCGGAACGTGGATCCCTTCTGGATTCTGACCTACCTCGCCGATGTCAGCGGCGGGCAGCTCATCCGCACATCCGGCGATCCGGGCGAGATCGAGGCTGCCTTCCCCGCCCTCCTCGAAGCCCTCCAGCCGGAATAGAAGACCGGAGTCGCCGGGACCCGTCGGATCGAGCCGCGCAACGCTGCCACCGCGATGCGGCCGTCGAGCTCGATCGGTTCTCGGAACTCCCCGACACAAACCGCCGGTGGTCCCCGGTCGCTTCGCCGCGATAGCCCCTGCCGACGGCCGATCCCGGGGACCGCGGCGGATCAGTGGCGCGGTCCGTCGGGCGGGGCGGTCGCCGGACGAATGCCGAGAGCTGCGGGGAGTCGTACGCCGGGAGCGGTCTCGAGGGCCTGGAGCGTCGGGCTGTCGAGGAGAGCGTCGTCTTCGATCGGGTCCGCCTGCAGCTTCAGGTGGGCGAAGGCGCGACCGGTGGGAGTGAGACGTCCCTCGCGGTTGAACGCCGGCAGGATCTTCAGCCGGACTGTTCCCCGCACGTTGCCGCCGATCGCCAGCACGCGGCCCCGTTCCCGCTCCAGCCGGACCACGATGTCGCAGTGCATCCGGGCGCTCACCCCGAGGTGGCGCCTTCGCTGAGCGATGGAGGCGTAGGCGCCGCGGCGACTGCTGCACAGCAGATCTCCGGGCGCGACCTCGGTCTCGCCGATGTCGTAGGCACGGAAGGCGGCGGAGACGGATTCGGCGTCGCGCGCCCGGATCGCCTGATCCACATAGACGTGGTGCGCGATCGCACGCTGGAACTGCGCGGACTTCCCCAAGCCGCCCTCGCACATCACCCACGAGATGAACGCGGCTGACCAGGGGTCGCGCCAGCGGGCCATCAATCCCTCGGGGCGGTTCCACCGGGTGTTCTGGCGATCCAGCATCCACGAGCCCTGCGGCGTGGCTGCCCAATAGCCCCCGATCGTCGAAGCCACCCGGGCTCCATCCGCGGGGTTCATGGGACGCCACCACCAGCGCCTCCCCCGGGGAGTCGAGCGATCGCGCGGCGCCGTCTCATCGGTCACGCCGAATCCGAAGAACCCCCACTCCTGGGCCGTCAGATCCACGATCCGCCGTCGCGCCTCCGTCATCGGCACCGTGCGACAGGCGACGGACCGAACGCCCATCCGTCCCGGAGGTCCTTCGACCCGCGCCGCCGGTGGCGCAGCGTCGAACCGTTCGAGCGAGAGTCGGGGGAAGGGGCTCGTCTGCCCCGCCGCGGAGGCGGCCAGCGTCAGGAATACCGCCCCGCCCGCGAGAGTCCGAAGGATCATCGTCATGGGGGCCGCGAAGTGGGGCCGCCAACGGTATCAGCCCGAATCCGCCGGGAACGTGATCCCGGCCTCATGTAGGGTACGCCCGACCTGTCTGGGCCAAGTCTCGGACGGAGACAGGAGGGAACGAGAATGGTCACCAAGGATCCGATGGTCACGCTCGGAGTTGATCTCGCGTCCCAGCCGAACAAGACCGGTGTCTGTCTGATTCGCTGGGATGGCAAGAAAGCACATATAGAGAGACTCGCGCTGGAGACACACTTGGACAAGGACGACCTCACCCTCTGTCAACTCCTCCGACATGGGTATAAGGTCGATGGTCACAAGATCGACAAGATCGGTATCGATGCCCCCTTCGGCTGGCCCGCATGCTTCACCGCGGCATTGGCGGAGTTTTCGACGTCGAAGATGTGGCCTCCGGACGACGACTCGGTATGTGAGTGTGAGCGCAAGCGTAAGTTGG
This sequence comes from Vicinamibacteria bacterium, assembly GCA_965232015.1. Lineage (GTDB taxonomy): Bacteria > Acidobacteriota > Vicinamibacteria > Marinacidobacterales > Marinacidobacteraceae > JAJEAO01. The sequence goes on along the minus strand of OZ246946.1, from coordinate 3,072,021 downwards.
ACAAGCGATTCGGCAAGACTGTGTTCCCTCATCTGCGGTACCGAAGAACCGACGAGATCGTTGAGCGCGAAATGGTGGAGAGGTGGAACGCCATGGAACACCGCCCGCGTCAAAGAGTGAGGCCACTCAGTGTCTCGTCGGATCGGATCGCGGCACCTGCGATGCGAGCGGTGGGGCTGCTCGCGGAGAGACTATGCCGCGGTGAAGCCGTCGACCGGAGTGGAATGACTGGCCGCTTCGTTGAGGTGTACCCGGCGGCGGCCCTCGCGATATGGGGACTGCGTTCGAGCGGCTACAAGGGTACGAAGCAACGGCATGTGAACCGCCGGAAGAAGCTGTTGAAGGACCTCGAAGGGAAAACCGGTCTCAGTGTTTCTCGGGACCACAGAGAGCTGTGTTGGAAGTCGGACGACGCACTTGATGCGCTCGTAGCAGCTCTAGTCGCCCGAGCTAAGGCCAGGAGCCTCTGCGACCCGATTCCTAAGACGGATGGGGATAAGAAATCGGCAAAGGAGGAGGGGTGGATCGCTCTACCGCAGGAGCAGAGCTTGGATCATCTGGCTGGATGAGGGTTCGGGAGCTGGGCGCCCATCCGCTGCGGCGCACGTCATAACGAGCGGCGCTGCTCTCCGCTGAACCCTTGGGGGCTCGGCCGGAGAATGTGCGCCGAGTTCGTCGGATCTCGCTGCGTGCCGGCGCGCCGGACTCCAGTCCGGCAATTCGCCCGTGTCGAGGATCGGAGGCCGTGCCGCTCCCCTGATGGACAGGTTTCTCTAGAATTCCGGTCCCATGCCCATCGCCCGCCTTCGCAGTTATCTCTCCGGCCGGTGGGTCGAGGGGACCGGTTCCGAGCAGGTCCTCCGCGACGCGGCGACCGGCGAGCCGGTCGCGACGCTGCGCAGCGGAGGTCATGACCTTGCGGCCGCACTCACGTACGGCCGAGACATCGGCGGTCCAGCGCTTCGCGCCCTCTCGTTCCGGGCGCGCGCCGATCTCGTCTCGACGCTGGCCCGCGCGCTCCGGGCCCATCGCGACGAGTTCCTGGACCTCGCCCGCACCTACGGGGCGACCCTCGGCGACGCCCGTTTCGATGTGGACGGCGGCCTGGGGACGCTTGGCTACTACGGGAAGCTGGGACGCTCGCTCCCGGACGCCCCGTTGCTCCTCGATGGGGCCGTCGAGCCGCTGTCCCGGGCCGGCGGCTTCGCCGGACGCCACGTCCTCGTTCCCCGCGAGGGGGTGGCGGTCCAGATCAACGCCTACAACTTCCCCTGCTGGGGCCCGCTGGAGAAGCTCGGCCCGGCGCTCCTCGCGGGCGTCCCGACCCTGGTCAAACCCGCCACCCGCTCGGCGCTGCTGACCGCCCGGCTGGTGGAGCGGATCGTGGAGTCCCGCGTGCTGCCGGAAGGCGCGATCTCCCTGCTCATCGGCAGCGCCGGGGATCTCCTCGACCATCTCGAGTCGCAGGACGCCGTGCTCTTCACCGGTTCCGCCGACACCGCCCGCCGGATCCGCTCGTACCCGCGCGTCATCAGCGAGTCGGTGCGGGTGAACGTGGAGGCCGACTCGCTGAACGCAGCGGTGCTGGGGCCGGACGGCGTTCCCGGATCCGCGGTGCGCAAGGCGTTCCTGCGCGAGATCCGGCGCGAGCTCGCCCAGAAGGCGGGACAGAAGTGCACCGCGATCCGGCGCGCGTTCGTTCCCGCCGACGAGTTCGATTCCGTCTGCGACGAAGCCGCCGCGCTGGTCCGCGGGCTGTCTCCGGGCGATCCCCGGGCCGACGACACCCGCCTCGGGCCGCTCGTGGACCCGGCGGCGCACCAGGCCTGCCGCGAGGGACTCGCCGCGCTCGCCGAGGAAACCGAGCCGGTCGGCGGCGATCCCGGGGAAGCCGGTCCGGCAGGCACGTTCTTCGGTCCGGTCGTCCTTCGGCTGCGGGCTGGCGCCGAGGCCGATGCGGTCCACCGGGTCGAGGTGTTCGGCCCGGTGGTGACGCTCCTTCCCTACGCCTCGGGGGAGGACGCCGCGGCCGGATGCCGGGCGGGCGGAGGAAGTCTCGTGACCTCGGTGTTCAGCGAGGACCGTGATTTCCTCGGCCGGATCACCGCCGCCATCGCCGCATGGAACGGGCGGATCCTCGCCGTCTCGGGTCGGGCGCTCGCCGAGTCCACCGGGCACGGGACGGTGATGCCGCAACTGCTCCACGGCGGGCCGGGGCGCGCCGGCGGGGGCGAAGAGCTGGGCGGGCTGCGGGCGCTCTCGGTGTTCCTGAACCGGTGCGCGGTCCAGGGGGATCCGGTCGCGCTGGAGGCGCTGTTTCCGCCGCCCACGAAGGGGTAGCGGGCCTCGGCCCTATAATCCCGGCGCTTCTCGGGGCGTGGCGCAGTCTGGCAGCGCGCCTGCTTTGGGAGCAGGAAGCCGGAGGTTCAAATCCTCTCGCCCCGACGAAACGGCGGGGGCCGGGACCCAGCGTACGGGAGCGCCAGTAGCTCAGCTGGACAGAGCGGCGGCCTTCTAAGCCGCGGGTCGGGGGTTCGAATCCTCCCTGGCGCGCCGGACGCCGAAGGAAGCCGCGCCAGGCCCGGGCTGGTGGATGTAGCTCAATGGCAGAGCACCGGATTGTGGTTCCGGTGGTTGGGGGTTCGAGTCCCCTCATCCACCCCGCCGGACCAGGGCCTCGCGTCGCGACTCGTTCCGAGGCGACGGGGGCTCGCGATTCCTACGGCGTGATGACGGCTTTCGTCACCCGGAGCGCGGCCACATCGTCGAGCGCCTCGTTCGCTTCCTCGAGCCGGTAGCGCCGACCGATCACCGGGGCGAACCTGATCCGGCTCCGGTGGCGGACGAGAACATCGAGCGCCCGGGTCCAGTGGTGGAACTCGCTGCCCCACTGTCCCAGCACTTCCGCGTGCTTCCGGTTGATCTGGGTGTGCGGGTTCAGCGGAATCTCGCCAGCGTCGGTGTAGTGCCCGACGATCACGTAGCGGCCCCCGTCGCGGAGGAGGTCGAACCCCTCCGGGACCGCGCGGGGGTTCCCGCTCGCCTCGATCACGACATCCGCGCCCCGGCCCCCGGTCTGCTCGCGCACTCGGGCGGCGCGCTCCTCTCTTCTGACCCCGTCGAGCCCGAGCGCCTCGTCGGCGCCGAGGTCGAGCGCCAGATCGCGGCGCGCCGCCGGTTCTCCGACGGCCACGATGGAACCCGCCCCGGCGGCGCGGGCGAACGCGATCGCCGAGAGCCCGACCGGTCCGACGCCCTGGACGACGACGCTGTCGGCGAGCCGCAGTCCGGCGCGGTCCACCGCCGAGAATCCGGTGAACAGCCCGCACCCGCCTCCGATCAGGTCGTCCACCGAGAGTTCGTCGGGCACGGCGAGCGTGAGCACTCCGTCCCGCAGCAGGATGTGATCCGACCAGCCGCCGAGGAGCCCGTCGTCGGCCGAGTAGGTGATCCCGTACACCCGTCGCTCGGGGCATCGGGTCGGTTGGCGCGCCACCAGGCATTGGTAGCAGGCGTGGCAGGTCGCGTGGACATCGAAGAACGTGACGAGGTCTCCCTCGCGAAGGCGGCTGCCGACCCCGTCGCGTTCGACGCGATTCGCCGCCGCGATCCGGCCCACGCTCACGTGCCCGGGGATGATCGGGTAGGGCACGCCGGCGAGGCGGCCCTCGCGGAGGTGCACGTCGGTGCCGCAGACCTCGGAGGCCTCGGTCCGCAGCAGGATCTCCCCGGGGCCGGGATCGGGGAGCGGGAACTCGCGCAGCTCGACCCGGCGGTGGGGGGCCGGAAGCACGGCGGCGCGCGCCGCCCGGCTCAAGCGGTCGTCCCTCCGCAGCTCGATCCGGCGCCCGCGGTGCAGCCGTAGCAGTGGACGCCGGTCACGATCCGGCGGCGTCCGAGCCGCGCCTCGGAGAAGTCGGTGATGTGGTTCGGCGCCCCGAATCCCACCGTGTCGTCGAGCATCTGGTTGAAGTCGCAGTCGTAGAGCCGTCCGTCCCAGCCCACCGACAGCGTGTTGCGGCACATGACCGCCTCGGCGGCCGCCGGGTTGAACGCGTTCACGAGGCGGTCCATGTAGCGCTCGTAGTTGCCGCTCGCGAGCAGGAAATCGAGAAAACGGCTGATGGGGAGGTTCGTGATCGCGTAGAGGCGGTCGAAGCGCACGTCGTAGCGCTGCTCCAGCTCGCGCTTGAACTCCCGCTCCAGCGCGTCCTGGTCCCCCGGCAGGAAGGCGCCGGTCGGGTTGTAAACGAGGTTCAGCCGGAGCCGGCCGCCTTGGCCGTAGCCGAGCCGGTTCAGGAGCTGAAGCGCCTCGATGGACTGATCGAAGACTCCCTCGCCCCGCTGTGCGTCGGTCCGCTCGGCGAGGAAGTACGGGAGGCTGGCGATGACCTCGACTTCGCGATCGGCGAGGAAGCCGGCTAGATCCCGCTGCGACCGCAGGAGGAGCACCGTGAGGTTGCACCGGTCGATGACGTGCCGGTCGAGCCCGCGGGAAGCGTCCACCAGATAGCGGAAGTTCTCGTTCAGCTCCGGCGCGCCCCCGGTGATGTCCACGATGGGGGCCGATGTCCGCTCCAGCGCCCGGATGCAGGCTTCGGCAGTCCCGCGGGTCATCTGCTCGGTGCGGTGGGGACCGGCGTCCACGTGGCAATGGCTGCAGGTCTGGTTGCAGAGCTTGCCCACGTTGATCTGGAAGACTTCGATGCCGTCGGCTCGCAGCGGCTCGAGCGCGTGGTCGGCGAGGGTCCGGGCGAAGGAGGGTCGCCCGAACGGGGGCGGCCGAAGCGGCGTCGCGGCCGGAGCGATGGGGAGTTCGGCGATCGCCGCCATCACATGCTCAGCCCGGTCGTGCGGTTCCGCATCTGAACCCCGTGGACCAGAGAGGCGCCGCCGCGGATCGCCCCCGCCACGTGCACCGCCTCGGTCATCTGGTCGAGGTTCGATCCGGTCTCGAGGCACTTCTCCGACCACGCGTCGATGCAATAGGGGCACTGGACGGCGTGGGAGACGCCGAGCGCGATCAACGCCTTCTCGCGGGCGGTCAGCGCGCCCTCCGCGAAGGTGGCGGAGTACCAGGCCTCGAACTTCTTCCACAGTTCGGGCGCGTTCTTTCCGATGTCGCCGAAACGGTGGAGGTCGCGGTCGTCGTAGTAGTGGCTCATGCGGCCTCGCTTGGAGCGCCGGACTCCAGTCCGGCATTGTGAGAGCACCGGATGCCGCCGATTCTCCCGCCGGATTCCAGTCCGGCATTGTGGGAGCAGCGGACGCCGCCGGTTCTCCCGGTAGGGGCCCGGTAGTCCGGCCGATGGTAGCCTCCGGCGCCTGATGGCGCTCCACCGGATCGGATTCATCGGGCTCGGGGTTATGGGCCGGCCGATGGCGAAGCGGCTCCTCGCCGCCGGGTTCGACTTCACCGTCCACAGCCGATCGCCGGGCCCGGTGGACGAGCTGGTCGCCGCCGGGGCGGGCCGCGCCGGAACGGCGGCCGAATGCGCGGCGGGTCAGGACGCGGTGGTCCTGATGCTTCCCGACTCGCCCGACTCGGAGGCGGTGATGCTCGGGCCCGGGGGCGTCCTCGAAGCGGACCCGCTCCCGCGGCTCGTCGCCGACATGTCCTCGATCCAGCCAGGGGTCTCGCGGCGGATCGCCGAACGGTGCGCCGCCCGGGGCGTCTCGTTCGTGGACGCGCCGGTGAGCGGCGGGGAGCCGGGCGCCGTCGCCGGGACGCTCGCGATCATGGCGGGAGGCGAACCCGAAGCGTTCGGCGCCCTCGGTCCGATCTTCGACGTGGTGGGGCAAAGCGCCGTGCTCTGCGGGCCGGTCGGCGCCGGTGGAACGGTGAAGCTCGCGAATCAGATGATCGTGGCGGCGAACATCCAGGCGGTCGGGGAAGCGCTCGTCTTCGCCGTGCGTTCGGGGCTCGACCCATCGGTCGTTGTGGAGGCCATCCGCGGCGGGCTCGCCGCGAGCGCGGTCCTCGAAGCGAAGGGTCCCAAGATGATCGCGGGCGACTGGGCGCCCGGTTTTCGCCTCGAACTGCACCTGAAGGACCTGAACAACGCGCTCGCCGCCGCAAGGGAGACCGGGACCCAGGTCCCGTTCACCACGATCGCGCGCCAGATCGTTCAGACGCTGGTCACGAACGGCCACGCGAACGAGGACCACGCCGCCATCGCCCGTTACTGCGAGGATCTCGTCGGGACCACGATCGCCCCCTCGGATTCCTGATCCGGGCCGTCCGCGCGAGGACGGCAGATTTCACCCCATAGCAAGTTTTGCCGCGGCATTTTTTGCGTCGAGGTGAGATTTGCCGTATCTTGGCGCTGTGGATTTTCGACCGCGAGCGCTCGAGGCTCCCATCCGGTGCGACCTCCGGCGCAAGATGGTCTTCCTCACCGGACCCCGACAGGTCGGCAAGACGACGTTCGCGCAAGGCCTGCCGGGCGGTGCGGCGGCCCTGCTGAACTGGGATGCGACTGAGGATCGCCACCGGATCCTGGCGCGCGAACTCCCGGCCGGGGATCTGTGGATCTTCGACGAGCTTCACAAGTTTCGCGACTGGAGGAACTATCTGAAGGGGTTGTGGGACTCCCGGCCTCCCGACCAGCGCGTCCTCGTGACCGGCAGCGGCCGACTCGACCTCTACCGATTCTCGGGAGACTCGCTCCAGGGCCGCTATCGGATGTTCCGCCTGCATCCCTTTTCGGTTGCTGAACTCGGGCTCCACCGTCGCGAGGAAGTCCTGGATCTACTGCGCCTCGGCGGGTTCCCCGAGCCGTGGCTCTCCGGCTCCGAGAGGGAAGCCCGACGGTGGTCGCTCCACCACCGGTCGCTGCTGGTGGACGAGGAGATGGCGAGCCTCGAGGGCATCCGGGATCTCGGGAAGATCCAGCTCTTGCTCATGACGCTTCCGGAGCGGGTGGGCTCGCCGCTTTCGATTCACGCGCTCAGCCAGCAGCTCCGGGTGAGCCACCGCACCATGGCCTCGTGGCTCGACGCCGCCGAGCGGCTCCATGCGCTGTTTCGCGTACCGCCTTTCGGCGGGAATCTCCTGCGGGCGGTGTCGAAGCAACAGAAGCACTACCACTTCGACTGGGCCGTGGTCCCGCGCGACGGGCCGCGCTTCGAGGACTTCGTCGCCTGTCACCTGCTGAAGTGGGTCCACTGGAGACAGGACACCGAGGGCGAGGATCTGCAGCTTCGCCACTTTCGAGACCGAGACGGGCGCGAGGTGGACTTCGTCGTCGCCGACGGCGCGAAACCTCGTCTCCTCGTCGAGTGCAAATGGTCGGATGCTCCGCTCAGCCGGAGCCTCCGCTACCTCCGCCGGAAGTTCCCGGAGGCCGACGCCTGGCAGGTCCATGCCGCCGGACGAAAGGACTACCAGACCGCCGAGGGCATCCGCGTCGCTCCCGCCCTCACGCTCCTCTCCCGCCTCGCGTAGGCCGGAGCGCCGGGCTCACCAGTCGCCGCTGAAGATGGTGCTTATGGACCGGCTGCGGGAGCCGTCGGTCGCCTGAGCAGAGCCGGGGGTCTGAACGTCCGATCCCATAACAGCCTGTGGATCGAGTCGCGTGAGCACCGAGAGTGGCCCAGTTCTCCCTGTTGCTGGCCGTCGAAAATAGGACAGATGTGGCCATCGAAAATGAGACACATCGGGCTCGGGATCGTGGGCCTGATCCGGGGGCTGGTGAGTTCGAGGTGGCCTCGGGTTACACACGCGTCTCCACTCGGAGAGGGAGGCGCGATGATCGGGAGAGAGCAGCGGGTGCTACTACGGCATTACCTCGAGCAGGGACTGACGAAGGCGGCGATCGCTCGTCAGGTAGGCGTGAGCCGAAGCACGGTCCATCGTTGGATCGCGACCGGGCAGCTGAACCGGGATCTGGACGACGAGGCGGTGAGGTATGGGCCGCGGGCGCGGGCGCCGTCGAAGCTGGACCGCTACAAGGGGATCATCGGGGCTCGGCTGGCGAGCCATCCGAAGCTGACGGCGGCGCGGCTGTTCCGTGAGGTTCAGGCTGCGGGCTACGAGGGGAGCTACAACCAGGTCAAGCGGTATGTCCGGGGGATCCGGCGGGGTCCGGCTCCGGAGCCGGCGCGTCGGTTCGAGACGCCGCCGGGGCATCAGGGGCAGGTGGACTTCGCGAACTTCCGGCTGCCGTGGGGGAGGCGGTATGCGCTCGTCGTGGTTCTGGGCTACTCGCGGCTGATGTGGCTTCGGTATTACGAGCGGCAGACGATGCCGGTGGTGATGCGGGGGCTGGAGGCGGCGTTCCGCGCGTTCGGCGGCGTGCCGTCGGAGCTGCTGTTCGATCAGATGAAGGCGGTGATCACGTCGGACGGGCGGCGCACCGGGGGCCGGGTGGTGGAGAACCGGGAGTTCCTGCGGTTCAGCAACCACTGGGGCTTCCGGATCCGAGCGTGTCGTCCGTATCGGGCGAGGACGAAGGGGAAGGTCGAGCGGCCGATCCGGTACATCCGGGAGAGCTTCTTCTACGGTCGGGACTTCGTCTCTGACGAGGACCTGAACGCGCGGGCGGAGGAATGGCTCACGCGGGAAGCGAACGTGCGGGTTCACGGGACGCTGAAGGAGCGGCCCGCGGATCGGTTCGAGGAGGAGCGCGGACACCTGGGGCCGCTGGCGCGGTGGCCGTATCGGCCGGTGACGCCGCGGCCCGGTCCCCGGGATCGGCGGCGAGGTCGGCGAGGAAGCTCACCGCTTCAGGTGGATGTCGAGCGTCGTCCGCTGGCGACGTATGCGCAGATCGCGGAGGAGATCGGATGAAGACACTGTCACGCCGGGAACGGATTGCGGCTCAGCTGGCCGACCTGAAGATGCCGGGAGCTCTGGAGGCGCTGGACGAGGTGCTGTCCGGAGTGGACGGAGGAGGCACGACCGCCTCGGAGGCGATCGAGCGGCTGCTGCGCGCGCAGATCGCGCTTCGGAACAGCCGGCGGCTGCAGACGGCGATGCGTTCGAGTCGGCTGCCGGCGATCAAGACGTTGGCGGATTTCGACTTCAGCTTCCAGCCCTCGATCAAGCGGGAGCAGATCGCGTCGCTGCATGAGCTGGGGTTCGTGGAGCGGAAGGAGAACGTGGTGTTCCTGGGGCCGCCGGGAGTGGGGAAGACGCACCTGGCGATCAGCCTGGCGATCACGGCGGCGGAGAACGGTCGGCGGGTGTATTACGGGACGCTGACGGACCTGATCGCCTCGCTGGAGGAGGCGGAGGCGGCGGGTCGGCTGAACCAGCGCCTCAAGACGCTGACCTACCCGTCGCTTCTGGTGGTGGACGAGATCGGTTACCTGCCGGTGACGCGGAACGGGGCGATCCTGTTCTTCCAGCTGGTCAACCGACGTTACGAGCGGGTCTCGACGGTGCTGACGTCGAACCAGGGGTTCGAGAACTGGGGAGAGATCCTCCGCGACGAGGTGATGGCGGCGGCGCTGCTGGACCGGCTGCTGCACCACTGCCATATCGTGAACATCCGGGGGAACAGCTACCGGATGCGTCGCCGGATGGAGCTGTCGAAGACGATCCACCCGACCGGGGCTCACGCCCGCGAGGCGGGGCAGTCAGCAGCGGGAGGCCCCCGGTGACGAGGCCGCGCGTTCCGGGTCGCCTCGCTCCGGTCGCTCCGCTCCCTCCGCGTTGCGACCCGGAACGGGCCCGATCCTTCCTCGTCACAGACAGGAGTGAGCTGACCGCCGCGCCCCCGACATCTGACCGATCAACGACTCCTTCGAGAGGTTCGGGCGCCGTGGGCGGGACCGGCGTCCGCTCAGCGAGCCCTCAGGCGAAGACTACCGACACGCCGTGGGCCGCCAGCCCGGCAACGATGACCTTCGTCACCGCGACCCGAGATCTCCGCGATCGTGAACCCGATGGACATCCAGTGGCAGGTGGCGGTCCCGAAGGAGTCGCATCTTCGATGGCCGTCGTCGCACCCGACGACATTGACCAGGACGATGCACTCGACCGGGGCTCACGCCCGCCAGGGGCAGTCGGCAGGGAGAGGCCCCCGGTGACGTCGCTCCGCTCCTTCCGCGTTGCGACCCGGAACGCGCCGGATCCCTGCTGGTCACGGACCGTGAGTTGACCGCCGCGCACCGGACATCCGCGCCGACCGCCTCATCTCCGAGGCTCCCCGCCGGGGCGAGTCCTCAGGCGAGGGCTACTGAAACGCCCCGCACCGCAAGTTCAACCCCAGCCCCGACGACCCAGGTCTCGGTCGCCTCGCACCTCGACGACCGGACGAGCCGGGCTTCCCACAACGAGTCGCGACCCAAAAAGTGTCGCATTTTCAATGGCCAGAAGTGTCGCATTTTCGATGGCCATTGACACTCCCGGTGGGGGCGGCGCCCGGCTGGCCCAGTTCTCCCGGTGGGGGCGGCGCGCGAGGGAGGAATACCGCGTGTATTCCGACCGATGCGCAACGAAGAGCGCCGCTCGAGCCCCTACCGGGAGAACCGGGCCGCGTGACTTTGTCCACAGGCTGTAAGCCGCCGGCGCGGCTGGTTTTCAGCTTCCGAAGAACACCAGAAAGCCCCGATAGAGCGCCCACAGATCGGCCTTCGAGGCCACGTCCCAGGTGCTGTGCATGGACAGGATGCCGACGCCCCAGTCGGTCACTTCCATGTTCATCTGGTTGAAGTAGCGGGCGATCGTCCCGCCGCCGTAGCCCGCCTTGTAGGTGTGGCTCTGCCACGCCACCTGTTCGTCGCCGAGGATCCGTCGCAGCTTCGCCACGAACTCGCTGTTCGCGCTCCGCCCGGCGCCGTAGAGCTTGATGACGAGCCCGTGGTGGAGGAGCGATGCGTTGCCGGGCGCCTGCGGCGACGGCCACAGCGGGTTCGTCGCCGTCGTGGTGTCCGCCGTGATCATGTCGGTGTTGCCGAACGTCTCCATGACGTCGAGTTCGCTCACCGAGCCCGTCTCGGCGCGGATCATCTCGGCGACGATCCGCCGGAACCACTCGGAGCCGACGCTGATGTTGGAGCCGCTCCCGACTTCCTCGTCGGTGACCAGGTAGGCCATCGCGGTGTGGGTCGGGGTTCCGGCGTCCTCCAGCGCGAACACGTTCACCACCGCGGTGAGCCGGTCGTCGAGGCCGAAGGCGCCGAACAGCGCCCGGTCCATCCCGATCTCCCGCACCGGCGTGAGCGGGACGATCTGGATGTCGCTGCTGACCCAGTCCTCCGGCTCGATCCCGAACTCGTCCTCGATGAGGGCGACCGCGCGCGCCATGACGTCCATCCCGTCCTCGCCTCCGGTCGGCGCGGAGACGAGGATCGGGTCGAGCTCCTCGCGCTCGATGGCGTCGGCGCGGGGGCGGTTCCGAAAGTCGCGGTCCACGTGCGGCGCGAGATCGGGGATCATGAGGACCGGATCGGAGGGATCGAATCCGTACTCGATCCAGACGACCGACCCGTCCTTCTTGTCCACGCGGCCGGTGAGACCGAGGGGGACGTTGACCCACTGGTAGCCCTTCAGGCCGCCGTGAACCAGCGTGTCCAGCGTCACGACGTCCTGCTTCTTCGCGACCGGATGCGGCTTCAGCTCCAGCCGGACCGAGTCAATGTGGCTGTTCACGAGCCGCATCCCGGACGCGAGCGGTTCGCTCCCCACGACCCACAGCAGCATGGTGCGGTCCCGGTTCACCGCGTAGAAGCGGTCCCCCGGATTCACCGCCGCGGAGCGCGGGATCCCACGCCCGGAATCCCCGCGCCTCGGCGTACTCGATGGTGTGCCGCACCATGGTGAGTTCGGTGCGCGCCCGATCGATGTAGGGGACGAACCGCTCGTAGAGGGCCTCCATCGCCTCGCGCTCGGCGGGGGTGGCGTTCTTCTCGAGGTTTCCCCGGCTGCCGTACTCCTGGGCGAGGGCGGCGGGGCCGGCGAGGATCGCGAGCGAGAGGGCGAGGAGGGTCAGGGGGTTCGTCTTCGGCATGGTCGGATCTCCGCGCAGAGAGTACCGACGCAGCGACTCCGGCTCGCGCCCGTACGCCGGGGCCGGCTCATCCCCTCGTCGGCCGTGTCAGTTTCTCCACGCCATCACCGATTTGACACAATCCAGCGCGAGTGAGAGATTGAGGGCGTGATTCCGCGGCACATCGCCCCCGCGCTGATCTCGGCCGCCGCCACCTCTCCGGTCGTGACGCTCACGGGCCCACGACAGTCGGGGAAGACCACCCTGCTGCGGGCGACGTTTCCCGAACATCGCTACCAATCGCTGGAAGCCCCCGACACCCGGGCGTGGGCGCGATCCGACCCGCGCGGATTCCTCGCGCAAGCCGACCGCATGGTGCTCGATGAGGTGCAGCGCGTCCCGGATCTCCTCTCCTACATCCAGGTGCTGGTGGACGATGACCCGGCGCCGGGCCGCTTCGCCCTTTCGGGGTCGCTGAACCTGCTGCTGCTGGAGTCCGTCTCGCAGACGCTCGCTGGAAGGACGGCGCGCCTCACGCTCCATCCGCTGTCCATGGCGGAACTCCGGGGGCAGGAGCCGCTCGACCCGGAAACGCTCGATCGGGCCGGACGACGACCGACGGCTCCCCCGACCGCGAAACCGTCCGAACTGTGGGAGACGCTCGTTCGGGGCTTCTACCCCGCGATCCACGCCCGGGGCGCGCCCGCTCCAGAGTGGTACGAGGACTATTTCGCGACCTACGTCGAGCGCGATCTGCGGGAGGCGCTCCGAGTCTCCGATCCCGCCGCTTTCGAGACCTTCGTCCGGCTCGCCGCCGGGCGAACGGCGACCGAGCTGAATCTGAGCGCGCTCGCGAACGACGCTGCGGTCTCCCAGCAGACGGCTCGGCGCTGGCTGACCGCGCTGGAGATCGGCTACCTCGCGACGACCCTGCGCCCCCACCACCGGAACTTCGCCAAGCGCCTCCGCCGTCGCCCGCGGCTCCACTTCCTCGACAGCGGCCTCGTCTGTTCGCTGTTCGGGATCCGTGACGCTGCGACTCTCGAGACGCATCCCCTGCGCGGCGCCGTGTTCGAGTCGTTCGTGGTCTCCGAACTTGTGAAGGCGTTCGCGGCGCGCCGCCGCCGGCCGCCGCTGTTCTTCTGGCGGGATTCCCGCGGGCGCGAGATCGATGTCCTCATCGAACTCGCCGGGCGGCTCGTCCCGGTGGAGGTGAAGTCGGGGTTGACCGTTCGGCCGTCAGCGCTCCGGACCCTCGAATGGTGGACGGGGATCCCCACGAACCCGACGACGGGCGGGGTGCTGGTCCACGGCGGGGCCGAGGACTTCATGATGAAAGGCTTCCGGATCGCGCCCTGGTTCCTGTCACGAGCTCACTCCGGACGTCATTGACAAATAAACTTGTCAATGCTCTACTACCCGCCGTCATGCTGGATGTCGCCGTGGTCGAGGACCCGGCGGCCGCCGCCGTCATGCTCGAGCCGCGCCGGTCCCGCCTTCTCGCCGAACTGAGCGAGCCCGCCTCGGCGGCCGCGCTCGCGGCCCGGCTCGGCCTTCCCCGCCAGCAGATCAACTACCACCTGCGCACCCTGGAAAAACACGGCCTCGCACGGGTCGCCGACGAACGGAAGTGGGGCGGGCTCACCGAGCGCCGGCTGGTGGCGACCGCCCGCTCCTACCTCGTCTCCCCGACGGCGCTCGGCCCGCTGGCGACCGACCCCGGGAGGACCCGCGACCGGCTGTCCGCGAGCTACCTCCTCGCGCTCGCCGCCCGGGTCGTGCGCGAGGTGGGGCGCCTCGTGCGCCGCTCCGACGAGACCGGCAGGCGGCTCGCCACCCTGTCGCTGGACACGGAAATCCGGTTCGCCTCGCCCGAGGCTCGCGCCCGGTTCAGCCGGGATCTGGTCGCGGCGGTCGGCGAACTCGTCCGGCGCTACCACGACGAGGCCGCGCCCGGGGGTCGGCCCCATCGCCTGGTCGTTTCGGCTTATCCGACCCCCACCCACGCCAAGGAGAAGAAGTCATGAGCGTCGAAAAGGGCCCTTCGGGAGCCCGCTCCATCACCGTCGAACGCGAAGTCCCCGGGACGCCGGACGACGTCTGGGAAGCGATCGCCACCGGCCCCGGCATCTCTTCCTGGTTCTATCCGACCGATGTCGAGGAACGTACCGGGGGCGCCCTCACCTACCACACCGGCTCGCAGATGGATGTCCCGGCGAAGGTCACGGTCTGGGACCCGCCACGCCGGTTCCGACACGAGGGCAGGGACTGCGGTCCGGACGGCCCTCCGACAGCGACCGAATGGACCATCACCCCCCGGTCGGACGGACGGTGCGTCGTCCGGATCGTCCACAGCCTGTTCGCGAGCGCGAACGACTGGGACGATCAGCTCGAGGACTTCGAGGCCGGTTGGCCGGCGGCCCTCTCCATCCTCCGGCTCTACCTCGCCCACTTCGCCGGGCAGCGCGCTTCCATCCTCCGGGCGATGGCCCCGTTCGATGGTTCGGCGGGCGACGCCTGGAAGGCGCTCGTGAGCGCGATCGGCGTCGGGGGACTCGCCCCGGGAGACCCCTGGAGCTTCTCGGCGCCCGACGCCGGCGCGCTGAAGGGCGATTTCGTGGAGTCCGCCGGGCGCCGCCAGCCCTACGCCGTGTTCCGACTCCGCGAACCCGCGCCCGGGATCGCCGTCGCGAGCGCCTACAAGGTGGCGAAGCAGGCGACCGTCACGCTTGAGCTCTACCTCTACGGCGAAGAGGCCCCGGAGGTCGCCACGCGGGACGCGGCGGCCTGGCGCGCGTGGTTCGCCGCGCGCTTCCCGTAGGGCGGCGTCGCCGCCCCGCCCCGGTACGATGACGGGCGCCATGCGAGGGACCATGTCGAGCCGGCCGGCGGCATCGAGACCCGGAAACGCGCCGTAATGCTTCGGCGACCGACCCCGAGCGGGTCGCGCCCCGGCCCGGTTGCGGGTCTCGCTTTCGTCGCCACTCTGCTCGCGGCGCCCGGCGCGGCGCAGTCCGGACACAACCTGGACCGCCCGGAGCACTGGAAGGCCCGTCATGACGACGGCGCGCCGGCTCCGGAGCGTCGCCTCGTCGTGATGAGGCCCGGTTGGCATGTCTTCGCCGGCCCCGACGGGCTGTTCTGGGACCCCGGGCGCTTCGCATCGGGCGCCTATTCGGTGAGCAGCACGATCTTCCTGTTCCCGGAGGGCGATCCGGAGCAGTCCGGCTCGGTCCGCCTCGACAGCCCTTACGGTCTCTTCCTCGCTGGCCGCGCCCTCGACGGAGAGGATGCCGCGTGGGTCGCGTTCGAGCTGCGGAACGATGGCCGCTTCCGGATCGCGGAGCACTCGGAGGGCGATGTGCGCGACCTCGCGCCCTGGACTGCGCACGACGCGGTGGAGACCCTGGCGGTTGACGCTCACGCGCCGCTGAAGAACGTGCTGAGCGTGGATGTCCGCGAGGACCGCGTCGTGTTCTTCGTCAACGAATCGGAGGTCGCCGCGCTGCCACGCGATCGCCTGCCCGCGGACGGCGTCATCGGCCTCCGCGCCGGCGCCGGCCTCAGCGTGCACGTCACCGAGATCGCGATCGGCCCCAACCGCCCGGGGGAATAGCGGGGCGACATCAGCGATGTGGCGCCCGCGGCCGGTTCGACGCCACGGGTGGGTCGTCGCTCCGGTCCCCGAAGGGCCATGGATGAGACGCTGGAGCCAGCGCCAGGTCAGGCGGGGGGCAAACCCTCAAACGGGTTGACGACGCGGATACCGGCGTAGTCCTGCTCGGAGTTCATCGGCGTACAGGAGAACGTTCGTGTCGAGGAGTCGCACTCCCTGTCGATCAGCCGTCGTCGCCGGCGGAGGGGGCGGCCTTCCCTTTCGAACTCCCGGCCGAGCGGTCGTAGAGCGCCTCGCGGGGCAGGTTGTCGGCCATCCGCAGTCCCACCCCTCGGGCATCGAAGTCTTCGAAGATGGCGTCCAGCAACCGGCGCCGTCTCTCGAGCGCCGACCCGGCGCGTCGCGCCTCCGGTCGCGCCGTCCGGGGCGCCAGCCGATTCAGGAACTCGCGCACGAGGGCCGACACCGAAGTGTCCAGCTCAGCCGCGCGCGTGCGGGCGTGGCGGTGGGTGGCTTCGTCAACGGATACGGTGATTCTGCGCACGGCGAGAGCCTCACGGTCTTTGCGCCCTACAGACTAGCAGCGGGCGCCGCGCTCCAGGTTGATTCCCCCCGGACGCACGCTGCGTCGGTCCGGCGCCAGGACTTCCGCTCCAGCGATCCAGGAGCGATCCATAATGCCGCCTCTCAAGAGGGCTCCGGACGAGCCGCTGCATCGGGAGGTCATCCATGGGACGAGGCAAGCGAGGCCCGAACGGCTACCGGTCGTTCGGCTACCTGACCCCCGGCGAGGACTACGCCCCGCGGGAGCTGGCGTGGGACGAGACGCAGTTTCCGGCGCACCCGGTGCCGCTTTCCGCCGAGCAGGAGGCCCGGGCGGACCGCCTCGCGCGCGAGCTCGTCCTCGTCTCCTTGCACGAGCACCTGGGCAGCTTCCCGAGCCGCATCGAGGAGACTCCCGCCTACGTGCGCGAGGGCCGGGTCTTCACCCCGTTCGACGCGCTGGCCCGGTCCGACTGGGACTGCGTCTTCGACAATCTGCTCGACGGCATCTGCCGGATCGAGTCCCGCAGTGGCTGGAAGTGGAACGAGGTCCTCCACGACCTCGGGATGCGACTCGCGGACCTGGCCCACCAGGACTTCCTCGTTCCCTGCCGGACGGTTCAGGACATCCTCGACGCTCACGCCCACGGGAAGATCGCCTGGGTGGCGGCGATCGAAGGCGCGGCGCCGATCGAGAACGAGCTCGACCGGATCGAAGTGCTCTACGGCTTCGGCGTCCGCGAGATGGGGATCACCTACAGCGAGTCGAACGCCCTCGGCAGCGGCCTGAAGGAGCCGAACGACGGTGGGCTCACCACCTTCGGCCGGCAGGCGGTCGAGCGCATGAACAAGGTGGGGATGCTGATCGACACGGCGCACTGCGGCGACCAGACCACCCTCGACGTGATCGAAGCGAGCTCGAAGCCGGTCTCCATCACCCACATCGGCGCCCGGGCGCTGTGGAACACCCGGCGCATGGCCCCGGACGACGTGCTGCGCGCCTGCGCCGACAAGGGCGGGATCATCGGCATCGAGGCCGCGCCCCACACCACCCTGACCGCGAACCACCCGCACCACGACCTCGAATCGTTCATGGAGCACTTCGAGTACGTGAAGGACCTCGTGGGCGTGGATCACGTCGGCTTCGGGCCCGACACCGTGTTCGGAGACCACTGCGGCCTCCATCAGGTGTATGCCGGGGCGCTCTCGATCAAGAAGGCGAGCGCCGGCTCCGGCGCGCCTCCGTTCGAGCGGGTCCCCTATGTGGCCGGCATCGAGAATCCGGTGGAGGGGTCCAGGAACATCCTCCGCTGGCTGGTCGGCCACGATTACTCGGACGACGACATCGCCAGGGTCATGGGCGGCAATGCGCTGCGCGTCCTTCGCGACGTCTGGGCCTGACGCGGGGTCAGAGGTCGTCGAGCAGACGGCCGATCGCCACGGCGCGGACGCCGGCGGCGAGCGGAAAAGTTGTCCGACCCGGTGTCTGCGGCCACCGAAGACGATCCACTCGACCGGAGCTCACGCCCGCGAGGCGGGGCAGTCACGAGCGAGAGGTCCCCGGCGACGAGGCTGGGGGTTCCAGGTCGCCGCGCTCCGGTCGCTCCGCTCCTTCCGCGTTGCGACCCGGAACGGGCCGGATCCTTCCACGCCGCGGACAGGAGTGAGTTGACGGCCGCGGGACATCCGAGCCGACCGCCTCATCTCGGGGGCTCCCCGCCGGAGCGAGCCCTGCGGCGATGGCTACCGATACGCCCTCGACCGCAGCCTCAGATTCAGCCCAAACGACCCCGGTCTCGGCCTGCTCGTGCCTCCACGACGATGAATGGGGCGAACCTTCCACGACCAGTCGCGACCCCAAGAGTGTCGCATTTTCGCTGGCCAGAAGTGTCGCATTTTAGACGGCCATTGACACTCTCCGCCCGGTGCCAACCACTACGCGCCCGATGCCAGCATACTCCCGTGGCGTCGGCTCCTAGCGCCATTTCGCTCGGACACGGTCGTACCACCTTCCCTCCCATTTCGAGATCGGCCGGTACCACATGATCCTATTCCGGATGATCGAGTAATGGCTCTTGCATGGGAACTTGACGCCGATCGACGGTCTCAGGGTCAGGTACTCACCATCATAGGTAAGGCTGCGCGTCGCAGGGTCTAGCGTCACGTCGACCAGACGATCACACCCGCATGGACACAAATGTGAAAGGGTGGCAAACCGCATGCTTACGTAGAGTGTGCGGTCATCCATTTCGGCTAGGTACGGGATTGTCTCCACAAAGACTGGCTTGAGGACAATTGATTTCCGGCTCCTAAGAGCATAGTTAGAACGAGGTCTACGTTGGCTTCGCTTCCGCCATCTCCAAAAGGCCACTTTTAGACCGCTCTTGCTATGAGGGACTGGTCACCAGCACAATAGTCTAGGCATTCTTCCCTCTGTTGCTGCCAGAGTTGACCGCGCATCTTTCTCCACGACTGAACTGCCCAAGCGGCAGCCATTGAGTAGGCCTCGGGCAAGTCAAGGCTTCCGTAGTCGTCCTGTCCGGCTTGACCAACTTGGGGAATGGCCTCCCTCCAGGAAGACACGTCGCTATGGGCGGTCACTATCCGCATGGAGACCCTGACCCGCGTGTCCTTACGCACTAGTGAAAGTCCTGCCACGACGAAGGGGATTCCCGCGTTCGCCAGCGCGTCACACACCATCATCCGAGCCTTGGCGTCGTCCACGGCTACGAAGGCGAAAGTGGCTCTCGCAGCGACCTCGTGTACGTCCTCAGAAAGCACTCTCACATTGTGGCCGTATACGCGCGAGTGGATGAGGGAGTAGGTCTCCTGGAACCAGTCTGCCTTCGATCTACCGATCCAGGCGTTCGGAATGAGCCCACCGGGCATGCGCAATATGTTCTTGGGTTCAAGGCGGTCGTAGTCCCAGCCATGAACCTCTTGAGGATCGGCCTTGACGACAAAGTCTGCTATCCATGCGCCGACACCACCAAGTCCGACGATGGCCACACGCTCTAGATCTAAGAGACCCCTCCATTCCACTGCTTCGGGCAGTTGGTCACCAAGAACATCGAACGTATAAGGGCGTGGAGCCGCTTCTCTCTCCAACCCCGTTTGTCCAAGGAACAGCGCGTATACCTGCTTGACGTAGTGATTTAGCGCGTCCCAAGCGTCCTCATAGTCGCGGCCCTTCAGTTTGATCGAAAGGACAAGGCTGGAGGGGTGTCGCGCGATCACCCCGTTCGTGAACTCACTACCAGACCGGTCGTACAGTCGTCCAATGGGAAGATCTCGTATGTTGGCCGTGTGCAAGGCACGTTGCTGCCACGCATGGTTTACCGCGAGTACGTCTGAACTAGGTGCGACTCCTACCCAGATGTGACACACGCCTACCGTATTCGGCGCGACAAAACAAGGCACGCCTAGTGCACCCAATTCTAGATCTCGACGCTCTATCGTCCAGCCACGCCGCTCAGCTTCACCACGAGCCCGTGATTCGTGTTCCGACACGCATTTCCCCTAGGCGAGATACGAGTCGTCAATCCTGAACGACAGTTCGTCAACCACGGGCAGTGGCTTGTCCGACGGATAGAGAATTCCCTTGGTTCCGTCTTTGGCGGTCCAGTTGATACCTGGGAGATCGCCGATTACGCGTCGCGCCGGATCGAGTTTATTCCACTGTTCTGTGACTTGTGCAAAGCCAATCGTCGGCTTGTCCCACAGCACGGACCGAGCATTGATGTAGATGGTCAGCTCCTTGACGATCCCCGTCGGGCCGATGGGTCCATCGCCGTTTCCAGGTCCTTGAATCATGTTGGCGTCCTCCTCGTTGTCTAACGATGCCTCAAGTGAGGTCCCTTTCTAGTGTTTCGCACGTGGGGCAGAGAGACTCCCCCGACGGGCGGTTAAGCTGCTCAAGGAAGTTCGTCGTGGGCCAGGCAGAGCACGTCTCAACCCAGTGCCAGCCACTAAAGCCGGTCTGTCCTCGGCGATACATCCGAAGCTCCTGGCGCCCCGCGTACGTCAACACACGCCGTCCGGCCGGTGTCTGAACCAAATGGCCAATCTGCCGAAGGGCGTACCTGATGATCCCGGCGCTGGAGGTCGTGGCCGTCACAGAGGAATCGGGGTCGATGTTTCGCGTCAGATCCGCGATGTGCTCGCCGATGACCAGCATTGAGGCGAGGTCTGCGGCATTCGCCCGAAACGATAGGCTCGCTCCTTCCTTGGGTTCGTCGTGTTGTTTGTCCGACACTTGTCGCTCCTGCCTGGTGCTGGTGATAAGTGTAGCACGCATCATGGCGATGTGCAACCGCCCAGTACAACGCGACTGTATGGAGCACCACGTAGTGCCTAAGTGGATTCACGGATCTAGCGTCGATTGGGGCCGGGTCGTCTCGCAGGGGGGGACGGTCGTGCTCGCCGGCGGGGGCGGTTCCGCCGACCGAGCCGAGTCACCGGGACGCTGGGCGCGGAGAACCGCTGGCGGTCGAACTGGGAGTAGCCGACTTCGCCAGGATCGGGCTGGCCTGTCGGCACCAACACTGTCGGCGAGCAGGCCGTCGATAGTCGAGGATCCGTCCGTCGGTGGGCTTGCTGGGAATACCATCGGTTCCTGGCGTGTCCCTCAGCTGCCTCGCTCCGATGGCGAGAAACGGGCGTGGTACCGGAAGTGATATCCCGGACCTAAGATGGTCTTTAATCCTGCGGCAACTCAATGACTTATGAAGTCACTGCAACCGACCTCCGGTCGGCGCCTCCCTGTCGGGTCGGGAGTAACCTTGCCCGAATGCTCCGGGGACGCGGCGGGCGCGTGGCTTCGGCGGCGGTAGCGGCCTGGTCCGTCGTCGCCGCCAGCGTCCTTCCTCCTCCCGCCGCCGCGCAGGAGCCGGCGGTCTCGGTGACGATCCGGCTGCCGGACCCGGTTCGCGCGCAGGTCGAGGTTCGGTTCCCGCCCGGGCATCCCTTCCGGGAGGCGGAGGAGCTCCGGCGGCTGGTGGCGGGCGGCGAACGAGGTTTCCGGGTCGAGTCCACCGGAGGCGCCGCGGGGTGGGAGGGCGAAGTTCCCGTCGCGCCTGACGGCTGGGTGCGGATCGGCATCCCCCTGCCGGCCGCCCCGCCTCCGCCCGGGACGGATCTCTCGTTCCGGGCGCTGATCCATCCGCCGCCGGGGTTCCGGATCACCGACCCGTTCCCGTCGCGAGTCGAGGCGCAGTCCGACGGGTCGCTCCGGCTGGACCTGCCCGCGCCGCCGTCCCTTCTCCGCGGTTCCGTCTCGCTCCCGAGGGAGCCGCGGGGCATCACGGCTGCTCAACTCGCGGATCTTCGCCGATCGGACTGCTCCTCGGCGCGCTCGCGGTCTTCGGCCTCTGCCGGCTGCGGCGGCCGTCTCCGGAGGCTTCGTCCTGATGCGCCGGTTCTCGTTCTGGGGCCTCTTCGCCATCTTCGGCGCGATCCTGCTCGCCTACTGGCTCTGGATGCGGCGCCAGGACCGGCGCGAGGACGAACGAAGGGATCCCCGGTGTTGACGTTCGTCGTCTTCGGCGCCTATCTCGCCGCGATCTTCGCGATCGGGGCGGTGGCGCTCCGCCGCACGCGCACCGTGGACGACTACTGGATCGCGGGCGGAAGGCTGGGCTGGCTTCAGGGCGGGGCGACGATGGCGGCCACTCACGCGAGCGCCGGGACCTACATCGGCACGGTCGGAGTGATCCACGCGGTGGGCTGGGAGTTCACCTGGATCGTCCTGTTCATCCCGTTCAGCTATTGGTTCATGGCCGCCGTCCTGGCGCCGCGGTTCGCCCGGGCCCGCGAGCTCACTCTTCCGGCGTTCATCCAGCGGCGCTACGGCAGCCGGGGCGCCCGGGCCCTCGCGGCGGTCGTCATCCTGATTGCCGCCACCGTGTACATCCAGGCGCAGGTCATCGCGGGCGGCGTGATCGCCCAGACGGTGTTCGGCGTCCCGCCGGTTCTCGGCATGACGGTGTTCACGCTGATCCTGCTCGCCTACACGGCTGTGGGCGGAATGGTCGCCGTCGTCTATACCGACCTGGTGCAGCTCGTCGTCATGGTCATCGGCGCTCTGGTCGCGGTCCCGATGGCGTGGAGGCTCCTCGATGGGCCGGGGCCGCTGTTCGCCGCCGTCGAATCGCTCCGCCCGGAGGCGTTCGACTTCGGCTCGCTCCCGGCAGTGCTCATGGTCACGATGGGCTTCTCCTTCCTTCTCGGCGGGATCGCCACCCCCGAGAAGCTGACCCGTCTCTACGCGATGCGCGACCAGCGGCAGATCCGGCGCGGCCTGTTCCTCGCCATCGCCCTCGCCACCGGCGTCAACCTGCTGGTGTTTCTGGTCGCGCTCGCCGCGATCGGGCTGTTCCCCCTGCTCCCCACCGGCGATCTGGCGATGCCGCTGATGGCGTCCTACGCGCTGCCGCCGGTGCTCGGCACGGTGCTTCTCGCCGCCATCGTCTCGGCGATCATGTCCACGGTGGACTCGCTGCTCCTCGTGGCCGGGTCGGCGCTCTCCCACGACCTGCTCGGCGTCGCACGGCCGAATGCAAGCCCGCGCGCAAGAATGCTCGCCGCCCGAATCGGCATCCTCGTCGTCGGGATCGCGCCGCTCGCGCTCATCCTGAGCGGAGTGGGCGAGGGCGAGCTGGTCCAGTTCATCGTGCTGCTGTTCACCGCGATCATGGCGAGCGCGTTCTTCGTGCCGGTGGTTCTCGGGGTCACCTGGCGGCGGCTGACGCGCGAGGGCGCGCTCGCCGCGATGGTCGGGGGCGTCGTCACCGTGTTCGCGTGGCAGGCGGAGCTGTTCCCGTGGCCGGGCTGGAACCCGGACTTCGTCCACCCCGCCGCTCCGGGCGTGATCGTGTCCTTCCTCCTCGGGGTCACCGTGAGTCTGCTCACCCCGCCACCGCCAGAGGAAGCGCTTCGTCCCTATTTTTCGAATCGCGGAGGGGGTTGAACCATGAGAGTTCAGGGAAAGCGGGTCCTCGTGACCGGCGGCGCCCGCGGGATGGGGCTGGAAATCGCCCGGCTCGCCGCCGCAAAGGGGGCGGACACCGCGATCTGGGATCTGGACGAGCGTCGCTTGCCGGAGGCGGAGGGCGCGCTTCGGGACGCGATGCGCGGCCCCGAGCAGCGCGTGACCTCGGCCGCGGTGGACGTCTCGGATCGCGCCGCCGTGATGCGCGCCGCCCGGGAACTCGAAGCCGACTTCGGCCCGGTGGACCTCCTCGTGAACAACGCCGGGGTCATCTCGGGCAAGCCGCTCCTCGACCTCGGCCCCGAGGAGATCGAGCGGACCTTCCGGGTGAACGCGTTCGCGCTCTTCTGGACCACGCAGGCGTTCCTGCCCGGGATGATCCAACGCGGCCGCGGCCACCTGGTGACGCTCGCCTCCGCCGCCGGACTCCTCGGCGCTCCCGGGATGAGCGACTACTCGGCCTCGAAGTACGCCTCCGTGGGCTACCACGAGGCGTTGCGGGCCGAGCTGCGCCGCCGCGCCCCCCGGATCGGGACGACGCTCGTCTGCCCCTACTTCGTGGACACCGGCATGTTCGCCGGCGTGCGCAGCCGGTTTCCGTTCCTGCTCCCCATCCTCCGCCCGGAAGCAGTCGCGGCCTCGGTGCTGCGCGGCGTGGAGCAGAACCGGAGAGTGGTCATCCTCCCCTGGTTCGTCCACTCGTTGAAGCTGATCCGTCTGCTGCCCGCATCGTGGCTCGACCCCATTGCCGCCTTCTTCGGCATCCACTCCGCCATGGACAGCTTCACCGGCCACCCGCCGCCGCGCCGGGACTGAGCTTCCGGTAGCAGAACCCATGGGCGTCTTGGGCCTGGAGCAGCTCAGTCGGCACGGCAGGCTGCCTGGAATGACTGATGCCGAGCCGGTGAGCGAGACCGACCCTCTCGACATCGCTCCCCAGTTGAGCGAGCTGTTGGCGCTGGAAGACGGCTGGCTGGACGGCGCCGGCAGAGCGCCGGAGAGATTCGGGATCTTGTGGCTGGCGACGGCGTTTCAGCAGGGTTTCCCTGGCGACGCTCCGCGACCGCATCTCTACCCGACCGAGACGGGTGGAGTCCTGGCGGAATGGACCTGCGGCGCGATCGAGGTGTCGCTGGAAGTCGACCTGGAGGCTCGCACCGGCATCTGGGCAACCGACGGTATGGAGCGGCGTGCTTCCGAGGAGCGACAGCTCAACCTGACTACCGCCGAGAGTTGGGAGTGGCTCAGCGCTCAGATCGGCGGGCCGATGTCGGGCCGGTGATCAGGGCGCCGGGGCGCGCACCTCGGTCAGGGCGGCGGGATCCACCGAGCGGGCTTCGCTCCGGGTGACCGGCACCACCAGGCCGTCTACCATCGCGCACAGCCGGTCGGTGCAGGCCTGTGCGTCCACCTGAACCGAGCCGCCCGGATCGGCGCGCTCCAGCCTGGCGGCGAAGAACGAGCGGTCCCCGAACCCCCACGTGTACCACTGGAGATCGGGTTGGTGGAGCTCGGTTGGGTCGGTCTGGCGCCACGGCGCCGCCACCTCGATCTCCGGCGAGGTCGTGATCACGGTCGGGAGTTCGGTGTCGGGCCGCTCCTTCCCGGTGACTTCGGTGGCGCGGAGGACGTTGTCCATCGCGTAGGTGTGCCAACCGGGTTCATGGGACACCTCGACCACCAGCCAGTCGTCTTCGACGCGCGCCTCGTAGGTCACGGCGAGGTCATCGCCCAGCCAGACCTCCTGGCGGGCCGACTCGCCGGCGTCCTGCCCGAAGGCGGCGGGGACGGCGACGAAGAGCAGAAGGGTGGCGAAGGCGGTTCGAGGCATGGTCAGGGTGTTCCGTACTTCCGGAAGCGTTGGCGGTGGGTGCGGGCCGTCATCAAGTTCCGGACGCCGCCGCGGATGACTCCGAGGGTGGTGGCGTCCCCGGCGGTGACGTTCAGCCGGAGATAGAGGAGACAGTCCGGGATCGGCGGATCCGACTCGACGCCGTCCACCGAGAAGATGATGTCGCCGGGCTCGAGCTCGTGGAGCTCCATCACGGCGGCGCGGCGATGCACGCGGGTCACCTCGCAGGCGAAGCCGTCGCGTTCGAGGTCCAGTTCGTCTTTCCGGGCCTCGGTGAGCGGCGCCGCGCTCACGTGGATCTGCGGATCAATGGACCAGTAGCGGTAGGCGATGTCGGAAACCCACCACAGCGGGGGCAGCTCGATCACCAGCTCCACCGGGCCGACATCCTCCCGTTCCACGGTGACTTCGACCCGCTCGGCCGACCGCTCCACGCCGTCGTAGCGGTAGTGCAGGTCCCCGAAGGTCAGCACCCGGGCCCCGGCGAACCGCACGATGGCATCGCCGGGGCGCAGCCCCGCCGCCAGCGCTGCTCCTTCGGCCCGCTCGATGACGAGCCCCCGAGGGATATCCAGGTGGATGCCGAGGTCACGGATATCCGGCGAGCGGAACATCTCGCGCCGCTTGTCGAGCAGCCCGGCCCGCTCCCGTTCCGCCGCCCGGTAGTCCCCGATCATGTGGCACTCGATGCAGCGGCCCCGTTCGATCTCCTGCCGACGAAGGCGCGGCAGTTCTCCGGCGAAGAACGGCTCCGGCCGCTCCCGGGGCGGCAGCTCGCCGGCCGTCCAGCGCTCGTGCTGCCGGAGACCGGCCTCGAGCGCCAGCGCGAAGCTGTCGAGATCCAGATAGGAATCCGCCGCCGCCGCGTCGCGGCCGCCATAGCGCAGGTAGATCTGCTCGTCGGGGCTGACGATGAAGAAGTAGATCGAGTGGTGCCAGTCGTAGTCGTAGAGCCCGACATCAATCCGGCGCATCGTCGTGATGCGGGCGCGGACGAAGCGTTCGAGCAGACGTCCCCTGTCGGAATCGCGCGGCGACAGAACAACCTGCCTGTCGAATCTTCGGCCGCTGACTCAGGGCCCGCAGCGGAACTCGACCAGCAGCGGGCGTCCGGTCTCCCTGGCGAGGGTTACGGCCTGCTGGTAGTTGCTGATCCACTCCAGGGTCTCCGGCTGCCCGGGCTGGGAGGCGGCTGCGACGGGGAGCGCCGTGAAGGCGGCCAGCGCCAGCGGCGCGAGTCGGGAAACCGGAGTCGTCATGTCAATCCTTCGGTTGAAGAGCGGTGGGCCGGCGCAACCAGACGGGCCGGCGCGGAGACCTGAACGCTATACCACCCCGCCGTGGGTGTTCGTCCCGCCCGGCCCGGATACGCTCCCGAGCGAGGAGTCCCGGGGCCAATGGACGCGATCTCCCACCGGGCCCGATCCTCGGACTCGGAGCCGGTCCCGGTCTATGTGCTCGCCGGGGGGCGGAGCCACCGCTTTGGGAGCGACAAGGCGCGGTTCCGCGTTCAGGGGGAACCGCTGCTCCTCCGGGTGACCAGGATCCTCTCGGCCGTCGGTGGCCCGGTCCGGGTGGTCGCGGGAGGGCCCGGGGCTTACGGGGATCTGGATCTTCCGACGATCGCCGACCCGATCCCCGACCGGGGGCCGATGGGCGGCCTGCTGGGCGCGCTCGAGGACGCGGCCCCGGCGCCGTGGATCCTGTGCGTCGCCTGCGACCTGGTGGGCATCCGGCGCCGCTGGGTGCGCGCCCTCCTCGCCGCGCGTCGCCCCGAAGTCCGCGCCGTCGTCTATCGCACCGACCGGTACCATCCGCTCCTCGGGGCCTATCGCACCAGTCTGCGCCGCGAGGTTCGCCGCCGGGTCGTGGGAGGAGAGCTGGCGATGCAGCGCCTGTTGGCCGAGATCCCGGTCGCGGTGCTGCCTCCACCGGCAGATTTCTCGAATCTGGTGAACCTGAACCGTCCCGAGGACGCCCGCTCGCCGGGGATGCGTGGCTAGACCCCGGGTCCGCGCCGGCGCTATCCGTCGGAAACCCCTCCACCGAGCGTACGTCGAGGAGCTGCCATCCCCCGTTCCGGATGCATGGACGAGATTCTTGAGAGGCCTTCCAGAGGTGTGCCGCTCGAGAGTCCCGGCGGCGTCCCGGCCTCCTCAAATCTCGACCGGCACCCCGACACGAATCTGGTTCGCCACGTCGGCGTACAGGTCCACGTCAACTTCCGGCGCCCTGATACTCACTATCAAGGAATACCGCGCCGCCCGATCGTAGCGCCCTAGCGCCGCACGCGTCTTCCACCACCCGGAAGTTGGATACACCGCTACGGCACCCCGACTCGCTAGATCCGCGGCTGTTCCGCGCCAAGTGTCCCCATGAAGGGAGCCCCGATGGCGCTTGTTTGTACCGATCAGCCACGCTGTGTCGTTACCGCTCGCGTCCTTGTCGTACGATTCATCACGCGCTGCGGCGCTGATTCGACCACGGAACGTGTTGACCGACTCAACGGGTCGCTTCACGTCAAACCGGAGACCATGAGACTCATACCGATATCGTGACCGGATTCCTCTACGCGACGGATTGGGCTCAATGAAGTAGGAAAGGGTGACGCGCAGCTCAACCTGGGTGTTTCCGAGAGCCTCAAGAGACTTCTGCGGCCACGGGAGTCTGTGGACATGCATCTCCTTAGCTACCGGCGTCCTTGATCCACGACGTTCGAAGGGAACCAGAGTCTCCTCAACCACCATCGTCAGGGAATTGGCGACACTCCAGAGCGCACGATCCAGATCCGGAACCCCGAACCCGCAGCGGCGCACGAGCCTGTGGTAGTCGTCCTTCGACGCGCTCGCGCCTGCGGGCAGGTACGCCTTCTTTATCGCATCGGTCCACTCTGCAGAGTGCACGATCAACGCCCGAACAGACTCTGGCCAGAGGCGTGGATACTCTTCCATCACGCCGGCCGCCAGTCGGGCAGCGAGAGCGGTCGCCGCGCTAGTCGCATGGCTTGTCGTGAAGGATCGCACTACAGGACGATAGTAGGTCGTCAAGAGGCTGAGGCTCGGGATCGGTACGGGGCCGAGACGGTGCGTTGCCAAGTTTCCGCCCTCCAGCACAATGTCCGGCTTCAGAGGCCAGTGCCTCTCCCATGGGAGGGATGTTGTGCTGAAGGGGCTCAAGCCGCCCCTCGGGGCGATGGGCGCATATGCGTTGGTGTCAACTCCTGCGACGGTCACCATATCGGTGTACGCCCCGACCGTCAGCGCATTCCAAGCTTGGGCCGGGTCGTGCACCCCGTCCGAGTCATTGCTTGCGGGATAGTTGCGCCATGCCGCTGGGTCATTGACGTTGCCGGCGGATACCACGAGCAGCCGCGGACGACCGCCATGCTCATTGGAACCGGCCACCAAGGCGTCCAGAGCGGACGACCATGCGGACGGGCGACCCCGATCGCGGTTGTCACGAGCGGTCACCGCCATTCCGAATACGCGCCGCCGGTCCGGAGCCTTGATCTCGGGACGAGCGACGGCTTCGATCGTTAGGTACCCGTGGTGAACGGGATCGGCCCCTGTTGCGCCATCCCTAGGCAGTATCTTCACAGATTCGAGTCGGTGCCCGAAAATGACCGGGCCGCTGGTGGCAAGCATTTCGGTCAGATTCCCCGCGAGAGCGAGCCCGGCCATCTCGGTTCCGTGGGCTACTCCGTCGTCCGTTCTCCAGCCGGGTTCGACGGTGTGCAAGTCATCCTCGGCCAATGCCGGAGAGAGCAACTGATGACCGCGGTTCACCCCGGTGTCGAGCAGGCATACGTAAGGGGTATCATCGTGATTGGCCTCGTATTGAGCCCGAGCGAGCAGGTCGTCCAGCCACTCACGCTGCTCGGACGGTTCCATGGAATCGAAGAAGTCCGCGGTCTCCTTTGGACGCCGCAACTCGGCAATGTTATTGAGCGTTACCATGGAACTCCGCATCTGCTCCACCGAGGCGCGCGCTAGAAGGATGGTACGCTCAGGGAATCGCAGTTCCCCGTTTGCTACACGCATCTCCTGGTGGCCAGCTCTCTCGCAAAAGTACGCGGTCGCTGCACCCCGATCGCCCCTAACCGGTAGCCAGATCTCCCACCACACAGGTCCATCTTCAGCCGTCGGAAACGCTTCGCGATCATCAGTCCAGAGCGCCCGAATGCTGGCCGCTCGGATCTGCTGGATGGAATCGAGCAACTTTCTGTTGTCTAGGGGTCGGCCAAGCGAATCTTTCTTCCGTTCGAGATAGGCGACGATCAACTTTTCGAAATGATCGAGCTTTCCGTCCGGAACGAAGACAGTGGCTCGCGTGATTTCTTCCGCATGTTGGACATTGAGCAATTCGATTCCCGACCTCTCACGAGCCAGACTCTCGAAGGCAAGCTCCACGTCAGGGAAGCTCCTGAATTCAATCTGAAGTCCTAAACCCTCTTCCATGCCAGCGTCCCGCTGGGCATCCGCAGCGACTGTGGCGGCTACGCCTATCTCCTCGAGTTGCGCTCGTAGTGCCGCAGCGTGAGCGCGCCGATCCCGCTGAGGAATCTTCAGGGGATCTCCACGCCCCGGGTACCTGTAGGGCTCGGTATCCGTTACGCCTTCGAGAATGAAGTGCCGCTTCTGCAGGTCCTGTCGGCTTGGCATGTCCCGTTGGTCCCGGGGATTACGCACGTGGTGCCGACAGTTTTCTGCTGACAGTTTTCAACTCATCGATCGCGTCACGAATCTCCCGCTCGTGGAGATGCGTCCGCTGGCCGACCAGAGCTGTCTTGAGAACATCGTTGGTGACCCGGGTCACGTCGGCGAAGCTCAGACCCACTGCCGTGCCGGCGATGTCGTCCCACCCGATGTCGCGCGAGGCGGTCCGCCCGAGGCGCGTCTTCAGGAGCGCGCTGATTTGGACGACGTTCGGCATTGTGAAGTGGAGAATGTCGTCAAACCGACGGAAAAGCGCACGGTCGAGTACTTCGGGATGATTGGTTGCTGCCATCACGATACTGTGGGATTCGTCCTGTTCGATCATCTGAAGGAAGCTGTTCAGTACGCGCCGGATTTCGCCCACGTCGTTGGTGATCCCGCGATGGGAACCGATGGCGTCGAACTCGTCGAAGAAGTAGATGCCGTGAGTCTGGCTCGTGGCGTCGAAGATCTGTCTCAACTTGGCGGCGGTTTCGCCCATGAATCTGGTGATGAGGGCGTCGAGGCGAACCTGAAACAGGGGGAGGCGGAGCTCTCCCGCCAGGACGGAGGCGGACAGAGTCTTCCCCGTACCCGGAGGGCCCACGAGCAGAAGCTTCCGCCTCGGCGAGAGTCCGTGATCCAGGATCTCCGCGGCGTGGCGCTGTTCGCGAATGACTCGGTGGATGCGACTGGCGAGTGCCTCCCCCAGGATCATGTCGCCCAGCCGCGCTTTGGGGTAGGAAGCTTCGAGCAGGTTGGCCAGCTCGCCACGCGGCTGGGCAATCGGAACGGGAGGGCCTGCCCTCCGCTGGGTCTTGACCTGATCGATGATGTCGCGAAGATCCGTCGCCAGTCTCCCGTGCCCGAGCTGGGCTTCGTGGGCGGCGACCTGCATGGCGACCGAGATGAATCGGTCGCTGTCGCCTTCCAGATGCGACGTGAGCAGGGCCCTGAGTTGATCAGCATTCGCCATGGGACGGCTCCGGTTGCTGCAGAGGAAGTCGGGTCGGCTTGCCGGCGGGCGGACCGGCGCGGAGACCGGCAACGCTATACCACGCCAACCGAATACGCTCCGGCGCGAGGGACCCCGCGGCCATGGACAGTTTCGCTCGCCGCCGGTGGAGTGGTCCAGAGCCCTGGCGCGAAGTGTCTGACCCTTCCCCGGCGCCGGCGGAACGAGTCCCGGTCTATGTGCTCGCCGGGGGGCGGAGCCACCGCTTTGGGAGCGACAAGGCGCGGTTCCGCGTTCACGGGGAACCGCTGCTCCTCCGGGTGACCAGGATCCTCTCGGCCGTCGGTGGCCCGGTCCGGGTGGTCGCGGGAGAGCCCGGGACTTACGGGGATCTGGATCTTCCGACGATCGCCGACCCGATCCCCGACCGGGGGCCGATGGGCGGCCTGCTGGGCGCGCTCGAGGACGCGGCCCCGGCGCCGTGGATCCTGTGCGTCGCCTGCGACCTGGTGGGCATCCGGCGCCGCTGGGTGCGCGCCCTCCTCGCCGCGCGTCGCCCCGAAGTCCGCGCCGTCGTCTATCGCACCGACCGGTACCATCCGCTCCTCGGGGCCTATCGCACCAGTCTGCGCCGCGAGGTTCGCCGCCGGGTCGTGGGAGGAGAGCTGACGATGCAGCGCCTGTTGGCCGAGATCCCGGTCGCGGTGCTGCCTCCACCGGCGGATTTCTCGAATCTGGTGAACCTGAACCGTCCCGAGGACGCCCGCTCGCCGGGGATGCGTGGCTAGACCCCGGGTCGGCGCCGGTGGGGGCGTGGCGGCGCTTTCCTACGTGGCCCGCCAGGCGCTCTCTGTCGGCAACCCCTTCGCGCTCTACCGGCGGATGCGGAGCCGAAACGCCTGCAAGACCTGCGGGCTCGGGATGGGCGGACAGCACGGCGGGATGGTGAACGAGGCCGGGCACATCCTCGAGGTGTGCAAGAAGTCCGTCCAGGCGCAGGCCGCCGACATGCAGGGCGCGATCAGCGAGAGCCGCCTGCGCTCGCTCCCGTTCGTCCGGATGGAGGCGCTCACCTCGCGGGAGCTCGAGCGCCTGGGCCGGGTCGCCTTCCCCATGCTCGCCCGCCCCGCAGACCGCGGCTTCCGGCGGATCGGCTGGGAGGAGGCGCTCGAGGTCGCCGGCGAGGCCTTCCGCGCGGCTCGCCCGGAGGAGGTTTTCTTCTACTCCTCGGGGCGGGCGAGCAACGAGGCCGCCTTCCTGATGCAGCTCGTGGCGCGCGCCTACGGCACCGGAAACATCCACAACTGCTCCTTCTACTGCCATCAGGCCTCGAGCGTCGCCCTGAACGAGGTCTATGGGTCGGGAACCGGCTCCATCGTGCTGGAGGACCTCGAAAAGGCGGATCTCGCGCTGATCGCGGGGGCGAATCCGGCGAGCAACCACCCCCGTCTCATCAGCCAGCTCGTGCGCCTCCGCCGCCGCGGGGGGCGCGTCATCATCGTGAATCCGCTGCGCGAGCTCGGGCTGGAGCGGTTTCGGGTTCCCTCCGACTGGCGGAGCATGCTGTTCGGGTCGTCCATCTCGGACCTCTACCTCCAGCCCCACATCGGCGCCGATGTCGCGCTCTACAAGGGGATCCTGAAGGCGCTCCTCGCGCGGGACGCCGTCCGGGAGGGATACGTCGCGCGCCACACGAAGGGCTGGCAGGCGGTGCGGGCCGACCTGGAAGCCACTCCGTGGCGCCGCCTCATCGAGGTCTCCGGCGTGTCGCGAAGGGACATCGAGTCGGCGGCGGAAATGCTCGGGGGAGCCCGGCGCGGGATCCTCTGCTGGGCGATGGGGCTGACCCACCACGCCAACGGCGTCCAGAACGTGCTCGCGCTGTCGAACCTGGCGCTCGCCCGGGGCTATCTCGGCGCTCCCGGCGCCGGGCTCCTTCCCATCCGCGGGCACTCGAACGTCCAGGGTGTGGGTTCGGTCGGCGTGGCGCCGGTGATGAAGGAGGCGTTCGCCCGCCGGCTCCACGAGCTCTATGACATCGCGCCCCCTACGCAGCCCGGAATGGATACCTACCGCTGCATGGAGGCCGCCGAAGCGGGACGGATCCGCGCCGCCTTCCTGCTCGGCGGGAACCTGTTTGGCAGCAACCCGGATCGGACCTGGGCGGCGAGCAGCCTGCGTCGCATCCGGACGGCGGTGTTCGTCTCGACCAAGCTGAACGAGGGCCATGTCCACGGTCGCGGCCGGACGACGCTCGTCCTGCCGCCGCTCG
Source organism: Vicinamibacteria bacterium (assembly GCA_965232015.1). Lineage (GTDB taxonomy): Bacteria > Acidobacteriota > Vicinamibacteria > Marinacidobacterales > Marinacidobacteraceae > JAJEAO01. The sequence goes on along the minus strand of OZ246946.1, from coordinate 3,039,165 downwards.
CCCGCGACGAGGAGCGCCAGGGGACGACCCAGGAATCCATGTTCAGCTTCGTCCGCCTGTCCGAGGGCGGGCAGCCCCCGGCGAGCGGCGAGATGCGCTCCGAAGTCGAGATCGTCGCCTCGCTGGCCGAGAGGATCCTGCCGCCGCACCGCTTCGACTGGAGCCGCCTGCGCTCGCACCGGGAGCTCCGGGCTGCGATCGCGAGAACGGTTCCCGGCTACCGTCGGATCGGCGAACTGGACCGGGGCGGCGGCGAGTTCCACGTCCGAGGGCGCGCTTTCCACAAGCCGCGGTTCGCCACCGACGACGGCCGGGCGCGCTTTCGGGTGACACCGCTCCCGGACTTCTCTCCCCGAGCCGACGAGTTCCGGCTGATGACGATCCGGTCCGAGGGCCAGTTCAACACCGTGGTGTACGAGGAGGAGGATCTCTACCGGGGCAATCTCCGCCGCGACACCGTGATGATGTCGGCAGCGGACGCCAGAGCCCACGGCCTCGAAGAGAGCGACCGAGTCACCGTGACCACCGACACCGGGAGCCTTCGGGTCTCGGTCGCGATCGTGGACATCCGCCCAGGCAACCTTGCCATGTACTACCCCGAGGCCAACGTCCTGGTGCCGCGCCGGCTGGATCGCCGCTCCGGGACTCCCGCGTTCAAGTCGGTCCGCGCCCGGATCGAGAGGGGGACAGACTCGTGCGGGGTGCCACCGCCTCGGAATGGGCAAACGAACTCGCGTAAGCGATAATCCACAGCAGGAGCAGGCGGCCATGACGCTGAAGGGGCCGAGGAAAGCGCAGCCCGAAGGGGTCGCGCTTCGCGAACTCGCCCAGCCGTTCGACGACGAGGGACCCGCCCGGACGTGGTTCGGGGCCATCCGTTGGCCCACCGAGGAGCGCGACGTTCACCGCCTCCCAACCGGCCATGCCGCGCTCCGTCGCGAGGAGGACGGCATGAGCGATCAGAAAGCGACGCGGCTGCCCGGGTTGCTCCCGTCCTGTGGCGTGGCGCGCCGGAGCGGGTCGAGGCGGCGCGGTTCCGGCCTCCGCCGAAGCCCCATCGCGTCGAGGGCGTCCGCTTCGGTCCGGTGGAACCGGAGACGCGGCCGGTGAAGGAGCCGGAGGGGAAGCCGTGATGTGGTCACTGGAAGTCGCAATCCAGGCCGGGATCCTCGTCTTGGGTGTCGGTGCAGCCGTGTGGAAACTTGCGCGATGGACGGGGTCGGTCAACTCGGATCGAGATCACTTCAAGGCGTTCATGAAGGAGATTCGGGAAGACATCCGGAGCATTCGGGAGAGCGTCCAGACGATTCTTCTCCGGTCCACGGCCACCGTTACCAGCGGGAGCCCGTTGCGGCTGACTGATTTGGGACCACGCGTCTCGGAGACGATGAATGCCGCGCAGTGGGCCGACCAACTGGCCCCGAGCCTGCGGAAGGAGACTGCCGGGATGGAGTCGTATCAGATCGATCAGTTTGCGGATCGGTATGTCGGGACTCGTCTCTCGGAGGAATGGCAAACGAAGGTCGAGCGAACGGCGTACGAGTTCGGTCTCGATGCGGCAAGCGTCCGTTCCACGCTTCGCGTCGTGCTTCGAGATGCGTTGCTGAGAGGAGTCGAGCCAGGTACATAATCCTCGATCCGGCGGGCAGCGCGGGATCAGGCGTTCGCGGCTCCGAACAGCTTCTCGAGTTGCTTGGCCGCCGCCTCTCGGTGGGCCTGCTTGATGTGCGCCACGACCATCGCCACGGCCAGCACGAGGACCCCCAGATCGTCGGAGAATCCGACTACAGGCACCACATCGGGGATTGCGTCCACCGGGAAGATGAAGTAGCCGAGCGCGAAGACGATGTGCGTTTTCGCCCACTTTGGAGTATCCGCATCCTGGAGGCAGTAGTAGAGGACCAGCGCTTTCCGAATGACCTCCTCGCCGGCTTTCACCGCGAACTTGCCGACCTTGGCCCAGAAGCCGTCCTCGCTGTAGGAGGCCTCGAAATCGGGTGCACTCTCCGCTACCTCGGCGGGTTCGTGGACCGTCACGCCGGTCGTCGGACGCTCGCCAACGGCGTCCTCGACGTCCGATGGCGGGATCTCCTCTCGCTGCTCACTGCTCATGACGTCCCTCCGGTTGCTGGAGCCTCGGCGTCGGGCTGGCACCCCCTCAAAAGCCCTTGGCGAGGCCGAGGCGGCGGGGATCCGTGACCCCGTGGAGCCGGCCGGTTTCCGGGTCGCGCCAAACGATCTGCATCGAGCCGGCGTGCCAGTTGTAGGGGCCGAGATCCTGGATCCGGATGCCGCGGGCGCGGAGGCCGTTGCGCACTTCGTCGGACATGCGCGTGGCGTCCGCACGATCCCTTTGGATCCTGCGGTCGGCCGAGTCACCGGAGCGGGGCCGAAGAGGGGCTACCGGCTACGCTCCCGTGGTCGCGCGTCACTCGGTCGCGGGCATCTCATTGCGGCGATGGCGACGACGAGCGCGGGCTACCGGAGCACGTCGCGGGGCACACTCCCAAGCCCTGCGCTCAGTCCCCGCTCAACTACGCCCGATCCGGGCCGAGAATCCACTGGCAAATCCAGTGCACCAAACCTCATGCAGACCGACGCCGCGAGACGGATTTCCGGTCCCGCACTCATAGTGGAAGGCGCATGCTGCCCTTCTGCAAGACGCGGATGACGCCGGCTTCCTTGAGCCGCTCGCGTATCCGCTCAACTGTTTCCTTGTCAATCCACCCTTCAAAGTGCTTCCAACCCACGCCCTTGTCTCTGGACAGTGGAATCTCCAGGTAGATGTCCTCGGCAAGCTTTTGATCAGTTTCGCTGAGATCGAGGCTGGCGAAGTCAACCTGGGGATGCGCGCCGAAGAAGGAATCGGACCTCAGCCAACTTCTGAGCTGCCGTAGCGCATTCTTGTATCGGTCGATCTTGTTTATATCCAGGATGAAGTCGTGCATCGTCTCAGGGTCAGGACTCCACCGAGTGGCCGGCACGATCTTCTGCCACGTACCACAGTCGTCCGGCTGTCGTGCGAGAATGAAGCCCACACCGGTCCGCACGGCCTCTCGCGTGATCCGCCCCACGTCTGCAGCATCCGGTTCATTCTTCCACGGTTCATTCCCGTTATAGCAGATCAGGTATGCATGCGTTGCATGCGTCCGATGCGCGAGGGCCTCGTAGAGCCCCGTGATGTCGAGCGTCGGTTTCACTTCGAACGTTACGACATCGAGAAACTTGCCCGGGAGGAAGCGCAGGGTCTTGCCTCCGATGAGCGTGATGTCGGGCGCGCTCCAGCGACCTCGCTTCATGCCTTCGGTCGCAAGTACTGTGCAGAATCGATCTCCGTCGATGTAGTTGTGAGGCGACTCTTGCGCCCACCGCGTCTCAAGTTCTGCCCGTATGACGGGGTACGAGCTGCGCTCATTGGGGTACTCGTGAAGTTTCCTCGAGACGCCACCACCTTGGCGCGTCGTCACCAAGACCCCCTCTTTCAGGCGATCAATGCAGCGACGAACATGCTCCCGAGGCCTGCCCAGAGCACCGCAGATCGGCTTAATGGTAGTGCCGTTGTCGTCCACCGGAATGAGCTCCCACACGCGCTCCAGGACCAGCTCCTCATCTTCATCAAAATCATCTTGATCGCGGAGGTCACGGACGAGTTCACCGTAGGTCATGCTCCTCATTGCTCCTGTTGTCTAGAGGGGCCCCGTGAACCCCCGGCAAGATGCGACGCGGATGCGGCGGATCTCGCCGGCTGCGAACCCGACCGAAACCGCATTGGGGGGTATTGAAACAGAGAATTTCGGGGGGGGGGGGGGGGTAACAGAAAAGCAACAAAAGTCACGGGTACGTCATATGCGCGGCGTTTGCGACAGACGGGATCGGCTGCGGGGTCGCCCCGGGGGAGGCGCTGGCGCACGGCCGTCGCGGCATCGCCGCCCGCCCGGACTTCGCGTTCGTCCGTCTCCGGCTCGGCGCCATGCCGTGCTGGCGCGGATCGAGGACCGGGGACGGCGCGCGGTCCGCCATGGCGACGCCGCCCTCGCAACCGGGTCGCAGTGCTCGCAGTGCTCGCGCGGCTCGGAATCCCGGAGTCCCGGCGATGCGGACCCACGACGTGGACCTGTGGCGCGTCTTCAGCCGCGAGCACGAACGAGTTCCTGCCCGGGGTCCGGATCACACGCAACGCCGAGAAGCTGCCGACCTTGGTCCGGAACCCGTCCTCGCTGCAGGAGGCCTCGTAATCGGGCGCAGCCTCGGCCACATCGGCGGGTCGTGGACTGCCCCGCGGCGGGTCGGACGCTCGTCGCCGGCACCGACGCCTGGGTGGCCTCTCGCTGCTCACTGCCCATGAAGTCCGCTCCGTTGGCTGGAGTCTCGACGTTGCGTCTTGGGCTGCTTGCGCGCCGGGACGGCGCCGCCTCAGAAGCCCTTGGCGAGGCCGAGGCGGCGGGGATCCGTGACCCCGTGGAGCCGGCCGGTTTCCGGGTCGCGCCAAACGATCTGCATCGAGCCGGTGTGCCAGTTGTAGGGGCCGAGATCCTGGATCCGGATGCCGCGGGCGCGGAGGCCGTCCCGCACTTCATCCGAGATCCGGGACTCGATCGCGAGCACCTGCTCCCCGCCCCGGAAGGCGAAGAAACGGGGAGCGTCGGCCGCGTCGGCGGGCGTCATCCCGAAATCCACGATGTTCACGAGCACCTGCGTCACCGGCTGGGGCGGGACTCCGGGTGAGCCGAGCGCGAGCCACGGCCTGCCGTCCCTCGCGACGATCGTCCCGGTGCTGTTGGGACTCACCCGCCGACCCGGCCCGGTCGTCTGTCCCGGGAACCCGCTCCCGGTGGCCTTGACTCCGCCGATGAAGATCCCGGGGGCGCCGCCGTGCCCGGTGTGGAGCGAGGTGATCCAGTTCCCCTCGGCGTCCACGATCACGTTGTGGTTGCTCTCGTCCACGAGCGACGGCGCATCCGCGGATCGGACGACGCGGGGCGACTCCGGGCGCCGAAGCGCCGCGGTCGCATCCGCCGGAGTCAGATCCACGCCAGGCGCCACCATCGTCTGTCGCACGAACTCGGCGCCGAACTTCGCGTAGTCCTTCGACAGCCAGACATCGGTCGGGATCCGGAACGCCAGCGGATCGGTGACCCCGTAGCGCATGTCGTTCTCCACCCGGCCCAGCGCGCGAGTCAGGGTCTCGAGGCTCTCCACCGATTCGGCGTAGTGGCCCATGCCCTCCAGGTCGAAGTTCTCGAGGATGTTCAGGTTGTAGCCGATCTGGATGCCGCCCTTCTTCGGAGGGGACTCGCTGATCACCTCGTAGCCGCGGTAGGTGCTGCGGACCGGCTCCGACCACCGCACCTCGAAGCTGCCCATGTCTTCGAGACTCACGCAGTATCCCTTCGCGCGGGACTGCTCGACGAACTCCTGCCCCCAGCCGCCGGTGTAGAGGTGCTCCGCGCCTTCCGAGGCGATGCCGCGCAGCGTCTCCGCCAGCGCCGGCATCTTCCAGCGATGCCCCACCGGGACGAGGTGGCCGTCGGGCATGTAGTGCTCCCACGCCTCCCGGTTCTGCTGGATCAGGTCGCCGGTCTCCCAACTGTTGTAGTTGTTCGCGTACATGAAGGAAGTGACCAGCACCCCTTCCTCCGCGGCGCTGATGGCCGGGTCGAGGTACTCGGCCCATTCCTTCGACCCGAAGCGATCCGCGAGGGCGCCGAGTCCCGCCACCTTGCCGCCGATGGCGACCTGCGAGGGATCGCCTTCGCCGCAGCGGCCCGCGAGCGGACGCTCCGAGTAGGCCTCGAAGACGTGGTAGTCCCCGGTCGCCGCCTCGTAGTAGAGGCCGCCCATCGCGCCGAACAGACTCACCTGGTGGTAGTCCACGACGTTCTGGAGGAACACCGCCGTGATGAAGGCGTCCACCGCGTTCCCGCCGCCGCGGAGCACTTCGAGCGCGGTCTCGGTGACGATGGGGAGCTGGGTGCTCACCATGACGGAATCGCCGACCGCTTCCGGCTTCGGTCCCTGGTTGTAAAGCGCGTCCCGCGCGTCGGGAGGGGTCTGCGCCGCCGCGAGAGCCGCGGCCAGGCACAACCCGGCCGCCGTGGTGAGGAAACGCATGGTCGAACCTCCGATCAGGCGCCGCTCAGGCGAGCGGCAGTTTCGTCCGTCGCCGCGCCGGACTGGAGTCTGGATTCTTCATCAGTCCGCAGGTGCGGCGTCGCGGCTGTTTCGCTTCGACGGAGTGCCGGATTGGAGTCCGGCGCTCCGAAGTCAGTAGCCGATGACGACGCCGAGACGCCGCGGATCAGTCGCTCCGTGGAGTTTTCCGTCGTCGCCCCTCCAGACGATCTGCATCGAGCCGGTGTGCCAGTTGTAGGCGCCGAGGTCGGTGATCCCGATGCCGCTCTTCGCCATCCCGCGGCGCACGGCGTCCGAGATGCGGGACTCGATCTGAACCCCCCGTTCGCCTCCCCGAAACGCCCAGAAGCGCGGCGCGTCGGCGGCGTCCTTCGGGTGCATGCCGTAATCAATGATGTTCACCAGGACTTCGGTCACCGGCTGCGGCGGCGATCCCGGGGTGCCCATGGCGAGCCACGGCTTGCCTTCCTTCGCGATGATGATCCCGGTGATCGGCAGCACCAGGCGCCGGCCGGGGCCGGCGGTCGCGGCGCGGGCGGTGCTCCCGGTGGCCCGAACCCCATCAATGAAGACGCCGGGCGCTCCGCCGTGTCCGGTGTGGAGCATGGACACCCAGTTCCCGTGGGAGTCCACGATCACGTTGTGGTTGCTGCCGAGGTCGGCGGTGTCGGCGCCGCCCGCGCCCGGGGGAAACAGCGAAGCGGTCATGTCGGGGGCGTCGCTCCCGGAGAGATCCACGCCGGGGAGCAGCATCGTGTTCTCGACGAAGGTCGCGCCGAGCTTTCCGTACTCGTCTGACAGCCACAGATCGGTGGGCATCCGGAAGTTGAGCGGGTCCTTGATGACCCATCGCGTCTCGTCGGAGACGCGGCCGAAGGCGCGGATCATGATCTCGAGCGTCTCGGGGGACTCGCTGTAGTGCCCCATGCCGTTCAGGTCGAAGTTCTCGAGGATCTTCAGGTTGGCGCCGACGATGACCCCGCCGGTGTCGGGGGGCGGAGAGCCGTAGAAGTCGAGGCCGCGGTAGGTGAACTTCGTCGGCTCATCCCAGTGGGGCCGGTACTCCGCCATGTCCTGCATGCTGACGGCGAAGCCCTTGCCGTTGGCGGCCTCCACGAACTTCTCCGCCCACGCGCCGGTGTACATGTAGTCGGCGCCCTCGGAGGCGACCATGCGGAGGTGCTCGGCGAGTCTCGGCCGCTTCCAGCGCTCGCCCACTGGCACCAGGTGCCCGTCCGGCATGTACGCCTCGCGCGCCTCCGGGTTCTTCACCAGATCGCCCTGCTCCAGCAGCGCGTAGTTGATCCCGTACATGAACGACGTGACGACGGTCCCCTCCTCGGCCGAGGCGATCGCGGGCTGCAAGTAACCCGACCACTCCATCGAACCGCTGCCGTAGCGCTCGGCGATGGCCTCGAGACCTCGCACCACTCCGCCGATCGCCACCCTGGACACGTCGCCGTGGTCGTGTCGGTCGGCTCGGGGACGCTCCGAGACCGCGTTCAGCGACCAGTAGGTGTCGCTCGCCGCGTCGTAGCCGATGACCGACATCGAGCCGAAGTGCGAGACCTGGTGGAAGTCGTTCACGTGCTGCATGAAGACCGAGGTGACCATCGCGTCCACCGCGTTCCCGCCATCGCGGAGCACCTGAAGCGCCGCCTCGCTGACCACCGGCAGTTGGGTGGCGACCATGACCGAGTCGCCGCTCGCGGTCGGCTTCGGACCCTGGTTGAGTTGCGGGTCCGGTCCGGGCTGGGCCATCCCGTTGGCGGCGAGGGCCAACACCCCGGCCGCGGCCAGGATGCGAATCCGTGTCGAGCTGCTCTTCATGGCGCTCCTCCTCCTGAAGTTCCGGCGGCATGTCCCAGCCGCCGCGGGTCGCTGACCCCGTGAAGTTTTCCGTCGTCACCGCGCCAGATGATCTGCATCGAGCCGGTGTGCCAGTTGTAGTCCCCGAGTTCCTCGATCGCGATGCCGCGCCGGGCCATCCCGCGGCGGACCTCGTCGGAGATCCGCGATTCGATGCGCAGCACGCGCCGCTCGGTCTGCCCGTAGAGGAAGGCCCAGAAGCGGGGCGCGTCGGCGGCGTCCTTCGGGTGCATGCCGAAGTCGAGGAGGTTCACGAGCACCTCGGTGACCGGCTGCGGCGGGAATCCGGGGGTGCCCAGCGAGAGCCACGGCCTGCCGTCCCGCATCACCAGGACGCCCGTGACTTCGGCGAGGATGCGGCGTCCGGGCCCGGTGGTCTCGGCCTTCACCCCGCTGCCGGTGGCGCGCACTCCGTCGAGGAAGATCCCCGGGGCGCCGCCGTGTCCGGTGTGGAGCGAGGTGATCCAGTTGCCCGCCGCGTCCACGATCACGTTGTGGTTGCTGCCGAGCGTCATCGTGGTGGATGCCGCGTCCGCTTCGCCCGCCTCGAGTTCCACCGCCGCGGTCAGGTCCACGCCAGGCAGCGGCATCGTCTGGCGGACGTACTCGGCGCTCATCCGGGCGTAGTCCTTCGACGCCCACAGCTCGAGCGGATTCCGGTAGGCGGCGGGATCCTGGATGGACCACTTCATGTCCGACTCGACCTTCCCGAAGCTGCGGACCATGATCTCGAGCGTCTCCGGCGACTCGGCGTAGTGACCCGACTCCGTCAGGTCGAACTGCTCCAGCACGTTCAGGTTCTGCCCGACGAGCAGACCCCCCTTGTTGGGCGGCGGCTCCACCAGGATCTCGTGGCCCCGGTAGGTGAAGCGGGCCGGTTCGAGCCAGCGGGTCTCGTACTCGGCGAGGTCCTCCAAGGTCACGCAGAACCCGGCGTTAGTCGCCTGCTCCACGAATTTCCGCGCCCATTCGCCCCGGTAGAGATGGTCGGCGCCGTGCTCGGCGACGGCCCGCAGCGTCGAAGCGAACGCCGGCATCTTCCAGATCCCGCCGACGGGGACCAGATGCCCGTCCGGCATGTAGGCGGCGCGCGCCTCCGGATTCCGCTGGATCAGATCCCCGGTCTCCAGGAGGCTGTAGTTGTTCGCGTACTGGAAGCTGGTGACCAGAACGCCCTCCTCGGCGGCGGCGATGGCCGGCTCCAGATAGCTGGCCCACGGCCTCGTTCCGAAGCGCTCGGCGAGCGACTCGAGTCCGCGCACCGTGCCCCCGATGGCGACCCGCCCGACGCGCAGCCCATCGTCGCAGCGGTCGGCGCGCGGTCGCTCGGAGAACGCGTTGAAGGCATGGGTTTGTCCGGTGGCGGCCTCGTGGTAGAGCCCGGACATCGCCCCGAAGTGGGAGACCTGGTGGAAGTCCTCCACGTGCTGCAAGAACACCGCGGTGACGAAGGCGTCCACCGCGTTCCCGCCACTCTCGAGCACGCGAACGGCAGCGCGGGTCACGTTCGGAAGCTGCGTCGCCACCATGCCGCCGTCCGAGGTGGCGATCGTTTTCGGCCCCTGGTTCAGCAGCGGATCCCGCGGGTCGGCGGGCTGGGCGGGGGCCGACGCCGAGGCCCCGAGCCACAAGGCGACGGCGAGCGCGGATCGCGGCGCGGTTCTCATTCGGTGGTTCCTCCGGCGTCGTCGAGGTCTGCCAGAAAGTGCCGGACTTCGTCCTCGTCGCCGGTCATTTCCCATCGGATGAGCGAGATCGGGATCCAGCCGGCCGCGAGGAACTCGTCGTGGAACGCCCGGAGATCGAACCCGTCGCCGAGCTGCAGCGCCCGGTCCATGAGCAGCTCCTCAATCTGGAGCTTGCCCATCTGGTAAGCGATTCCCGAACCTGGCGTCCGGAGGTAGATCTCGGCGTCCACCCGCGCCACGTCCTGATCCATGAACGGCGTGTTCTCCACCATGAAGTCCACCGCCTCCTGGACTGTGAACTCGTTCGAGTGCATGAGCGCCTCGGCCCGGTTCCGCACCGCCCGGGCGATCTGGAAGATGGTGTACAGCTCGCGGGTGCGGGGCCGCTCCTCCAGCAGCCCGGCCTGCAGCATCATCTCTTCGAGGTAGAACGCCCACCCTTCCGAGCGTCCGCGGTCGCGGTAGGCGGCGCGGATGGGCGAGCGATTCGGCCCCGCCTCGCGGCTCCGCAGCAACGCATCGAAGCGGTGTCCCGGGATGACGGCGTGTACGTGGTCGGGCAGCGGGTCCCGGTACTGGACTTCCTCCCAGAAGTTCCGCCGCCCGCCCTCGCGGACGATCCAGGGGACGTTCGTCCCGAACTCTCCGACGTAGTCCGGGATCGTGAGGACATCCTGTTCCACCAGGAAGCGGCGGACGTGCTCGTCGGCCTCCCGGATGCGCCGGTCGTAGTCCTCGGCGGTGGGCGCCGGGTCCAGGGTCGGCAGGCCCCGGTTGCGGCGCCGCTCGAGGGCGAGGAAGGCCCACGACCGGTGGAGTTCCCGGTCGCCGATGCGGTTCACGTCGTCCCAGTCGAAGGGCATCAACGCGACGTTGAGCAGATACCAGTCGTAGTTCTCGCGACCGACGCCGGAGGGCGCGTTCAGCCGCTCCCGGTTCGCGGTGAGCCAGGCGTGGAACCCCTCCACCGCGGCCTGCGCCTCCTCGGCCGCCGGAACGAGGGCGGCGTGGTGCGTCTCGAGCTGGCCGACCAGATCGCCGTACCAGCCGATCGCGCCCGCGGGCGGGACCTCGCGGTACGGGTGGCCGTGGCCGACGCCGTCCGCAGTGACCAGGTTGCGGATCGCCAGCGCGGTCAGCTCGCCCCCGGCGTCGGTCAGGTTCGTCTCCGCCAGCTCGAGAAACGCGGGCACGGCGCGCAGCGAGGCCTCCAGCGCGGCGAGGGCCTCGGCGTCGAGGGGGAACTCCCGGAACGCGAGTCGCTGGACCGCGTCCACATAGAGCCCGGGGTCGCGCGCCCACGGCCGCCGCACCCGAAGGTCGAAGTCGAGGCGGTTCAATCGGGCGGTCACGAGGAGATGGTCCACCTGCTCGGAGACGCTCCAGCCATCGGGAGCGATCGCGCGGAGCCGGTCCCGAAAGCCCTCGAGCCCCGCGCGGAGACCCGCGATCGTCTCGGCCCGCACGTCGGGGAGTCCGGCTTCGGACCGCGGCTGGGCGAACTCGAGGAATTCGTCGTGAAGCGCGACGAGCGCCTGGTGGTTGCCGGCGCCCGCCGCCGGCCCGCAGGCGGCGGCGAGGGCGCTGACGGCGAGGGCGGCGGCGCCGGGGAATCGTCGCGTCATCTGCATCCTCCCGTGAGGATGCCACGCCGGCGGCGCCACTCGGACGAGTGGCGCCCCGACGCCGACCCGCGGTGTTCCGATCAGAACTGGAACCGGACGCCGATCCGCAGGATGCGGGGCGGCTCGATCCGGGCCGGAACCAGGAATCGTTCCGAGAGATCCCAGCGAAGCGACTGGATGGCGGTGGTCCGGTTGATGTTCGTCAGGTTGAAGACATCCGCGATGACCCCGATCCGCATGTCGTCCCCGAACGGGAACTGCTTCTCGATCCGGAGGTCCACCTTGTTGCGGAAGTCGTGGCGGTAGGTGCCGCGCGGCACGCCGGCCACATCCACGAAGCTCTCGACCTCCATCCCCGGCACGTCGTCCCGGAAAAAGCGCACGGTGTAGGCGCCGAGCGCGGGGTCGGGCGCGAAGTTCTCGGGCGGTTTCAGCGGGAACCCGGTGACGCCCTGGTAGTAGGCGCTCACCACGACATCCCACGGCATCGTGTAGGTGCCCTGGAGCTTGAACTGGTAGGTGGCGTCGAGGTCCAGCGGCCCTTCGGCGTTGATGAGGGTGTTCGGGTTGTCGTAGATCGCGTGGCCGCCCCAGGTCGAGCCGTAGCTGTTGCCGATGTTGCCGTAGGCCTCCGAGACGTTCAGCGCCGCCATCAACTGCCAGCCGTCGTCCCAGCGCCGCCGCACCACGAACTCCACCCCGTTGTAGTCGCGGAACAGGGGTCCGTCCTGTCCGGGGTTGGTCAGGAAGCGCACTCGACCGGAACCCTGGAATTCGGGCCTGAGGGCGTAGATCGTCATCGGAGAACCGTCAATGGGATTCGTCACCGAGATCGGGTTGTACGCGCCGAAGGGGGTGCCGTCGGGCCCGACCCGGCCGACGTCCACCGTCTCCATGAGGTCCTGCTCGCGCTTGAAGATCCCGGAGACCGAGACCACCAGATTGCTCTGGAGCTGATGCTCGATTCCGAAGTGGAACGCGTTCACGTAGGCGTTTCTCAGGTTCGGATCGGCGCTGCTGGTGTTGGGCTGGATTGCGTTGGAGACCAGCTCGCCCTGCTCTCCGTCCTGGAACACGAGGTCGCCGTTGTGGTCGACCCACTCGTACTCGTGGTGTCCGCCGGATCGCGGCAGGATGATCAGCGTGTCCTGGTTCAGGAGCGGCTTGTAGTACTTGCCGTAGCTCGCCTTGATGGACGTCCGGCCCTCCGCTCCCAGCGCCCACACGAAGCCGACGCGCGGCGAGAGGGAGTTGAAGGTGATGAGCTCGCGAGTCTCGTCGAGAAACACCTCGGGGAACCAGCGCCCTCCGCCCGAACTCTGCCGCGGGTACCAGCCTTCGGTGGCTTCCCAACGCAGACCCATGTTGACGGTGAGCGCATCACCGATCGTCCACTGGTCCTGCGCGAAGAAAGCCACGCGGCCGATGTTGGTCTGCTGCAGGTTGATCGGGTAGTTCAGGAGGCGGACCCGGTAGGCCTCGCCGTTCAGGAGCCGCTGCTGCACGTCCTCCCCGTTCGGGAAGAAGAACTCGCGCTTGAACGGGGAGTGCTCCCAGTAGATCCCGGTCTTGAACTCATGCGAGCCGCCGAGCCCGGTCCGGAAGTGGGAGAGGGTCAGATGAGCCTGCCGGATGTCGCGCGCCAGCGTGTTGCCCACGCCTCCGGTCAGCCCGCCGAAGGATTCGCCGGTGCCGATGTCCACGTAGCCGACCCGGAAATCGCTGTTGTTGGGGTAGTCCTGGTTGAAGGTCTTCCACACCCCGTTGAACCGGCCCTCGATGATCGTGTCCTGTCCGATGAGCTGGGTGGCCTGCAGATTCACGATCCGCTGGTTCCGGAAGAAGATGTTCCACGTCTCGGGGTGGTCGGCGTTCGAGAAGCTGGTCACGTTCCCCGGCCACTTGTCCTGGTCCCGGGTCGTGAAGGAGCCGCTGAACCGGGTGCTCCCCGTGAGCTGGGTGGTGAGCTTGAAGAAGGAGTGGGTCTGGTTCGTCTCGAAGGGCTGGGTGGGCAGGAAGGGCTCCTGCTGCTCGACTTCGAGGCGGCGGAGGTTGCCGAAGAACCAGGCGCGGTCCCGGATGATCGGCCCGCCGAGCGTGGCCCCGTACTCCTGGTTCTTCACCGTGCTGGTGGCCGCGGGGAGCTGTTCCTCGAGTTCGGAAGTCAGGTTGCTCCACTCCAGTTCTTCGCCCTGGTAGTAGCCGTTGACCGTCCCGGAGAAATCGTTGCCGCCGGACTTGGTGACGAAGTTGAAGACGCCGCCCATGGAGAGCCCGAACTCGGCGGAGATCCCGCCGGTGGTGACCTGGACCTCCTCGATCATGTCGATCGGGATCTCGGTGGAGATATAGCCGACGGTCGTGTCGTTCATGCCCGCCCCGTCGATGTTGAACAGGTTGTCGCGGGGAGAGCTGCCGTGGACCGTCTGGGCCGGTGTGAACGAGTACTCGCTGTCGAGAACCCCCGGCATCGAGACGAGCAGGTCGGAGTAGTTGCGGCCCAGAGGAATGTTCTCGATCAGGTCCACATCCATGGTGCGCATGGCCTGGTTGCTCTTCACGTCCACGAGCGGCGCTTCCCCGATCACCGTGACCATCTCCTCGACTCCGGCGGGAGAGAGGGTGGCGTCGAGGCCGATGTCGGTCCCGGCGCTCACGACCACGCCCTCGAAGGTGACGGTCTGGAAGCCGGCGAGCTCGACCGTCACCGTATAGGCGCCGGGCGAGAGCAGAGGAACGCGGTAGTCCCCGCGTTCCCCGGTAACCCGGACTTCGGTCGTGATGTGTCGCGGGCTCGTGAGCGTCACGGTCGCGCCGGGGATGGCGAGCCCCTGATCGTCGGTGACGTCGCCGTAGATGGTGCCGGTCAGTTCCTGCGAGCCGGCGAGGCCGGCCGTCAGCAGGAGAGCTGCGGCCAGCACCGGTGCGGAAGGCGACCTCCCGATCGCCGAATGTCCTCTCAGCATGGGTCTCCCTCCTTGGTGGATGCAGTGGTCTTGATGCGGAACCGCAGCCGGCCGCGTCACGGGGATGCGGCGCCGGAACGGGGCTGTGTTTCCGGTACGCGAGCCATGGCGGAGCAGTCTGGACAAGCCATGGCATGGGAAGATCACGAAGTCACTAGTTCATCGCCCATCAGACACCCGGAGCCGCCGTCGATCAAACGCGAGGCCGCGCCCAAGTCGTTGAATCGCCGCCAATCGGGCCGGGACAGTCGCGGCTGTCGCGAAACATTCACCAACTGTTCACGGTCCAGACATGTCGAATCGTGCTAAGCGCTCGCGGAGTCATCCTCGACGCATCGTGCTCGGCCCGGCGGCCGCCGCTCGCGAGGGACATGCTGCACGGGCTCCGAGTAGGATGTCAAGGGCCCCCTGACCCGGAGCAGGCCCGATGAGGCTCCTCTCATTGCCCGGCCGCTGGCCCCGTGTCGCCACCTGGGCCGCGAGGTGCAAGGGCATGTCCGATGTGGCGAAGCAACGCCTCAAGGCGATCCAGTTCGCCGACCGGCACGGGATCGCCGCCGCCGCCGATCACGCCGGAGTCACCGGGCGCACCATCTACCGCTGGAAGGCCTTGTTGAGGGACGGAGGACCCGACGCCCTCGAGATCCAGCCGCGCAAGCCCCGGCGCCGACCTCCCAGTCGCTGGCCCCCCGAGATCGTCGAGGAGATCCGACGGCTCCGGACTGACCACCCCAACCTCGGGAAGCGGAAGATCCACCCCCTCCTCACCCGCTTCTGCCAGGAACGCGGCCTCGTCTGCCCCGCGGTCGTCACCATCGGCCGCCTCATCGCCCGCGCCGGAGGAATGCGGATGATCCCGCCCCGCCTCGACAACCGCGGCCGCAAGAAGCGCCCCCGACCTCCGAAGCCGCGTAAACCCAAGGGCTACCGTCCCAAGCGCCCCGGCGAGCTGATCGCCGTCGACACCGTCCACCGCATCGATACCGGGATCCGGCGCTATCTCTTCGCCGCCATCGACGTGCGCTCCCGCTTCGCCATGGCCGTCGCTTCCCCCGGCCTCGGAACCGGCTGGTCCAGCGCCTTCCTCGATGTCGTCCTCGACATCTTCCCCGCCCAGGTCGAGCGGATCCTCTCCGACAACGGCTCCGAGTTCGAGGGGCTGTTCCGCAAGCGCGTCGAGAAGCTCGGCCTCGGACGCATGTTCACCTACCCGAAGACCCCACAGATGAACGCCCACGTCGAGCGCTTCAACCGCACCCTCCAAGAGGACTTCGTGGACTTCCACGAGGACCTCCTCTGGGCTGGCGAGGATGGCCTCGCCGAGTTCAACCGCCGTCTCGCCGACTGGCTGCTCTGGTACAACACCGAACGGCCCCATCAGGCGCTCGACGGCGAGGTCCCGTTGGCCGTCCTCGCCAGAGAGGCCGAGCCCCGCGAGGACCGGCCCCTCTATCGGCCGCCGCCACCGCCACCACCCGACACTCCCGCCTCCGCCCTTGTTGCCGGCTCCCGACGCACTTCACCCCGGCGCTCTCGGCTCGGCAAGCCCCCACCCCCACCCGGCATCCCCCTCTGTCAACAGGGGTGGGCCCGTACACATGCTTGCGACCGCCGGCGGCGCGGGAGTAGGGTCGTTCCCGGTTCTCCCGGGTCGTGGTTCCGCTCGTCGTGCTGTCGCTTGTCACGGCCGTGGCTTCCGCGGAGGGCCCGGCGACATTCACCCGCGACGTCGCTCCCATCCTCTTCCGCCACTGCGTCCCCTGCCACCAGCGGGGCGGGATCGGGCCGTTCCGACTCGACACCTGGGACGCGGCCCGAGCGCGGTCCGCCGACATCGCGTCGGTGACGGCCGCCCGGCGGATGCCGCCGTGGCTTCCGGACGACGGCCCCGGGACGTTCGTCGGAGAGCGTCGCCTTTCCGCTGACCAAATCGGGACGCTGCGGCGCTGGGCCGAGACCGGCGCCCCCGAAGGCGCGCCCGCTGCGCCGCCGCCACCCCCGCCGATTCGGCGACTGGGCCAGCCGGACCTGGTCGTGACCATGCCGGAGGCCTACGCGGTTCCCGAATCGGGGCGCGACATCTTCCGGAGCTTCGTCGTTCCGGTCCCCCTCGCGGCGGACCGGTTCGTGAGGGCGATGGAGTTCCTCCCCGGGAACCGCGAGGTCGTCCATCACGCTGTCGTCCTGGTGGACCGGGCCCGTTCGGCGCGCGTCTTCGATTCCCTCGACCCCGGGCCCGGCTGGGCGGGCATGCAGTCGGGCCTCGCGGAGAGCCCCGACGGGCACTTCCTCGGATGGACCCCCGGGAAGACCGCTCTCGAGGTCCCCGCCGGTATGGCGTGGCGGCTCCCTCGCGGGAGCGACCTCGTCCTGCAGCTGCACCTGCTCCCCCGCCCGGCCGCGCCGCCGGTCCAGGTCCGGATCGGGTTCCACTTCACCGAGGACGCGCCCTCGCGCACCGCGACCCGGCTGCGGCTCGGGACGAAGGCGATGGACATCCCGGCCGGGGAGGACGACTACCGGATCCGGGACGCCTACCGGCTGCCGGTCGAGGTGGAGCTGATCGGGCTCTATCCGCACGCCCACTACCTCGCCCGCGAGATGCGGGCGTGGGCCGAGCTGCCCGACGGAAGCCGACGTTCGCTGCTTCGGATCCCGGAATGGGACTTCAACTGGCAGGCGGAGTACCGCTTCGCGCGACCGGTGCTCCTGCCGGCGGGCGCCCGGCTGGCGATGGAGTACCGCTACGACAACTCGGCGGACAACCGCCGCAACCCGCAGGATCCGCCCCGCCGCGTCCTCTACGGCCCCGAATCCTCCGACGAGATGGGCGACCTCTGGATCCAGGCGGTTCCCCGGCGCGAAGCGGACCTGCCCGTCCTCCAGCGCGACTTCGCCCGGAAGGAGACCGCCGCCCGGCTCGCCGGCTATCGCTTCCGGCTGCGGCAGGACCCGGCGGACGAGAGAGCCCTCTACAGCCTCGCCGGGATGCTCGTCGAGCTCGGCGAGCGCGAGGAGGCGATCCGACGCCTCGAGGCGGCGGTCCGGATTCGCCCCGACTTCGCGGTGGCGCTCAGCGATCTGGGTCGGCTCCGGTTCCTGAACGGCGAGACCGATCGGGCCGAGGCGCTGTTCCGACGGGCCGTCGAGGCCGCCCCCGGGCTGCCGCAGGCGCACCACAACCTCGGGACCGTCCGGCTCACCCAGAGCCGCCCGGCCGAGGCGGCAGCGCACTTTCGCCGCGCGCTCGATGGATGGCCGGAGTTCGCCGAGGCGCACTTCGGTCTCGGCGAAGCGCTCGAGGGTCGCGGGGAGTCCGGCGAGGCGCTGGAGCACTTCCGGCGCGCCGTCGCCCGCAAGCCCGACTTCGCCCTCGCCCACTTCCGGATCGGCAACCTGCTGGCGCGGGGGGACGATGCGGACGGTGCGGTCCGCCACTACGACGCCGCCATCGCGGCCGAGCCGCGGTTCGCGCCCGCCCGGTTCAACCGGGCGGCGGTCCTCGCCCGGCAGGGGAGGCGCGACGAGGCGGCGGCGACCCTGAGACGATTGCTCGAGATCGAGCCCGATCACGCGGCGGCGCGGGAGCTGCTGGCGCGACTCGGCTGGAGGTGACGCGATGACCCGACGAAACCGGCTCTGGGGAGCCGTTCTGCTGCTGGCCGCCGGCTGCGTCGGAGCGGGAGATGGCGGCTCGGGCGCAGTCGCCGCCCGTCCCACCGAGGCCGTCGAGATTCCGGACGCCCGGGAGCGCTTCGAGATCCGGAGGGATCTGATCGGGAAGCGGCTCGACTCGGTGCTGCTCCCGGCGATGCGGGCCCACGGCATTGATCTGTGGCTCGTCTTCAGCCGCGAACACGACGTGGATCCGATCCTCTCCGAGATCGGCGGCGGCTGGGGTGGCGTGCGAAACGCCTACGTCTTCTTCGACCACGGCGGGGACGAGCCCGAGAAGATCTTCATCGGCTCGCACGAGCTCCGGGACACGACCATCTACGACACCTACGACGAGCACATCCACTACGGCTACACCGAAGCGGGCGTCCGGCCCCACCTCCGCAAGGTGATCGAGGAGCGCGATCCGCAGCGGATCGGGATCAACGTCTCGCCGACGCTGCCGATGGCGGACGGCCTGACCTGGACGCTCCGCAACTTCCTCGAAGACACGCTCGGCGAGGAGTACGCCTCCCGGATGGTCTCGGCGGAACTCCTGATCCGCGACTTCCGGACGATGCATGTCGCCGACGAGATTCCGGTGTTCAGCGATCTCGCCGCGTGGACGGTGGCGTGGGAGGAGGAGGCGTTCTCCGACGCGGTCGTGACGGTCGGCGAGACGACCGCGAACGACATCCACTGGTGGATGCGGCAGCGGACGATGGAGCTGGGGCTCATCAACGAGTTCCTGCCCGGCGTCCGGATCACGCGCAACGGCGAGAACCTGCCGACGAACTCCCCCAATCACGTCGTGATGCCCGGGGACGTGCTTTCGGTGGACGCCGGCCTCGGCTACCTCGACTACCGGACCGACATCAAGCGGACCGCCTACGTGCTGCGGCCGGGCGAGACCGAGGCGCCGGAGAGCATCCGGGACGCGTTCGCGAAGGCGCTCGAAGTGACCGACATGCTCACGGCCAACATGAAGCCGGGCGCCATCGCGCACGAAGTGTGGGAGGCGACGATGGAGGATGTCGGCGCCATCGGCTACCAGTCCGGCCAGCCGAAGACCGGGGGCGTGGTGGAAACCGACCCCCGGCAGCCCGAAGTGGGCATCTACTGCCACTCGGTGGGGAACTCGACCCACGACATCGGCGCCCGGATCGCGGTGGATTGGCCGTTCGCCTACGGAGACCGGGTTCGCTATCCGCTGGCGGCGGAGGCCTGGTACTCGGTGGAGCTCCATGTGAGCACGCCCATCCCGGAGTGGGACGGCCTGGTGCTGCCCATCCGGATCGAGGAGAACGCCCGACTCACTCCCGAGGGCGACGTCGTGTACTTCGCGCCGCGACAGGAGGAGCTGCTCCTGATCGGCGCCGCCCGCTGACCAGAGGTATCATGCTGTGATACGCGCAGGCCATGATTGTGAGCACGAAGGGCAAGCTGGCGGCTCGGGCGGTTCGGGATCGTTATGGCAAGGGGTTCCCGAGCGACCTGATCCGCCGAACGCGGGCCAGTCTGTCGGCGCTGGACGCCGCGACTGCGCTGGACGACCTCCGTTTTCCGCCGGGCAACCGGCTCGAGGCGCTCTGGGGAGATCGGGCCGGCCAGCACTCGATTCGCCTCAACGACCAGTGGCGTATCTGTTTCGCGTGGACCGACCGCGGACCGGCGCGGGTCGAGATCGTGGACCATCACTGAAGGGAGTCGCAGAATGAGCCTCGTCGAGAATCCATCCCACCCGGGCGAAGTCCTCAGCGAGCTGTACCTGGAGCCGCTCGGCATGAGCGCGATCACCCTGGCGCGCCGGCTGAACGTGCCGCGGACGCGGATCGAGCGGCTGGTGAAGGGGGAAACGGCGCTCTCGATCGACACCGCGATGAGGCTTTCGCGGTTCTTCGGGAACAACGCGGAGTTCTGGGTGAACCTGCAGCGGGGGTTCGACCTCGCCCGCGCCCGCAGGACTGCAGACCTCTCGGACATCACGCCTCTCGAGGCGGCGTGACGCGCCGCGGAGGGAGGAGCTGCTCCTGATCGGCGCCGCCCCCTGACTCCCCGGACCGCCGCACACCCACCATGGCACTCCCCGACTCGCGCAACGAGCGCATCCTCGTCTTCGTCGGCAACGGCCTGAAGCCCCGGTCGGAGGCGAAAGTGTCCGTCTTCGACAGCTCGGTTCAGGGCGGCGATGCCGTCTGGGAGGGCCTTCGCGTCTATCGCGGGCGAATCGCCGACTTCGACCGGCACCTCGACCGGCTGTTCGACTCGGCGCACGCGATGGCGTTTGCCGGGATCCCGGACCGGGAGACGGTGAAGGCGGCGCTCTTCCGGACGCTCCGCGCCAACGGCATGACCGACGGGGTCCACGTTCGGCTCACGCTCTCGCGGGGGGAGAAAGTGACCTCCGGAATGAGCCCGGAGTGGAACCGGTCGGGCTGCACCCTGATCGTCCTCGCGGAATGGAAGCAGCTCGTGTACGACCCGGAGGGCATCCGGCTGATCACGTCCTCGATCCGGCGGAACAGCCCGCAGTGCCTGGACTCGAAGATCCACCACGCCAACCTGATCAACAACATCCTCGCGAAGATCGAGGCGAATGAGGCTGGGGTCGAAGACGCCCTGATGCTTGATGTCCACGGCTTCGTCGCCGAGACGAACGCGACGAACGTCTTCTTCGTCCGCCGCGGCGCGCTGTTCACGCCGACGACCGACTCCTGTCTCCCCGGCGTCACGCGGGCCGCGCTCATCGAGGCCGCCCGGGAGGACGGGATCCGGGTGGTCGAGAAGAACCTGTCGCTGACCGAGGTCTATACCGCGGACGAGATGTTCACGACCGGCACCATGGGTGGGCTCGCGCCGGTGCTGGAGGTGGATGGGCGCCGGATCGGCAGGGGTGCGCGCGGTCCGCTCACCCTCCGGCTCCAGCGGCTCCACCTCGAGCGCGCCTTCGAGCACGGCGAGCCGATCCCGGAGGTGTGCTGACGCTCCCGGGCCGCCACGGGATCAGCCCCGCGCGGCTCCTGACGGGCTCCGATCAGCCGATGACACGTCGCCCGGCGTCATCCGAGTACGCCGCCGAGGGGCACCACGTCCACGCCGTCGAACCGGCGCATGTCGTCCGGATCGGACGTGACGAGTTGCGTCAGTCCGTGCGCGAGCAGCGTGGCGGCGATGTTGGCGTCGTGGATCTGCTTGCCGCTGCATCCGCTCGTACTGACGATGCGGGCCAGCCTTGTGGAGACGTCGCTCGTTTCATCCAGGAGGGTCGAGCGACTCACGAAGGCTGCCACGTTTTCGACAGCAGCAGCGGGTTCCATTCCCAACCCGTTCGCTTCCGCCGGGCGTGTACTGACTACGAGGAACTCCCGAAGCACCTGCCCGCTCACGCACAGTTCCACGCCTCGGTTCGGAAGTGTGTTGAAGACGTGGAGAGCGTGACGATGGAGTGGGCGACGCTGGTCCACGGCGCTCAGAAGGACGTTCGTGTCACAGAACAACCGTTCACCGGCCTTCATCGCCATAGATTTCCTCGCGGCTCCAGGACCGCGTGCCTCCCACCTCGACCTGAAACAGGCGGATGGGCGGATAGCCCTGTCTCGGCGGGGCTGCCTTCGCAGCGCGGGCGAGGATTGAGCGAATTTCGCCCTGGACGGACCGGTGGTGTGCGGCGGCCCGAAGCTTCAGGGCATCGAGGGTTTCGGTGGGGACGTTCCTCACGTGGATTCCGGGCATGGGAGCATTATGCCACCGGTGGCGATACGGTGCTGAACCGGCGCCGCTCCCATCTGCATCTGGCAGACCGCGACCGTGTTTCGCGCGGGTGCCAGTTCGGTCAGACGGGCAGGTCCTCGCGGAGCCGGAAGATCGAAACGGCCCGGATCCGGTCGCGGAGCAGGTAGGTGTCGCGGCCGAGGTGGATCACGTCGAGCCGCTCGAGTCGGAGATCCTCGATGGCCGTGTGCATTGATCTGGTCGTGCGGGGCGTTGTCGTCCGCTTGATCTCGAAGGCGAGGCGCTCTCGCCCCCGCACGATCAGCAGATCCACCTCGGCTCCGGTATGCGCCCGCCAGAAGGAGCATTCTTCCGGTTGGGCGTCCAGGTGCGCCATGAGCTCGTGGATCGCGAAGCCCTCGAACGAAGCCCCAACCTTGGGATGGCTCTCGAGGTCTTCCGTGGACCGGATGTCGAGGAGGCAGTGCAGCAGCCCGCTGTCCCGAAGATAGACCCGGGGCGCCTTGACCTGGCGCTTTCCGAGGTTCTCGGACCACGGCGGCAGGACGCGCAGCACGAGCGCCGCTTCGAGGAGGTCGCGGTAGCGGCGAACGGTCTTCGCGGAGCCACCGAAGGCTCGCGCCATTTCCGCGTGGCTCCAGATCTGGCCGTGCAGATGCGCCGTCATGGTCCAGAACCGTCGCAGCGCGGGCGCCGGCTGTCGTATGCCGAGCTGCGGGAGATCGCGCTCGAGGAAGGTGCGCGCGAAGTCGCGGCGCCACGCGAAGCTCGCGGCATCGTCGTCGGCGAGGAAAGAGCGGGGAAACCCGCCCCGCAGCCAGCGTCGCGGGATCGCTTCGACGCCGGTGTCCTCGACATCGAAGCCGGAGAGTTCCCGGAACGCGATGCGTCCGGCGAGGGTCTCGCTGGACTGCCGCAGCAGCTCTGGCGACGCCGAGCCGAGGACGAGGAAGCGGGCCGCATTCGCCGGGCGGTCCATCAGGACGCGGAGCACCGGGAACAGCTCCGGCCGTCGCTGAATCTCGTCGAGAACGACCAGGCCGGAGAGCCCCTCCAGCGCGCCCATCGGATCCTCCAGGCGCGAGAGATCGCGCGGATTCTCGAGGTCGAAGCGGGCGACGGGCCCGGCGATCCGATCGGCGTACTGGCGAGCGAGGGTCGTCTTGCCCACCTGTCGGGGCCCCAGAATCGCCACGGTCTGGGAACGCCCGAGGGAGGTCTCCAGCGCCCGGAGCGCGCCCCGCCGTACCAGCATGGATTCCAGTTTACTGTGAAATCCGGGATGTCATGGGCTGGATTTCACAGTAAAAACGCGCAGTCGGGCAGGAGACCGGTATCTGCCCGGAGCCGGTCAGGGCCAGAGCGCGCCGCTCGCGACCCGCTCGGCGAACCGCTCCGCCGGCCAGATGCGGATGCCGTCGGTCGAACGGAAGGGCCGCTCCCCGGTGTACACGAGCACGCGGCGAACGATGCCCGGGAGTCCCTCGACGGACCGGAGCCCGCGCAGAAGGCCGGTGTGGTACCGGCGCGTGGCTTTCACCTCGACGGCGAGCAGTTCCCCGTCGCGCTCGAGCAGGAAGTCCACTTCCGCCTGACGCTGATGCACCGCCCGGTAGCTGAGGGAGTGGAACAGCTCGTGTTCGGCGGCGTGGGCGCGGATCGTGGTGAGCACCCAGCTCTCGAGAAGAGGCCCCCGTTCCTCGGCCGCGAGCGGACCGAACCGGCGCTTCGCCGCCCGAACGATGCCCGGATCCACCCAGTAGAGCTTCGGCGCGCGGCGCTCCCGGACGCGCAGTCGCGAGTCGTAGGCGGGAAGCCGGTGGGTGAGGAGCGTGTCGTCGAGGATGTCGAGATACCCGCGCACGGTGGTGCGGGCCACGCCGGCATCCCGGGCGATCCCCGACACGTTCAGCACCTGCCCGTTCATCAACGCGGCGACCGGGAGGAACCTCGCGAAGCCCGCGAGGTTGCGGGCGGCGGCTTCGGCGCGGATCTCCTCGTGGAGATACAGCATCACCCACGCGTCGAGGACTTCGCCGCGACGGGGGCTCGTCCAGATCAGCGGGATCGAACCCCACCGGAGCACGGCGTCGAGTTCGAAGTCGTCCCCGAGTTCGCTCGCCGTGAGGGGGAACATGTTGCGGAAGAGCGCCCGCCCCGCGAGCAGATTGACCCCGGCTGCCCTCAGCTTTCTCGCGCTGGAGCCGAGCAGCGCGAAGCGGAGCCGCTTCTTCTCGATCCAGCGATGGACCTCGTTCAGCAGATCGGGAAGGCGCTGGATCTCGTCCACCACGACCCGGCTTCCGTGCGGGAGTCGCGCCAGCGACTGGGCGAAGAGCGACGGATCGGCGAGCAGGTCCTGGTAGAGACGCTGGTCGAGCAGGTCGAAGCGAGGCGCGTCGGGGAAGGCCGCCTCCGCCCAGGTGCTCTTGCCCACGCCGCGCAGGCCCAGGAGGAAGAAGCTCTGCTTCGGCGGGCGCAGGAACCGGTCGTAGGTGACCATGACGCCGCCGATAATACGTGAAAATCGGCGGCGACCTGTTCAATATTCGCGGGTACGCCGCGTCACCAGCCCGTCAGGAGGGGCGGGGCAGGCGCGGCACCGTGAACGGGCTCCGCTCGAGCACCTCTCCCCAGATCCGCTTCCCGACCGCGTCGGCCTCCCGCAGGATGGCGTCCTCGTCCATCGTGAGCACCTGACGGTCGCGCATGACGAACTCGCCGTCCACCATGACGCTCTCGATGTCGCCGGGATGGCCGCTGTGGACCAGCGCCGAGAGGAAGCGTCCGGCGGGGACGAGGTGGGCGCGCAGTGTGTCCACGACGAGGAGATCCGCCTTCTTTCCGACCTCGAGCGTCCCGATCTCGTCCGCCTGCTGGACCGCCATCGCCCCGCCCTGGGTGCAGTCGGCGAGGACATCCTCCGGCTGCGGCGCGAGACCGGGCACTTCGTCGCCGTCGCGGTTGCGTCGGATCCGCTCGGTCAGCATCGCGATCCGCATGACCTGGAACACGTCGTTCGTGTTGTTGTCGGTGCCGAGCGCGATGGGGCAGCCCGCCGTCCGCAGCTCGGGAATCGGCGGCGCGATGCCGCGGTTCGACGCCATCCCCGCCTGGTGGGCGATGATGGTGCGGGACTTGCCGAGCAGCGCGACCTCCTCGTGGTTCACATAGCGGGCGTGCGCCGCGAACAGGCGCGGACCCAGGAAGTCGTGGCGGTCGAGGTACTCCGCCGGCCGGAGCCGGTGGTGCATCACCATGTACTCGTACTCGGCGCGGCTCTGGTTGAGATGGATCGTGTAGCCGAGGTCGTGGGTCTCGGCGAACTCGCGCACGGCCCGGAGCAGCTCGGGCGACGAGGTCTCGGCGAGCGCCGCGGCGGGAAAGACCGAGATCCGGCCGTTCCGCTCCCCGTGCCAGGTCGTGAACAGATCGCTGATCCGCTCCATGCCCTCATCGCGCAGCCGATCCGAGAACCGCGGGGCGTCGCTGACCCCCTGCGCCATCGCCCGGGTGGACATCGGCCCGGGAACGTTCTCGGCATCGCGGATCCCCTCCGCGAAGACGCACCGCAGCCCCGAGTCGGCGAGCACGGCGGCCTGCTGTTGCACGTTCCCGGTGTACTCCACGATCGTGGTCGTCCCGGTGCGGATCGCCTCGAGCGCCGCGACCGCCACCATCAGGTTGCCCTCCTCGCCCTCGAGGAGGCTCGCGGGCGACACCGAGAGATTCGCGGTGTTGGGGAAGCCGAAGTCCTCGTTGAAACCGCGGGCGATGACGGCCCGCATGTGAGCGTGCGTGTTGATCAGGCCGGGGATGAGCGCCTTGTGCCGCCCGTCCACCCGCTCGGCGCCGGGGTGGTTGGCGAGAACCTCGTCGGTGGGGCCGATCGCCGCGATCCGGCCGCCCTCGACGGCGAGGGCGACATCGTCCCGCGTCTCGTCGGGGTTCGCGACAGACGTGTGCGTGAACACGACGGCGCCGTCCTGCGCGGCTGGAGCCGCGGCGCCCGCCCGTCCGGCGATCCCCGAGAGCAGCGCCGCCCCGCCCGCCCCCGCGAGCACCTGCCGCCGGGTGACGCCGCGCCGGGAGCGCGGCGATGGGTCCGAATGCCGATCGGTGGATGTCGCCATGGTCCTGTTCCTCCCTCGGTTCAAGAGTATCTGCCTGCCTGCCGGCTTGCCGGTGCGCGCCGGACTCCACCCGTTCTCCGGTAGGGGCCCGGTACCGAGAGCTCCATCCGACCGACGCCGCCCCTGCCGGAGCGCCGGACTCCAGTCCCTTGCCGGGCCCCCACCGGGAGAACTGGCGCCGGACTCCAGTCCGGCAATTCCACGGCTCGGGGCTGCCGTCCGTCGCGGTGCTGTGTCGGAGCGCCGGACTCCACCAGCTCTCCCGGTGGGGGGCCGGACTCGGGTCTCCCGGAACTGCCCACACCATCGCGACCCCTCTGATGCGCACCGGCGCCTGCTCGAGGCGACCTCGATGGGGTGGCCTGCGAATCCCGCCCGCGCCCCTGATCCCAAGCACCACGGAGCCTGCGTAGAATCCGGGTTCCGCCCACCCCTTGAGTTCTCCCATCGACACCTCCCGGATGTCGTCGGCGGCGCGCGCCGCCTTCGAGCTGGCGGAGGCCTCCCGCGAGACCGGATGGCGCTACCCGACCTTCGCCGGAGGGCTCTTCCTCGGCCGGTTGAATACGGGCCTGGTCCGGCCCTACCCCGACGCCGGCGTCGAGCCCGAGGGCGAGGCCTTCCTCGAGCGGCTCGAGGCCTTCCTGCTCGAATCGGTGGACGCGGACGCGATCGATCGCACCGGCGAGATCCCCGATGAGGTTCTCGCCGAGCTCGTCCGGATGGGAGCGTTCGGCATCAAGATCCCCAAGGAGTACGGGGGCCTCGGCCTCTCCCAGCGAACCTACACCCGGTCGGCGATCCTGCTCGGGAGCCACTGCGGCAGCCTCGCCTCGTTGATCTCGGCGCACCAGTCCATCGGCATCGCGCAGCCCATCCTTCACTTCGGCACCGAGGCGCAGAAGCGGGAGTTCCTGCCGCAGGTGGCGGCCGGGGACATCTCGGCGTTCGCGCTGACCGAGGTCTCGGTGGGCTCGGACGCCGCCCGCATGGAGGCGAGCGCGGAGCCGACGCCCGAGGGGCGCCACTACATCCTGAACGGCGAGAAGCTGTGGTGCACGAACGGCACGAAGGCGCGCTGGCTGGTCGTCATGGCGCGCACTCCGGCGCCGAGGCCGGGCGGCCGGGCCGGGATCACGACGTTCATCGTGGACACCCGCTGGCCCGGAGTCGAGGTCGTGCGCCGCTGCCGGTTCATGGGGTTGAAGGCGCTCTACAACGGGGTCATGCGGTTCACCGAGGTGCGCATCCCGCGGGAGAACGTGCTCGGGCCGGTCGGGAAGGGGCTCCGGGTCGCGCTGACCACGCTGAACACCGGGCGGTTGACCCTCCCCGGCATCTGCATCGGCACCGCGAAGCGGTCGCTCTACATCGCCCGCACCTGGGGGCGCGAGCGGGTCCAGTGGGGCGCGCCGATCGGCAGGCACGCGGCGATCGCCGACAAGATCGGGCGCATGGCGGCGACCACCTTCGCCATGGACGCGATGTCCGATCTGACCTCGCTGCTCGTGGACATCGGCGGCGCGGACATCCGGATCGAGGCGGCGATGTCCAAGATGTACGCCAGTGAGGCGGCGTGGCGGATCGCCGACGAGACGGTCCAGGTCCTCGGCGGCCGCGGTTACGAGACCGCCGATTCGCTCGGCGCCCGGGGAGAGCGCCCGTTCCCGGCGGAGCGCACCCTGCGGGACAACCGGATCAACACGATCTTCGAGGGGTCCAGCGAGATCCTGCGCCTGTTCATCGCCCGCGAGGTGCTCGACCCGCACCTGACCCGGGCCGGAGCGGTCCTGAATCCGTCCGTTCCGCTCGGCCGCCGGATCCGGACCGCGTTGCGGGCGGCGCTGTTCTACGTCCCGTGGTACCTGCGGCTCTGGCTTCCCGGCGGAGCCCGCGGGGGAGGGGCGCCGTGGGCCCGGCGGCGCCTCGGTTTCGTGGCCGCGAGCAGCCGGCGGCTGGCGCGGAGCCTGTTCCACGCCATGCTGCGCCACGGACAGGGCCTCGAGAAGCGTCAGGTGCTGCTGGCCCGGTTCGTGGACTGGGGCGCCGAGCTGTACGCCCAGGTCGCCACCGTGGTCCGCGGCGAGGCGCTGCTGGCGCGGGGCGCGGCGGAATCGGAAGTCGTGCCGCTGGTGGAGGCCTTCTGCGCCGGATCCCGAACACGGATCGCCGAGATCCGCCGGGGAATCCGGCGAAACGCCGACCGCCGGACCTACGACCTCGCGCAGGAGTTCCTGAAGGACGATTGTCCGTTCCCGACGCTTCTGGACGGCCGGGTTCCGAACCGCTACGACCCGCCGGGGACGCCGCCCTCCGGGACACCGGAGGATCGGACGGCGCGGACTCCGGTTTCGGTGTGACCTCTGCGCCGGCGGTCCGGCGCGTGGCCCTCGCGGTTGGGGCGGCGGCGCTGGTCGCGGCGTGCGGCGGCCCGGTCCCGGAGCCGGCGCCGGCGCGAGCGACCGAGTCAGCGCGCCGGGTCTGGCTGGACGTGGACCCGGCGGTGATGCGCGGGGGGCGCGAGCCCGACGACGGCGTCGCCATGGTCGCGGCGTTCCGCTCGCCTGAAATCGAAGTCGTCGGCGTCAGCACCGTGTTCGGCAACGCTCCGGTCGAGGTCGGCCACCCGATCGCGGTCGAGATCGCCCGGCGGTTCGGGCCGCCCGGACTGCCGGTCCACCGCGGCGCGGCGACGCCCGGCGAGGCGTTGACCGACGCGGCGCGAGCCCTCATCGCGGCGCTGGAGCGGGAGCCCCTCACGATCTTCGTACTCGGTCCGGCCACGAATCTCGGCAGTGCGCTCCGCATCCGGCCCGACCTCGCCAGTCGGATCGAGTCGCTGGTGGCGGTGATCGGGAGGCGACCGGGGGAGCCGCTCCGCTTTCCGGGGAGTCCCGCGCGATACGGGGACTTCAACTTCGAGCTCGACCCCGACGCGGCGGAAGTCGTGCTGTCGAGCGGCGCGCCGACCACTCTGGTTCCGTTCGCCTTTGCGGTACAGGTCCCGATTGGCGCCGATCGGTGGCGCACTCTGGCCGGGACGCCGTTTTGGGAGCTGTTCGAGGGGCCGATCGAGGACTACCTCGACTGGTTCGAGGAGGAGACCGGTCGCCGGGCCACCTATCCATTCGACTCCTACGCCGTCTTGAGTCTGGTCGCGCCCGATCTTCTTCGATGCAGGCATGAGGTCGCTGTGATCCGCGATGGTCCCGCCGACGCCGCCCGGGACGGGGGCGGAGTGAAGCCCTGGCTCGCGCCGGTGGTCTCGAGCGCGCCCGGGGAGGCCCCGGGGTGGCCGGTGACCTGGTGTCACGCACCGGAGCCCGGCGTCGCCGAGGAACTCCTGAGCCGGCTCGCCCGCGAGTGATTCGGGCTCGGGGCTGCTAAATTCCTTCGCCCCGCCGGGAGCGCCTGTAGCTCAGTGGATTAGAGCGCCTGCCTCCGGAGCAGGAAGTCAGAGGTTCGAGTCCTCTCAGGCGTACCAGCGGGGCCGGGGCGGGTGGCCGTTCCCGGACGCCGCGTGGGCCGTTAGCTCAACCAGGCAGAGCAACTGACTCTTAATCAGTAGGTTGAAGGTTCGATTCCTTCACGGCTCACCACGGGCGTCGGGCGGGCCGGGGAGGGGGCCGGATTCTGCAGCGTCGCACCGGTCGGCAACGTAGGGAAGTGAGTAGGCCCCCTCCCCGGCCCGCTCGGCGCTTCGCGCCTCAGATCGCAACCTTCGCTCCGCTCCAGGTTGCGATCGGCGTTACGTTCTCTCTCGGAGAGGGGAGAAGGGTCTCCCCTCTCCGAACCTCTCCCCTCTCTTCCGAGCGCCGCTTGCCGGGCCCCCACCGGGAGAACTGGCGCCGGACTCCAGTCCGGCAATTCTCCTGACCTGGCTCGCTTCGGCGTCAATTCAGCCTGTGGATGAAGTCGCGTGAGCACCGAGAGTGGCGAGGCGCCCGGCTGACCCGGTTCTCCCGGTAGGGGCGGCGCGCGAGGGAGGAATACCGGGTGTATTGCGACCGATGCGCAACGAAGAGCGCCCCGGAGCGAAGCGGAGGGGCGCGTTGAGGCGGGATGCATCGCCGCTCGAATGCCGCGTGACTTTGTCCACAGGCTGAATTGCCGAACTGGAGTTCGGCGCGCCGGCAAGCGGCGCGCCGGCAAATGGCGCGCCGGCAGTCTGGTGGAGAGCGGCGCTCCATAGACTCTGGCCCCACCATGCCACCGCGGGATCCGGATCTGACGGCTCTCGCCCGCCGGGTTCTGATCCGCTCCCCCGAGATCCGGATCAAGGGCCGCAACCGCGCTTCGTTCCGGGAGGCGCTGAAGCGGAACCTCGGCCGCCGGTTGGCCCCCCTGGGGCCCGGGTGGAAGGCCAGCTCCATCGGGGACCGCGTCTGGGTCGAGGTCCCGCCCGAAAGAGACGAGGACCTCGACGACGCACTCGACCGGATCGCGACCGTCTTCGGCCTTCAGCTCGCGCTGCCCGCCTACCTGATCCCGCGCCGCGACGAAGGGGGCGGCGAAGTCCCCGCGGAGCGCGCCGCCCGGACCGCCCTCGAGCTCGCCATCCGCCTGGCCTCGGCAGAGCCGCCACCCCCCGGAGGGGGCTTCGCGCTCCGGGTGCGTCGCCGCGACAAGGGGTTCCCGATCCGCTCCCTGCAGCTCGCCAGGGAGATCGGCCGCGCGGTGCTCGAGCGGAGCCCGTGGGAGCGCGTGGATCTGAGCCACCCTGCCCTCACCGTGTTCATCGAGGCGCACGAGGAGGCGCTCTACGTGTGGACCCGCCGGATCGCCGGCCCCGGGGGTCTCCCGGTCGGTTCGGCCGCGCGCGTCGTGAGCCTCCTGTCGGGCGGGTTCGATTCGCCGGTGGCGGCGTGGATGATCGCTGGTCGAGGGTGCGTCGTGGACTTCGTGCACCTCACGCCGGGTCGCGCCGACCCGGAAGAGCCCTCCTCGGCGAAGGCGATCCGGCTTGTGAAGTCGCTGTCGCGGTTCACCGGACGCTCCCGGCTGGTCCTGGTCCCCTACACGCTCTTCGACCTCGGGCTCGTCGGCAGTCGCACCGGCTACGAGGCGCTCCTGTTCCGGCGCTTCGCCTTCCGCTGCGGCGAGGCCACCGCCCGCCGTTTCGCCGCCCGGGCGCTCGTCACCGGCGACAGCCTCTCCCAGGTCGCTTCCCAGACGCTCGAGAACCTGGTGACCGCGGACGACGCCGTGACGCTGCCGGTCCTGCGACCGCTCGTCGGCCTCGACAAGGCGGCCATCATGCGACGGGCCGAACGGATCGGCACGTGGGAGATCTCGGCCCAGCCGGCGAAGGACTGCTGCGCCCTGATCAGCCGCGCGCCCCGCACCCGCTCCAAGCCGCGGCGAGTCGCCGAAGTGGAGGAGCGTCTCTTTCCCGACCCGGAGGAGATGGTCCGCGAGTCGCTCGCCGAGTCGTTCGTCGGAACGATCGAGTGCGGAGAAGTCGTGACGCCGTTCGCGCCGCCGCGGTTCGCACGCTCGCCGGTCGCCGCCACTTCGTAGAATCGCGGGCATGGTCTCCTCTCTTCGACTTCCGGTCCTGGCCGCTGCCGTCCTCGCGGCCTCGGCCGCCCTGGCTTCGGCGCAGGCCCCCCGCCGTCCGCCCGAGCCGTTCCCCGTCTTCGTCCATGCCACCGAGACCGACGATGCGGAGCGCGCCGAGGCGATCGCCGAAGCGCTGGCGGAGGTCCGCGAAGGGGTGGAGCGTCGGCGCAACTGGTTCCGCCTGGTCGAGGACCGCGAGGAGGCGGCGCTTACCCTTCGGGTCACGAGCTACCGGCACACGCAGCAGATGCGGCCGAAGCTCGACCGGCAGTTCATCAACGGGCAGCTCCGGATGGTGGAGAGCAGCGAAGTGATCGATGTCCACTATGTGGACGCCGTCGCCGCCGCGCCCGGCTCGACCGTGCGCGGCTCGCTAAGCGGATTCGACGAACGCGAGCGCGGTTCCAGCCTGCAGAACGCGGCGCGCCATCTCGCCGAGCTGCTCGAGGACTTCGTGAAGGAGCACTACCAGGCGGTGACGAGCCGGGAACCCTCCGGTGCCTCGGCATCGGGCTTCGAGATCCGGGAGTAGAGTGTTCCGCTCCCATCGGGGAGCCCGGCGCGATGCCGGAGAGCACCCGCCCGGGGGTCCGTCCCCGGGCCAGAATCGAAGGGGGACCGCCTTGCTCCGACCAGCACAGCACACTTCGGCTCGTCCGGTGCGGGCCGCGGCCCGAGTCGGCCTCCTCGGGAGCGCGTTGCTCGGCGCCGCCTGCGCCCCTCCGGAGCCTCCTCCCGAGACCCCGTCGGCGCGCAATGTGATCCTGTTCATCGGGGACGGCTTCGGCATGAACCACCTCGCGCTCGGCTACGCGGCGGCGACCGAGCTCCACGGCCGATCGTTCCGGATCACCGAACTCGGGAACGCCGGCGAGACCGGCTACTCGATGCCGTTCTCCTACGACCGGATCACCACCGATTCGGCGGCGGCGGCGACCCAGATGGCCACCGGACGCGAGGTCCTCACCGAGACGCTGAGCGTGGACCCGGAGACCGCCGAGCCCATCCCCACCGTCCTCGAGTGGGCCGAGGAGCGCGGCCTGGCCACCGGGCTGGTGTCGAACATGCGGCTCACCCACGCGACGCCGGCGGCGTTCAAGGTCCACGCTCCGTCCCGCTACGTCCCCGAGTCGCAACTCGCCGACCAGCTCTTCACCGCCCCGGAAGTCGAGGTCCTGCTCGGTGGCGGTGGCCGGGCGATGATCCCGGCCGGCTCCCGTCTCTCGACCACCGTGTCCGCGATCCGGGAGGGGGTGGACGGCCCCTCGAACCGCGAGGACGAGCGGGACCTGATCGCCGACGCGGCCGAGCGCGGCTACACGGTGGTCGGGGACCGGGACGGCCTCGCCGCCGCGCGCGGGGCCGCCCGGCTCCTGGGCGTCTTCGCCGCCAGCCATCTCCCCTACGTGCTCGACCGCAGCCACGACGGGCTCGATGAGGCGGTGCCGACGCTGGCCGAACTCACCGACGCCGCCATCGCCTCGCTCGAAGCCGACCCCGACGGCTTCTTCCTCGTCGTGGAAGGGGGCCGGATTGATTACGGCGGACACGACAACGATGCCGGCGCGATGCTGGCCGAGATCCACGACTTCGATGCGGCCGTCGGCGCTGCGTTCGACTTCGCCCGGGACCGCACCGACACGCTCGTGCTTGTCACCGCCGACCACGGAACCGGCGGGTTCTCGTTCACCTACGGGGGTGGTGGTCCGGGCCCGATTTCGGACGAGGTCACCTGGAACTACCGCGCCGGATCCGAGATGGCGTCCATCCGGCACCTCGAACTCCTCGCCGGACAGCGGCGCTCGCTGATCGAAGCGATGCCGGATGTCACGACGCCAGCGACCGCCGACTCGGTGCGTTCGGTGGTGGAAGAAACCACCGGTATCCGCCTCACCGAAGACGAATCCGCCGACCTCGCCCGCCAGTTGAATCAGGAGACGCCGCGTCCCGAGGACTTCGCCGCCTACTACCTCGATTCGACATCCGTCCCCGCCTCCCTCGCGGCGCGCCAACTGGCGAACTACACGCACATCGTCTGGTCCACTGGCGGCCACACTTCGGAGCCGGTGCTGCTGTTCGGCTACGGCCCCGGCGCGGAGGGAGTGCGTGGATTCGGTCTGAACACCCGCGTCCACGACATCATCCGCCGCGCCCTCGGCGGTTAAGGTGGGCCAATCTCCCACCGGTACCGGCACTGCACGTTCGAACCGTCGGTTAGAATCCCGACCCATGTCCAGCAGCGGAGCGGTACTCGGGATTGACGTGGGATGGTCCCAGAAGAAGAAGAGCAGCGCGGTCTGCCATCTTTCTTGGAGCAACGTCTCAGTGAGGTGGAAGGCTAAGACCTTCGCCGCCGGGACGGAACAGCGACGCTCAACTATCCTCGACGTAGCGGGTGATCGTGAGTTGCTCGCAGTCGCGATTGATGGCCCGATTCGTCCCGATCTCGAAACCGTGGACAAGTATCGAGCTGCAGAACGGGTACTGAGCCGAGGGGAGTTGTTGAGGCGCATCGGTAAGCCCGGTCAATCAAGCTCGCCAAACGGAGAGAAGCTCAACGAACAGGCCAACCTGGCGGCTCGGGTCCTAGAGGAGAGTTGTCGTGTAATCGAGGCGACGCACGCCGTTCCCGTGCACGACAAGGCAATCGTTGAGGCATTCCCTACCAGTTTTCTCGGAGTTACGCTCGATGAGCCACAGAAGAAAAAACCGTACTCCGACACATTCTTCAAGCAAGCGTCATCCAGCAATCTCTGGGATGAGCTGTTGCGGCAGCTCCTCCCGGGCCGGACGTGGGAGAAGAGCCCGTGTCAAATCACCAACCATGACGAGCGGGCTGCTCTTGTGTGCGCGCTGACGGCGCTCGGGATCGCATTG
The DNA here is from genome assembly GCA_965232015.1 of Vicinamibacteria bacterium. GTDB lineage: Bacteria > Acidobacteriota > Vicinamibacteria > Marinacidobacterales > Marinacidobacteraceae > JAJEAO01. The sequence goes on along the minus strand of OZ246946.1, from coordinate 3,004,927 downwards.
CACAGGTTCACTGCCGTGGGGGATCGAGTGGATGGCTGGATCGTCTTGCCTCCGCGGCCGATGTATGCCGATTGGGCTTGGGACGCGCTCCAGACGAACTTATGCCGGGAGGGAAGCGAGGTGCGTCGGGCTCGTCTTGAACAGTCCGGCTAGTCTTGAACAGTTCGAGAATGCACACCGTTGACCTGAATTGAGGTGTGGGTCATGGCGGATGGCCGTGCCACTACATTTCCCCGCGGAGGCGCGAGGTCGGAGGTCGGCCTTAGGCGGCTTGTTCGAGCTGACGGATGACCAGGGGATCCGAGCCCCACCGCCCGGAACACCTCGACCGCGAGCCCGGTCATCTTGGAGAGACCGGGGTGTCAGATGGCCCCAGCGATTGCCCAGCGGACCTCCTGACGGCAGCGACGAGCCGCTCAATTCGTCCTGCATCGAGTCCGTGGGAGCGGGCAAGTACGGCCTATGCCGAGGTGGTGAGAGCCGCGCCGTGCTCCGTCTGCGTGTCGGGCGCGGCCCGGAAGCCGGCCACCGTACGTGGGGCCTTGCCGGCGCACACCGAGCGCAGGGCGGCGGCGATGCGCCGCGCGTCCCGGTCGAACCCCAGGAGCGTCGCCTGTTTCCGAACGAGGTCGAAGTCGGCCGGAGTAACCTGGTTCAGCGACAGGACTTCCGGCGGGGCCGATTGGCCGAAGAAGAGGCGAAAGCCCCGGGCGATCCGTTCCCGATCGAGGTAACCGAATCGGGCGTGGATCAGGAATCGGCGGGCCGAGGCCGGATCGAGGGAATCGACCAGGTTCGTGGTGCAGATGAACGGGAGCGGGTGGCGCTCCATCTGCGAGAGCATTTCGTTGACCTGACTCACTTCCCACGAACGGTGGGCGTTCCGGCGGTCCGACAGGAGGGAGTCGGCCTCATCGAAGACGAGCACCGCGTCCCGTGACCGCGCCTCGTCGAAGGCCCGTGCGATCTCCTTTTCGCTCTCGCCGATGTACTTGTCGAGGAGATCGGAAGCCCGCCGCACCAGGCAGTCCCTCTCGATGTGCCGGGCGAGATACCGTGCGAAGGCGGTCTTGCCGGCGCCGGGCGGGCCGGAGAAGAGGAGGCCGGCCACCCGGGACGGGTCTCGCCGGAGTGCGCTCGCCAGCTCGATCAGGTCGCTGTCGGCGCGGGCGAGCGCCGGGTCGTAGGTCCTCGGAGGGCTCCGGCGAAACGGCATGGCGCCCAGGCGGAGCCGCGCCTTCTGAAGCGCAAGCCGCCGGATCGTAGCGGCGCCCCCACTTCGCCCGTGCCTGGCGGCGAGGCGGACCTGCCGGGGGGTCATCCCCTGCGTGCGGGCGAACGCGTCGGCGAGATCCGTCGCCTCCGCCTCCGGCAGCCCGGCCTCGTCGAGAAGCGAGGCGAACACCTCCCGTCGGTGGTTCCGTCGCAAGCTCCCGAAGTGAAGCGAGTGGACCATCCGGTCCAGCGAGAACGGACGAAAGATCCGAAAGGAGCTCGTGGAGTTGGCGGTCCACAGGATGGGAACCGGAGTCTGCTCCATGAGTCGATTCAGCCACTCCTTGGACCGGGCATGGCCGAAGTCCTCCATTTCGTCGAACAGGATCACCGCCCGCGGCTCGTGGCGCAGCGCCTCGACGGCGTACTCGAGCGCCTGGTCGCGGGGCAGGGTGCGCCGCGTGTCCGATCCGGCCCCGTCGCCGCCCACCGCGTAGAGAACCGCGCCCGCTTCGCTGGCGAGCGTGCGGGAGAACTCGGTCTTGCCGGTTCCCGGAGGTCCGTAGAAAAGGAGGTTCACTCCCGGAGCGGACAGGACCCGGGACTCGCGCCGGCGGATCGCCGAGCGAAGCAGGGCCCGCGCGTCTTCGCCGTCGGCGCCGAGGTGATCGAAGGCGCTCCAGGGGAGGCGGGCCCGCACCGGAGCGCCGATGCGCGGAAGCGCGATGTGGGTCGAGATCGTGCGCTCGATCCGCTCGGCGCTGCGAACCACCGCATCGTCCTTGACGCCGACGAGCTGCGCCGTGCGAATCGCCGAGGCGACGATGCCGAAGGAGCACTCGAGTTCGTCCGCCAGCTTGCGAGCCACGTTCGCCCGATCGTCGAGTTCGATGCCGGACTTGCCCAACATTCGCGCCACGACCCGCCGGCGGACGGTGGGACCGAGCGGCCGAAAGCGCACGACGACCAGGAACCGGCGAAGAACCGCTTCGCTCAGATGGCCGATCTTGTTCGCCGTGAAGATGGTCGGGACGGGAGCGCGTTCGAGGAGCCGATGGACTTCGAGCTGGTGGTCACCGTCCGGATCGAGAACCGGTTCCATTTCGTCGCAGAGGACGATCGCCTTCGGCTGACGGGCCAGAACGGCGCCGGCGAACCGCAGTTCGTTCCGGCGTTCGATTCCGCGCCCCCCCTTTCGTGTCTTGACTCCACCCCGCGTTCCGGTCGGGCCGGCGCCGATCTCGCCGATCGAGTAGAGCTGCCCGCCCGCTTCCGCAGCGAGAGTGCGGGCCAGCTCCGTCTTCCCGGTTCCCGGGCGGCCGAACAAGAGGATGTTGACGCCGGGGTCGGAAGGCGCTCCGGGGGCGCGCTGTGCGAGCGCTCCGCGAAGGACATCGAGCGCCTCCGCGACTTCTTCGACGTGACCGAAGTCCTTGATACCGAGGAGCGCCTCCTGTCGTTCCCCGACCAGTCGTTGGCGCAGATCGTCGAGATCCGTGACCGGGGGGCTCCAGAGGGCGTCAACGCGGAGGACGGTCCAGTCGTCCGGATCGTCATCCGCGTCGCCGATGTTCAGCACCCCGAGCTCGCTCAGGGTGTTCAGCGCTCGCTCCGCCCGGGCTTCCGGCATCGCCAGGAACAGGGCGGTCTTCCGGACGTGGTCGCGTAGTGGTTTGAATTCGCGCCAGAGTTCTTGCACCAACTCGCCCCTTTCTGAGGCTCGGCAGAGCTCCAGCACCCGAACGCAGTCCTGATCCACTCCGAGGCATTCCGCGAGCAGGCGTATCGGACGATGGTCAGGGTTTTCCCCGGCCTCTGCGGCGTCGGTGGGGAGCGGTGGGGGAGATGGCTCCAGGTGATCCAGGACTTCGTTCAGGAGCTGTTGGCGCCGCTCCGAGCCCGGGCCATGGTCGCCCCTCCGCCGCGAGCGGCCCCGGTGGCGGAACCGTCGGCTCGGCTTTGGTGATGAGTCGTCGGACGGGTCCGGGAAGAGTTCATCCGGCAGGTGAGGCAGCCCGGACGCGAACCACTCCGCCTCGTCGCGGGCGCACTCGATCGTCTTCAGAACCGCGCCGACGTACGGCGGTCCCTCGTTCAGCGCGCCCCGGATGGCATTGACGACCAGGGCGCGATTCAGTTCGTGATTCCGTGGGTGCATGGCTGGTCTCCTCCGACGAGTGAGAAGGTAGGAGCGAAAACGGGCGAGCCGAACCCGGTGGCGCTGAGCGCAGGAGGTCAGGCCGTTTCTCGACCCGCACGGCCTCTCCGGCGTGCTTTTCCGGTTCCGCGGTCAGCGGATCAAGCGGTGTGTCACCGGACCGACCGCGCCGGACGTCCGGGCGGACTCGGGCTGGACGAGCCGTAGAGGCGCCGCCCGCAGCTCCCATCCGAAGTTCTCTCGACCCGGAGCGGGCGATCCGAAGCCGTCGGGAGGTCGGCGCCGGGTCTGCGCAACGACGCCGTTCCGGTGCGCCCGGTTACGATGCCTTCGGGACCGATTCCCAACCATGGACACGACGGATCGCCGGACGATCACGCGGGTCGTCCTGCGCAACTACAAGAGCATCGCGGCATGCGCCGTGGAGCTCCACCCGCTCACGCTGCTCGTCGGGCCGAACGGCGGCGGCAAGAGCAACTTCCTCGACGCGCTGCGCTTCGTGTCGCAATCGCTCCAGTTCCCCATGGAGCACGCCATTCGAGAGCGCGGCGGCATCCGGGAGGTTCGTCGCCGCTCACGGGGCCACCCGAACCACTTCCGATTGCGCCTTGATCTGCGCCTCGACCACGGCTCGGCGTCCTACGGCTTTACCGTCGGAGCGCGGTCGAGGGGCCGATTCCGGATTCGGCAGGAAGAGTGCCGCGTACGTTCGACGGATCCGGCCAAGGCCGGCCACTTCATGGTCCGGGACGGCCAGCTCGCCGACGCCTTCACGTCCGGTCTGGCGCCCGCCGCGGGTCCGGAACGCCTCTATCTGCCAGCCGCCTCGAGTCATCCGGTTCTTCTGCCCGTGTACGAGGCGCTCTCGCGGATGGCGTTTTACAACCTCGAGCCGCGGCGCATCCGGGAGCTACAGGATGCGGCGCCCGGAAACCTGCTCGACCACGACGGTGGGAACATCGCGAGCGTCTTCGGCGCGCTGAAGGCTGACTCGCCGGACCGCGCCGAGCGGGTGGTCCGCTATATCTCCACGATCGTGCCCGGGATCGAGCGAGTGGCCACGAAGGCGCTGGGGCCCAAGCTGACCCTCGAGTTTGGCCAGCAAGTCCGCGGTGACCGGCATGCGTCGGGATTCCTGGCGGGCGGCATGTCCGACGGGACGCTCCGCGCCTTCGGTGTTCTCGTCGCCCTCTTCCAGAACGGCGCAAGCCGCCCGACCAGTGGCCGCGTCGTCGGCATCGAGGAGCCGGAGCTCGCCCTGCATCCGGCCGCCGCGGAAGCTCTGCTGGATGTGATGCTGGAGGCGAGCGAAGAGACGCAGGTTCTCGCGACAACGCACAGCGCCGACCTCCTGGACCAGGAAGAACTTCCTCCCGAGTCTCTGCTCGCGGTCGTGATGGAGGACGGCGAGACGAAGCTGGCCCCGCTCGACGCGAAGGGAAGGCAGACGCTCGGACAAGGGCTCTCCACGCCGGGCGAGCTCCTCCGGATGGAGCTGCTCCGGCCGGATCCGGCAATAGCGTCCCCGTCGCCCGGTAGCCTCTTTCGCGCGCCCCGATAAACCATGCGCGGAACAGTGCGTATCGTCCCGATCGTGGAGGGGAAGGGAGAAGTCAAGGCGGTGCCGGTCCTCCTGAGCCGGATCGCCCGCGAGGTTGCGCCAAGGACGCGACTGGATGTCTGCAGACCGATCCGGGTCTCCAGAAACCGGTTCCTTCGGCGCCATGGAGAATTCGAACGCTATCTGAACATGGCCGTCGTGCAAGGCGGTCCCGAATCCTCCATTCTCATTCTGTTGGACGCTGACGACGACTGCCCCGCGGAGATCGGTCCGCGCGTTCAAAGTAAGGCGGAGCGCGCCCGCGCAGACCGTCGGATCAAGGTGGTCTTTGCGCGTCGCGAGTATGAGAGCTGGTTCCTTGCGACGCTCGATAGCCTGCTGACTCCGGCATCGGACACGATGCCGGCGCCGCCGCCGAACCCGGAGGCGATCCGCGGCGCGAAGGAGCGGCTGCGTCGGCACATGCGCTATCGCCCGACGGCCGACCAGACCCGTCTGACGCGGCGGCTCGACCTGGCCTCGGCGCGCTTCCGCTCGCCCTCCTTCGACAAGCTGTGGCGCGCCGTGACGGCCCTGCTCGACCCGGGAACCTGATCGGTTGCCGGGTGGTCCCGGGACGCCCGAGTCAACGCGATCCACCTTGACCCCTCCGGGCGTCCGAATCGGGGATGCTCGGGAGCCTATGGAAGCAGGAGTGATCCTGAGGCTCGCTCCACCCCACCTTGATCCCCACCCCGTCACCCGGCGATGTTCCGTCGAACCGTTCGGTCGCGGAGTTACGCGTGGAGATCGCCCGGCTCTCGCCCGCGGACCGCGTCCGACTGATGAAGGCAGCCCATGTGCTCGCACACGGTCTCCCCGAGGAGCCGGAGGATCTGGTCCAGGAGGCGCTGGTGCGGACGATGAGCGGGGCGCGGAAGTGCCCCCGGCGGATGAAGATCCCGGCCTTTCTCTGCGGGGTGATGCGGTCCCTGGCCAGCGCGGCGCGCAAGCGGGGAGAAGCTCTCCGGTTCGTGCCCTTCGACGAGGACACGATGGCCAGGTCCGCTGCCGGCCCCGGAGCCGAGAACCGCGTCCGGGACATGCGCAGACGACTCCTTGCGCTCTTTCACGAGCGATCCGCCGGACATCGGGTGGTTGAACTGCAGCTCGAGGGTCTGCGGGGCGCCCGCCTCAGGGAGTCCATGGGCTATACGCGAACACAGCTCGCCACCGTGCGTCGGCGCATTCGCCGCCGGCTGGAACGGGCGAGAAGGAGTGGCTTGCCATGAAGGAACGACGCTCGTCAGCGACCCGGCTCGACGAATTCCTCGAGCATCTCGCCGAGGACGCGCTGCATCTCACCGACGAGGAGCTTCGGGCTGAACTCGACGAGGACGGGAGGTCCCTCGACGGCCTGTCGAAGGGCTTCGGATTCGCCCTCGTGGTCGCGGAAGCCCGCCCCCCCTTCGCCCACGCCCGGTTCGATGAGATCGCCATCTCGTCGCTGCCGATCGGCCCGTCAGAATCCGAAGCCGCCGGCGGTATCGCCAGCGGCCTCGATCCCTACGGTGAGTCGAAGTGGGGAGGGCGCGGCGTCGGTCGCTTCACGGGCAAGGTCGGCGCACTCCTCGAAGTGCTCCCCGAGTTCGAGATCGTGCCGTTTCGGGTTCACGGCGGGATGGCGGCGCACCCGGACCTGTGGTGTGTCGCGCGGAAGCCGCAGAACGGAATGTCGAGCGTGGCGGTCGGGACGGTCTCGGCCAGTTACTCGCTCGTCCAGCACCGGGAGGCAGTCGAAATGTGTCTTCGCGGGCTCACCAGGTGTGGCCTCCGCGCTGACGAACTGGATGGAGAGCTCTCGATTTCGGCGCTCGGCGAGTGGATGGATTTCTCGTTTGTCCTCCCTGCCGAGCACAGCTTCGAGGACACCTACAGGTACGAGGTCGAGTTCCGCTGTGGAGTCTCCAACTCCGTGGACGGGTCCACGCGCCTCGATGTCCGGTTCGACTGGTTCCGCCAAGTCTGCTCCAACGGCCTCGTCATGGCGGAGCATCGCCGTGAGAGCCGCCTGCACCGAAGCGGTCTCCGATTGGATGCAATCGCGGAGCGAGTGTTCGACGAGTTCAAGCGCGCCGGAGCGACTCGAGACACGTTCGAGATGTGGCAGAACACGCCGGCCGGCGGGTGGGCTCTGGAAGTCTGGGCCGATCGGGTGCTTGAGCAGACGTGGAAGACGCACTCCGCGGCCCGCGTACTACACATTTGCCTCACTGGGCATGACCCCCGTTTCCGACCGGGCGCCGGTGGGTCGCCGTCCAGTCTGGCGAAGTACGGCGAGGGAATCGTTCGTCGAGTCGAAGTTCCAGGCTCCCCCCGGCGCGCCAGGACCTTCTACGACGTAGCGCAGGCCATGTCGTGGGTGGCGTCGCGGCGAACGAACATCGTGGAGCGCGTCCGCTGGCAGGCGCAGATCCCGGAACTCCTCGACCAGCTAACGCCCGCGGCGTGAGGCGCTGCGGTCGCTACATCCCCCACACCGTGATCGGTTCCGTCCCGCGAGCGGGCCGCCGGCAGAAGATCCGGTCCTTCCAGCTCCGCCCCGGTCGTCGGTCGAAGAGGACAAGATGCCCCTCCTCCGCCCCGCTCACGTCCATGTACGCCCGCGTCTGCGCCAACCCTTCCCGGATCGTGCGTTTCCGCCCGCCGCGCAGCACCTTGCACTCGATCACGACCCGTTGCCGTCGTCCCGCCTCGGCTGACCGGTCCCAGACGATCATCAGGTCCACCCGCCGTCGGCCCTGACCGTACTCCCGCTCGATGCGCCCCCCGGCGTTCACGATTCGCTGCAGGAACGCCTGAAGCAGGAGCTGCGGGCCCGCCTCCCGGTAGGCGAACCGCTCCATCCAGTGCTCCGAGTGTTCCCGGAAGAACTGCTGGAACGCCTCGAGGAGCGCGTCCACCCGGAGCCGGCCGTTCTCGACGTACCAGGCGGTCTCCTGTCGTAGCCGCTCCTGCGTGGTCCAGGTCAGAGCCCGGGGGATCACCTCTTGGTAGATCGGGTTCGCGATCCGCACCGGCGCGTCGAGGGCCACGAGTCCCAGATCCCGGACGTACTGGAGGTCGTCGTCCGCCAGCTCATCGAGGTTCGGGCTGTCGGCCAGCAGGGGTTCGATCACCCGCCGCACCCGCGGTTCCCGGAGTTTGTCGGTGAGCTGGTCGAGATGTGTGTCCCGCCGCAGGATGAGCGCTTCCCTTGCCCGGAGGATGGCTTCGCGGCTCACCGGCCGGCGGCGATCACGGCCCCGGGGATCCTCGAAGCAGGCCTGATCGGCGAGGGCGTTCACCAGCCACGGCTGTCCGCCGGTGGACTCCCACACCTCGGTGAGAGCGGCCGGAGTGAACCGCTGCCCGGTGTCCTCGGTGTGCTGGCCGAGAAGGGCTCCGACCTCGGTCAGGTCGAAGTTCCCGAGGCGCTGTGACTTGGCGCGGATGTTGAACGCACTCCCACCGGCGATGACGGCCCGTTCCGCCGTGGAGCGGATGCGGTAGTCCCGAACGTCCCGGACTCCGCACAGCACCACGCTCTGGGGGAACCACTCGGGTCGGTGGAAGTACCCGGCGCGAAGCTGGCGGAGCACGGAGATCAGCGTGTCCCCCACGAGCGAGTCCACTTCATCCAGCAGGAGCACCAGGGGTTTCGGACTGGCCGCGGCCCACTTGCCGAGCACATCCTGGAGCGCATCGTGGGGCCCCGACTCCTCCAGCGCCGACTGCCACCGCCGCCGCACGAAGTCGTCCTCGAGAGTTCGCAGCGCTTCGCGGGCCAGCGCGCTCAGGATCGCCCGCATCGCCGCTCCCACATCCTCGCGCGCGGCCTGGGCGCCCTCTACGTTGAGATAGACCGACCGGTAGCGGCCACCGGCGTTCAGCTCATCGCAGAGGCGGCCCAGTACCGATGTCTTTCCCGTTTGCCGGGGAGCGTGGAGGACGAAGTACTTCTCCTCGGCGATCAGGCGCAGCACCGCGTCCCGATCCAGCCGGGCGAGCGGGGGGATCGAGTAGTGCCGCTCGGCCTTCACCGGGCCGGCGGTGTTGAAGAAGCGCAAGCCCCGCAGTATCGCACCGCCGTTCGCGCGCGACGACCGACGGCCGGGAAGGGTCGCGGCGGGCCCCGCGGCTCCGGGCCCGCCCTGAGTCGCGCTAACGCCTGGAGTCCTCGGCTTCCTCCTGCTCCTCCACCGGGCGGACCGTCGGGTACTCGATGCCGAGTTGCTCCAGATAGGTGTCGTACGAATCCGGGTCGTAGTAGAAGGGGCGCATCGCCTCGCGGAAAGCGCCCATGCGCTCCTGGTTGAGATGAATCGCCGGGGGATCGTCCGGTCCGATGAGCGGCGTGTACTGGTGCCCTGCGGTCTGTTCCGCGAAGAACTCCTTCGCCTGCGCCACCAGGTCGGCATCGAGGAAGAGGTCCATGAGCGTCATCGCGATCACCCGGGCCCCCGCGGTCGCGCCCTTGTGCGCGATCGGCGTGGCCATCGCCACGCCGTTCGCCCAGTGGTGGCCCGGTCCGCCCGGGATGTTCGACGGGAACCGCATCGTGACCGTCGGGACGTTCCACGAGATATCGCCGATGTCGTCGGACCCGCCGCCGGTCCGCGGTTCGCGGGCGGGACCGCCGATTTCCTCGGGCAGCTCGGTGGCCAGTCCGCTCTCTTCGACGCCGAGCTCGCGCTGGAGCCCCTTCGCCAACGCCTGATCGGCTTCGCTCCACTCGGGGAGTCCGACGCGCTGGATGTTGGACCAGACCGCTTCCGCCACCGGCTTGTTGAAGTAGCGCGGGTAGGCGTGCCCGAGGATGCGCCACGAGACCTCGGTGGAGGTCATGGCGGCGGCCGCTTCGGCCATCGTGTTGCCGAGCTCGAACAGTTCCTTCATGCCCGATTGTTCGAGTTCGCGGAAGTAGTACCAGACCGAAGCGAGCTGCGGGACCACGTTGGGCTGGTCGCCGCCGTTCGTGATCACGTAGTGCGATCGGTGAGGGAGCCGCAGGTGCTCGCGCTTGTAGTTCCACGCGGTGTTCATGATCTCGACGGCATCCAGGGCGCTTCGGCCGCGCCAGGGCGCCCCCGCGGAGTGCGCCGACTCGCCGACGAACGTGTATTCCACCGAGACGAGTCCGTTGCCCCGGCCCTGTCCCCAGCTCACGCCGAACTGCGAACCCACATGGGTGAATATGCAGATGTCCACGTCCTCGAAGTAGCCGTCGCGGATGAACCAGGCCTTGGTCGCCACCAGCTCCTCGGCGACTCCGGGCCAGATCACGATCGTCCCGCCGATGCCTTCCCGCTCCATGATCTCCTTGGCGGCGAGCGCGCCGGCGACGATGACCGCCTGCCCGGAGTTGTGTCCCTCACCGTGTCCCGGGGCGCCCTCCACCAGTGGATCGTGGTAGGCGACGCCGGGCTTCTGGGATGCCTTGGGGATTCCGTCAATGTCGCTACCCAGGGCGATGACCGGGGACCCGGAGCCCCAGCGCGCCATCCACGCGGTCGGGATCCCGGAGATCCCGTCCTCCACCTCGAACCCGTTCTCGCGCAGGATCCCGGTGATGTAACGGGATGTCTCGACCTCCTGGAAGCCGAGTTCCCCGAAGCTGAAGATCGAGTCCACCATGACCTGCACCAGCTTGGCGCGCTCGGCGGCGCCCTGATCGGCAACGGATCGGAGCTGGCCCAGGTCCTGGGCGCCGACCGGCCCGGCGAGCAGAAGAGTCGCGCCGAGAGCGAAGAGGACTTGGCTCGAGTGGGAGAGTGAACGCATGGGAGACAACCTCGGTGTCGGCTCGTCCGCCACCCCGCGGGGAGCCAGATCCGATTCTACCGGGGGCGCAGACGCCAGCGCCTCGCCATCATTCGGTGATCGCGGTGGCGATCCTTCAGCTCTCTCGATACTGCCTTCGCCTCCTCCAGGTAGCCATCCCTCACAAGGGCATGTTGGTCCTGAGTCCGTTCCATGATCTGATCCTGTATTTCATGTCCGAGGAGTCGTTCCGCCTTGCGGGTGTTCGGCCACCACCTGTTGCTCAGATCCGGAGTACTCCGAGAATAGAAGTAGTCCACCGTATCAGCCAGATCCTCTCTGCCGTCTTCTGCCAGACCATCACGCCAGAATCGAGCGTGACCGAATACTCTGGTCTTACCAGGCATCGAGATGGGCAAAATCTCGCATGGCAGCTCCTGTATCCGATGATCCGGCGACTCAAGAGCGAACGCCTTGTCGTCAGACTCCTTGATTCCGGCAACGCGCTCATTCCCAGGGCAATTTCCCGCATGGACCCGATGGAACGCATCCACGCCGAGCCGGGTTGTCTCGACACCGACAGAGCGTCTTCCACCCTCGGCAGAGACCAGCACGACCTGCTTCCTCGAGGGTTTGGTGACGACGAATGACTCCTGATCGTATCTTCCAGCGAGTTCGCGCATCTGCTGCTCGAGCTCGTCCTCCGAGACAGCGACAGGGTTCGGGGCCTGTCCCGTGCGTCCAATCACACACCAGGACCACTCAGCGGAGGGTTCTCCAGACTTGTTGGTGCGGGCACACTTCAACAGTAGAGCCGAGTAACCCAAGTCGTTGATGATACGACGCAACTCCTTGTGGTTTCTTTCGTTCTCTCGTTTCGTCGGGCCACGTCGGTACGCACTGATCTGACCGACCGGAACTGTTGGGTGCGTGATCCAGGCCTCAAACCGCGACATGGACGCTTCGAGGAACGAAATGGCCGATCCTGATGAAATCCCCTCACGGGAAGCTGTTTCATCAACTTTCTTCTCAATCGAGCGATGCCTGGACTCCCTGGTATGAGACAGATGAGCGGCAAACTCCCTGGTGTCATCGAACCACCTTTCCCCACCACAACTGTTGAAGTAATGACTCAGATACATTGCTGGTGCTCTCCTGGTGACCTGCGTCGATGACAGGGAAAGGGAACGGTTGACGTACGACGCCAGGCGGCGGATACGGTTTTCATCGCTTGGTCCCATGCGCGCCAGGTCTGGGTTGCAGGCTTTTCGGCTCGCACGCGAAAGAGGAGTCTTTCACCAGGACGGGTCAGGACGCGTCACATCCGCGGATGGCGCCGGGGCGCGAGCCGCTCGTAGCGATCGGGCGGCGGATCCTCCGAGATCGCCGCTCCGGCCGCCGCTCCGTGGCCGAGCCGGTCCGTCCCGTCGTTCGCCTGGCGATTGGCCAGGATCCGGACCGCGCCAAGCTGAGGGAGGTGGCCCGATCCGGATCAGGCGAAGGGCACGACCTCGGAAGCGAGGATCCGGCGATCCCTCGTCAGGAGTGGGACGCCGTGCGCCACGCTGGTCGCAGCAATCAGCTCGTCAGCGGGATCGGAGCGGAAGTCGAGCCGGGTCAGCGCCCGGACGACCGCGAGGTCCAGGGGCCAGACGTGGATGCGGCGCAGAAGCGAGCGAAAGCGGGGATCCTCGAGACTCGTCGAGATGCGTCCCAGGCGGGCGAGAGCCGCGATCTCCCAGAGCACGATCGCCGCGATGCTCCACTCGCGCGCGGCGAGAAGCTCCTCCTCGCGCGGACTTAGCCGATCGGCGAACGCATAGAGCAGAACATGCGTGTCAAGGTTCAGCATCGGATTCCCACCGGATCCCGGTCGAAAGGATGTCGCCACGGATCTCCAGCTCGTCGCGCATGCAGCCGATCAGGGAAGCGGGTCCCACGGGATAGGGGACGACCATCGCCACCGGCTCACCGCGCCGCGTGACGATGAGCCCTTCCGGACCGAGCTCCTTGAGCATCGCGAGGCACCTGGACTTGAACTCGCTGACGGGGATTCGCCGCGGCACTGCACCGCATGCGGAAGGGTCGGCTTGTGCATCTGAAATGGTCATTTCGACTGTCTGGTTGGATGACATGACTATAGGGCACGGCGCTGATTGCGCCCGCGGGCCGACTGGTGCTCCGGCAGCTCCGTCGGTGCGTCAAACAGGATGAGGCGCCGGTGCTGTAATCGGGTTGAGGGTGCTGCCCGGGTCCACGACAGGACGCGACGGACATCCCGGGTCGGGATCGGCCGCTCATCGGGGGCAGTCGGTCTGCGCCGTCCCATCCGATCGTACAGCCGTACAGACTCCCGTTGGTGGGGGTGACAGGAGGGGCTCTGACTGCTGCAGCCCGAGCAGCCGAAGCGCCTCGATAGCCTGCCCCTACGCGGGTGACGCCCTTGAGACGCGGCGCCCTCCGCCGCGTCCGGATCTCCGAACGGGCTCCCAGAGCCCATGTCGGAACTCGTGCGTGTGCGCTCCTTCCGACCCGCTGAGCAGACGACGGACTACAGCGATCGCGGCGTGTTTGTCCAGGTCCCCGGAACGCGGCGGCGCGACGCAATTGGGGCACCCCTTGGAGCAAGGACACCTCTCGGCAATACCGACGCCAACCTCGAACGCCCGTCTCCAGACTTCCAGAGCCTTCCTCGCGATCCCGATTCCGCCAGGATAGCTTTCCACCAGATAGATCGAGTGGGTGCCGACGTCCGCATGAGTGAACACATCGTGGGCGTCGATGGGGATCGTGAACAGGGCTCCAACCCGAAGGAGGTGCTGGGCGGTCACCACGCCTGTTGCCACTTCACCTGAATCGTCGCCGCCATCCGCCGAGAGAGTGATGCGAAGGGCATGCGCTCGCTCAAAGCGCGCCTGATTGGCCGCGGGTGTCCAGCGGTCCCTCTCCGTGTCCGTCCTTTCGTCCACTTCGACGATCTGGTGGATGCGCTCCATGGTGGTTACGTCGCAGTAAGTCACGTCGGCTGCCGAGGAGTGCCAGCGGTGACCTTCGAAGACCCTCTGCATCGTCACGCTCGTCGTGATCACTGGATTCGTGTGGAAGAAGGGTTGTTCCTCCCGGAGCTGTATGGACCCGCCGTCACGCCCACTGGCCACCTCGACGACGCGGTACGTCGTGCCGCCGTGCATGTAGATCGCCCGGTCGTACGCCTCGCGGAACTGCTGCTGTGCCGACATCGTACCGACCTCCGTCTGTCCAGCCTTCAGAACGTACTGTCCACTCATGCCTCCTCGCAGATTGATCCACTGCTGTGGGGAGTAGCCGCGAGGGACCAGGGCGCCGTGCTTCAGCTTGCTGGTGGCCGCCTCGTAGAGCGCCGGCCCCAGGATGCCGCGTCCGGCTCGCAGTCTGTCCGCGCCTCCGCTCTCGTGCAGAACGCAAGGGACGTGTCGTTCGACGAGATCGGGATTCGAGGGATTGATGACGAGTTCGTCGAACGGCTTCGCAAGAAAAGCCTTCAGGTTCGAGGCGTGGAATCGGTCCACCGGGTTGTTCCGCGAGAGATAGATCACGAAGGCCTCCGATGCCCAGGAGCGCCCGGCCCGCCCGATGCGCTGCCAAGCCGCCATGATGCTGTCCGGGAAGCCTGCCAGGATCACTCCGTCCAGTCCGCCAACGTCGATGCCGAGTTCCAGTGCATTCGTCGTGAACACGAGCCGAACGGCTCCCGTTTTAAGTCGCTCCTGGACCCGCTGGCGCTTCCGGGTGGTCAGGCCCGCGCGGTACACGGCGACTTCATCTCGCCGGATGCCGCTTCGGCTATCGTCCCCTAGTTCGTCGATGCGGCGAATTGCGAGGCGGTGGCACTGCTCGGCGAACTTTCGGCTCGGACAGAACACGAGCACCGCCTTCCCTCGCATTAGGCACGCGAGGCCTGCATTCACTGCGCGGAGCTGGAAGATCTTCCAGTAGTTATGGCTTCTGAGCTCGGGGCGGATGAAGACGAAATCGCGGGCGGGCCGGATTGCGGACGCAGCGTTGACTTCGACGAAGGCTGCTCCGGTCAGTGCCTCAGCGTGCTCCTTCGCGTTGGCGCAGGTCGCGGAGCAGAGGAAGAACTGGGGTTGTGCTCCCAGACCGTGGAGGTAGTGCCGAAAGCGCCGCAGGAGCATGGCGAGATTGGATCCGAAGTAGCCTCGGTACTCGTGGATTTCGTCGAGAACCACCCACTTCAAGGAGCGAAGAAAGGCGGTCCAGAGGTCGCCGTGCCCCAGAAAACTCTGGTTCAGCATTTCTGGATTGGTCATGAGAACCGGCGGCGGTGCCTGGCGAATCGCCATGCGCTGGGACGGATTCACGTCGCCGTCGTACCACCACGACTCGATTGACGGACCGGGAAGGTGCCCGACCAGACGCTGCAGTTGATCGCGCTGATCGAACGCCAAGGCCTTGGTCGGGTACAGCATCAGCGCATGGCCGGACGGATCCCGAGTGAGTGACTGGATCACCGGAATCTGGAAGGACAAGGACTTGCCGCTGGCGGTGGGTGCCTGCAGGACGACATTGTTCCCGTCTGTTGCGGCACGGATGGCCTGTGCCTGGTGCTCGTAGAGCCTGTCCACTCCGAGGTCTCGGAGGGCCAGTAACACGTCCCGGGAGACTCCTTCGCTGCTTGTCAGGGTCACGGTTGTCGGTGCGATGGACGGAAGATGCTCCGTCTGGATCTGGTCCGCGTCACGAACTGCATCCAGATTCTTCAGGGCCTCGATGATGCTCATTGGGTGCCTCCTGCGGCATAGGCGCGCAAGCCGCAGTGTGCCACTTCGACCGGTCAGTCGCCGTCACGCCGTGTGCGCTGCCTGCGTCGGGTCTCGGCGCTCGAAGAAGCCGGCCGGTCGTGCGCGGCGGTTCAGGGGCCGCTGTGAAGGCTGTGGATGGCGTCTTCGGGAGGAGCGTTGGGGTGCTCGAGCAGGAGGCGGGCGACGCGGTTGGTGACGAGCGCCACCGCGAAACTGACGCCCTTGAAATTCCGCTCGCGCGGGAGCGGGGGGAGCGGTCGGGCCCACGGCGCCGCGATCACGCGGTTGCCATGACGACGGAACTCGCCGCGCTCGAGTCCCCTGTCGGCCTCCACGCCCACGAGGCCGGGGACATCGCTGCTGCATCCCGGCATGAGCCCTTCGCCGCGCGACGACGCAGGGGCCACGAGGAGCGCCCCCGCCTCGCCCGCCGCCTTCGCCGCGCGGACGAGCGCGGCCTCGCCGTGCCGGTCGCTACCGCGGGCAACCCCGGCGCTCAGATTCACGAGCCGCGCTCCCCGTTCCACGGCCCACCGGATTCCGGCGGCGAGGCACTCAGGCGGCGCATCCAGCCGGCGGCCGAACACGCGCACCGAGAGCAGCTCGTAGCGATCGTGCGGCAGGTCCTCCGAGATCGCCGCCGCCACCGCGGTCCCGTGGCCGAGCCGGTCGGCCCAGTCCGCCGGGTGGTGCTCGCCCAACACCCGAATCACGCCGTCCCCGGCCCGGCCGCTTCGACCGATCCACGCGCCTCCCGCCACCGGACCCACCTGCCGGTGCGCCGGGTTGATCCCGCTGTCCACCACGGCGATCCGAAGCCGGGGCGCGGTCCCCACCCGGGGGCTCATCCGGGCCAGCCCTTCATCGGGTGGATCCGGCCCTTCTCCAGCCGGAGCACCACGTCCGCCGCCTCGGCGAAGGCGCGCCGGTGGGTCATGACCAGCGCCGTCCGCTCCCGCAGCCAGGGGACGATCCGCTCCACCAGCCGGGCCTCGGTGGCTTCGTCGAGCGCGGAGGTCGGTTCGTCGAGGAGCACGAGTTGCGGGTCGGCCAGCGCCGCGCGCGCCACCGCGACCCGCTGACGCTGCCCGGCGGAAAGATCCTGCCCCCGCTCTCCCACCGTTGTCGCGAGACCCTTCGGCAGCGTCGCCACGAAGTCGTCCAGCGCCGCCAGCCGCACGGCGCGGTCGAGTTGCTGGTCGGTGGCTTCGGGCCGCCCGTAGCGCAGGTTCTCGGCCAGATCGCCTCTCCAGAGGAAGGGGTCCTGCTCCACCACCGTGATCCGGCCCCGCAGGTCGGCGAGCCGGAATCGCCGGATGTTCTCGCCGCCCCAGGTGATGCGGCCGGAGTCCGGATCCATGCGCCGGAGCAGGAGATCGGCGAGCGTCGTCTTGCCCACCCCGCTCGGCCCGACGAGCACGGTCAGAACGCCCGGCTCGAGACGCAACCGGGCCCCGTCGAGCACCGGAGCGTCGCCGCGGCCGTAGGAGAGCGAGACCGCTTCCACGGAGACTGGTCCTCGGATCCGTTCGGCGGGAAGCGGTTCGGTCGGCTCGTCCACTCCGGGCGGCTGGTCGAGGAGCTCGAACACCCGCTCGAACGACGCCCGCGCCGCCCGAAGACCCATGTACTGGCCGAGCAGCCCCTGAACCGGCCCGAACAAGCGGGTCTGGTAGGTGATCGCGGCCCCGAGCGTCCCGAGCGTGAGACTCCCCTCGATCACCCGCCATCCGCCCCAGAGGAAGGCCGCCGCCCCGGCGAGAGCGACGAGGGACGCCGGCAGCCCCGAGGCGACGTAGGTCGTCCGGCGGGCGTCGAGGAGGCGGGTGATGAACCGGTCGTTCTCGGTGCGGAATCGGGCGGCCTCGCGTTCCTCCTGTCCGAACGCCACCGTCTGCCGCATCCCGAGAACCGACTCGACCAGCGCGCTCCCGACCGACGCGCCCGCCTGTCGGAGTCGTCGGTTCTGATCGGTCACCCGCTCGCGCAACGACTTCAGCGTGAGGGCGGCGGCGGGGAGGACGAGCGCCGCCGGGACCAGCAGCTCGGGGGCGAGCGCGGCGAGAAGCCCCACCGCGACGACCAGCGAGAGCACGTTCGAGGAGGCGCCGAGGAGCAGATCCCCGGCGGTGCGCTGCAGCTCGGAGACGTCCGCGTTGAGCCGCGACAGCAGATCGCCGGTGCGCGCCGTCGCGAAGAACCGGGGCGAGAGCCGCTGGAGCTTCCGGTACACCTGAAGCCGCAGATCGAAGAGCGCTCGGGCCGACAGACTCACGTACCAGTAACCGGAGATCGAGGTCAGCAACAGACCGGCGATCTGGAGGCCCGCCATGAGGGCGGCGAGCCGCACCAGCAGGGGGAAGTCCCCGCCGAGGAGGGCGGTGTCCAGGATGGGAACGAGGAGGAGCGGCCAGATCAGCCCCGGCGCCGCCGCGACCAGCGACAGGGCCATGACTCCCGGCAGCCGCCGCCAGTAGGGCAGCGTCAGCCGGATCGCCCGCCGGTAGATCCCGGCTTCGGAGTCTGTCAACCGGAGGGCTGTCGGTGCGCCGGACTCCAGTCCGGCAATTGGCCCCGGCTGGTTCTCCCGGCCAGTTCTCCCGGTGGGGGCTTGGCCCGGCAGACCGTCACTCCCGGCAGACCGTCACTCCCGGTAGCGGATCTCCCGGGGCGCGATCATGAAGTCGCCGCCGGCGAAGATCTCGGTCTCGCGCTCGAGGGTCTCCGCGTCGTGCACGTACATCGTGTCGCCCACGCCGGAGATGAACAAACGCTTCCCGTCGGCGGAGACGATCATCGAGGTGTTCGTGCGCCCGCGCTCGAACCCCTTGCGCCGGAGCACCACTTCCTTCGTCTCCATGTCGAGGATCGCCGCGTCGCTCAGTCCGGCGTAGCCGCGCTTCCCGTCGGGCGACAACGCGAACTGGCCCATCCGCATCCCCGGGCCCACTTCGTAGTGGGTGAAGGTCATCTCGGGGAGCCGGATCTCCAGCACGCCGAAGAGATCCATGCCCTGACGGGGCTCGGTCGTGCGGTAGGTGCCGAAGAGACGTCCCGGCTCGATCACGTTCAGGCTGTGGCCACGGACACCGCCGTAACCGGGGGCGAGCGGCGTCCCGAGAGAGACCCGACGCTTCTCCTCGAGCGTCTCGGCGTCGAGCTCCACGATGTCGTCATTCACGAAGAACACCGACGATCCATCGGGGCTGAAGTGGATTCTCGGCCGCCAGTCGTCTGCGTCCCCGAGGGCCACCCGCCCGGTGACTTCGTCTCGGGTCCGGTCGTACACCCAGATCTCGGACGGGGTGGCGTGGACGAACCGGTCCGGGTGGAGCTCGACCACGATGGGGATCACGAAGACCCGGTTGCCGTCGGGGCTCGGAGTGGCGCTCATGAAGCGCACCCGCTCGCTATCCGTGCTCAGCCGGAAGTCGTCCACGACCGCCATCTCGGCGACGTCGAAGATCTCCACCGCCTCCATTCGGCCGGTCACGAAGGTGAAGAAGCGGCCGTCCGCCGACTCGCTCTGGTTCGTGGCGGCGCCGTGACGGAGCGCGCCGATCGTCTCGAAAGCGAGCGTCTGCTGGTCGAAGACGATCAGTTCATCCGGCCAGATCCCGGCGAGGATGCGGTTCGGCGCCTGGGCGGATGCGGTGGCGGCGCTCAGAGCGAGCGCGAGGAGGGCGAGGAGGAGCCGATGTCGTCTCATGCGGGAGGGGGGAGCGAAGGGGGAACGGAAGCCGGATCGGGAGGGCGCCTCATGGGAAGATGAGGTCGATCTCTCTCCAGTCCTGCGTCGCCGAAGCACAGTTCTTGTGCCAGTCGGGGCTGTTGTTCAGGTAGTCGGGCACCTGGGCGGGCCAGTAGCAGGTCTTGTAGCAGTCGTACAGATCCCGCTCCATGGGCTGGCAGAGCGCCGCGGTGCCGCCGGTCGAATCCACCTCCCACCCCGGCGAGAAGATCGTGGTGCAGCCGGACGGGTAGTGCGGCCCGGGATCGTCGGCGGTGGCTCGGGCGGCGCCGCCGTCCTCCAGCCACTCGGTGGCGAACCGGGCCTTCAGGTTCTTCGGGGCCAGGTGTTTCATCGTGATCTCCTACGGGGTCTGCCGCGCGGCCTGCAGCATCCCCTCGAAGCGGTGCAGGAACCGGGGAGCCTGATCGAGGATCCGGCCGTAAGCCGAGAGCCCGAGCGCGGTCCAGTCGCGGATCCAGTCGCAGTAGTGGAGGTTGGGGCGGAACCGGTCGCCGTAGCGGACCTGCGCCTCGTGGTAGCACCCGCCCGAGCACAGGCTGCGGACCCAGCACTGGCTGCAGTCGGTGCGGGCGTCAATGTGGGCCTTCTCCAGGTGCTCGGCCCGCTTGTCGTCGTCAATCCCGGTCGCCACGTGGCCGAGATCGTGATCCCCGGACCCGGCGAACCGGTGGCAGAGGCCGATTTCGCCGCCGGGCGCCACCCCGACCAGACCGAGACCGGCGCCGCACGGGTACGCCTTGCTGACGCCCTCGTGGATCTCTCCGAGCAGATCGCTCAGGTTGGAGAAACCGAGGTAGCGGCCCTCGACGGCTTGCTCCACGTAGTCGTCCGCGAGGTCGCGGAACTGGTCGAGCAGGTCGTCGAAGCCATCGTCGCCGAGCGCGTAGTCCTGGTCGGGCGACGAGGTCACCGGCGCGAACCCGACCTCGTAGAACCCGAGTCCGATGAGGTGATCGAAGATGCGGCGGACATCGAGATTCTTCGCCGTGATCGTGACGCGAGCCCCGACCGGACGCTTCTGGACGCTCAGGAACTGCTCGATCCGCGGCGCGATCACGTCGTAGCTGCCCATGCCGGTCCCGTACACCCGCATGGAGTCCTGGAACTCCTTGGGGCCGTCCACCGAGATCGTCACGCCGATCCCGTTGTCCGCGATCCACTCGGAGATCTCGCGGGTGAGCAGGGTGGCGTTCGTGGTGAGGCTGAAGTCCACCCGTTTGCCCACGCGCGCGGCCTGTTGGCGGGCGTATTCGACCGTGGGACGGATCACCCGCCAGTTGAGCAGCGTCTCGCCGCCGAAGAACGTGACCTGAAGATCCTTCGCGTTCCCGGAATCGCTGATCAGCCGGTCCACCGACTGCCTCGCGACCTCCTCGCTCATCGCGGCGGGGACCTCGGCCTCGGCGATCCGGTCGTCGCCGTACTCGTAGCAGTAGCGGCACGCGAGGTTGCACGAGTTGGTGATGTTCAGCACCACGGTGCGGATCGGCGGCGGGCCTTCGACCTCCTGCAGACCCCCGAGGGGGATGAGCGGCGCTCCCTGGCGCGTGACGGCGCCCACGCCGGCGAGTTCGCGCAGCGCGTCGCGCTCCTCCGGAGTCCGCGCCACCGCCGCCGGCGGCTGGGGCCCCTGTTCGAGACGGTCGAGGAGGGTCTCGGTGGTCCCATCCAGCTCGAAGATCATCGAGGAGGGGACGAGGAACGCGAAGTTGCGCTCCCCCCCGGTGAACCGATGCATCTGGCTCGCCTCGACGAGCGTCGGCTGGATCGCGGTCATTTATTTGTCCGTGCGCTGTGGGAAGAGATCCCAGAAGAGGAATACGGGGGGCGCGACCACCAGCCGGGCCCGGTCCCGCAGGGTCTCGCCGGTCGCCTCGTCCTCGTGGGTGGCGACGACCCACACGTCCCCCATGTTGTCGGCGTTCAGCTCGCGCTCCGGATTCGGTCCGTCGAGTCCGGGCGTGAACAGTCCGTCGGGGCCGATGTTGCCCACGAACCGGGTGTCGGCGTCCTCGTCCCGGATGTAGTACTCCTCGGTGGTCCAGGCGACTTCCACCAGACCCAGATCCAGATCGTCTTCGGTGAACCGCTCGCCGTCGGGTCCGGCGTGCCACCCGGTCGCCTCGAACTGCACGAACTGCTTGGGGGCGACGACGCCGCCGACCCGCGCCAGCGCCATCTCGGGACTCACCCGGATGTAGTCCACGCCGTCGTGGACGGCGAACGAGTCCACCGCCCGGACGCCGCCGGCGGAGACATCGCGGTAGCCCATCGGAGCGTCGTCCGCGACTTCCAGGTCCACCAGCAGTTCCTGTTCGGAGACGACGCGGGCGCTCCGGACCCGGACGCCGGTTCCGAGGTCGAGCGCGGCCGCCGCCTCCTCGGTGAACCCGGCGCCGAGCACCCGGACTCCATCCGGCGTCGAACCGGCGCGGCCCGACGGCGGCCAGACCGCGGCGACCTGCGGCCCGGTCCCGAGCCGGGACAGCTCCACGTCGAGACCGTCCTCCCCGAAGCGCCCCGCGAACAGCCGTCCGGTCAGGCTCTCCCCGTCATCGGAGAGCATGAGCGTCGCGCGCCGTTCGCCGAGTTGGTCGCCGTGGCCGCGCCCGCGGAACGAGAAGCCGCCGTAGAGCACCCCGGAACCGGAACGCCGCTCGCGGGTCCCATCGGCGTGGACGACATCCCCGCGGTAGTCGTAGTCCCCGTCGGCGTCCCCCGGGATGAACTCGACGATGCCCGCGATCGGGCCGCTCCCGGGATGCCGTCCCCCGAGGAACCAGCGGCCGGCGATGCCGGGCCCCGGTCCCTTCGCCCGGTAGGCGCGGAAGGCGTCGGTCTCGAACGGGTACATCGCCTTCAACTGGTCGAGGACGCGGTCCACCGCCCAGCGTTCGTCCGCGTCGTCGTCCGATCGGCCCCGGAAGGTCTGGCCCTCGATCACCGGGAAGTAACCGACATGCATCCCCTTGAGGAGATCCCACTCCTCATCGGTGCGCCGCTGGAGTCGAAACCGCGCGGTGTGATGGCAGCGCGAGCAGGTCTCGGCGAGCAGCGCCTCATCCTCTTCGAAGGTCTCCTGCAGCGGGCGCTGCTCGGCGAGGTAGAACCAGGGCCGCTCCTCCTCGGGGGCGAGGCCGTGGTTGTCGGTCAGGTAACGGACCACCGCGCGGGCCTCCTCCGCCGAGAGGTCCACGCTCCCCGTCCGCAACATGCGGATGACGGTGATCTGCCAGCCCTCGGCCGACTTTCGCTGGAACGAGATCCGGGACATCCGACCCGCCTCGTCGGATGCATGGCAGGCCCCGCACGCCGCCTCGACCAGCGGACTCGTGACCGGGATGCCCTCCTGGGCGCCGGCGCCGGGAACGACCATGGTCGCCGCCAACATCAGCGCCGCTCCGAGCCGACGCCACCGCGCCGACGACCGAAGAAACTGTCGCATCATGCAATCACTGATGGTATGGCATCGGCCGCGATCCGCGAACCGGAACCCGCGGGGTGGTACAAGATCCCCATGACCGCTCCCCTGTCCCGTCGCAGCTTCCTCGGCGCCGCCGGCGCCTCCGCCGCCGTTTTCGCTCCTTCCGGAGCGAAGGGCGTTTCCGCGTCCGAAGTCGAGGCCCGCGCCGCCCACCGCCCGCTGCCCGAGTTCGGCATGTCCATGTGGGACCTCGACACGCCCTGCCTCATCGCGGACCTCGACGCCCTCGAAGGGAACATCGCGCGGCTCGAGACGGCGGTTCGCGGGAACGGGATCGCCGCCCGGCCCCACGCCAAGACGCACAAGTGCCCGGCGATCGCCCGGATGCAGCTCGAGGCGGGTGCGGTAGGGATCTGCGTTGCCAAGGTGGGCGAGGCGCAGGCGCTTTTCGACCACGGGATCGAGGAGATCCTGATGACGACGAGCAACGTGACGCCCTACAAGATCCGGCGCGCCATGGGTCTCCGGAAGGCGTGCCCGACCTTCATCCAGGCCACGGACACCGCCGAGAATGCGCACGCCCTCTCCGAAGCCGCGGTGGCGGCGGGGGTCATGGCCGATGTCGTGGTGGACGTGGACCCGGGCGGGCACCGAACCGGGATCACGCCGGGCGAGCCCGCGCTCGGCCTCGCCCAGCTCGTGGACCGGCTCCCCGGCCTCCGCCTGCGCGGGATCCTCTGCTACGACGGCGGCTCGCAGCACGTGAAGGGGTTCGAGGTCCGCGAGAAGCAGACGCTGGGACGGCTCGCCGCCGCGGCTGACACGCTGGAGCGGATGAGCGCTTCCGGACTCGACACCTCGATCTTCAGCGGCGGCGGCACCGGCACCTACAACGTGGACCACCAGACGCCCGGCTTCACCGATGTCCAGGTCGGCTCCTACGTGTTCATGGACGCGCAGTACATCGACATCGGCGGGAAGACGAATCCCGACATCTACGACGACTTCGAGCCCTCGCTGACGATCCTGGCCACGGTGCTGAACGCCCAGTACGCGGGCCGGGCCACGACCGACGCCGGCGCGAAGGCCTGCACCATCAACCGGCCGTGGGCGCGGGTGAAGGGCGAGACCGGAATGAGCTACACGTCGGGCTCGGACGAGTTCGGCACGATCACCTACGACGACCCGAGCCGCACCTACCAGGTCGGCGACAAGCTCGAGCTCATCGTGTCCCACTGCGACCCGGTCGTGAACCTCTACGACCGCATCGTTGCGGTGCGCGGCGGTCTGGTGGAAGCCGTCTGGCCCGTCGCCGCTCGAGGTATGTCCGCCTGACGGGGAGCCGATTCAGCGAAGGGCGACCAGCCGCTTCATGAGGTCCGGAAGCGGGATGGCGGTCGTGTCCGGCGAGAGCGCGAAAGTCTCCTCACCGCGATAGACGAGATAGCGGCGGTCCGCCTTCACGTCCGCCGCCGCAATCCGAAATCCCCTGGGAATGCGCGGCGCTTCGCTCAGCTTCACTTCGATGGCCCAGCGCTTTCCGTCGGGCAGCCGCATCACCAGATCGGCCTCGGCCCCGGAGCGGGTTCGATAGAAGGAAGCGTCGGTCCCGAACGGTGCGGCCGCGATGAGGTTCTCGATGACAAAACCCTCCCAGCTCGCGCCGATTACGGGGTGGGAGAACAGGTCGTCCCGGCTGACGATGCCCAGCAGCGCGTGGAGCAGCCCGCTGTCGCGAACGTACAGCCTCGGCGCTTTCACCAGTCGCTTCCCGACATTCACGAAGTGAGGCGTCAGACGGCGCACCAGCATCAGGTCCGCGAGCAGGTCCACGTAGCGCAGAACCGTCGGTGGTGAGACGTCGAGGCTTCTGGCCAGATCCGCGGCGTTCAGAGGCGCCCCCTGCCGGTGGGCCACCATCGTCCAGAGGCGGCGCAGCGTTTCACCGGGAACCCGAATGCCGAACTGCGGAATGTCCCGCTCCAGACAGGTGCGGATCAGCGACAGGCGCCATCGGCTGCTCGCGGCGTTGCTCCTCGCGAGGAAGGCCTCCGGAAACCCTCCGCGGAGCCAGAGCGCCCCGACCTCGGGGGCGACCTCCAGCGCGTCCAGCCCTGGCAGCTCTTCGTAGTGGATGCGTCCCGCGAGGGACTCCGAGGACTGCCGAAGCAGCTTGTCCGAGGCCGAACCGAGGAGGAAGAAGTGGCCGAATCGCCGCCCCTGCCGCCGCCGTGCATCAATCTGGCCGCGGAGGACGCGGAAGAGCCCCGGCGCGCGCTGGATCTCGTCGAGGATGACCAGCCGATCGGCTTGAGAATCCAGATAGAGCGCGGGATCCGCGAGACGCGCCGCGTGGCGCGGGTCCTCCAGATCGAGGTAGAGCGCATCCGGAACCCGCGCGGCGATCCTCCGGGCCAGCGTCGTCTTCCCGACCTGACGCGGCCCGAGCAGCACGACGGCCGGGACTTCCTCCAGCGAGCGCATCATGAGGCTCTCCCGGCGACGTTCGATCAGCGGTGCGTTCATCCTTGTGAATCCCAATCACACAATTCGATTTGCCATAATAGGGCGAGTCCGCTATGAGGGCAAGCCGCCGAGTCGTTCGTTCGAGTTCACAGTTAGACTAGTCGGACCGACAAGTCGAAAGGAGGATCCATGACCAGCATTGGTGCGTATGAGGCCAAGACTCATCTCCCCAGGCTGCTCGACCGCGTCGAGCAAGGAGAGACCCTGACGATCACGAGGCACGGTCGCCCCGTGGCCCGTCTCGCGCCGGTCGAGGCGGATGATCGGGCCCGAGCAGCCCAGGCGGCGGAGGAACTTCGCGCCATTCGCCGTCGCGTCAAGCGGGCTCCCATCGAGGACCTGATCGCAACGGTCCATGAGGGACATCGCCATTGACGTCCTTTGTCCTCGACAACTCGGTCGTTCTCGCCTGGTGTATGGCCGACGAGAACCATCCCTTGGCGGACTACGCGCTGCGTCGAGCCACCTCTGGACGAGCCTTCGTGCCGGGGATCTGGTGGTACGAGCTGCGAAACGCGCTCCTCGTCAATGAGCGCCGTGGACGCCTCACGCGTGTACAGACTGATGCCACGCTCCGAGCGGTCGGTCGGCTGCGGGTCTCGATGGACGCTGATCATGACGAGCGGCGTGTGCTCGATCTGGCCCGGCGGTGTCGTCTCACGGTCTATGACGCGGCCTATCTCGAAGTCGCCCTGCGGCGAGCGCTCCCGTTGGCGACTCTGGACCGTCGCCTTCGCGACGCGGCCGCCGCCAGCGGAGTTCCGCTCCTGAGGGAGCCCGGGGCGTGAGGCGCGGCCCGCACCTTCGACGGGTCGCTCTCCCGATGAGCACGAACCGCCCGTGGCGTGACCGCATGGCGCGACGGCGTCGTTGGTAGGCTGACGAGATGCCGGTTCCCGGGCGAGCGAACCCGTACCAGCCGGGGAGGGGTGTCTATCCGCCGGTCATGGCGGGCCGCGCGCGAGAGATGGGTGTGGTGGAGCGCAGGCTGACGGATCTGGCTCACGGCAGGCAGTGCTCGGAGGACATTCTCTTCTACGGACCTCGCGGGAACGGGAAGACGACGCTTCTGCTCGAGATCGAGCGACGAGGCAGCGAGGACGACCTCCGCACAGAAGCCCTTCCGGTGGACGCCCTCATCGACTCCGAGCGCCTGATCCGGACCCTTCAGGAGCGCGCCGGCGTACTGGAGGGCGGCGTCACGGGTCTCCAGATCGCGGGGCTCGGAGCTACGACCGAGCGCGCCGCGCCCTCCCGCGATGTCAGCTCGCTGTTCAGCGCCTGGCTGGCCCTTGATCCGCGGCCGCTGGTCCTCCTGCTCGACGAGATCCACGCGCTGGAGCCGGCGGCCGCCCGACCGTTCTTCGACGCGATCCAGCGCGCCAAGAGCGGCCCCACTCCCTTCCTGCTCGTGACGGCAGGCACACCCGACGCGCCACAGCGCCTGCGGACTGCCGGAACCTTCAATGAGCGTGGATTTGAGGCTGTTGGAGTGGGGAGACTCCACCGGGAGGACACCATCCGCGCGCTCGCCGAACCGGCGGAACGGGGCGGGCGGCCGATGACCGAAAACGCCGCACAACTCCTGGCCGCCGAGTCGCAGGACTACCCGTACTTCATCCAGCTTATGGGAAGCGCAGCGTGGGATGCTGCCGAGGAGACGTCGGAGATCGGGATAGATGCCGTCCGTCAGGGCATCGCCGCGGTGCGACCCCGGATCAACCACTTCTACGGTGCGCGCCTCCGCGAGGCGTGGGACGCGGGGATCGCGCCGGCCCTGCCCCGCCTGTCTCGACTCTTCGTCGAGCATGGCGGCGCGATGCGGGATCCTGATTTCCTGGGCCTGATCGAACGCCTCGCGACCGACGACGCGATCGAGCTGGATCGGGTGGCGCTGCTCAACCGGCTCGAAGACCTGGGCGTCGTGTGGCAAGCGTCGCCGGGCCGATGGGAAATGGGGATCCCCAGCTTCGCCAACTTCGTCCTCCACCGCGAGAACGGATCACCGACAGCCCACCGCGCCTGATCCAGACAAAGCCCGACTCTCCGGCCGTCATGGCCCTCCGGGGTCAGCGCTTCGCCGCGATCACTTCCGAGAGGTCCGGCATCTTGCGCACGACGTCGGTCAGCCAGCGCCGGCCCGACCGATCCACCAGAGTCGGCGCGAGATAAGCGGACCACTCCGGATGCGCACGACGCAGCGCGGCGCGATCCAGCCCGAGGTCAGCGACGATCTCCCGGACGAACCGCCGTTCGCTGGCCCGGACGACTCCGTCGGCCTCGGCGAGTTGGACGAGCATGTCGAGCAGCAGCTCCGTGTCATCGGTGGAGAGTCCGGCCCGGCGAAGCTCCGACACGGCGCCTGCCACGGATTCGGTCGGGCTGTCTGAGAACGCCTTTCTGGCGGCCGAGAGGGCGGGATCGACGGCCTCGACAGGCTGCCCGAGTTGCACTGCGATGGAACGGAGGCATGAGACTTCGCTGTCCGCGATGTCGCCGTCACAGGCCATGCATCCCCAGGCAATACTGAGGTACTGATCGAGGAATCGGTGCGTGTTCATCCTTGGGACCTCTCCCGTTGTCGTGGCGGACGGAACCCGATGGGCCCGCTTCCGGATCCACCTCGCCCCGCTTTCCCTCCGAATCTTCTCCGGAGACGTTCGTAAACGGTGAGTTGTTCACGGCTGATTGAGGGCGGGTTCGCCGCGATGACGGACTTCAGGTGGGCATTGCTCACGGCGGGCGCGTCTTCGGCGAGGGCGGCCCGCGCTGCTTCGTCCACGAGAAACCGGATGTCACTGGCGGTCCTGCCTTCGGTGCGCCTGGCCAACGCCACGAGATCCAGCGAAGGCTCCACCGGGCGCCCTCTCAGGTGGATCCCGAACATCGCTTTCCTGGCCGCGCGGTCCGGCAGCCCGACGTAGAAGGTCTTGTCGAGGCGACCGGTACGGATCGCCGCCGGGTCCAGCCGGTCCGGCTGGTTCGTGGCGGTGATCACGAACACGCGGTGGTCTCCGATGCGGTTCAACTGCGTCAACCACTCGTTGACTTCAGCGGCGTAGTGATGCCCGGCGCCGCGCCCCCTGGCCGGCAGTAGAGCGTCCACTTCGTCGAGGAACAGGACGCAGGGAGCCTTCTTCCGGAGTCGCTCGAACATCTTCGCGATCCGTTGTTGGGTCCCGTGGACGTAGATGCTGGCTACATCGGAGGGCCGGATTGCCTCGAAGGGAAGCCCGATCTCTTCCCCCAAGCACTCGGCGAAGAAGGTCTTGCCGCAGCCGGGCGGCCCGTAGAGCAGGACGCCGTTGGGTATGCCGACGCCAAAGCGGCGGTACTTGTCGGGGTCGCGGAGCGGCTTCACGACGTCCCGGACCAGCTCTTCCTTCAACTTCGCCATACCGCCTGCGCGGTCGAGACCGAACAGGACCGACGGCGCAGCCGTGTCCGAACCGGGCTTGGCGTCCGCTACACGCCCTACGTCGGCGGGCTCGGGCGCCGCGACCGGTGGCTCAAGCTCCCCGCCGTCGAGCGCCCCCAGGAATGCGGCTGCATCCTGGAACCGATCCGAAGGACGGAACGACAGGGCTATCCGGATGAGCCGGAGATCCTGATCCGGAATGCTGCCGGCGAGAGTGTGAGCCGGCATCGGTGGCGGACCCCTGCGTCGTCTCTCGGCCAGTTCTCGGAGATCGGGCTCTCGCGCCTCCGGTTCCGCACGACTCCACGGCGGCACTCCGAAGAGCATGTGGAACCACAGCGCTCCCAGCGAGAAGAGATCCACCGCCGGCGACGCGATGGGTCCGTCTAGACACTCTCCCGGGAGGTACTGCGGATCGGCGCCGGCCGGAATCCCGGCGGGCCCGTCGCTCGCCCGCCGCGCCCCACCGAAGCCCACCACGACGGGCCGTCCGTCCGCGTCTTCTCGCACATCAAGCACAACGTGATCGGGTGTCAGTCGATTGTGGAACACCGGATCGTCCCGCCCATGGAGGCGAGCCACGGTCGTCAGCAGGCTTCTCAGGATCTCTCTCGCGCGCAAGGCGGGCAGCGCGATCTGGCGGTCGAGGAGACCAGCGAGGGTCTCACCGGACACGAGCTCCGTGAGCAGGTAGCACCTTGCATCGGGATCGAGAGTGCCGGAATCCAGGAGCCGCGGCACGCCGTCGCCCTCGATCGACTTCAGCAGTCGGGCCTCGCGGGACAGTTGGTCCGAATCGGCGCGTGACGCCTCGCCCTGCTCCAGAACGCAACTCTTGAGGAAGGCGTGGGTCCCGTCGGCGCGTTCGACCCGATAGCGGTGCCAAGGGGAGTCGCCGCGGAAGATGAAGCGCACCCGCCATCGGGGCAGGATCTCGTCGCCGCGCCGGATCACGGGCTCAGAGCTGCGGAAGGTCCCGCGGGTTGAAGCCGGCGAGGTCTCCGGTAGGCCATCGCTGAACGAGCGAACGGATCCTCATTGCCTGCTCTACGATCTGCTGCTCCGCCTCTCCGGTCTGCAGTGCCTGTCGCGCCGCGTCCAACTCCTGGCGTGCCCGCCGGACATCCTGCCATTCGATCCGGTTGAAGAATCGGTGTGTCCACAAGATGAAGCCCCGACAGATTTCCCCGCGGTGACGCTCGAAGTGGAGCTGATGCAAGCGGTCTCGGAGGCCGCGGCCGAGGCGTAGGCGGTCGCCGACATCCGGACGGGCTTTCACTTCCTGGAGCTCGTCCTCGAAGGCTCGCAACTTGGCGTCGGACGGGCCGCCGATCTGCTCCTCCGGGTAGAGCTGCTTCCATGCCTCATCCAGTTCCGCTTCCAGCCGCGGCCACTCGTCTCCGTCCACCAACTTGTAGAGGCGACGAAGGGCTTCCTTGAACCGGTCCAGAGCCTGACTCCAGCCGTCGGTGTCACTCCGGGCCACGGCGTCCCGGAACTCTGCAGCGGAGTCGTCGAGGTCGTCCTCGATGGCGATCAGCTCCGCCCCATCGAAGCGCCCGCTGTCGCGGAGCTGGGACAGTTCCCTCCCGGCCGTGTCCGCCTCGTCGTCCACCCACTCGCTGGGCGCCGCCATGTAGTTGGCGGATGGAGTCGGCAGGTCGAACTCCTCGTCGATAGACTCGAAGTACAGCGTTGCCTTCACGGGCCTCGTGGCGGAGTCGGATGTTTCGATCGTGAGACGGAACGGAGAAGCCTCGGGGATCGTCTCCGGCACGTCCATGCCTCGCAGCTCGAGCACAAGGATCTCCCGGTCGCAACCGACCAACCGCTGTCCGTCCTCTCTGCTCTGCGACTCCCAGATGGGAAGCCGGAGACGGTCATTCGTTCCAGGACGCACGGCGCCTGTCGTGCGGAGCCCGTCGGCGACGCCAACGACAGGCAGGGTGCGAGGCCGTTCGGCGCCCTCCAGCAACTTGAAGACTCTTCGGGTGCGGTCACGCGTCCAGACGGCAACCCCGAGGTTGTTGTTCAGCGGTGAACCGGTGAGCTTCACGCCCTGGATGATGGTTAGCTCCGATGGGTCGGTACGGAGGGACCGTCCTCGACTGGTCCTGGCGGAGATCGTGAACGTGTTCGGCTTCCCCGACTCGAGCGGCGCCTCGAAGAGAACCCCCCGGGAATGAAGTTGCTCCCAAGTGGATGCCCAACCCTCGCGCCGCAATTCGATCTCGACGGCACCGAAGCGGCGATGGTCCTCTGGATTCCGGAATCGCACGGTCACGAACTCCGTCTCGTCGATCGAGGTCGTCTCGTGGTCGACATCAAGCGCAAGTACGTTGGCCCCCGCGTCCTGTAGGGAATCCATGACGATCTTGTCGTTGAGCGCCACCGTGGAGGCATAGAGAGCGGCCCCCTGCGCCACGGCGGTCATGGGGTCCACCGACGTGTTTGGCGAACGAAGGCGCTCCGAGAGGAGGTCCCGGAGGATGGGCGAGTGGGTCGGTCCGCCGACGAGGATCACTTCGTCCAGGTCGCTACCAGAGAGGCCGTGTCGATCGAGGAGAGCCTCCGCCTTGCCGATAGCGCGTTCGAACAGGGGTGTGACGACCGGCCTCACGTCGCTTCGCGACAGCTCGAAGTCGAGATCGATCTCGTCCCCGCTGCCTAGGCGGATTTCCCCGAGGTCGGTTTCGACAAAAGCGGCCTCGCGGGTGCTGAGCTCGATGAGCACGCGTTCTGTGTACTTGCGGAGCCCACGGCGCACGAGGTCCCGATCGTCTCGGGAAAAGCCGGGCGGAATCTGATCTTCGATTTCCGGGAGGAACAATTCGTCCACGAGTGTCTGATCCAGATCCTTACCGCCGAGCCGGTTGTCGCCTTCAGTGTCGCGAACGGTGATCTGTCCGTCTTCTGACACAACCAGCGCCGCGTCGAAGGTTCCTCCCCCGAAGTCGAAGACAAGCCACTTCGCGCTCGTTCCGGGCCGAGCCTCGAGGCCGAACGCCATGGCCGCCGCCACCGGCTCCTGGAGGAGGTGGCACTGCCGAACGCCCGCCAACTCCGCCGCCTTCTGCGTTGCCTGCTGCTGCGGCACCTGGAATGCCGCTGGAATCGTCACAACGACCGCTTGCGGATCGTCGTCCGCGCGCAGGCGGGCGAAGCGGAGGAGTTCCTTCAGAGTTTCCGCGGAGAGCTCCTCGGAGAGGATGCTCGAATCGAGCCGGGACGTCGGTTCGTACCGGTGGTCCGTCCCCATCGTGCGTTTGAACTCGAGGAACGCCGTCAGGCGTCGCTTCGGACGCGGCGCCCCGGCGTTCGCGAACTGCTCGCGAAACCAATCGTTGCGCGCTCGCTGTCCGATTCGGAGGGCCCGCTTCGCGAAATGGACCGCGCTGGCCGTGGTGTCGTTCTGGTAGTCGTTCTTCAGGATCTCCACTCGTCCCCGATGGATTCGGCTGATCGCCGAGTTGGTCGTGCCGAGGTCAATTCCGTAGCGTATGTGGCGGCTGGACATTTCCTTGGTTTCTCCTTATGCCAGGTGGTCTACGGGCCCTCGGAGACTCGCACGGATGCGGGCTGGACGATCTTGCCTTCGAAGCGAACTTCCGGTCGTTTCACCCAGGAAATCACAGCGGCACCGGGAGGCAGGTTCTCGTTGTGTGCCCAATCTTCGGCGATCACGGTCAGTCCAGGGTCGTAGCGCTTCCCATGATGCTCGATGATCTCGTAGCCTCGGGTTCGTAGGTTCTGTTTCATCCGGCGGACGGCCCCCAGAAGCTTCTTGTGTCCTCGAGTCTTCGGGTCCATGTGCCGGAGGTTGTTCTCGATCCGGTTGATCTCGTCGCAGGTCAGCAGGATGAGCCGGTGATCGGGCTCCGGATCGGGTTCAGGCGGCGGCAGTGGTACAGGATCGGACGACGCGCGGCTCTTGAGGGTTTCTTCGAGGGCGGAGAGGACGCTGCTGAGGCCGGCGCTGGTCTGTTCCTGTTGCTGCTTGCCCAACGCCGCGAGCCGTTCCAGGTGGTCCCGCGTTTCGCCGCGCTGCCGACGAGACAGCAGCCAGATGACTAGAAGCATGACTCCCGCGCCACCGGCGACTGCCAGGAGGAGCTGCCAGTCGGCGGCGGCTCGTTGCCCCGCTTCCTGCTCGACTCGC
Source organism: Vicinamibacteria bacterium (assembly GCA_965232015.1). GTDB lineage: Bacteria > Acidobacteriota > Vicinamibacteria > Marinacidobacterales > Marinacidobacteraceae > JAJEAO01. The sequence continues at coordinate 2,972,129 of OZ246946.1, read as the reverse complement.
GCACCGGTGTCGTCGCGAAGGGCCTCGACCGCCTGGGCCGTCTCATTCTGTGCCGCGTCGGCCCGATCCTGCCGTTCCTCGATCTCGCGGGTCTCCTGCTCGACTCGCGCAATCAGTGCCTCCCGCCGCGCGCCCTCCCGAGAGAGGGCAGCCCGGAGGTCCTGGATCGTCACGGCATCGCGCGCTCTCGCGTGTTCGAGCGCGGCGATGCGCTCCGTCGAGTCCCGGAGCGCAATCTGGAGAGAATCAAGCTGCCGCCGCATAGGGGTGGGCTCTTGCGCTGGCGCTGCCTCGACAACCCACGGTATGGCGAGGAGTCCGAGAAGGACAACGAACAACCCAGTGATGCAGCCCGCGCCGCGCGATCCCGTGCGTGCGTTGGCCGACAGAATGTTCGCGTTTGTTTCCATGCGTTCCACCGTTTCGGAGCGGACCGGAAAACATCCGGCCGGGTAATGATCGAACGGGTCCTCCGGGACGAAGAGCGCCTGAAGCCTGGAGATATCTCGCGTTACGCGCGAGGCGACGGATCGGGTCCCTTCCGATTCGTTGTGCGCCTGAACCAGGAGTGACAACAGGCCTTGGCAGACGTTCGAATGGAGTTGGAGCGCGCCGTCGGGAACATCCACCAGAGCACCGTCCCGGAGTCCCGAGATTCTGGCGATTTCGTCCAGGGGAGCGACGATTGAACCAGCTCCCATCGCGACTGGTCCGGCGATGGACCTCTCGACGAACGCAATCCGGTCCTTCGGCTTCACGCCTGCCTTCATTGCGCTCTGAAGCTCTTCGAACCAGACGCCGACGGTGCGCCATGCTTCCTGGCCTTGCGCTCGCTGCCGTGCTTGTTCCCGGAGCCGTCGAAAGTCTCTGTCCTCGAACGCTGCGCGCTCGCGGGCTGCTTCACCCACGGCGACGCCGCGAGCGCACCCAACGATCTTCAGCGCTCGCCCGATTTCGAGCTCGGGATCGGCGCCGTCAACGTCGGAGTTGAAGTACGCGATCGCCGCGTTGAGGAGTCGCTCCGCGGCGGTGTCGGCCAGCGTGCGGTACACGAGGTCGTCCTTCGACAGTGCGGCGGCGAGGGCCGGCAACTGGGCATCGAGGACGCCTTCGAGTTGCATTGCGGCGGCTCGGGCTCCGGACGGATCGGTCGCGACGGCGGTTTCACAGCTCTGGATGGCCCGCTCGATCGTCTCCCGTGCGCTTGATCCGAGGGCGGTGCGAATCGGCTCGCATCGCCGGGCACCGGCTTCGAGCGCCTTGGCGATCCGGCTGGTGTCCACACGGATGCCGAACTTCCTGGCCTCCTGGATGGTGTGCTCAAGCGACTCGCCGAACTTCCGGATGATGGCGTCTGGATCGCGGGCCGCCAGATCGTCTCCGAGCGAGGCGCAGAAACGGCTCAGGTCGGATGGAGCCAGCCCCCCGAGGAGCCTCGCTTTGACGCGAATCCCGCGTAGGAAGAGCTCGTCCCCCTCGCCCCTCGTCGGCTCGAGGCTCTCCAGGAGACGGAGCGACCCGAGGCAGTTCAGACCGGACGCCTCCTCCACCGTCACCGGACCGGATTCCGCCCGCTCAAGCAGCCGCAGCGCCTTGGCGCGCTGTCCCGCTGCCAGCATGCGGACTGCGTGCGAAGCCAGGAGCCCCTCCCGCGTGAACCAGAACAATCCGAACTGAATCCGCTGACCGAGGTCCTTGAGCTGCCGTAGAGCCCGGTCCACAGAGGCCTTGTTGCGGAGGCGATGGTCGAAGCAGAGATCCTCGTCGAACCGGAGCGGCTTTCCGAGCCGGAGAAAAGCCTGAGTCTGCGACTTGCGCCGGTTCAGTTCCCGGACAGTGCAGTCCGCCGGTAAGCCGAGGATGTGGAACGGATTGTCCAGGATCACCCGCGCGCCCCCACGGCTCGAGTCAACAAGCGCGCGGCGGGTAAGCCTCCCGGCGCGTCAGCATCCCGGTCCCGGCTCCATCGCTTGAACATTCGCCATCGGAAGCATATGGCAGGCTTCCGGGCAGATTGGACATAGGCGTCGCACTTGGGGCGCGGCGCGATCCAGGGCGCCTACGGGCCTTCCAGGACGCAGTAGCGGTACAGATCGAGCGACCTTCGCCAGTCCTCGGGGTAGGCCGCCACCGTCTCGCCGTGCCCATACTCCACGGCGAGTTCGGCGAAGGACCCGGATTCGGCGACTCGGAACGGCGTCTCCTCCTCGAACACCGCGAGGTCGGGGAAACCGCAGGGGAAAGACGTCCCCATGGCCCGCTCGACGCCCTCCAGCCGTTGCTGATCCGCGCTCGTCTCGAATTCGCGGTTCTCGAGGTCCACGGCGAAGTAGTCGAAGGCGATGCGGCACGAGGCCATCGCGCCCGCCAGCCGGTTGAGGAAAGGCATGATGCTCTCGGGCGGCAGGTACATCGTGTTGCCCTCCCACAGGACCAGCGTGGGCGCCGACAGGTCGAAACCCAGTCGGGCGAGGCCGGCCGGGACGTCGGCCTCGAGGTAGTTGGCGGGCAGCGAGGGCGGCGGTTCGAGGCCGGCCTGCTCCACGACCGCGCGCTTGAAGCGGATGACCGCCTCCTGATCCACCTCGTAGAACGTGACGGTCGGATGGCTGAGCCGGTGGGCTCGCATGTCGAAGCCGCCTCCGAGCAGCACGACCTGACGCGCCCCGTCCGCGATGCCTCGCTCGATGAAGCCGTCGAAGTAGCGGGTGCGGAATCGGACCATGGTGGTCGAGGGGGGAAACGCGACATCGAGCTGGCGCGCCGCGCCCCGGGCCCGGTCGTTGGAGAACCAGGCGGCGAACGGATCGCGGAAGAGCGGCTCGTCCTTCTCGGACTCGAGTTCGCGGATGGACGCGATGACGAAGGCGGTCGCGCCGATCTCGTTGATGTCGCTCATCGGTCTCCTCCCGGAATCCACGCGTCTCGAAGCGGGATGCCTTCGAGGGGAGCGCGGGCCGCCGCGGAGAGTACCGGGGCGCTCCCGTCCCGGCGAATCAGCCCATCGCGCGGCGGACGAACTCGTCGAACAGCGGGACGGTGAAGGCGATCTCGCCGCGGCGAGGAGCGAAGCAGAGGCCGAGCCGGATCAAGGCGTCGCGCTGGGAGCTGATCGCGTTGGGGCGCTTGCCCAGGTGGAGGGCCACGTCGCGGACCGCATGGGGTCCCGGTCCGAGGCTCGCCATGGCCGCCACGTATTGGCGTCTGGCGGGCGTGGCGCGGTCGAATCGGACCTGGAAGAAGCCCTCGTCCAGCGAACGGAGCGCCCGGGGCGACGCCTCCGAGACCGTCACCTCGGTGATCTCGCTGGCTGGTGTGAGAGCGGCGTCCCAGCAATGCTGCCCGAACGTCTGGAGGAAGTACGGATAGCCGCGCGTTTGGCGCATCACGGCGTCCAGCGCGGCGTCGGTCCACTGGACACCGAGGCGCTCGGCGGGCGAAGCCAGGGCGAGGCGGGCTTCCTCCGGCGGAAGGCTGTTGATTCGTCGGAAGGCGAATAGCCGCTCCGCATACGAGCGAGCGTCTCCGACCTTGCCCACCAAGGAAGGGAGGCCGGCCAGGACGACCATCACCGGAAGGCCCTCCTGACTGATCCGGTGAAGCGCAACGATGAACGCCTCCAACTCCGACATCTCGAGGAACTGGCATTCGTCCAGCGTGAACACGACGCCGAGGTGACGGTGCGCCGCGGCCCGCCCCACCGCGACCAGGAGGTCGCCGATGTCGTGGTCGAGGCTTCCGGAATCGGCCTCGCCGAGGCTCGGGTCCAGTCCGAAAGCGACCTCCGCCCCTTCGGGCAACTGGTAGCGAAGCTGGAACGACTTCAGGACGGAGAAGCCACGACGCGCGATGGCGCTGAGGCGCTCCCGCCCGGAGAACTGCAGCAGGGCCGTTCGGGCCAGGCTCGCGATCTCTTTCGCGAGGTCGAGATTGGCGCTGGCTTCGATGCCGTGGCGCGGCCAGCACCTCGCGGCGGCGATTCGGGAGAACTCGCCCAGGAGGACGGTCTTGCCGACTCCGCGAAGCCCGTGGAGAAGCTGGCTGCGGTCGTCGTTCCCGATCTCGAACCGCCGGAGTGCGATCTCGAAACTCCGGACCTCGCAGTCCCGCCCAGCGATCACGGGGGGTCGGCGTCCCGCCCCCGGCCGATACGGATTCCGGACCGGATCCATGCCCTGATGCTATCCAGTCAGGACCAGCGGCTCGCCGCCCGCAATCGTCTCAGGCGCCACCGACTCGTCTCGGGACGCGCCGCGTATCCTTGAGGATCGCGGGGGGAGTTCCGGTGTACGCGAGGGCCTCGCCGCATCGGCCAGAGGTCAGCGGAACCAACGCCGATCCAGCCGGGGAGCGCTCCCATGATTCGCCGGATTCAGGCTCTCCGCTACCGCTGCCTGCGGCATGTGGACGTACGCCTCGACCGGTTTCAGGTCGCCGTGGGTCCCAACGGCAGCGGGAAGAGCGCGTTCCTCGATGTGCTCGGGTTCCTCGGGGACGTTGTGCGCGAGGGACTCGAGACAGCCGTGACCCGGAGGACGGCCAACCTGCAGGACCTCGTCTGGAGCCGACCCGAGGAGCCGCTCCGGTTCGAGCTCGCGGTGGAGACCGACATCCCGGGGGACATGGCGTCGCGACTGCCGGAGGAAGCCGGTTTCCGTACGTTTCGCTACGAGATCGCCGTCGAGGAGGCCGAGGGCTCGTTGCGAATCGCGGACGAACGCGGACTGCTGATCGCCCGGAGTCCGCAACCTCCTCGCGAGCCGCCGAATCTGTTTCCAGCGCCGCTACCCAGCGTTCCGACGATCCTCCAGGGAGGCGGCAGGCCGGGGGCCCGAACGATCCTGAGCAAGTCCGCCGAGGGACGCACGGGCTTCTACTCCGAGACCACACCCAGGTCGGGTCAGGGGTGGGCGGTCAGCATTTCGCTCGCGCCTAGCCGATCTGCGCTTCGCAACCTCCCGGAGTCACGCGAGACCTTTCCCGTAGCGACTCACTTCCGCTCCCTGCTGGACAACGGGGTCCAGTCGCTCTTCCTGGACTCGGATGCGATGCGGAAGGCGAGTCCGCCTCATCTCGGGCGAAACGGGTTGCGTCCAGATGGATCGAATCTCCCGTGGGTCGTGGCCCGGCTGAAGCGGAAAGATCCGGATTCCTTCGGCGAGTGGCTGCGGCACGTTCGGACAGCTCTCGCCGACATCAGGGACATCGAGGTGACGGTCAAGCCCGACGGCCGCCAGGCGCATCTGGTTCTGGTGTACGAAACGGGAGTACGCGTCCCCTCGTGGGCAACGTCGCACGGGACCCTCCGACTCCTCGCGCTCACGCTTCTCGCTTACCTGCCCTGCTCTGCGGTCTATCTCATCGAGGAGCCCGAGAACGGACTGCATCCGCTCGCCCTGGACGCGATCTACGACGCCTTCTGGTCAACCCACGAGTCGCAGGTCCTGACGGCCACGCATTCTCCCGCTTTCCTGAAGCTGGTTCGGCCTCGGGAAGCGCTCTGTTTCGCCAAGGACGCCGCCGGAGCCACCGACATCGTGCGCGGTCCAGAGCACCCGCACCTTCGCGATTGGCAGGGACGAGCCGACATGGACCTCCTCTTCGCAACCGGCGTGATCGGTTGATTCGCGAGGTGGAGCGAAAGGATCTCATCGTCCTCGTTGCGGACGCCGACTGTGAGCAGGTCGTTCGCTCGCTGCTGGCGCGTCCGCACAGCCTCGGCATCCGACCGATCAAGGCTTCTGTCCGTCGCCATCCCCGGCACGACCCTGGTTGGGTTCCCGTCCGCCAGACCTCCGCGACGCACCTGACTCGCTACTGGCGTACGCGCGTCGAGAGGACGCGGCGGATCTTCACCGAAGAGTTGGCTCGTCCAGTGCGTCCCACCCGTAGGCGCGCTGCACCCGCTCCACGACCTCCGGAAAGACGGCGTTTCCGCCCGAGGCGTTCGTCATAACGACCGCGCCGTAGCCCTTGACCCTGTGCGCGATCAGATAGCAGGTGAAGCCCCAGTTCCCGCCCGAGTGACTGAAGTACCAGCCCTGCCCCTCGCGGGCGATCGCGAACCCGACCCCGAAGCCTCCGACGCCGACCGGACTCGTCATCGTCTCCGCGGATGATCGGCTGACGACGCGATCCGGGTCGCCCCGCAGCGCTCGCTGGATCTCGATGGCGAAGCGGGCGAGATCGCGCGCATTCGTCCAGAGCCCGGCGGCGGCCGCTGCCGCATAGACATGCCATTTGGCCTCGCCCATGGCTTCGCCGCGGCCGTGGGCGCGGGCGGCGTTCGCGTCGCGGTCGGGTGGGAGCGGCTGCGCGAACGTGCTCGCCGTCATCCCGACGGGTTCGAGGACCAGCCGCCGCATCAGGTCGGGGAAGGGTTGGCCGTAGAGGTCGGTCAGCGCGAGCTGGATGATCGTGGTGCCGCCGCCGGAATACTGCATCGCAGTGAGCGGGGGCCGCACCATCGTCACCGCGCCCACATTGGACGGCTCTTCGCCGTTCAGGATCTGGACGGGCGTGGGTCGGAAGTCGCCGGGTGCGTAACCGGGGAAGCCGTGGCCGTCTCCCAGGCCGGCGGTGTGGCTGAGGAGGAGGCGCGGCGTGACCGGACGCTCTTCGGTGAAGCCGTCGCCGGGAAGCTGCCACGAAGAGAGGACCCCGTTGATGTCGTCGTCGAGCGAGAGGCGTCCTTCTTCCACGGCCACCATCACCGCGGTCGCCGTGACCGGTTTGCTGATGGACGCCGCCTGGAACAGGGTCTCGACATCCACCGGGGCGCCGCTCTCCACATCGGCGATGCCGTAGCCCTTCGCCCAATGCACGTCGAAATCGCGGATGACGGCCACGCTGATCCCGGGAACTCCCAAGCGGGCCATGACCTCCGCCAGCGTGAGCACTCCGAGTCCCGCCCGGTTCGGAGTCTGGACGCCCTCGATCGCCGCCTGAAGCTCGGCGGCGGTGTTGGCTTCCCGGGCGGCAACCGTCGTGGCGAGCAGGCCGAGCGCGGCGGCGAGCGCCGCCACGGCGGCCGTCCTGGCGAGTCTGGTTGACATCCTGATCCTCATCTTCTTCCTTCGGGTTCCGCTCGGGGACGAGGTGACTTCCTCGGGCGTGGACCCCTCGCAGCCTGTGGATGAAGTCGCGTGAGCACCGAGAGTGGCCCAGTTCTCCCGGTGGGGGCGGCGCCCGGCTGACCCAGTTCTCCCGGTGGGGGCGGCGCGCGAGGGAGGAATACCGGGTGTATTCCGACCGATGCGCAACGAAGAGCGCCCCGGAGCGCCAGTTCTCCCGGTGGGGGGGCGGAGGGGCGCGCCAGTTCTCCCGGTGGGGGCCAGGCGGGATGCATCGCCGCTCGAATGCCGCGTGACTTTGTCCACAGGCTGCTCGGACCCTACCCGGGGAGATCCGGGGCGGGAACGGCTGGAAGGGCTCACCCGGTCATGGTCCGAGGGCGCCGCAGGGAATCACCGAGACCCCATCCGGTCGCCGGTAGCCGTAGCCGCTTCCCACGATGACGCCGAGCGCCGCCGGTGGTCCGAGCGCCCGCGTGTCCACCCGTTCGGCGAACCGCAGGAGTGAGACCGCCGCGGCTTCCACACGAGCCACACCCAACTTGATCTCGAAGGCGGCCCAGCACCCGGGGCCGGCTTCCACGATGGCGTCCACTTCGAGCCCGGTGTTGTCCCGGTAGTGGAACACCCGCGCTCCCGCACTCTGGGCATACACCCGCAGGTCGCGGACGATCATGGACTCGAAGAGGAAACCGAACCACTCGAAGTCGCGGAGGAGGTGCGCCGGGCTCGCGTTCAGGGCGGCGACGGCGAGCGAGGGATCCACGAAGTGCCTCTTCGGCGCGGTTCGGAGGCGGGAACGGGAGCGGAGCCGGGGGGTCCACGGAGGTTGGTTCTCCACAACCATGAGTCGCTCGAGCGCCGCCATGTAACGACGCGTGGTGGCCGGGGCCAGCGCGCCTTCAGGTCTCCCGACATCGCGGGCGATCGTCGCCAGCGAAGCCGTCGTGGCCACGTTGCGGGCGAGGGACTGGAGGAATCGGCGCACTCGTTCCGGATCGCGACGGACTCCGTCAACCCGTTCGAGATCCGCTCGGCAGATGTCCTCCATGTAGTCCCGATTGGCAATCAGGGCGCCCGTCGGGGGAACGTCCAGATGTCCGGGCCAGCCCCCCAGGGAGATCCGCTCCGCCAGCCGCTCCACACCGCGCTCCGTCCTGCCCGCGCCGGGAGGAACGCCGTCCAGGAGGGCCGCCAGCGAGACCTCGCCGGTCGAGCGTCCGAGTTCGAAGAGCGACATGGGACGGAGCCGGAGGCGGCTGATCCGGCCGGCGCCGATGTGACGGGTGGTGTGGTCCGGAGGGACAGCCGAACCCGTGAGGATGAACTGCCCGCGCCGTCGGCGCTCGTCCACCAGGCGCCGCACCTGGTTCCAGAGGACGGGCGCGACTTGCCATTCGTCCACCAGCCGCGGCTCCGCCCCTCTCAGAACGAACGATGGGTCCACCGCAGCCGCCTCGCGCGCCGCGTGATCGACATCGAGCAGAACCTCGCTCGCCGCCGCCCGCCTTCCCGTCTCGGTCTTTCCCGAGGCTCGCGCCCCCTCGACCAGAACCGCGCCCGCCGCCGCCAGGCGGTCGCGGAGCTCCCGGTCAGCGATCCGGGGGCGATAACTCCAAGTCTGGGACAGCGTGGGCAGCCTCTCGGGAACCGGATGCTACTCGTTCAATGATAGATGCGCAACGACTTGAATGACAGATACGCAACGATTGCGATGCCGCATTCGCAACACCATGGCCTGCTCTTCCGCAAATCCCGCCGGTTCGCTCGACCAGGCGAACCGCCGGGGGTTGGATGCGCCCCGGATCGAGGGCGCCGACGGGGTCGCTGCTACTGCGGCCGGTACGACCTCACCGGGGGCAGGCGCGCTCCCGTCCCTGCGGGCGGCTCCTCTTCGCCGACCACCGGAATCGACAGCGTCCCGATGCCGTCAATGCTGGCCTCGATCAGGTTCCCCGGCCGGAGGAACCGCTGCTCGCCGCGCACCGCCGTCCCCATGCCGACGCCGCCCGACGTGCCGTTGTTGATCACGTCACCCGGGAAGAGAGTGATGATGGAGGAGCCGTACTCGATCAGCTCCCAGAGCGTGTGGATCATGTCGCCGGCGCGCGCCTCCTGCATCTGCTCACCTCCCACGCTCAGCGTCTGGCGCAACACCTCCATCGGGTCCCCGTAGAACTCCTTGGGCACGATCCAGGGGCCCATCGGGGCGAAGGTGTCGTGCCCCTTCCCGACGAACCAGTCCGAAGTGAGCGGATTGCCGCCCGGCGGCCTCCCGCCGCGGTCGGAGACGTCGATCGTCACCGTGTAGCCGAACACGACGTCCTGCGCGTCCTCGGCCGAGACGTACTTGGCGGTCCGGCCGATGACCGCGCCCAGCTCCACCTCCCAGTCGGTGCGGTCCCGGCCGTAGGGGATGACCACCTGGTCGTCGTCGCCGATCACCGCGCCGCGCGCGGGCTTCAGGAACAGATAGGGGACGCCCCGGTTCTCGCGCCGCTGCCGCCGCGCCTCCGTCCGCTCCTCCTCGGTGCCGGTCTCGTTCACGTGGCTGTAGAAGTTGACGGCTGCGTTCAGGATCTTGCCGGGGTAGAGGATGGGAGCGAGAGTGCGCACTTCGTCCACGCCGTGGATGAAGGGGGCCCCGTCCGGGCGGATCAGCTCCTGCTCGGCCAGGTGGTTCACGATCTCGTAGAGACGCCGCTGCACCCCGTACTCGTAGCGCGCGATCAGGTCGAGCATGTCGGCCGGGGCCGGCACGGCGGGGTAACGGGGATCGCGCTCCAGCATCCGGTTCGCCGCGCCGATTTCGACCACCAGCGCGTCCCGCAGGACGACGCTGACGGTCGGTGCTCCCGAGATTTCGAACGTGCCGACCTTGAACGGTTCGGCGATCTCGATGCCGCCGGCCGACTGGGCCGGGGCGGCCGGGGGCGCGACGACGGCGGCGCCGAGGACGAGGGCGGCGAGGCTGGTGGCAAGAGGATGGAGTCGCATGATCGGGGTCCGTCGGATGGATGAGCCGCGCCTCGTGGCGACGCGGCAGCGGGAGACGGCGACGATATGCGATCTCTCGCAGCGGCCCGTCAGGACCGTCCCGTGTGCTCCCGCATGAAGTCCATGAGACTCGGGATCCCCGGCTCCCAGTCCGGTCGTCCGCGCATCCGCCAGACGAAGCCCAGGTTCCGGAGCTCCGCGCGGGCCCGGCCGAGGTCGTCCGGGTCCGTCTGCCCCCCGAGTCCGGTCCGGACGGCCGCGTCGAACTCCGCCGCGTTGAGTGCGTCGCGGTCGCCGAACGCGTCCGCCACGGCGCTCGCCACCGGGAGCAGTCGGAGGCGCTCGAACTCCTCGAGGCGGTCGAGGTAGTAGTCGTCCTTCTGGGCGCGAAAGTCGGCGAGGGCGGTTTCGACGATCTCGGGCGTGACCCGGCGCTCTTCCGGTGGAGCGGGCAGCGTTCGCCACACCGCCCTTCCGAGGAGCTGAACGAAGTACGGATAGCGCTGGCTCTCGCGAACCATCCGGTCCAGCGCGGCGGCGTCCACCGGGACGCCAGCCTCCCGAAACGGTTCCCCGAAGCCCCTGGCGGCGCCCTCCGAATTCAGCCGCCCCAGTCGGATCTTCTCCGCCCGATTCCAGAACGACGCTCCGAGGGTTCCCAGGTGGGGGCGGAGGTCCGGGGTTCCCGCGAGGACCAGCAGAAACGGGAGTTCGGATGCCACGCGCTGCGCCGCGGTCAGGAGCGCCTCTCCTGCTTCCGGCCTCAGGCGGTGCGCCTCGTCGAGCAGCAGGAGGAGGGGCTTCCTTCGCGCGGTGGCCGCCAGCACCCGGGCCGTCGCGACGCCCGCCGGCTCGCCGGATCCCCGGGACTGCCCGACACCTGCGACGGTTCCCGATGTGAGTCGCTCGTACCAGCGGGTCGGCCGCAGTCGGGCCACCAGCCGGGTGGGATCGGGGATCTCGGTGGGCAGCACGTTCCGGGTCGCCACTCCGAAGGAGCGCCCCGCCTCCCGCTCGAGCCAGCCGAGCAGCGCCGTCTTGCCGTTTCCGCGCGGGCCGTAGAGGATGGCCAAGGTGCCGGGCGCGAGACCTGCGTCCAGATCAACCAGGAATTCCCGGAGGAGCTCCTGTTCCTCGCCGCGCCCGGCGAGGTAGGGCGGTCGCGCGCCGGTCCCGGGGCGGAATGGCACTCGAGCAGGTCGGCCGGGCACGGGTCGAGTTGTACCGCCCGCGGTGGCGGCGAGGACTCGCCGCGCCCTGCCGGGCGAGCGGGTGGCAACCGACGCGGATGGGGTCAACGGGATTTGGGTCGGAGGAATCCCTCGCGGACCAGCCAGGCGAGGGCGGCGCGGGTCGCGGGTTCGGAAGCCGGGAAAGCCCTCACCGTGCGCGCGGCCGAGCCGGCGCCGACCGCAGTGCGGAAGAGATCCGGGAGGAGGATTTCGCCGTGACGGTGAGCGGGGCGGGGGCGGCCGGGAAGGACGAGGACTTCGGCGGGGACGATCCAGTCTTTCTCGAGCACGCCCCGGGTCTCGATCGCGGCGCCTCGAGCAGGGGTCAGCGGCGTGTCCGGTTCGATCCGCGGAGCCGTCGCGGGGGGCGGCGCGACCCCGGAGCGGCGCCGCCAGAACGGGCGGTCCGCGAAGCGCCGCTCCTCGGCGTAGAACCCGGCGGTCCGGGCGGCGGATTCCTCGGCGAGGCCCCTCTCCTTGTCTTCGTGGAACCCGAACGCCAGCCGGGCGTGGGCGGGACGGTCGAGCGCGGTCCGGACCGCAACGGCGGCGGTGAGGCCCGAGTCCATCGCCTTCATGACGCCGAGGCCGGTGAGCGGATCCAGCGCGCTGGAGGCGTCGCCCACCGCGATCGTCCGGGTTTCGCGGTCCGGCGCCGCGCCGACCATGTAGGGCGTCACGTCGGCGGCGCGCAGCGCGGCTTCCCCCTCCACCCGAGCGAATCCCTGGAGGACGACCTGTCGCAAGGCGTCGCGGAAGGCCGTTTCGGGGTCTCGCGCCTCGGCGGCGTCGAGCATCACGGTGACGTCGCGGCGGCCGGCGACGACCGGAGCGCTCCACACCCACCCGTCGGCAAACGAGGCGATCAGGGTGCTGTCCCGCGCGCCGGGGGGGAAGTGCCCCGTGATCGCCGTCGTGCGATATCCCGGGAGCTCCCGGCCGGTCCGGGTCAGCGCCCCGCGGCGTCCGGTGGCGTCCACCGCGAAGGCTCCCTCGGCGGCCAGGTCGTCACGGCCCCGCCGACGGATCGTCAGCCGGACGCGGTCGGCCTGGATCGCCGCCTCCACGACCGAGCCCTCCATGACGCGGACTCCGGCCCGGCGCGCTTCGTCGAGCGCCCACTCGTCCAGCCGATCCCGGCGCACGAGGCGCTGTCCCTCGCCGCGGCCCGCCTCCGGCTGCATCGGAATCCGATCCTCCCGGCCGCCCCATCGGACAACGTGGTGGGCTGGTCGGGGGGCGTACACCGGCTCCGGCAGCTCCAGCCCGTAGGAAGCGAGCAGTCGCGGCGCCGAGGCCGAGAGGCTCTCGCCGAGGTGTTGCCTCCGCCGGCGAGGTGAATGGACGAGGACGACCCCGAACCCGAAGCGCGCGAGCTGCCGCGCCGCGAGAGCTCCGGCGGGGCCGCCCCCCGCCACCACCACGTCGGCGGCGTGCGATGCGCGCCGGTTCAACGCCGGAGAGCGCGGATGCGTCCGAGCGCCTCCTCCACCCCGGCGAGAACGAGGTCCCGCTGCGCCTCGTCGAGCCAGTCGTTCCGCCGCCCCATCGCCGCTCCGAAGTCCTCGATGGTCGCCTCGATGTAGGCGCGATCCTCCTCCACGACGATCGGCCGGCCGCCGACGACGGCGTACACCGGCGTCGAGTGGGCGAACAGGCCGATGTCGGTCGTCCACGGCGAGTTCGGCCCCTCGGCGCGGACCGCGATCCAGGCGCTGTCGCTCAGCGGCAGTTCGCCGGAAATCTCCAGTTCGAAGGGCGATTCCGACACCGGGTCGGCGGTGGCGTCCCCGACGGCTTCCCGCCACACCTCGCCGTTCACCAGCACCGAGAGCTGCCCCATCGGGACCGCCGACTGCGCTCTCGCCCGGACCGTGACTTCTCCCGGACCATCGAGGCGGAGCTCCTCACCCATCCCGGCGCCCTCGACCGTGAGCTCGAGCAGAGGACCGTTCGTGGAGAAACTCCGGCCCGCCCGCAGCCCGGCGTCCCACGCTTCGATCGAGAAATCGCCTTCGACCCGGACGTAGGTTCGTCCGGTGCCGAGCGGCGGGTCACGGGCGGTGTCCGAGAAGGTGTCCGATCCGCCCGCCGCGGCGAGGCGGGCGCCGGCGTTCAGCAGCCGGGCGTAGATCGCCGCGGCGCCGATCTCGGAGCTGGGGATGCAGTTGATGTCGAAGAAGTCGGCGACGCCCAGCACCGCATCCAGCGGGATCTCGGACGGGGAGTCGCCCTCAAACCTTTCGCCCTCGGCCAGATACCCCCAGTAGGGGTGCGGCATCCCGACGACCACCTGTTCTCCCTGCTCGGCCCGAAGGCGTCGGATGTAGTCGAACAGCGGCGGAAACGGCGCTTCCCGGGCTGTGCCCCGCACTCCGGTCGCCAGCGGATGGAAGAGGCGTTCGGGGTTCAGAAAGGTGCGGTGCCCGAACGGCATCCGGTATTCCTGTCCGTAGCGCAGCCGGATGTGCTCGGTGGAGGCGGGGTGGGGGCCGGCGACGAACCGTTCCGGATCCCCCATCGTGCGGGATCCGTCCACATGGATCAGGGCGTGGACGACGCGCACCGCCTCGGCCTCCGCCTGCGCCACCAGATCGCCGGGAGTGATCCGGAGATCCCCGGCGTGGAGGTCGTGGACGTGCGTGTCCCCGGAATGCCAGCCGTCGGAAGCGCGATCGGTGAACCGCTCCAGCTCCGCCGTGACGACCGTCTCCTCGCCCGCCGTGATCTCGACCTGGCGCTCCCAGGGCAGGAACTCGACGCCTCGCTTCAAGCGCACCGTGGCCGGGCCGGGCGGCAGCTCGACCACGAACTCGCCGGAGGCGTGGAAGTAGTGGGTCTCGGTGTAGGAGACGATCCGGCGGAAGGCGCCCCTCGGCGCGTGGGCGCGGCCGTCGGAACCCAGCACCGTCGCCCGCGCCGCGAGGCTCGGCCGGACCCGCAGCCGCCCCCACCTCGGGCCGGCGCGGTCGAGCCGGGCGAGCTCCACCGCGTGGACTCCGCCGCCGTGGACGCCGACTCGCTGGAGGCGCGGCCGTCCATCCCGGTTCGTGGTGAACACGAGCTGCTCCCCGTCCGGGGACCACGCCGGATCCCGTTCGTCCCAGCGGTCGTCGCGCGTCAGCCGGAAGGGGACGCCGCCCTCGGCGGGCAGCAGGAACAGGTCGTAGCTGCCGCGGATGTCCGAGGCGAAGGCGATCAGCCGCCCGTCCGGAGAGACCGCCGGACGGGTGCGGAAGGTCGTCTCCTCGACGTGGAGCTCGCTCGAGTCCCCCGGGCCCTCGACCCGGAACAGCCCCCCGGTGCCGGGGAAATCGGACCGGTTCGAGACCGCGACCACGAAGTCTCCGGGGCCTCCGAGCGCGAAACCGGGGCCTGGATCCGGCTGGATCTCGTTGGAGCCGCCCCCCCAGACCAGCGTGTCGGTTCCGTCGCTGGCGACCGAGCGGATGTCGAAGCTGCCCGATCCGGCCGCCGCGTACACCACCCGCCCGCCGGGACCCGCCCGCGGATGGAAGTCCATGGCGGGATCTTCAGTGAGCCGTATCGGCGCCCCGCCCGCCGCCGAGACCCGGTAGATGTCGAGGTTGCCGTCCAGGTCCCGGGAAAAGACCAGCGACCGGCCGTCCGGATCCCAGTCCGGCTCGAAGTCGTAGGCCGCACCCGGATCGTCCGGCCCGCCGGTGATCTGGCGCGCGATCCCGCCTTCGACCGGGACCGCCCAGATCCGGCCGTCCAGCGCGAACGCGATCTCGCGGCCGTCGGGGGACCACGCCGGGTAGGCGGGCCACGCGGTGACGCGGGGCACGAGGTAGTTCTCCACCCGGATCTGTCCCCCGGCCACCGGCGGAAAGCGCAGCGGGCTCATCTGCGCCTCCGCGAACCCGGCCGTCAGCGCGATCGCGACGACGGCGACGGGCGGGACGCGGAGCACGGGGAGTCGGTCAAGTATCCCAGAGGCCCCGTCGCGCTCCGGTCAGCCCCTCGCCCGGGGCTAGAATCGCCGCGCGACGGGCGGCCGCTGCCGGATGGCGGCCCCCGAACTCCCTGGAGGAGCGAACCAAAATGGCCGACGGCAACGTGCTGGAACTGACGAGCGACAACTTCGACTCCATCGTGGGCGGCGATCAGCCGACCCTGGTGGACTTCTGGGCCGAGTGGTGCGGCCCGTGCCGGATGATCGCTCCCTCGATCACCGAGCTCGCCGACGACTTCGAGGGCCGGGCGCGGGTCGGCAAGGTGGACATTGATGCCGAGCCGATGCTGGCGGACCGGTTCCGGGTGCGTTCCATCCCGACCCTGCTCTTCTTCGGCCCCGGAGGCGGGAACCCGGTCGGACAGGTCATCGGGGTGCAGCGCAAGGAGGCGCTCGCCGCCCGGCTGGATTCCCTGGTCGAGGGCTGAGCGCGGAGCGCCGGAGCGCCGGAGCCGGACTCCGCCGGTTCTCCCGGTAGGGGCCCGGCACCGAGCAGTCCACCCGACCGGCGCCGGCAGGAGACTGGAGTCCGGCGCGCCGGCGGTATGGAGCGCCGCTCTCCAGAGCGGCACCGCGACTCCGATCCTTTGCCGGCGCGCCTGCAGGCGCCGGGTGGGAATTGCCGGACTGGAGTCCGGCGCCAGTTCTCCCGGTGGGGGCCCGGCAAGAGACTGGAGTCCGGCCTGCGGGCGTCGTGAGACACTGGCGCGGATGACCGGCCCCGGCGTCCGGGCTCTCGCCCGGAGCTTGCTCCCGGCAGTCGCGCTGGGCGCCCTCGCCTGCCGACCCCCGCCGGGCGGACTGGTCATCGAGAACGCCCGCATCGTGGACGGGACCGGCGCTCCCGCTTTCACCGGCGGGGTCCGGATCGAGAACGGCCTGATCACCCACGTCGGGCCCGACGTTGCCCCCGGCGAGGGGACGGAAGCGCTCGACGCCGAAGGGCTCGTGCTCGCACCCGGTTTCGTGGACACCCACAGCCACGCCGACCGGGAGATCCTCGACCGGCTCGATGCGACCGCCGCGGTCAGCCAGGGGATCACGACCGTGGTCGTCGGGCAGGACGGGGGCTCGCCCTACCCGCTCGCGGACTACCGGAGCCGGCTGGAGGCGACGCCCGTGACCGTCAACGTGGCCAGCTACGTCGGGCACAACACGCTCCGCGACCTCGTCCTCGGCGACGACTTCCGCCGCGAGGCGACCGCGGACGAGGTCGCCGAAATGCGTCGCCTGCTGGAGACGGAGCTCGCATCGGGGGCGCTCGGGCTCAGCACCGGTCTGGAGTACGACCCCGGGATCTACTCGTCCACCGAAGAAGTTCTGGAGCTCGCGCGCGCCGCCGCCGAAGCGGGAGGCCGCTACATCAGCCACATCCGCAGCGAGGACCGCTGGTTCGAGGACGCCGTCGAGGAGATCCTCCGAATCGGGGCCGAGACCGGGATGCCGGTCCAGATCTCCCACGCCAAGCTCGCGCTGAAGAGCCTGTGGGGCGGCGCGGATCGCTTCCTCGACCGGCTGGATCGAGCCCGGGCCGAAGGCGTGGACGTGACGCTCGATATCTATCCCTACCCGTACTGGCAGTCCACGCTCACGGTCATGTTCCCGGACCGGGACTTCGATGACGAGGAGGAAGCCAGCTACGTCGTTACCGAACTCGCGCCGCCCGAGGGCATGCTGATCCCGGTGTACGCCCCCGAACCCGCGTTCGCCGGGCGCACCCTCGCTTCGATCGCCGAGGAGCTGGACGAGGAGCCCGCGATCGTCCTGCTCGACCTGATCCGCCGCGCCGAGGCGATGCGCGCCGATCCGGCCACGCCCCCCGGGACCCGGATCGAGACGGTGATCGCGACCAGCATGGCCGAAGACGACATCGCCCGAATCTTCGCGTGGGAGCATGCGAACCTGTGCACCGACGGCTTTCTGATGGGCGCCCATCCGCGCGGCTTCGGGGCGTTTCCCCGGGCCCTCAGGCAGTTCGTCCGCGAGGAAGGCGCGCTCACGCTCGAAGAAGCGGTGCGGCGGATGACCTCGCTGGCCGCCGACCACATGGGCTTCCGCGATCGCGGCCGCATCGAGCCGGGCCTCGCCGCCGATCTCGTGCTGTTCGATCCCGACACCGTCGCCGACCGAGCCACCCCCGATGACCCCCACGCCCTGTCCGTCGGCATCCACCGGGTGCTCGTCGCCGGGGAGACCGTCTTCGCAGACGGCGAGACCACCGACGCCCGACCCGGAGCTTTCCTGACCCGATGACGATCTCCCACTCCCCGCATTCCCGCCGTCCGGCGATCCTTCTGCTCATCGGACTCCTCCTCGGGGGCTGCGGCGGAGGCGGGGACACCGCACCCCCGACCGCGCCGGCCCCGGCTCCGGCGCCGTCGCTCGGGCTGCCGTTCTCCATCGAGGACCTCGAGACGGGCGACGGTCCAGTGGCCGAGGATGGCTGGCTGGTGGCCATCGGCTGGACCGGCTGGCTCTACGACCCGGACGCCGCCGACAATCGGGGGGAGTCCGTCGGAGAGGCGTCCGCGGATGACCCCACGTCGTTCCGCATCGGATCGGGGCAGGTGATCCCCGGAGTGGATCAGGGCGTGTCCGGGATGGCCGTCGGCGGACGGCGACGCGTCGTGGTGCCGCCGGAAATGGGATTCGGCGCGTCAGGAGCGTCCGGCATTCCGGGAAACGCCACCCTGCTCTACGAGTTCGAACTCGTGGCCGCGGACGAGGTTCCGTTCAGCCACACGGATCTCGTGGAGGGCGATGGCCCCCAGGCGGAATCGGGACAGACGCTGTCGGTCGCCTACTCCGGCTGGTTCTACGACCTGCTCGCCGAGGACAACAAGGGGGAGATGTTCGACTCCACGACCGCCGAGGACCCGTTTCGATTCACGCTCGGCGCCGGGCAGGTGATCCAGGGATGGGACGAGGGCGTTCCGGGCATGCGGGTGGGCGGCCTTCGCCGTCTCGTTCTCCCGCACGACCTCGCCTACGGGACCAGCGGGAACCAGCGGATCCCGGGCTACTCCACGCTGCTGTTCGAAGTCGAGCTTCTCGCCATCGAATGACCCTCGCGGCCGGATGTCGCGGGCCTCGCGCGGGGTACGCTAGGGGGTTCGCCCGCCCGTGACCCCGACCCATTCCACTGCGCCCCGAATCGCCCGGGACCGGTTCCGGCGGCCGCTCCGCAGCCTGCGGCTGTCGGTGACCGACCGGTGCAACCTGCGCTGCCAGTACTGCATGCCGGAGGCGGAGTACGTCTGGCTGCCCCGTAAGGATCTCCTCAGCTTCGAGGAGACGGAGTTCCTCGTGGAGCGGTTCGTTGCGCTCGGCGTGACCCGGGTGCGGATCACCGGGGGCGAGCCGCTGATCCGACCTCACCTGCCCGAGCTCGTCGCGCGGGTCGCGGCGGTCCCCGGGGTCGAGGACCTGGCGCTGACCACGAACGGCGTGTTGCTCGTGCCTCAGGCGGCTTCGCTCGCGGGGGCCGGGCTCCACCGGATCACGGTCAGCCTCGACACCCTCCGTCCCGACCGCTTCCGCGAGCTCACCCGGCGGGACGACCTGCCCCGGGTCCGGCAGGGGATCCGGGCGGCGCGCATCGCCGGGCTCACGCCGCTGAAGCTGGACACCGTCGTGATCCGGGGTCTGAACGACGACGAACTGACCGACCTGTTCGAGTTCGCCTCGGAAGAGGACGCCGAGGTCCGGTTCATCGAGTACATGGATGTCGGCGGCGCCACCGGCTGGCGACCCGACCTCGTGTTCTCCGCCGAGGCCATCCGGGCGAACTTCGCGCGTCGTTACGGCGCGCTGGAGCCGGTCGCCGGGCAGGACCCCGCCGCCCCGGCCCGGCGCTACCGGGTGCCCGACGGCCGAACGTTCGGCGTCATCGCGTCGGTGACGGAGCCGTTCTGCCGCTCCTGCGACCGCAGCCGGATCACCGCCGACGGCCGCTGGTACCGGTGCCTCTACGCCGCCGACGGTCTGGACTTGCGCGGGCCGATCCGCGCCGGAACGAGCCCCGAAGCGATCGAGGCGCTCATCGCCTCCACCTGGGGTGCCCGCGCCGACCGCGGCGCCGAAGAACGTGCCGCGCTGGACCGGCGCGAGACGCTCGTTCCGCTCACCGACCTTCGGGCCGACCCCCACCTCGAGATGCACACCCGGGGCGGCTGAGGCGGCGCGCCCCCGCGCGGGTCAGCGGGGCGACGAAGGGCCGGGCGTCGGGGCCGTGGCCGTCGGGCCCTCGAGACGCACTTCCACGATGGCGTTCTCCCGGAGCTTCTCGACGAAGCTGCCCATCTCGCTCTCCATCTTCTCTCCGTAGAGCGTTTCGGCGATCTGGTTGCGGACCTCGTCGAGCGGGATCGTGGAGCCCTCGGTGCGTTCGTCCACCCGAAGCAGGTAGAGCGACTCCCCGATGCGGAGCGTTTCGGAGACCTGCCCGGCCTCGAGTCCGTCCACGACGGACCGGAACGATTCGTCGAGCTCGCGCACCGCGAACAGGCCGAGCACGCCGCCGCTCTCGGCCGATTCCGACTCGGACCGCACCTTCGCCACCTCCGCGAAGTCGGTACCGCTCTCGATGAGTTGCCGGGCCTCGCCGATCCGCGCGCGGGCGTCGTCCTCGCCGGCCTCGCCGATGTGGATCACCAGCTCCCGCAGCCGGACCTGTGGCGGCCGCGAGTAGTCGTCCACGTTCTCGCGGTAGCGCTGCTCGATCTCCGGTTCGCTGATGCGGACCCGCTCCTCGATGTCCTGCCGGCGGATCTCCTGGATCAGGACCCCTTCGAAGAACTGCTGCTTCAGCTCCTCCATCGAGGTGCCCTGAAGCTCCACCTGCCGGATGAACTCCTCCTCGTTGGGGAGGTTCATCTCCTCGATCGTGGCCTGCTTCCACTCGTCGAAGTAGCGGTCGGGCACCCGCAGACCCCGCTGATCGGCGACTTGCAGGATCAGGGCGTTGTCCACCATGCCCTGAAGGATCTGGGTGCGGAACTCCGCCACGACCGTCGGGTCGTCGGGGAGGCCGAGCCGCTCGCCCTGGATCTGGACCTGCCGCTCCAGTTCGCTGAGGGTGATGATGTCGCCGTTCACGACGGCGACCACCCGGTCCACCACCTCGGTCTGCGCCCGCGCGCCGCTGGCGGCCAGCGTCATCGCCAGCGCGGCCAGCGGGATCAGAACGGGGGAACGGGTGGGGGACGGCATCGGTGCTTCTCCTCTCGGCGCCCGATTTTAGTTTCGGGCGGGAGCGGAGCGTCGTTTACGGAGTATCGGCGAGGAGTCCGATGTACGGAAACGGGAGCCGTCCCGTATGGACGGTCACCGGATGCCGGGCGCGGAGCGAGGCGAGGAAGCCCTCCATGCGGGCGTCGGCTTCGCGCCGGAGCACGCTCATCCGGACGACGGCTTCGACCTCCTCGAACGGGAGCGCCCCCGCTTCGGCCCGCGCCTCCACCCGCAGGATCCGGAATCCGGCTTCCATCTCGATCACCCCGGTCGTCTCCCCGGGCGCGAGCCGAAACACCTCCGCTTCGACCCCCGCCGGGAGGTCGCCCGGACGAAACGCTCCGATGTCCACGAATTCCCCCACCTCGTCCTCGGGGGATTCCGGGGACGAACCTCCCCCGAGCCGGGCCGCCGCCGCTTCCGCCGCCGCCCGATCGTCGAATCGGCTTTCGGAGAGGGTGACCGACTCCGGCCGGGCGTAGAGGGCGCGGTTCCCCTCGTACTCGATCCGGAGGGCGTCCTCGCTCACCTCGAGGTCGCCGAGGATCACGGTCTCCACCAGCATCTCCACGCGCAACCGGTCCCGAACCGCGTCTTCCAGAAGAGCCGGACCGGAGGCCGGGACCGCGGGCCCCGGCGTGGGCGCCGATTGCGGGTCGAGCACGGCGATCCCCGGTTCGCTTCCGAGCGCCGCCAACTCGGCGGCGACCCGGCTCGCCGGGACTTCCACGCCGGCCTCGTCCGCGCCGATGAGGATGAGGCGTTCTTCGACGAATTCATCCAGGAGGGCGCTCAGAAGGACCGGGTCGGCCCCGGTGGCGAGGGCGGTGCGGGAGGCCAGGAACCGCTCGAGCTCCTCGAGGGGGAACTCGCGGCTTCCGAGGGTCACCACCGGCCCCGGACCGGGAACACCATCCGCGCAGCCGGTGACGATCGTCGCCGCCACGATCCCGACGGCCAGACGGCGTCTCATGCGGTCGCCTCCTGCTGCTCCTGTCGCAGCCTCCCTGCCGCTTCGACGACATCGAGAGCTCCGGCGACCGACCGCAGCACCTCGGCGGGCCCGGCGCCCGGCCTCGCCAGCGCCCGGAAGCCGCGCCCGTCCTGCCCGTCCGACGCGAAGCGCAACGTCCCGCCCTCCCGGCGGATCGCGGTATAGCCGAGCGCCTCGGCGCGGAGCCGCTGGCGTTCGTGCTCGAAAAGGAGCGTGACCGTCGCCGGCGGCGGCCCGAACCGGTCGCGAACTTCGGCCTCGAACCGGCCGAGGGCCTCGGGGTCGGAGGCGGCGGAACACCGCTTGTAGAGCCACATGCGCTGCCGCTCGTCCTCCAGCCAGGCGCGCGGGATCCGGAGCTGGAAGCGAAGCTGCATGGCGCACCGCGGGCTCGGTTTCTCGCCCCGGGCCTCGGCGACCGCCTCCTCGAGGAGCCGGTAGTAGAGATCGAATCCCACCGCTTCGAGGTGGCCGTGCTGCGCCGCGCCGAGCAGGTTTCCGGCGCCGCGCAGCTCCATGTCGAGTGCGGCGACCCGGAAGCCGGCGCCGAGCTCGCTGAACTCCCTCAGCGCCGCCAGACGGGGACGGGCGCTCTCCGAGAGCGCGGCGCCCTCGGGCACCATGAGGTAGGCGTAGGCGCGCCGGGGCGACCGCCCCACCCGCCCCCGGATCTGGTAGAGCTGGGCCAGTCCGAAGGCGTCGGCGCGATTCACGATCAGCGTGTTCACGCGGGGAAGATCAATCCCGTTCTCGATGATCGTGGTGGAGAGCAGGATGTCGGCCTCCCGGTCCTGGAACCGCAGAAGGGCCTGTTCGAGCGCCTTTTCCCGCATCTGCCCGTGGGCGGTCAGGATCCGCGCCTCGGGCACGATCCGGCTGAGGAGCCTGGCCATCGCCGGCAGCGACCGGACCCGGTTGTGGACGAAGTACACCTGCCCCTCGCGGGCCAGCTCGTAGCGCACCGCCTCCGCGATCCGGTCGGGATCAAAGGGCAGGACGTGGGTCTGTACCGGCAGCCGGTCCCGCGGGGGGGTCTCGATCACCGACATGTCCCGGATGCCCGAGAGGGACATGTTCAGCGTCCGCGGGATCGGAGTCGCCGTCATCGCCAGATGATCCACGTGGACCGCCATCCGCTTCAGCTTCTCCTTGGCCGAGACCCCGAACCGCTGCTCTTCGTCCACGACCAGCAGGCCCAGATCCCGGAAGCCCACATCCTTCGACAGCAGTCGGTGGGTGCCGATCACGATGTCCACCGTCCCGGCGCGAAGTCCGGCGACGATCTGCTTCTGCTGCTTCGGCGTCCGAAACCGCGACAGCAGCTCCACCTCGACCGGGAACGGTTCGAATCGGGACTCGAAGACGCGCTGGAGCTGTGCCGAAAGCACCGTCGTCGGCGCCAGCACGGCGACCTGCTTGCCGTCCATCGCCGCCTTGAAGGCGGCCCGGAGCGCGACTTCGGTCTTGCCGAATCCGACATCTCCGGCGAGCAGACGGTCCATCGGGGCCTGCGCCTCCATGTCCGCGAACACCTCGCGGATCGCGCGAGCCTGGTCGTCGGTCTCGGTCCAGCCGAAACCGTCCACGAACTCGTCCATCCCGGGCGTGCTGGCGGGGAAGGCGTATCCCTCGACTCTCCGCCGACGCGCATAGAGCCGGATCAGATCCGAGGCGATGTCCCTGAGCGCCTTCGCCACCCGCTTCCGGCGCCGCGCCCACCTCGTGCTCCCCAGACGATCCAGCGCCGGCGCGCCGGAGGATCCGGATGCCGAGTACTTCTCGAGCAGATCCAGCCGCTCCACCGGCAACAGCAGGGTCCCGCCGCGGCGATACCGGATCTCGACGAACTCGGGGGCGTCGTCCCCGTCGCCGATGCGCTTCATCCCGACGAAGCGGCCCACGCCATGGTCGGTGTGGACCACGAGGTCGCCAGGCTTCAGGTCGCGGAAATCCGAGAGGAAGCTGCGGGCGGCGCGCTGGCGCGGGGGCCGCGGCGGCGCGGCGACGAGTCCCGTCCCGCTGATGACCTCGATGCCGAGTCCCGGCATTTCGAAGCCGGTCGAGAGCGGCCCCGGATGGACGAGGACCGCCGGGGGGATCTCGCCGGCCGCCGGCCTGCCGGGCGGCCGTTCGTCGGGACGGATCACCCGGACCCCGGCTTCGGCGGCCCGGGTGCGGAACCTTCCCGCCGCTCCCTCGCCGGGGACGAACACGTGCACGACGCGCTCGGGGTCTCCCGGGCGGGTCAGCGAGCCGAGGAATTCGGGGATCCGGTTCCGGAACGTGCCCGCGGGACGCGCCGGGAGATCGGACCCTTCGCCGCGGCTCTCGAGTTCGAGGAGCCCGACGGCGCCCCGAGGCGGCGGCTCCTCCAGTCGGCGCTGGAGTTCCTCCGGGTCCAGCGCCAGCGCTTTTGGCGCCGCGGCGCCCCGCGCCCGATTCCGGCGGGCCGTCGTCCGGGCCTCCCGGAGCCGGCGGGTCTCGGCTTCGGCCGCCTCCCGGAACGCATCGGGTTCCGCGACGAGCACCTCGGCGGCGCCCAGGTAGTCCGGGAGGGATGCGTCGAAGCCCCCGGTCCCCGGCGCCGAGAACGCCGCGTGCGGCCCCGGTCCGAGCTCGGCGCCCACCCACTCCCACGCCGGCGGAACGAGGATCGTCTGGTCGGGGGCCACGGCCCGGATGCTGCGCTGGGTGGCGGGGTCGAACTCCCGGGCCGCTTCGATGTCGTCGTAGCCGAATTCGAGCCGCACCGGCCGGTCGCGGTCCACCGGAAACAGATCCACGATCCCGCCCCGACGAGCAAAGTCGCCGGGAGCGCCGACCGGATCCTCATAGCGGTACCCGGCGCGTGCCAGCCGCTCCCCCAGCCGGGCCGGCGCCCGGGAGGGTCCTGTCCGGATGGCGACCGCCGCGTCCCGGAGCCGCGCCGGTGGCGCCGTGCGGATCAGCGCGCCGGACGCCGAGGCGACGACGACCGGAGGTGAGCCCGCCGACGGGGCCGCAAGCGCATGAAGAGCGACCGCCCGGAGGGCGAGCGATTCCGGGTGGGGCGCCACGCCGGCGTACGGGTTCACCCCGAACCCGGGGAGGCGGAGAACCCGGTGCGGCGCGCCGACGGCGGGGAGGAGGGACTCGAGATCGGTTGCGGCGGACAGGAGCTGCGCGTCCTCGGCGGTGAGCAGGACGACCGGCCGGTGCGAGATGCGCGCCCAGGCGGCCGCGGTGGCGAGACGCGCCGTCCCGGTCAGCCGCCCGATCGCCCGCGCCCGGCGGGACCGCCGCTCCCGGACCGCCGCGAGCAGCGCTCCGAAGCCGGGGCCGCCGCGATCCTCCGTGGCCGACGTGGGCATGGGCGCGTCAGGCGTCCCGGTCCATCCAACCGTCCTGACCGGCGGCCGGCGTCGCCGCGGGTGTGACCCGGGCCACGGCGTCCGCCGCGGAGGCCGCCGCGACGGCCCCCGGCAGGCTCCACTCCCGATCCGCCGCCGAGAACGTCGCGAGCGGCTTCCCGAGCGTCTGCGCCATCGCCGCCTCCGACCGGGTCCCGGCCGCTCCGGGCAGCGCGATCACTCCGTCGGCTGCCTGGACCACGAGGAAATTCCGGAAGTGGCCGAGTCCGGTCGGGATCGCGATCGCGACATGCGGGTTCGCCGCCCTGCGGTCGTCGCCGGGGAGGAGGCCGATGGTGAGCCCGCCGGCCCGGCGGGCGCCTCGACAGGCCGCCTCCATGACGCCGCCACGTCCGCCGCAGATGAGATGGGCGCCGGCGCGGGCCACGGCGAGGCCGACCGCCTCCGCCTCGAGCAGGACCTCGGGACCGGCGACCGCCCCCCCGATCACGGCGATGTGCAGCGGCGCCGGGCCCCGCCCCCGCCCCCAGCGGGAGAACCGGCCGGGAGAACTGGCGCCGGATGCGGGCTCCCCGGCCGCCGCCTCCGGCTCCGTCATGCCGCGATCCTATCCGCCTCCCCGGTGCCGGTGATCCGGTTGTGGTGAGATAGGCGGTTCGAACGGGAGGTAAGAGCCCATGCCCTGGCGAGAAAGGGACGCCGTGGAGCTGAGAAAGAAATTCATTCGGGAGGTCCTCCGGGGGGAGGAGTCCATGACGTTGCTGTGTGAGGAGTTCGGGGTGAGCCGCGCCACCGGCTACAAGTGGCTTCGCCGGTTCCGGGAGGAGGGGGTGGCCGGCCTCAGAGACCGGTCGCGCGCTCCCCGGCGACCGGCCCGGGGACCCCGCCACGGCGGCGGGACCCGGGAGGTGATCGGCATCCGGTCGCAGATCCATCCGGCGGCCAAGAAGACGCGGAGCTAACTATGGAGCGCCGCTCTCCAGAGCGGCACCGCGACGCCCTCGACTGCCGTCCTGTGGAGCGCCGCCCTATGGAGCGCCGCTCTCCAGAGCGGCAAGGGTGGCCCGGAGGTGCGTCTCGTCGCGGTGCCGGTCTGGAGACCGGCGCTCCATGGGCGCCGATCGTAGGGAGCGCCGCTCTCCAAAGCTGCCCGATCGAGCCCGGCTCCCGTGAAGCGCCCGTCCCCCGGTGTCCACCATGTCTCTGGTCCGGTGTGTAAGCCATGTCTCACGCCTTTTGGCGGGCGAAAATGCGACACTCTCGGGCCGGCTCTTCCCCGGCGATAATCTGCCGTCCCTCATGGCCTCCACCAGCCGCTCCACTCCCCGCAAGACCACCCGCCGGCGCCGTTCCCGCTTGCGGCTGGATCGAGTCTGGCCGACTCACGTCGTTCCCGGGGGCCGGGTGGACATCGCCGGCCGCGGGTTCGGCGTGGACCAGTCCACGCGCCTTCGGGTCTTCTTCGGCGACGAGCCCGGACATCTGCTGCGGGTCTCCTCGTCCCGGCTCGGCGTCCGGGTGCCCGAGGGGGGCGGCGAAGAAGTCCGGATCGCTCTGAACGATCGCGAGACCGAGCCGTTTCGAATCTCGGTGGGCCGTCGGGTCGCGGATGAGCTCCACGTCGTATCGAACCCGGTGTACGACCTCGACGGGAACCTCTACTCCACCGTCAGCGGCCGGCGGGGGGAGCGGATCCCCCATCCGATCTACCGTTTTCCCCGGGACATGGAGGAGGGAGATCAGCCCGAATCCATGGGCGACGGGATCGTCAACCCGACCGGCCTGGCGTGGGGCCCGGACGACACGCTCTACGTGTCCTCCCGGGAGGACGGCTGCGTTTACCGTCGCGCCGACGACGGCGGCTTCCACATGCTGGCGGAGGATCTGGGCTGCCCTACCGGCATCGGTTTCTCGCCCACCGAAGACCTCCTGATCGGCGACCGGGAGGGGACGCTTTACCGGGTGGACCTGCGGGGCGACGTCAGCGTGTTCTCCCACCTGCGTCCCTCGATCTCGGCGTACCACCTCGCCTTCGATTCCGGTGGCTCGCTGTTCGTGTCCGGTCCCACGCTGTCCTCCCGAGACCAGATCGTGGAGTTCACGCCCGACGGGAAGCCCTGCCGAATCCACTCGGGGTTCGGTCGGCCCCAGGGGATCGCCTTCGACGACGAGGACAACTGCTTCGTGGCCGAAGGGCTCGCCGGCGACGCCGGAATCTTCCGGTTCACCGAAAGCGGCGCCCGCCGGATCATCACCGGCCCTCCCCTCGTCGGCGTGGCGCTCCATCTCCCGTCGAGCACGATGGCGGTCGCCACGGCGGACTCCATCTTCGAGTTCGATCTGGAGTCGGAAGAAGACTCCGAAGAGCCCGACGAGGCGAAGGCGGATGAGGAGGGCGGGAAGTGATCCGGAGGCCCTCGCTCGCTGTCGTCCTCTGGGCGGTGGCGCTCGCCGTTCCGGCCGCGGGGCAGGACCTCCGGGCCACGGTCGAGGGGTGGGTCGAGGCGAACCGGCGCCCGTTGGTCGAGGAGCTGGTCGAAGCGGTCTCGATCCCCTCGGTCGCCAGCGACGCCGCGAACATCCGCCGCAAGGCCGACTTCCTCGCCCGGGCGCTCGAGCGGCGCGGCTTCGCCGCCGAGCTGCTCGAGACCGACGGGAACCCGCTGGTCTTCGCCGAGCGCGCCCCCGAGGATCCCGCCCGCACCCTGCTCCTCTACTTCCACTACGACGGGCAGCCGGTGGATCCGACGCGCTGGCGGCAGGACGACCCGTTCCGGCCGGTGCTGCGCGACGGTCGCCTGGCCGACGGCGCGAACCGTCTCGATCTCGACGCGTCCCCGACGTTCACTCCGGACCACCGGATCTACGCGCGCTCGATCGCCGACGACACCGCCCCGATCCTCGCGTTCCTGGGAGCGGTGGACGCCCTCGACGCCGCCGGAGTGGGCCTGTCGAGCCGGATCAAGGTCGTGCTCGACGGCGAGGAAGAGGCCGGATCGCCGAATCTGGTGCCCGCCATTGCGCGCTACCGGGATCGGTTCGCGGCCGACGTGATGCTGATCCTCGACGGCCCGCTGCACCAGAGCGGGCGCCCGACCGTCAGTTTCGGCGCCCGCGGGATCCTCACCCTCGAGCTCGTCGTCTTCGGACCCCGTTCGCCGCTCCACAGCGGCCACTACGGCAACTGGGCGCCGAACCCGGCCGTCCGGCTGGCGCAGCTCATCGCCTCCATGAAGGACCCGGAGGGCCGGGTGACGATCCCCGGCTTCTACGACGGGATCGAGTTCACTGACGCCGATCGCGAGGCGCTGGAGGCCGTTCCCGACGACCTCCCCTCCATGATGCGCTCGCTCGGCTTCGCCGCCGCCGACCGGGTCGGCGACTCCCTCCAGGAGGCGATCCAGTTCCCGTCGCTCAATGTGCGCGGGCTGGAGAGCGCGTGGGTCGGCGCCGACGCGCGGACGATTGTCCCCGCCACGGCGACCGCCGCGCTCGATGTCCGGCTCGTGGCCGAGACCCCCGCGGACGCGATGTACGAGAAGGTGCGGGATTTCATCGCCTCGCAGGGTTGGCATCTCCTCGACCGGGATCCCACCGACGCCGAGAGAGCCGAGCACCCCCGAATCGCCCGGCTCACCCGGAGCGCGGGCACGAACGCCTTCCGCACGGCGCTCGACCACCCGGTCGCCGCCCGCGTCGTCGAGGCGCTCGGCGAGGTCTGGGGCGAACCGCCGGTCCGCAAGCGCACCAGCGGCGGCACCGTCCCGATCTCTCCCTTCGTGGAGGCGCTCGGCGTCCCCGCGCTCATGGTTCCCACCGTGAACCACGACAACAACCAGCACAGCCCCAACGAGAACCTCCGCCTCGGGCACTTCTTCAACTCCATCGTCACCATCGCCGCCATCCTGACGATGTAGCGCCGGCGCCGGAGCGCCGGACTCCAGTCCCTTGCCGGGCCCCCACCGGGAGAACTGGCGCCGGACTCCAGTCCGGCAATTCCCAGCCGCCATGCCTCCACGCGCCCGTCAGGACCGATCCAGCCCCACCATAGACTGACGACATGGCGTCGAGCGTTCGGGGTCCGTTCCGACCAGGGACCGGAGCGATGCCTCCGTACCTTGCCGGCCGGGAGAGAGAGAAACAGGTCTTTCGCGAGTTCCTGACGGACCTGTCCAATGGACACGCCCCGGGGACGCAGGTCATCCTCCACGGACCGCGCGGGAACGGAAAGACGGTCCTCCTCGGCTGGTTGCGGAAGGCCGTCGCGCAGACCGCCGGAGTGGAAGCCCTCACCCTGCCGGCAGCGGAGCTCCCGAACGAAACTCGCCTCCGGGAGGTGCTCGCCTCGCGGTCGTGGTGGCGGCGGCTGGCGTCGGGCGCGGTGACGGCGGCCGGTGTCTCGTGGAAGCCGGACAGCGTCCCACTTCCGTCTTCCAGAGACCTGCTCGCCGCCCGTGCGCGAAGAACCGCGCTTGTGGTCCTCGCGGACGAGGCGCACACGCTCGATCTGGGGGTTGGACGGACACTGCTGAATGCTGCGCAGGAGGTCGGGACCGAACGGCCGTGCCTGCTCGTGCTCGCGGGCACACCGAATCTGGAGGGGCGCCTCAACGCGATGGGAGCGTCGTTCTGGGATCGCGCCGAGATCCTGCGCATCGGAAGGCTGGATGACGAGGCCACACGGGAGGCGCTCCGGCGGCCGTTCGCCTCCGAAGGGATCGAAGTGGACGACGGGGCGCTCGAAGTCATGGCGCGCGAGGCCCAGAACTACCCCTATTTCGTTCAGGCGATCGGGAGCTCGGTGTGGTCGCGAACCGTCGCCGGAACCAGGCGGCGGAGGGCCACGGCCGCGGTCGTGGAGGAGGCGTTGTCCGACTTTCGGACGCGCAAGGCCGAGTACTACCGTCAGCGCGTCGAAGAGTTGATGGAGCGGGACCTGCTCCCGGTCGGAGTCGCGGTTGCCGAAGCGTTCCGCAGCGATCGGTTGGTGAGCCACACCGGGCTCCTCGCGGCCGTGACATCGGGGCTTGGGCGGGGTGCGACGAAGGCGGAGCGCCGGGACGCGATCGGAGCCCTGCGCGATCTCGGTTTTCTCTGGCGGGTGGAGGGTGAGCTGGCATGGGAGCCGGGCATTCCCAGCCTGATGGACTACACCCGCGACGTCTCCGCTCGCCACTGAACCGGGGCGCGATCAGTCGGCGCGGATTCCGGCCCAGGGCGCGCGACGGAGTTCCCAGCGGGCGAATGCCCAAACGCCGATCCCGGCGAGCCCGGCGACGAGGAGCGCCGGGAGAGCCGCCTGGAGCCGGGATGGGGGCTCCACCCACGGAAAGCGGGCGACCAGTTCGGCCGCCCCGATCCACGCGAGAACTCCTCCCAGCAGCGCGCCTCCGAGCGTTGCGATCACGATCGGCCGCGCGGCCTCCCATTGGCTCCTGGCCGGCGAGGCGCCGAGCGCGCGTCGGATGGCGAACTCGCGGGCCCGGCGCAGGAGGTCGTGGCGCACCTGGCCGAGGACGGCGACGACGGCCATGAGGATCCCCGCCGCGCCGAAGATCGCAATCGCGAGCGCGGTCAGCGCTTCGGCGCCCAGGAACGCGGTCCGCCGGCGAGTCGCGGTCTCGATCCGGAGCACGCGCAGCGAGGGGTCCGCCACCGTGACAGCCTCCCGAAGTTCGAGCAGCCGAGCCGGTGTAGGCGTTTCCCGCAGGCGAATCGCCACCTGCGTGGTCGGCGGCCGGTAGTGCGAGGCGTGCGTGAAGTGGGAGTAGAGGGAGCCCTCGGCAGCGATTTCGCCCTGAGGGAAGGTGCGGATCTCCGGGACGACGCCCACCACGCGGTAGCGCTCCGACCCGGAACCGACGATGCGTCCCACCGGACTCTCTCCTCCGAGTCGCCTCGCCAGCGCCTCGTCCACGACGGCCACGGCTTCCGCCGGGTGTGCGTCCCTGTCGAGCAGCCGGCGGCCCTCGACGACCGGGATTCCCAGGGTAGGGAACAGGTTCGGGCTCATCCGCCGCACGGTGACGCGGGCCCGTTCATTGCCGTCCACCGACTCGCCGCGGAGGTAGCTACCCCGTGGCGTGTCCGGCAGGTGGTCGGCGTAGCCCGCGGACCCCACCGCCGGATCCAGGGCGAGGCGGCGCATCAGCCGGTCGAGGGCCTGCTCCGGGGGGACGGAGCCACTGCGTCCGGCGAAATCCACCGTGAGGTGGACCAGGTTTCGGGCGGACCAGGTTCCCTCGCCGCCCAGCACGGCTTGCGCGCCGGAAGCGAGCAGCACCGTCGCCGATGCGGTCAGGGTGGCGGCAGCGGCGGCCAGCGTCAGGAAAGCCGCCGGCAGGGCGCGGCTCCGGGGCCTCCGCGAGGACGCGGCGCCGCGCAGCCCCAGCGCGATGGCCTCCGCGGCGCCGAGGACGGCGGTTACCGCGCAGAGTGCGCTGATGGAGATGAGGCTCGGGAGCTCCACGATGCCGGAGGGCGGGAGGTGGCGGGTCGTCCAGGCGAAGAGCGGCCCCAGCCCGGTCGCGAGGAGGGTTGCCGCCGCGGCGGTCAGAGCGCTGAGTATGAGCACTCGTCCACCGGCAGCCATCGCCTCGTCGGCGAGTCCGCCGCCGACCGTCCACCGGATGAAGGCGTCCCCCGACTCGCGAAACGAGCGCGCCACGGTCAGGACCACCGCCGCGACGGCGGCGAGGAGGAAGAGCAGCGAGACGCCGAAGCGGGTTGTCTCCAGCGCCGGGCGGTAGGACGCCGAGACCTGATCCGTGAACCGGCGGACCCCGATTTCCACCCGCGTTCGGTCGGGCACACCGGCCCCCGGAACCAGGGCGCTGGCTTCGGCGGCGGCCGCCTCGGGGGACACGCCGGGGGCGAGGCGCCCGACCGAGTTCCCGGACTGGAGCGTCGTGGCGCCGAAAAGCGCCGCCGTCGCGGTCGGAGCGGGAATCCAGGCTTGGTACCCCGGTCGCGGGAAGACGAAACCGGGCGGCATGACCCCGAGGACACGGAACATCTCGCCGTCGATCGGAATGCTGTCGCCCACCGCGTCTTCCGCTGACCCGAAGACAGTGCGGAACAGGTCGTGTCCGATCACGATGCTCCGGTCTCCCGCAGCCCACTGGGCGTGGTGTTCGGGGAGGAAGAGCCGTCCGAGCGCCGGTGGAATCCCGATCAGGTCCAGCGCTCCGGGATCCACGGATGCGGCCAGAATGGATCGGGCCTCGTCACCCGATTCGAGGACGAGACGCGTCGGCCGCCAGACGCCGAGGGAGTCGAAGGAGGTCGCCTCACGCGCCAGGAACCGAATCTCGCGCTCGAACAGGACTCGCGGTCGTGGACCGGCCGAGCGCTCCACGACGAGCTCGACGAGACGGTCCGGCTCGGGGAGTCCCCCCGACGGAACCACGACCCGGTCCCAGGCGGCCTGCACCGCGTGGCCGGCTCCGGCTGCGGCAGCCAGCACCCCGATGACGGCGACGCTGGCGCCCGTGTGGCGGCGCACCGAGCGCGCCGCACCATGGAAGGCCGCGGACAAACGCTCCGGGGTCAAGGACAGCCGCGACGACGGGCGAATCAGCGATTCGCCCGCGTTACGGAATCAGACGCAGCAAAGGTGCCCAACGCAGCGCCAGCGGGAGTTCGCGGTGATGTAACAGGGTTCGCATCACCAGCACTGGGCTTCGGCGGGGGACGCCAGCAAGAAGACCGCCCCGGCGACCAGAAGCGCGGTAACGATCAGGTTCAGGACAACTTGCTGTTTCACGGATTCCTCCTTCCTTGAGCCAGCACTTCGGATTCCGAAAGGCCCTCGCGCTCCGCGGCGGCGCGCACGAGGTCTCCGATCGGTCCGGGTTGCCGGATGAAGAACTTCGCGCTCCACAGATCGCCGATCCGCGCCCCGTGGTCGAAGAAGAGCGCGACGAGGGTCGGGTCTTCGAGAAACAGAGCGATGTCGAGCGGCAGTCCCGACCCTCCCTCGATGTTCGGATCGGCCTCCGCTTCGAACAGGACGCGCGCGATCTCGGCCCGCTCCTCCAGCACAAGCGGCGGCGCCTCGGGAGCCCTGTCCTCTGCCATGTGCCAAGCGGCCATGAGCTGTGCGAGGGGGGTCACATGGTTGGGCGGGTAGCGGGCGTCGGGGTCCGCGCCGAGGGCGATGAGGGCCCGGGTTCCTTCCAGCGAGCCCTGCCACGCGGCCCAGGTGAGAGGGCTCCAGCCGATCTCGTCCTGGGCGTCGAGGCCCGCGCCCTCCGCCGCGAGCAGGCGGATCGCCTCCGGCTGCCCGAACGCCGCCGCGAAGTGGAGAGGCTGCCGCCCGCGAGTGTTCCGCGCCTCGGGTGAGACGCCTTCTCCGAGCAGATCGCGGATCCGTTCCAGATCCCCCTCCGCAGCGGCGAGGACGAGCTGACCCTCCGGCGAGACATCCGCCCGGGCCACCTCCATCTCGCTCGGCAATTCGTCGCCATCCACTCGCGAAGATTCGGCCCCATGGTCGTGCGCAGCCGGACGCGTCCCGCGCCACCAAGCCGCGCCCACCAGCAGGCCGAACGCGACGAACACCAGCACGGTGCTGCCGAGCCGCAGATCAAGTCTCAAGGCAAACCGACGATACCGGAGACTCCGGCTCCGGCCCCGGCGCACATCCTGATCGGCGTCCTGCGTCGCCCGTCTCAGCGACTCTCGGTTTCCCCGCGGAACGCCTGCCGGACCTCTGCGATCAGCGCATCCACGAGCTGGATGGCGCGTCCGCGATCCATCGGGCCCTGGTGTGGCGGGAGATTCTCGTAGCGGAAGCGGACGGCGTACGGGTCGAAGTCGAGCAGTTCCACAAAGGGCTCCATGTCCACGCCCAAGTCCACCAGTCGCCGCAGGAGATGGTGGTTGCTGTGGGTGAGCGGATAGGTCTCCCCCAACAGGGCGATCTGTGCTTTCATCGCCTTCTCGGCGGCCTGCTGGGCGTGAAAGCCGAAGACCTCGTCCGAGACTTCGGTGGGAAGGAGAATCCGAAGCGTCCGAGCGTCACGCTCGGCTGCCTCGATCAGGAGCCGGGCGCACCTACGATCGCTCATGAACCACCTTCCCCTCCCGGAGCGCCCGGGCCAGGACATGGTTGATCGAATCCTTCCAGTAGTCCACATCCGCCAGGGAAAAGACCAGAACGTCCACCGGGACATCGAACTCCGATACCACGGCGAGCAGCCGCACCATCTCCCGGTGGCGGCTCCGGCCCGGTCCGAACGGTTCGGCCTCGATCACCACGAGATCCACGTCCGAGTCTTCCCGGAAGTCCCCGCGCGCCCGGGATCCGAACAGGATCACCTGCTCCGGATCCACCGCCTCCACGATGGACCGCACAATGGGGGCGATCAGCTCGTCGTTGGTCACTCTTCGTCAGACCGGATCAGACGAGCGACCAGCGGGTTGATCTGCCAGGTGAATCCCGATCGGACGAGACTCATTCTCCTCGCCCACTCCAGGCGCCGGAGCGCCTCGTCGCGCGTGAGTCCCTCGTCCACCGCCTCGCTCAGCGCCTCCTCGCGCCGGAGTGCGCCGTTGTCGCCGTACTCGACGAACGGCCGCAGGACCGCGCGGGTGTCGGGCTCAACGAGGCAGAGTTGCTTGCGCAGGTCCTCCCGCCGGGTTGGATCCTCGAGTTCCGTTTCGAGATCTTCGAGTCCGGCTTCCCCGTTCCCGTCCTGGACGAGTTCGGCGTAACGCATGAGCTGGATGTGCCAGCCGCCGGTGACATCGAGGATGTGCTGGCGCAGGTCGGGGGACTGAACAATGCCGACGTCCTGAAGCCACTGACGTAGGTAGTCCGGGTGCCAGGGTTCGAGGAGGATCGTCGTGAGCCACGGAGCGGTTCGAACCTCGTCCCGGAGAAACCGGAAAAGCTGATCGCCGTCGGCGAGGAACACCAGGCGAATCCAGCGGTCGGACTTGCTCAGCCGATCCAGATACGTCCGAGCAGCACGGAGCCACTCCCCGGTCCACTGCGCGCTGTGCGGGACCGCGTAGACGCGGACAGGGTCCTTCTGTCTCGCTACTTGATCGCGCAGCTCTGCGACAAGGGATTCCGGGTCGCGGGCTCCGCCGAGCGGCACACCCAAGGAGTCGGTCAGTCCTTTCACGACGGCTTCGTATCCGGCGGCGCGGATGCCTGAGAGAACGATGATGCCGTTCTCCTCGGCCGACAAGTGGCCCTCCTGATGGAAGGTCATCGGATTTCGTACGGGATCGGACGGCATTCCCGGGTTCCACCGGCCGCGGAAGGTTTCCCGCTGGAACTCCGGTGGCGGTTTGCGTTCTCGCAGCAGCCTCTCTTCGATCTGGTCCTGCGTCCCCATCAGGAGCAGCACGTTCGGGTTCCGGAGTGACCAGTGCTCGCGGCCGGTTCGCTTCAGTACACCGAGACCTTCCATTTCGTCGAGTAGGGAGCGGAAGTGCCCGGCCGTCAAGCCGTCGAACCCCTCCGGCCACACCTCGACCGCCTCGCTCTGAATCTTCGCGAACGCGATCCCCTCCACGAGTAGGCCGTCCTCTCCGGTGCACATCCAAGCGATCAGGTACGCGATGACCTCGTAGCGCTGGTCTAGATCCAGCGTCAACTGGAACCGGTCCCGGATGAACTCTCGCAGGCCGCCGCTCCGGTACATCTCCTTAACGACGGGAGGCGTGATCTCGTAAATCGGCTGGCCTTCACACCGCGACGCCATCGCGCCGACCAGCTCCGCGCCGCAGGCCTGGATCAGACCCGGGTAGAAATTCGCTTGGGCCAGGATCCGGGTTACCAGATTACGCGAGGCGAGGCGGTATCCCGCGGCAAGCAGCGGCCAGGTGAGCAGATCGCGAGCTCGGCGCATCTCCCCGTTGTGGAGCAGAGGACCCACCTGAATGGGGCGACCGAACTGACCGAGTGGGTGGTTCGCCCGCTCAGCTGTCCGCAAGACGTTGTGAAGCCCGGCGAAGACAACCTTGATCGAGCGCTCGGTCTGGTCCATGAGCCGTTTCAAGCGGATAGACTGTGGGTAGCCGCTCGCAGCCACTCCCCGCTCCTGCTCACGCGAGTCCACTTCGAGGAAGCGGTCCGCCTCGTCCAGCAGGAGGAGCAGCCGGCGTCCGCGCTCGGGATGGAAGTGTTCGATCAGGCGGTGTAGGAACGTTCTGACGCTGCGGCGGCTCTTCGGCGACGGTTTCCGCACATCCACCGGGATCGCGCCGCCCGGGCGCAGGGTCTCCCAGAGCAGCGGCCACAGGTCCGCGGCGTCCCGTCCGACGCCGATGCCGTGCGCCTTCAGGTCGATGAAGACGGCGTATCGGTCGTTTCGCGGATCATCGGCCTCCGCCCTGACGGCCCGCAGGATCGCGGTCTTGCCGAGTTGACGTCCGCCGTAGATGAAGCACGGCCCGTTCGGGGAAGTGACGTCCCTCTTCTCCTTGTCTCGACCGTAGAACATCTCCGGCGGCACTTCGCCGCCGGTCGTGATGTACGGCTGGACGTAGGTGAACGGCAGCGTACGGTGAAAGAGGGCCGGTAGTCGAGAGTCCCGTTCACCGCAGAGAGAAACGAGCACAGTCTCGTCCAGAACGAGGAGCGTCGAGGCGTTCCGCCGCGAGGTCCGTCCGAGCTCGGCCCGCTGCGGTGCGCTGAGCCGTCCGAAGTAAAGCAGGATTGGAGGGTCGCCTCCATCCCGGTCCGCGTACCGCATCAGGTCGGCGATGGCGGGACGCTTCCACTTGCAGATCACCCGGTACCGCCCCTTGGCGGCCGATCCGTAGCTGGGCACCGGGCACTCGTCCTTGGACCCGAGAGGCGCGGTGCGGAGGCGTACCCAGGCACCATGTTCGTCCGTCTTCCTCTTGACGCTCGCGACCGTGAAACCGACCTCGGTGAAGAGGCGGCCCAAGGTGGCCTCCATGCCGTGAGCGAACTCCCCGTCGTGCTTCAGCGTGAACCACGCCTCCAGCATCTGGACCGCCGAGTCCCGGCGGCCCCCGGGAAGCGAAGGGGGCACTCCCGGGAAGCGCTTCCCGTCGCGGATCGCGCGAACGACCCGGCGCGAACCGCCCCATCGTTCCAACTGTTTGGACGTGGCGGCCGCTGTATCAGGGAAGAAGTCGTCGAACAGGCCGTTACGCGGGACGGGTTCCGCCGGAACGAAGGCGGGGTCGCGACGCGCCTCGCCGATCAGTTCGTTTGCGGTGACGACGTCGCGCTGCTCGATGGCGCGTTCGATCGCCCGCTTCGCCGTGCTCCCATCTTCCACGTCCAGATCGGCGAGCTCGCGGCGTACCCGTTCCAGGTGCTCCCGCGTCATCTTGCGGAGCCGGCGGTCGCTTCGGCCGAGAGACTCCTCGATCTCGTCGAAGTGCAGGAAGCCCGGCTCGTCGAGCCGGCGACGCGCCTCCACGAAGGCGCTTTCGATCTCGAGGCGCTGGTCGGCGGAGACGCTCCCGAGGATCATGCCGCTCTCCATGCGGTCCTCGAGGTCCTGCAGGCGGCCGTTCGCTGTCTCCAGTCGCCGCTCGCGCGCACCTTGCAACTCGTCACGCAGATCCTCGAGCCGTTCGCCCTCTTCGGCGACGGACCAGTCCAGGATCCGCTGCGCCATCTCCAGTTCCCCCGAGTCCAGATGGCCCCGAATGGCCTCGGCAGCCCCAAGAGAAGGCCCCGTGACGAGGGCTTCGATGACTTCTCGTGGCTCGCCGCGGGGCTCGTCTCTCCGGTCCAGCACGAGGCGCGAGCCATAGAAGCCGGACGCGAGCAGACCTTCCGCGGCCGGTTCCGTCGCTGAGGGCTTCACGCCGGTCCCGTGAAGCAGGTTCTGGAGTCTCCTGACGGCGCGTTGCGCGAGCCAGGCCCCCGAAGACGACCACCCGGGATCCCGGCTCCCCGCGGCCTCGAGTTCGTCGAGAGCCCTCGGGACATTCCCGTCCACCTCCCTGCGGAGGTCGCGCAGCACGGTGAGATGGTAGTCGCGCCCCCCGGCCGCCGCCTGAGCGCTCAAGTACCTCTCGGCCAGTTCGGCAGCTTTCCGTGCTTCGGCGACGAGCTGCGCGAGGGCCTGCCATTGGATCGCGCTACGGCGTTGGAGAGGGCCGCGCAAGTCCCTGTCCGTGTCCGTGATGCGCCTTTGGACCTCGTCCTTGCTCCTCATCCATTGGATCTGCGAACGGAGTTTCATCTCGGGCTCGGCACCCCTTTCGATCCGCCGCATCAGATCCCCGATCCAGCCGGCGTCATGAAGCCAGTGCTTCCAGACTGCGGTCGCCGGCTGATACTTCAATGTGCGGCGCGGGGCGTCGCGGCGCCACTGGCGAACTTCGCTCGCGACCTGCCTGCGAGACTCCGCCGCCGCGGCCTCGGAGCCCAGGCGCCGGAGGAGGTGGATGCTGATGTGAGCGGTCTGAAGCCTCGCCACATGGTCCGAAACGCCGTGGGCCAGTTCTCGGAGCGCCGGGAGCGGGCCGGAGGGCAGGTTCCTCAGGATGGCGAAGGCGCCGGAGTTCGGCGCGAGCAGGGATGGGATCAGAGAAGCGGAGAAGCGGCTGGCGATGTGGAAGGCCTGCTCCTCCTCGTCGAAATCCGGCTCAACCCTCGGGAAGTCGCCGAACACGGCACCCAGGGATCTGCAGATCCGCCCGTCGGCGAGCCGTAGCCGATCGGCGAGCAGAGCGCCCTCGAGCAGTCGGCTCCGGCCCCTGGCCGCGTCGTGCGCCTTCTGCTCCAGCAGCCGCGTCGTTTGCACGGCGAAAGCGAGGCGCGGCGGATCCTCAGCGATGGCCTCGAAGATGGCCGTCTCGGCCCGCGCGACCAGCGGGTCTGGAGCAGGCGGCTCAGACTCCGGATCCGTCGGCTCGGCTTCGCCGCCGGGATCCGTCGGCTCGGTTGCGCCGCCGGGATCCGTCGGCTCCGTTTCGCCGCCGGGTTCCATCGGTTCGGTCACGCCGGCGGGTTCCGTCGGTTCGGGCTCCTCGCCCGGCGCCGGTGTCTCGGGCTCGCCGCCCTGATCCGTCGGGTCGGAGTCGGCACCCGGCCCCGTTGGTTCGGGCTCGTCGCCCGTTTCCGGTGTCTCGGGCTCGCGGTCCGGCTCCGGCGGTTCGGGCTCGCCATCCGGCTCAGGCGGCTCCGTGTCCGGCATCTTCCCGAAGGGGGAGGCCGCCGCCACGAGCGCCGCCTGCGTCTCCCAGAGCGCTTCTTGGCGCCGATGCTCTTCGGCCTGGAGCTTCCGCAGGGATGCGTCCCACTTCCTCAGGGCGGCGAAGGCTGGGGGACGTTGCTCGCGGTGCTCCAGCACCGACTGCTCGGCCCGCGCTCGCTCCGCTTCCGCGTCGCGCGCCGCCTCCATCGACCGGGGAACGGCGGCCTCGAACCGTTCGCGCTCCTCGTCCACCTGGTCTGGCGTGATGTCCTTCTCGATCGCTTCCCAAGCGCTCATCATGTCGGCGCGCATGTCCTCGGTGAACCAGGCGAAGTTCGGATCGTCGGCGATTTCCTTCAGCTTCACCTTCACGGCATCAAGCAGAGCGTCACGAGCAGCGGACCCGACTCGATCCCGCACCGCAACTTCGATCGTTCGGAGATCCGTGACGACACTTCTCATGCCGACGATCTCGTCGGGCTCCGGTGGCGGGCCGGCGGCCTTCTGCGCCAGCTCGCCCATCCGGGCGCAGAGGCGGGTCCACTCCTCGACCGGATCCGGTTCGTCCGGGACCATCGTCCCGAACTCCTCCCGCAGGGCGGGGACCCTTCGGCAAGCTTCTGCGAGGACGCCCTGCTCGTCGAGCACGGTGGCCACGGCGAAGAGCCGCAGGACGCATTGCTCGCGGTCGAGTTTCGGCAGTTCGTCCCACCGATCGAGCCGCGTCCAGGTGTGATCCCACGCACGGTGCGCGATCCGCACCGCCTCGGTGCGTCCTCTCGAGTCCTCCGCTTCTCCCCCGCCGTATCTGCGCTCCTCCTCCACGAATTCCCGAAGCACCGAAAGAATCAGGGAGGGCCCGCCGTCGCCATCTCCGCGCAGCGCGGTCTCCCACGTCCGTCGCCTCGAGGCCGGATCCGACCAGCGTTTCACGATCAGCCCCATCTCCAGAGTGATCGTCGCGGCGTACTCGCCCGCCTGGATGGCCTCCTGAACCCGCGCCTGCTCGTGCGGACGCGCCCTGCTCCACTCCCTTCGCCGCTCCTTTCGGCTCAGGCCGAGCGCCGCGCAGAGCCGCTGGGGATTCGTCATCAGGAGTCGAGGCAACCCGGTCTTCAGCGGCCCCGGCTGGCGCCATTCGAACGTCATATCGCGCAAACCTCCCGCGATCGCGTTCGGCCCCGCACCGCACCCGCAGTAGCGCGGACCGAAAAACGACCCGGCAACCATGCTAATCCCATCCGCGGTCAGAATCCGACACGTGCCGGACCGCACCCTTCGGAGTACACCATTCGCGTGATGCCTCGCTCCGCCCCCGACCTCCGGATCCCTGGGCCGACGCCGCTCCACCCCGAGGTCGTCGCCGCGATGAGACGGCCGATGACCTCCTACCGGGGGCCCGAGATGGCGGCGCTGCTGCCCAGGCTGCTCTGCGATCTCTCCAACTTCGTGGGCGCGTCATCAGCCCCCCTGCTCCTCACCGCCTCCGGCACCGGGGGGATGGAAGCGACGCTCGTCAACACGCTCTCCCCCGGGGACCGCGTGCTCGGTCTGGGGGGCGGCGTGTTCGCCGAGCGCTACCTCCAGGTCGCCTCCGGGTACGGCCTCGACGCCGCCACCCTCGGCACCCCGTGGGGGGAGCCCGCCGATCCGGACCGGCTCCGGGCCGAGCTCGCCCGCCGCCCCGACACCCGCGCGGTTCTCCTGACGCACTGCGAGACCTCGACCGGGGTCCTTCACCCTCTCGCGGAGCTGATCGCGGCGGCCCGAGAGGCGCGGGATGCGCTGGTTCTCGTGGACGCCGTTTCGAGTCTCGGCGCCGTGGAGGTTCCAGTGGCCGACTGCGACGTGGTCTTCACCGGCTCGCAGAAGGCGTGGGGTCTTCCTCCGGGGTTGGCGATGGTGTGGACTTCGTCCC
This sequence comes from Vicinamibacteria bacterium, assembly GCA_965232015.1. Taxonomy (GTDB): domain Bacteria; phylum Acidobacteriota; class Vicinamibacteria; order Marinacidobacterales; family Marinacidobacteraceae; genus JAJEAO01. The sequence goes on along the minus strand of OZ246946.1, from coordinate 2,931,213 downwards.
GCGCCGAGGCGGCCGAGGCGACGGCCCGTCTGCCGCGCTTCTACTGGGACCTCGCCCGCTACCGCGAGGCGGCGGCGCGGGGTTCGTTCCCGTCCACGCCCGCGCTGCCCGTCGTTTTCGCGATGGAGGCGGGGCTGCGGCTCCTGCTCGAGGAGGGGCGGGACGGGGTCTTCGCCCGCCACGCTGCGGCGGCGGTCGCCGCCCGGGAAGGGCTCGTCGCACTCGGGCTGCGGCTGGTCGCCCCCGAGCCCCACGCCTCACCGACGGTCACCGCGGCCTGGCTGCCCGACGAGGTCTCGTGGCCCGATCTCGCCCGAAGACTTCGGGAGGAACACGGTCTGGTGCTCGGTGGTGGACTCGGACGCCTCGCGGGTCGCGTGCTCCGGCTCGGCCATCTCGGGTGGGTGACTCCAGAGGATGTGAACCGAGCGGTCGCCGCCATCGGTCGCGGCCTCGCGGACGCCTGAGCCGGGTCTTCCCTTCCCGGTCAGAGCGGGCGGAGGGACACGGATCCGTCAGCAGGTTCATACGTCAGGGCCATGAGTCCCTCCGCGACGGGATCCCGGAGGGACGCTCGTGAGAACACCGGCAGATTCGCCCCCACCGGTCGCCTGGCGGACCAGGTCACGAGCCCGTCCACGTCGAGCTGGATGGCTTCGGCGCCGATGCGGTTACAGAGTGCGTAGTCGGTCTCATGGACCAGCTCCGGCCACGCCGCGCGGCAGGCACGAAGGTCCTTCTCCACCCCGTGAAACGTGCAGTGGAAGAGCCGGTAAAAGGCAGTGCGGGATCGGCGCGGATTTCCCAGGAAGGCGGGACCCCAGTGCCGCACTTCAGCCTGGGCCGTTTCGGAGTCGAGCGAACTGTAGAAGACAGGAAAGGATCCGTCCGAGAACCGGCTTGCCCGTCTCCTCTTCTTCGGCCGAAACGGGATGTCCAGCCACTCCGCCGACTTCGGATCGTAACCCCATTCGTCGAGTAGGTTCCGGAAGTCGGCACCAACGGACTGGGGGAGCCCAAGCTCCGAGATGACTTCCTGCAGCCGGTCGTCACGCGCCAACCGATAGACCGTTCTTCTCCGCCGGCGACTTGGAACGCTCTCGAGCATGCTCAGACCCCGCTGGCAGCATCCGCATAGTCCCGTACCAACAACAATTCCTCCAGGGATCCGCCGAGCAGCAAGTCCATGGGTGCGCGGTTGTCGAGCTGACGATGGGGCTCGCGGAGCCAAGCGTTCTCGGTATCCCGATCGCGGAACAACGCTGAGAGAGTCTTTCGAATCCAGAGGAGGTGGGCCATCCTTTCGCGTACGTCGCGACCACGGAAGGCCTCCCGACCTTGGAGCGCGCGAGTCACATGGGTCGCGTCTTCGTGGCTGAAGCCCAGGAGCGGCACCGCATCCTCGCCCTGCAGTCGCCAGAATCGCAGCAGGCTCGGCACGAACTGAAGCAACCCATGCGACGTGCCTAGCTCCCCTCTCGGACCGAGCCCGAGACCGAAGGGGCCGCCCTGTCGCCCCCGTCGGCCGTACCCGTTGTTGAGAGGAATCGGCGCTCCTGCAGATTGGCCGTCCTGCCAGCCCATCGCGGCAGGGAAACCGCTCTCGGGCCCCAAGGCGCCCGGATTCCCTTGGAGGTTCGGCATCACGATTCCCTGTCCGGAAGGATCGGTGCGAACAGAACCCATCCGTTCGCCCCCGGGTCTGCGTCGCCTCCATCCCGGAATCCCTTGCCGCCGCCTCCCCCGCCTCCCCCGGTGCCGACCACGATGTCGAAGCGGTCACCAAGCGACAGGTCGTTCAGCGGTACCAGAAGCGTCTCTCCGCCGAAGCCCTTGCCACCGCTGCCGCCCTTTCCGACTCTCTGTCCCGGATCCCGCTCGGTGACTTCCGCACCTCGGCCGCCGTCTCCCCCTACGCCGAAGTGGCTTCCGCGGCCATCATCTCCGGTCCCGGGTTCCCCCTGGGTGAAGTTTCCGCCACCGCCCCCATCACCTCCGTCTCCGCCTGCGGCGCGCAAGCTCCTGCCGCGGAACTGCACCTCTGTTGCTTGACCGCCGCCGCCTCCGCCACCCCCGCCACCGAGGTGCAGGCGCAGACCCTCAACGCAGCAAGCACCACCACCACCTCCACCGCCTCCGGAGGCTCCGACAATGACCAGCAGGCCAGCCGGAGTGTCCCAGCGCCACGTGAAGACCCCGGACTCAGCGATCCTTACGGTCGTCCCCATGGTTCCCGAGCTGGGCGCCAAGGCTCTGTCGGTATCCGGCGTGGCCACTCTGTTCACCTCGCGACAAACGCTCTCACGTTGTGCCGATTCCGGAGCATAGCGACCCGCGATCCCCGCGGAGCCGGCACGGCAGCTATCCCGCGATCCCGAGGAGCCGGGCGATCCGGCTTTCTCGGCGGGTGAACTCGGCGTCGGCGTATTCCACGAGGGCGGGGCCGGTGGTCGCGTCGTCGAACCGGACGAGTTCGGGGGATTCGAACGAGAGGTGAAGGAAGCGCCCTTCGTCGCTGTCGTCGAGGAGCGCGCTCATGGTGTCCTTCGCGGCGAGCGACTGCAGGCCGATCTGCATCTCGATCAGCCGCGCCACCCTCCAACGGCCGGCGAGGCCCCAGCCCGACGCTCTCCACCACAGCCGCGACACCGCGTTGTGCGGAGCCCGGCGCAGGTAGTCGGCGCTGCGGCCCGCTCCGATGGAGAGGATGCGCACCTCGGCACCCGATGCCGGTGACAGGGATCGCGCCTCGATCAGCGCCGGGAGGGCCGGATTCAGCGCCCACAGGCCGCCGTCGGCGAGGATGCGGCTCCCGATCGGATGAGGGTCGAACCAGGTCGGGGCGGCGCAGGAGGCGGCCACCGCATCCCGCAGCGGAACCGGCCCGCCGGGTTCCGGCAGCCAGGACCGGAACCGCACCGGAGTCCCGGTCCCGATGTCCGCCGCCGGGATGAGGAGCGGGGTCCCGACCTCGTCGAGCGCCACGTCCGGCAGGGCATCCGCGAGCCGGTCGCACAGCACCCGGATGTCGCAGCGGCTCTTCAGGAAGCCGAGCCGCGGCCAGCGGCGCTTCGGGAAGATGTCGGGTCCGTGCCGTTCGTAGAAGCGCACGAGCGCGGCGGCGGGGACGCCGGTGGCGATTCCGGCCCCGAGGATCGCTCCGCCGCTTGTTCCGGCGACCAGGCCGATTCCCGATCTCCACTCCGGGCCCCACCGTTCCTCGATGCGCTCGAGAATGCGGGCGGCGAAGAGCGTCCGGAAGCCGCCGCCTTCAAGCGCGAGAACGAGCATGGAACCGGTTATCGGAGTGCCGGACTCCTGCCGGCGCGTTGGCGGAAGTGGAATTGCCGGGCCCCCACCGGGAGAACTGGCGGAGTCCGGCGTCTTACGGGAGCTCTCCGTCGAGTTCCATGTACACCCGTCGGAGGGCCATCTCCCGCTGCGAGTCCCGCAGGGACCAGGTCTCGAGATCCCCGAAGTCCGCCTGCTCGACCGCCTCGTCGGCCGAAAGCCCCATCCCGTGGAGCCGCGACGCCTCGGCGATGACCGCTTCGAGCGCGCGGATCGCTTCATCGAGCTCCTCCCGGAGCCGCTCCGGGCTGTCCACGAACCCGTGGCCGGGGACCGGAACCGCAGCGCCCAGCTCCTGCGCCCGTCGCAGCATCGCGACCCACTCGGTGGGGTAGGCGGAGCGCATCGCCGGGAAGATGCGGTGGAGGTACGCCTCACTGAGGAACAGGATGCCCTCGTCCGGCAGGTGGACGACCAGATCCCCGCCGGTGTGGGCCCGCCCGAGGAAGGCCACTTCGATGCGTCGCCCGCCCATCGTCAGTTCCATCCGCTCCTCCACGAGCGTTCCCGGGATCGGGAGATCGGGGATCCGCTCGGTCATGCCCTGCATGTTCGCCAGCGATGTCGGGTGCACCAGGTACTCGGCGCCCTCGGGGAACGCAGCGTTGCCGGCGGTGTGGTCCCCATGGTCGGAGCACACCACGACGGTCGTGATCGGCTGATCGGTGATCTTCCCGATCTCCTCGACCATCCGGGCCGTCTCCTCGAAGTTGCCCTGCCCGTCGGCGACGAGCACCCCCTCATCGCTGACCACGAACAGGCTCACGGTGGTGAACAGCTCCTCGCCGGCGGCGCGGAGCTGCTCGTAGGAGTACACATCGGGCGCGAGTTCCTTCACCCGGGGGAAGTCGGTTTCGGCCAGTCCCCGGGCGAACGGGTCGGCCGTCCGCACCGGCTCTTCGGCCGCCGGCGCCTGGGGCTCTGGCTCCGGAGCCGGGGCGCCGCATCCCGCGAGGCCCGCCGCCACCGCCAGCCAGACGATTCCGTGTCTCATCGTTCCGCTCCTCATGCGCTCGTCCCTCTCGTGGCCGAAACAGCGGCCATCCCCGCGCATCGTATTCGCCCACGGATGACGGGCTGCGTACGATGGCGCGTTCCCCGCCACCCCGATTCCCGGAGATTCCTCATGCGTTTCCGCTCTGTTCTCCTCGTCCTCGCATCGTCGCTCGTCGCTTCGGCGGCGATCGCCCAGGAGGGTTACCAGACCCCGCCGCCCGCCCTCGCCCGGATCGCGGACGCCGCTCCCACGCCGGCGATCGCGGTTTCGCCCGATGGCGAGATCGCGGCGCTCTTCCACCGCGCCAGCACGGTCGCGTTGGCCGAGCTGTCGCGCGAGGAGCTGCGCATCGCCGGGTTGCGGATCGATTCGGCGCGCAACGCCCGAAGCCGCCGCCGGACCTTCGAGCGGATCGAGCTGACCCGGCTGGACGGTGGCGAGGCGCCCGAGGTCACCGGGCTCCCCGACGGGTTCCAGGGCGACCACGCCCGCTGGTCCCCCGACGGCGCCCGGCTCGCCTTCACCCACACCGACGGCTTCGGGGTCGAGCTGTGGATCCTCGATACCTCCACCGGCGCCGCCACCCGGCTGGCGTCGGGGGTCAACGCGATCTTCCGCAATTCGCCGTTCGAGTGGCTATCCGACAGCGAGACGCTCGCGGTGCGGGTCGTGGATACCGGGAGGGGAGCCCGCCCGCAGGCGCCCGTGGTGCCCCACACCCCGATGATCCAGGAGTCCACCGGGCGGGTGGCGCCGGCGCGGACCTACCAGGACCTCCTCACCAGCCCCCACGACGAGGCGTTGTTCCTCCACTACGGGCAGACCCGGGCGCTCCTCATCACGCTCGCCAACGAGCGGACCGAGATCGCCGGGCCGGGGATCATCGAGCGGTTCGAGCCGTCTCCCGACGGCAACTACTTCCTCGTCTCCGAGATCGGGGAGCCATTCTCGTGGCTGGTTCCCTGGTCGCGCTTCCCGCACCGGATCGAGATCCGGGACCGGGACGGGGCGGTCGTCCGGCAGATCGCCGATCTCCCGCTCCTGGAAGAGGTACCCATCCACCGCGACTCGGCTCCGACCGGCCCGCGATCGGTGGCGTGGCGCGGCGACATGGATGCGACGGTGGCGTGGATCGAAGCCCGCGACGGCGGCGATCCGGCGACCGAGACCCAGACCCGGGATGAGCTGCTCCAGCTCGGCGCCCCCTTCGAAGGGGATCCCGCGTCGCTGCTGGAGGCTCCGCTGCGTCTCAACGCCGCGCTGTTCGGCGGGGGTCGGGGCGTCGCGATCAGCCGGTGGTGGACGGATCGCTCCGAGCAGATCTGGCGCATCCCGGCGGCCGGGGCCGGAGAGCCCGATCTGGCGTTCGACACGTCCTACGAGGACCGCTACGCCTCGCCGGGCATGCCGCTCATGGGCCGCAACGATCGCGGCGCCCGGGTCATGCTGACCTCCTCCGACGGCTCGAAGGCCTATCTGTCGGCCGAGGGCGCGTCCCCGGAGGGGAACCGGCCGTTCGTGGACGAGTGGGATCTCGACACCGGCGAAACCCGGCGGCTGTTCCAGTCGGACGCCGACTCCTACGAGATCCCGCTCGCGCTGCTCGACCCCGATGGCGGCGTGTTGCTGACCCGCCGCGAGACCCGGGAGACGCCGCCCAGCTACTTCGTGCGCGACCTCTCCGGGGGGGCCGCGCGGGCCCTCACCGACTTTCCGCATCCCTATCCGGACCTCGAGGGCGCCGGGCGGGAGCTGATCCGCTACACCCGGGAGGACGGCGTCGAGCTCACCGCGCTCCTCCACACCCCGCCCGGCTACGACGCTTCATCCGACGGGCGGCTGCCGCTCCTCGTGTGGGCCTATCCGCGCGAGTACAAGAGCGCCGCCGCCGCCGCGCAGGTGCGCGACTCGCCGCAGCGGTTCAGCTTCGTGAGCTGGGGTTCCGCGCTCTACTGGTTGACCCAGGGCTTCGCGGTCATGGAGAACGCGACGATGCCGATCATCGGCGAAGGCGATGAGGAGCCGAACGACAGCTACGTCGAGCAGCTCGTCGCGAGCGGGAAGGCCGCGGTGGACGAGGCCGTGCGACGAGGCGTCGCCGACCCGGACCGGACCGCGATTGCGGGCCATTCCTACGGAGCGTTCATGACCGCGAACCTGCTGGCCCATTCGGACATCTTCCGCGCCGGGATCGCGAGGAGCGGCGCCTTCAACCGGTCGCTGACGCCGTTCGGGTTCCAGAGCGAGCAGAGGACGTTCTGGGAGGCTCCCGAGATCTATTTCCGGATGTCTCCCTTCATGCAAGCCCACAAGGTGAACGAGCCCATCCTGCTGATCCACGGCGCCGCCGACAACAACTCCGGGACGTTCCCGATCCAGAGCCGGCGCTTCTTCCACGCGCTGAAGGGCCACGGAGCCGTCGCGCGGCTCGTCATGTTCCCGCACGAGAGCCACGGCTACGCCGCCCGCGAGTCGGTCATGCACACGCTCTGGGAGCAGAACGAGTGGCTCGAGAAGCACGTGAAGAATGCTGCGCCCCGGACCGAGACGACGGACCAGCAGTCCGCCGCCCCGAACCGCTGACGCCCGCCTCCCTCGCTGGAGCGCCACCCGCCGAGGCCTCCCGATGCGTCCGAGTGCGCCTCGGGAGGCCGCCCGCGCTACGTTACCCGGTTCTGCAGTGCCCGATCTCCCGCTCTACTTCGATTTCACCGTCCAGATCACCGGCCCGGCGTTTCGCGCCGATGTGCGGATCCGGGGTCGGGCGACCTGCGCCGGGGAGTTCGGAGAGACCTGGATCTACGGAGTGAACCCGGGCTCGCTCGCCGCCAGCGGACGCGACATCCACGGCGCCCTTGCAGCGTTCAAGGAGGGAATCGCCGAGTCCCTGTGCGACCTGGCGGAAGAATCCGGCAAGTTCCCGACCTTCCGGGTGGCGGCGAGACGGTTCGCCGCTTCAACGAACCGCGCCAGCGTGCGCGAGTGGGAGCAGGCGCGCGAGGCGATCCGCGGCGGGGCCGCGGCTGATGTGAGTCTGGCGCGCGAGACCGGGGACCTGGCGCTTCGGGTCGAGGTCAGTCCTCTCGCGGCGACGGGCGACGGAGAGCCGATGCCTTCCCGGTGGCAGCCGTCTGGATCTGACGGTTCCGCCCTTGAGCTGCTGGCGGCCTGACGCCGTGGCCGACCCGCGCCGGCGCCCACGCCGGTGAAGGAGTTGTTCCGGCGCTTCGATCGGGAAGAGGAGGCTCGCGAGCGGATTCCCGCGCTGCGCTGACCGGTCGGATCCCCACGTTTCGGATCCTGCTTGGACTCGCAGCCTTCTGTTCGCGCCGGAGCCTCCGAAGTCGGATAGCGTTCCCGGCATGAATCGGAACCGTCGCCGTTTCCTCCAGACCTCCGCCGCCACCGGGCTGGCGCTGCCATTCGTCCGCCCCGTCCCGGTGCTCGGGCAGCAGCGCGTTTTCGCTCACGGCGTCGCCAGCGGCGATCCGCAGCGGTCGCAGGTGCTCTTGTGGACCCGCGTCTCCGGCGCCGGCGGCGAGACCGTGCCGGTGCGCTGGCAGGTCGCCCGGGATCCGGACTTCCGCGAGATCGTGGCCGAGGGGCAGGCGATGACCGGACCCGAGCGCGACCACACGGTGAAGGCCGTCGCGACCGGGCTGCAGCCCGGGACGACCTACCACTACCGGTTCGACGCGCTCGGTGAGCGTTCGCCGGCCGGTCGTACCAAAACCCTCGCGCGGGATCCGAGCCGGGTGAAGCTGGCGTTCGTGTCCTGCTCCAATCTGCCGTTCGGCTACTTCAACGTGTACCGGCGCATCGCGGAGCGGGACGACCTCGACGCCGTGCTCCACCTCGGGGACTACCTCTACGAGTACCCGAACCGCTCCTACGGCGACGGCACGCGGTTCACGCCGTCACGAGCCTCCCGTCCGAACAAGGAGATCACGACGCTCTCCGACTACCGGACCCGCCACGCCCAGTACAAGTCGGACCCGGATCTCCAGGAAGTCCACCGCCTCCACCCGTTCATCGCGGTGTGGGACGACCACGAGATCACGAACAACGCGTGGACCGACGGCGCCCAGAACCACCAGGTCGAAGAAGAAGAAGGGGACTGGTTCGTCCGCCGGGAGGCGGCGGTCCGGGCCTACTTCGAGTGGATGCCGATCCGGGAACCGGAGCCGTGGCCGAGCCAGCGGACCTGGCGCAGCTTCCGCTTCGGACGGCTGGCCGACCTGATCATGCTGGACACCCGGCTGGTGGGGCGTTCCCGGCAGGCCGAGTGGGGGGATGTCGCGGGGATGCGCCATCCCGGGCGGACCCTGCTGGGAGCCGGACAGGAGGCGTGGCTCTACGACGAGCTGCGCGCCTCGAAGTCGGTGCGATGGCGGGTGCTGGGGCAGCAGGTGATGATGGCGCCGCAGCTCGGGGCGGACGGGAACCCGGAGAACCCGGACCAGTGGGACGGCTACGAGGCCAGCCGGAATCGGCTGTTCGACTTCCTCGAGCGCGAGCGCCTCGGGAACCTGGTCGTGCTGACCGGCGACGTCCACCAGTCGTGGGGGATGGACCTGCCGCGCCATCCCGGTTCGGGGTACGACCCGGCGACGGGGGAGGGCTCCTACGGAGTGGACTTCGTGACGACCGCGGTGTCCTCACCGAGCTCTCTGCTGCGGCGTCTCGAGACGGAGGAAGCGGTCGCCGCCGAAGTCGAGGGGATGCTCGGGCCCAACCCGCACGCGAAGTTCGCGGAGGCGTTCCACCGGGGCTACTGCCTGCTGGATATTCGACCGGACGAGGTCCGCAACGACTGGTTCTTCGTGCCGACGGTAGAGGAGCAGACCGATAGCCAACGCTGGGCCGCCGGGATCCGGGTCGCGTCGGGGACTCAGCACGGCGTACGCGCCGACGCCGCCCCGGAGGCCTGATCGGCTTGCGACTCCGGGGGGTTGTCAGTGCCGGTCTGGAGACCGGCGCTCCATAGCGCCGCCCCGGCGGACTGATCGCCCGACCCCGTCAGTTCTCTGGTTCGCGCACTGTCGGGTACTCGATCCCGAGCTGCTCGAGGTAGGTGTCGTAGCGGTCCGGGTCGTAGTAGAACGGCCGCATCGCCTCGCGGAAGGCGGCTTGTTTCTCCCGGTTCAGGTGGATCGGGGGTGGGTCGTCGGGGCCGAGAAGCGAGGTGTACTCGTGCTCCGCGGTCTGCTCGGCGAAGTACTCCTTCGCCGCCGCGATGAGCGACGGATCGAGGACCAGGTCCATGAGGGTCATCGCGATGACGCGCGCCGCCGCGGTGACCCCCTTGTGCGCGATCGGAGTCGCCATCGCCACCGCGTTCGCCCAGTGGTGGCCGGGGCCGCCCGGGATATTCGCCGGATAGCGCATCGTCACCGTAGGCACCTTCCACGTGATGTCGCCGATGTCGTCGGAAAACCCGCCGAGCCGGGGCTCCGGAGCCGGTCCACCCATCGCGCCGAGTTCCATGGTGAGGCCCCGCTCCGCTACCCCGAGTTCGCGCTGGAGCCCGCGGGCGAGCGCCTGATCCGCCTCGCTCCATTCCGGCAGGCCCACCCGCTCGATGTTCGCCCACACTGCTTCGGCCACCGGCCTGTTGAAGTGGCGCGGGTAGGCGTGGCCGAGGATCCGCCACGAGACCTCGGTGGACGTCATCGCGGCGGCCGCCGTCGCCATCGTGTTCCCCAGCTCGTAGAGCTCCTTCATGTGCGGCTGGTCGAGCTCGCGGAAGTAGTACCAGACCGAAGCGAGCTGCGGGACCACGTTCGGCTGATCCCCGCCGTTCGGGATCACGTAGTGCGAGCGGTGCGGCAAACGCAGGTGCTCGCGCTTGAAGTTCCAGCCGGTGTTCATGATCTCCACCGCGTCGAGTGCGCTGCGGCCCCGCCACGGGGCTCCGGCGGAGTGCGCCGATTCGCCGCGGAAGGTGTATTCCACCGATACGAGACCGCTGCCGCGACCGGCCCCCCAGCTCACCCCGAAGTCGGAGGCGACGTGGGTGAAGATGTTCACGTCCACATCGTCGAAGTAGCCGGCGCGGACGAACCACGCCTTGCTGGCGAGCAGCTCCTCGGCCACGCCCGGCCAGATCACGATCGTCCCCGGGATGTCCTCGCGCTCCATGATCTCCTTCGCCGCCAGCGCGCCGACGATCACGACGGCCAACCCCGAGTTGTGCCCCTCGCCGTGGCCCGGCGCACCCTCCACCATCGGGTCGTGGTAGGCCACTCCGGGCTTCTGGGACGCCTTCGGGATCCCGTCCACGTCGCTGCCGAGCGCGATGACCGGCGAACCCTCGCCCCACCGGGCCATCCACGCGGTGGGGATCCCGGCGATGCCCTCCTCGACCTCGAACCCGTTCTCGCGGAGCAGCTCCCCGAGGAAGCGGGCGGTCTCGACTTCCTGGAATCCCAGTTCGCCGAAGCTGAACAGCGAGTCCACGATGACCTGGGCGAGCTTGGCGCGTTCGGCGGCGCCCTGATCGCTGACCGGGCGCAGGGTCTCCAGGTCCTGGGCGGCGGCCGGGCCGGCGAGGATGGCGAGCGCGAGGATGGCGAGCGCGGGGAGTCTCGGACGAGAGAACTGCATACGGGGCGTCTCCTGGGGGTGGGTCGCGGTCACGAGAGAGCTGCCTGGAAGCGGGAGGCCAGGTCGTCCGGGGTCGCCCGGTTCCAGGTCTCGTTCACGCCGAGCAGGAAGCTCCCGTCGCTCCGCGGAGCGCCGAGATCCACCTCGACCTCGCGGAGGCGCGCCCGGAAGCGGTCGGGTTCGCCGGTGGCCACCCGGAGCCGGAACAGATTCGTGCCCCGGGGGATGCGCTCCACCTCGAAGCCGGCCGCGTTGACGCGTGCGATGAGGCCTTCCGAGACGGCGACCGCGCTGGCGAACCGTGCGGTGAAGCCGGGGAGGTGGTGGAGCGCCACCGCCGCGAACGGCCACGCCGACGGGAGGCCGCCCCCGAACATCCGCCGGGTGTGGAACATCCCGTCGAGGAGCGACCGCGGCCCGGCGAGGATCGCGCCCGAGGCGGCGTTGAAGTACTTGTAGAGCGACACGTACACGGTGTCGAACGGCCGCGCGAGCTCGGCGACATCCACGCCGGCGCCGGCGCTCTCGAGGAACATGCGGGCCCCGTCGAGATGGAGCCGGATGCCCTCGCTGCGGGCGAAGGCGGTGATCCGGGCGAGTTCGGCCGGGTCGAAGACCTCGCCCGAACGGCGGCGCACCGGCGACTCGATCGAGATCACCGCGACCGGCCGCACCACCCGGCCGCCCGCCGTCCGCTCGACGACCTCCCGGACCTGGTCGAGGGTGAAGGTGGCCGCCCCGGGGGCGAGCGGGATCATCGGGATCTGGCTGAGCGTCTGAACGCAGTCGCCGGAGTCGTTGTAGAGGTGGGCCTCGGCCTGGACGATCGCGCGACCGCCGCCGGGTCCGGCGAGGGCCCGGACGGCGAGCTGGTTGGCGAGCGTGCCGGTCGGCATGAACACGGCGCGCTCCTTCCCGAGCAGCGCAGCGAACCGCTCTTCGAGTTCCCCGACGACCCCGCCGTTCGAGTAGTTGTCGCGGGAGATCCGACCCTCGTCGGCGAGCCGCGCGATCAGGCGGCCCTGCTCGCCGGGGGTGAGGCCGAGCCCGTCGCCGGTCATCCGGACCCGCGTCGAGTCGGTCGAGGGGAAAGCCATCGGCGCGGCGGCCCCCCTCGCGAGCCCGGGAACCAGCCCGGCGCCGAGGCCCACCGATCCCGCCTGAAGAAACTGCCGCCTGCGTATCCCGCTCATCCCGCGCCCTCCGAAGCCAACTCTACCGACGATGGTGCGCCCCGTGCCCTCGGGTCATGGCTTGGGCGTCCATGGAGTGAACGTTACAGAACTTGATTCTGTCGAATATAGGATATATAATGTCGGATTATCGCACCTATCGCGATGAGATCTATCCGCGGGCAACACCCGCAAGGAGATGTAACGCTATGACCAACGAACTCGTGACTCGCGTAATCGACGGGGACACCTTTGACACGAGCAGCTCCGAGCCCCGGATTCGGCTCGCCAACGTCGACGCGCCTGAGCTGGGGTCACCAGGGGGCCAGGAGGCCAAGTGGGCGCTCGCCCGGCTGATCGAAGATAAGCGCGTACGGATCCAGACCGTGGCTCACGATATCTACGGCCGTCGCGTGGCGAATGTGTGGGTGGGCCAACAGTCCGTGAACAGACTCATGCAAAACTACGTCAACTAGCGCGTCGGCCGGCTCCGCTGGAGCGGGCCCGCCGCCATCCGCCATGAACACGACCGCTCGAGAACTCGCTCGGCGGCTTCGACAGGCTCGGAAGGCGGCGCGTCTGCGACAGGAGGACGTGGCGAACCGACTTGGCATTTCGCGTTCCGCCGTGGTGCACATCGAGGCCGGACGCCGTGGCGTCTCCGGCCTGGAACTGGAGGGGCTGGCGCAGCTCTACGGCCGCGACATCCGCGACTTCTTCTCCGAGTCGTTCTCGGATCGAGACGCGGTCGCGGTCTTCTTCCGCCTGCACCCGGAGCTCGCCGGTTACGAGCCGGCAGCGACCGCGCTGCGCGAGGCGGTCACCCTCGGGCGCGCCATCACCGGTCTCGAACGCCTGCTGGGCCTGGAACGCGACCTGGCGTCCATCGCGCAATACGGGAAGCCGCGTCCTCGCGGCAAGTGGGAGGCCGTCCGGCAGGGCGAGGCGGTGGCCGACGAGGAGCGGCGGCGGCTAGCACTCGGAGACCGACCCCTTCCCGACCTGGTGGAGCTTCTGGAGCTTCAGGGTGTTCGTGCCGCCAACTGCGATTTGCCCGACGGAGTGTCCGGGCTGACGCTCATGGACCCCGCCGTGGGGGTGTTGGTCCTCGTCAACGCCGGCGAAGTTCCCAACAAGCGGCGCTTCTCAACCGCGCACGAATACGCCCACGTCCTGCTGGATCGGGAGAAACGGGGGGTCATGAGTCGGCTCGACGAGCGTGACACCCTGCCCGAAGTGCGCGCCAACGCGTTCGCCGCCAGCTTCCTGATGCCGCGCGAGGGGGTTCACCACTTCGTCCGCTCGCTCGCCAAGGGGATGGACAGTCGCGAGCGCGTCGAGCTGCGGGCAGAGTTTGAAGATCCCGTCTCGCGGGTGGAGGGAAGACCCTCGCCGGGCAGCCAGACCCTGCAGATCTACGACGCGGCTCTACTGGCGCACCACTTCGGGGTCAGCCGCGTCACCGCGATCTACCGGATGCGAAACCTTCGGCTGATCCGTCAGAAGGACATGGAAGACCTGCTCCAGCAGGAGCGGGACGGTGCGGGCTCGAATGTCGCGCGGCTCCTGGGTCTCGCGGCGCCTGACCCCGCGCCGGCGGACCAGGGTTTCCGGTGGCGCTTCCTGTCGCTTGGCATCGAGGCGCTGCGACGGGAGGAGATCAGCCGGGCGAAGTTGAACGAGCTCTCGCGTCTGATCGGGATGGACGCGTCGGAGCTGGAAGAGATCCTCACGGCCTGCGGACTGGCTCGACCGATGGTGGACGCGCTGGGTCCCCATCACTGACGCCCGGTGACTGGGCGGGGGCTCTCGACAGACTCGAAGACCCCGCTCCGGCGCTTCGTCGCTTCGTCCTGGACGCGAGCGTCCTCATCAATTTGACGCGAGCGTCCTCATCAATTTCCTGCTGGTCGCACGACTGGACCTGCTGGAGCGCCTGCCGGGGTTTGCGTTTCTCGTGCCCGAGGAAGTAGCGGCTGAAATCACGCGACCGGCACAGCGAGAGCTCCTGAGCAAGCGTCTCGGCTCCCCGGCGCTTCGCGCGGTGCGAGTCGAAGGCGTTCAGGAACTCGCCCTGTTCGCGGAGTTCCGGATGCGCTGGGGCCGAGGGGAGTCCGCCTGTCTCGCGATCGCGCAGGAGCGGGGCTTCGGGGTCGCCTGCGACGAGCGTGGTGGTTTCCTCAAACTGCTCCGACACCGGATCGGCGACGCCCGGATCACGAACACACCGGGTCTTCTGCTCTCCGCGATTCGCGCGGGTCTCCTCGACATTCCGGAAGCGGACCGGCTCAAGGATCAACTCGAAGGGTTTCGCTTCCGGATGGCGTTCGCGTCTTTTCGGGATCGGCTCCCAGGCTCCGGGCCTCCGTGAGATGTGTCGCTCGTCGTCCCCTCGGGAGCGGCCGCGGTCCTCAGATCAGAAGGTTCGGAGCCAGGTGAGCTTCACCACGCCGGTGCGGCGGGTCCAGCGCTCGATGCGGGGGTCGAGCTCGCCGTCGGTCAGGTAGCCGGTGTCGAGCACGATGAACAGATCGCTGCCTGGCGTGTGGATCCAGTCCACCCGGATGTTCGCCTGGAGCTCCTTCGAGGAGTCGTCCCACTGGACGAGGGCGCTCGCGAACAGCTTCCGGCTGATCGCCCCATCGACGTTCAAGCCGAAGAGCGTCGCGGTGAAGTCGCCGTCCGTCGCCGGGAGCGAGATGTTGCTGCGGTCCACATGGGTCCCCACGGTGAGGTGAGGCCCGGTGATGAGAGTGAACCCGGTGGCGACTCCGGTGCGCTCGCCGCCCCAGAACTCTCCCCCGGAGACCGAGACCCGTCCCGAAAGCATCCGGCTGTCGTTGGTGTTCGCTCCGAACTCCCATGACTGGAACTCGTAATCGCCGGCGGAGAGTGTCCGGCCGCTGATCGAGGCCGGTTCGTGAAGCCGCTCGAAGCGGTTGCTCCCCCGGATATACACCAACTCGCCGGACTCGAACGAGAGCCTCGAGTTCGCGCTCACCTCCCGACTCTGGAGTTCCCCGCCGGTCCCGTGCGTGATCCGTCCGCTGCCCCACACCGAGAACTGACGCGCCCAGCCGCTCGACTCGAAGCGGGGCTGGAAGCCGGCCCGCGCTGACCACCGGTCCATGTCCCGCCGGCGGGCGAAGCCGAGCGCCGGATCGAACTCCTTGCCGACGACCGTCCGATTCGCCCAGAGGCCGTAGCGGTCGTTCTGGAGACGGAGATCGGCCACGCCGGCGCCGGCGTTCCAGCCAGCCCCGTCGTCGCCTTCCCCATCCGCAGCCGAGTCCCACAGTCCCGCCCCCCACATGCGGAACGAGGAGCTGCTCCAGAACCGGGTGACGAAGTCGGCTCCCGCTGCGCGGCTCGAGCGGCCGTTCCCGCGGTCGAGACTCGTGCCGATGATTCCGGCCGTGGCGCGCTCGCTGAGGTTCATCTGGACCCGACCGACCGAGTTCCACGCTGACGGCAGCCCGTCCCCGCCATCCGCGGTCCGGAGAGCCAGCGCCCCCACCGAGAATCGCCCCACCTGCCCGGTGAGTCGTCCGCCGCCCTGGATGTCGGTCTCGAGGCCCACCCGGCGGCTGAAGAACACCGCGGTGCTGCCCGGGTCTCCGAACTGGAACAACCCGGCGCGTTCGAGGAAGAACTCGCGCTTCTCCGGGTAGAACAGGTTGAATCGGGTCAGGTTGATCTGGACGTTGTCGCTCTCGACCTGGGCGAAGTCGGTGTTCCAGGTGAGGTCGAGGGTCAGGTTGGGAGTGATCCCGTACTTCAGGTCGGCGCCGCCGGTGATCTGCCCGGTGAAGCCGCCTTCACCGGCGAACTGCTGCGTGCCGACCAGTCCGTAGGGTCGGACTTCCACCCGGCGGCCGCGGCGGATCCCGGTCAGACCCACCAGATCGGCGTACTGCGAGACCTGCGCGATGCCGGAGCGGTAGTCCTGCCCGATGTGCGGCCACGTAACCGTCTCGTTCTTCCGGCGGATGGAGCGCGAGAACGCGATCCCCATGACCGGAGACTCCACATCGGCGAACCGGATCGTCGTGAACGGGATCCGCATCTCGAGCACCCACCCGTCCGGGGTGACCCGGGTCTCGGTGGTGAACACGCCGTCCCAGTTCCAGTCCTCGCGGTCGAGGCTCTCGTCGGCGAGCAGCGCGTCGTCCTGGGTCCCGGGTGCGCCCACCTCGAAGATGTAGGCGTTGCGACGATCGAGATAGGTGTCGAGGCCGATGATGACGCGGTCGTCCTTGTCGATCCGGCCGCCCCGGTGGAGGATGCTGCGGCGGATGCGGTCGGGTTCCGAGTCGAAGAAGTTGAACCCGAAATAGAGCGCCTGCTCGTCGTAGGCGATGCGGACCTCGGTGCGCTCGCTGGCGGGGGCGCCGTCCACCGGATCGCGCTGGCGGAACCCGGTGACCGGGGGGATCCGGCCCCAGAACGGCTCGTCGAGGACCCCGTCCACCCGCGGCGGCGTCTCGATGCGCACCGCGGTGGCCGTGGGCCGGTCACCTTCCGCCGGCTGCGCACCCACTCCGGCCGCGACGCCGACCCCGAGCCCGGCGGCGAGCAGAATCACTCGCGCGGTCATGCCGGCGCGCCGGACTCCAGTCCCTTGCCGGCGCGCCGGACTCCAGTCCCTTGCCGGCGCGCCGGACTCCAGTCCGGCAATCGCAATCGGCTGGAATCGCACACCCTGCACTCCCGATCGTACTACTGCCCACACGCTGTGGCCGAATCAGCGGCGCCGGGCGAGCGCTTCGCAAAACCACACGAGCTGGTCTCCCACGGACTTCGATTGCAGGGTGGCATGCACAGGTTCTCCGACCGAGATAGGGCGCAGCACGAGTCTTCTCCGAGGGATCCAGGCCGTGAAGCTCGAATCAGCGGACCGACCTGGCTCTCGTTCGTGGATCGTGATTCGCGCGAGCGGATCGAGATCGAGCATGACCATCACTCCCCGACCTATCGGCGTGTCCGGAATTTCCAGCTCTCGCACCGGATCCGGAAACAGGGAACGCTCGCGGAGGAAGCCGCGCACACGCCGCATCGAGGTCAGTCCCGGCTCCACGGCAATGGCGAGCGGCAGTCCGCCGCACTCATGTCGGGGCCAAGGCGGGCCCGGGTGCTCGAAGAAGACCTTCCCCCCATTCTCGTCTTGGTGAAAGTACACCTTGGCGCGGCACCGCTGACACTTGGTCCAGTAGGACGGGAAGGAACTTCGGTCGAACGATCCGTAGCGCACCAGCGAAGCATGACGGATCCACCGAACACCGTGCGTCGCATCGAAGTCGCCCCGGTTTCTGACACCTTACTTGACACGCCTTTGTCCATAGGAGTCAAGGGGTTATGGAATCCTGCCCTCCTTACTTGGCACGTTGTTTGACACCTTCCTTGACACCTTGTCCGGCGCGCTGCGGGACGGGTTCGGAGTGCCGTCGTCGGAAGCGCGGGCGACGCGACCGGCAGGCCGGCCGCGCCACCGCGGAGCGCCTCCGGACTCGACCGCGGCCGCCCGGGTACGATCGCCGGTCCCGCTGGTTTCCGGAGGCGGGGCGGAGTGAGGAAACGATGACGATGAGCTGGAAGCGATCCCTGATTCTGCTGAGCCTGACCGTGGCGGTCGGCGGTCTGGCCGGTTGCGGGACGGCGGAGGCTCCCGTGGAAGAGCCGGCCACGGAGGAGACCGCCGAGGAGACCGTCTCGGTCGTCTTGGAGACCGCGATGGGAGAGGTCGAGGTCGAGCTCTACCCCGATCGAGCGCCGCTGTCGGTGGCGCAGTTCCTTCGCTATGTGGACGGCGCCCACTACGACGGCCGGGCCGCTTTCTACCGCGCTACCCACACCGCCGCCGGGGACGCGCACGACGTGGTGCAAGGCGGCATGCGGAGCCTCCCGATGCTCGTCCGCGACGCGGGGGAAGCGGAGCAGGAGCCGCCGTTCCCGCCGATTCCGCACGAGACGACCCACGACACCGGCATCCGGAACGAACGGGGGACCCTCGCCTACGCTCGCAGCGATCCGGGCACCGCGAACACGGAGTTCTTCTTCAACGTGGGGGACAACTTCGTGCTGGATACCGACGCCGGAGACCCGACCCGCGACGGCTTCGGCTACGCCACCTTCGGCCGCGTCGTGCGGGGGATCGAGGTGCTCGACGAGATCCACGGGCTGCCGACCGACGCGCCGGCCGATAGCGCCGTCGTCCAGGGACAGATCCTGAACGAGCCGGTCGAGATCCTCACGATCCGACGAAGCGGCTGAACCGGTCTCAGGTGCCCGGTTTCCTCGCGCGCGACCGGGCGGGCCTGCGCGCGCCGTTGCCTGTCGTTCTGGTCGCCTTGTTCTCCGGCTGCGGCGAGCCTCCGCCCGCAGCCGAGCCCCGGGACCGGCCCGCCGAGCGGATCGTCAGCCTCGACTACTGCGCCGACCAGTATGTCCTCGGACTGGTGGAGCGGGACCGGATCGTGGCGCTCTCGCCCGATTCGCAGGCGTCGTACTCCTACCTGCGCGAGGACGCGCGAGGGTTGCCCCAGGTGCGCGCCGTGGCGGAAGAGGTCCTCGCACTCGGGCCCGACCTGATCGTCCGGTCCTACGGCGGAGGGCCTCAGGCCGCCCATTTCTTTCGGCGCGCCGGCGTGCCGGTCGCGCAACTCGAGTTCGCGGCAGACTTCGACGGAATCCGTCGCGCGATCCGCGACCTGGCTTCAGCCCTGGGCGTTCCCGAACGCGGCGAGGACCTGATCGCCGAGATGGACGCCCGGCTGGCCGTCGTGGCCGCCGGACGGGAGGACGGTCCCGCGCCCGACGCGTTCTACATCACCCCGGGCGGCGCCACCGGGGGCAGCGGAACGATGGTGGACGAACTCTTCGCCGCAGCGGGCCTTCGGAACTTCCAGACCGCGCCGGGATATCGCTCGATTCCCCTCGAGCGGCTTGCCTACGGGCGGCCCGACCTGATGGCGCCCGCGTTCCATGAGGCGGAGCGAACGATGATCACGCCGTGGAGTTCGTCCCGCCATTCAGTGGCGCGGCGGGCGCTGGCGGAGCTTCCCGGCGTGGCGCTCGACGGGGCGTGGATCGCGTGCCGGGGATGGTTTCTGCTGGATGCGGTGGAGGCGCTCGCCCACGCGCGCCGTGGGCTCGAGGCCCCGGCGGGGAGCCCGTGATGGCGGCCTCCGCCGGCCGTCCCGGTCGCTTTCTGGTTCCGGTCCTCGGGGCCGCCATTCTGCTCGCGCTGTTCGCCGCCGTCCTGATCGGCCCGACGGCGCTGTCTCCGGAGCGGGTGCTCGCCGCGCTGGTCGGGGGCGGAACCGCGGGCGACCGGACGGTCGTGCTGGACATCCGCCTTCCCCGGGCGCTGGCCGCTCTCCTGGTCGGGGTCGCGCTCGGAACGAGCGGGGCGTCGCTTCAGGGGCTGCTGCGGAATCCGCTCGCCGAACCAGGGGTTCTGGGCGTCTCAGCCTGCTCGGCGCTGTTCGCCACGGCGACCCTCTATTTCGGGCTGGCCCCCCTGGGGAGCGCCGTCCTGCCCACCGCCGCCATCGCGGGAGCACTCGCCGCCACCGCCGGAATCGCGTTCGCTGCATCCCGCACCGGCTCGGCGCTCACGCTCATCCTGGTCGGCGTGGGACTCTCGAGCATGGCGGGGGCGGCCATGTCGCTGCTCACCAACCTCGCGCCGAACCCGTTCTCCCTGGCCGACATGGTGACGTGGATGCTGGGATCGGTGGCGAACCGGAGCTTCCACGATATCGCCCTCTCGCTTCCGTTCCTCGCCGGTGGTCTCGTGTTGCTGTTCGGCTCCGCCCGCGGGCTCTCCGCGCTCACCCTCGGGGAGGAAGCGGCGGCTGGCGTGGGGCTGGACTTGCGCCGCCAGCGGCTCGCGGTGGTCGTCGGCGCCGGTCTGGCCACCGGAGCGGCGGTGGCGCTCGCCGGAGTGATCGGGTTCGTCGGGATCGTCGCGCCGCATCTGGTCCGACCCCGCGTCGGCCACGATCCGGCCCGCTCGCTCCTCCCCGCGGCGCTCCTCGCCGGGCTGGCCCTCGTCCTCGCGGACATCCTCGTGCGCGTGGCGCCCACAACCACGGAACTCAAGCTGGGGGTGGTGGCTGCGATCGTCGGGGCGCCGGTCTTCATCTGGATCGCGGCTCGCCGTCGAACTCTCCATGCCTGAGCTGCATCTGGACGGCGTTTCGGCCCGCGCCGGCCGTGCCGCTCCCCTGGCATTGCGTGACGTCAGCCTCACGATCGGGCCCGGCGAGCTCGTGGCGCTTCTCGGTCCGAACGGCGCCGGGAAGACGACCCTGCTGCGCGCCGCCCTCGGCCTGATCCGCTGCTCCGGCGGGAGCATCCGGCTGGGCGACCGAGATCCGGCGCGCCTCACGCCCCGGGAGCGCGCTCTGCTCGTCGCCTACCTGCCCCAGAAGCGTCCGCTCGGGTGGCCGAACCGGGTCCGGGATCTGGTCGCGCTCGGCCGCTTCGCCCACGGCGCCGCCCCCGGACGGCTCGCGGAGGAGGACGCGGCGGCGGTGGAGCGCACGCTGGACGACTGCGGTCTTCGTGAGCTGGCGGATCGCACGGCGGACACCCTCTCCGGTGGCGAGCTGGCGCGGGTCCACTGCGCCCGCGCGTTCGCCGCCGAGGCGCCGATGCTTCTCGCCGACGAGCCCTCGGCCGAACTCGACCCGCTCCACCAGTACCGGATCCTCGGGCTCATCCGCCGGTTCGTGGACGCCGGCGGAGGCGCCCTCATCGTTCTGCACGAGATCGCGCTCGCAGCCCGCTTCGCTGACCGGATCGCCTGGATGCGCGACGGACGCCTTCTCGGGGACGGTCCGCCTCGCTCCGCTCTCACCGCCGAGGCGCTCGGGAGGTGTTACGGCATCGAGGCCGAGGTCGAGTGGCGAGGCGAGCATCCGGTCGTGGCTCTCGGAGGGCCCCCGGACCAGCGCTGAGCGTCCGAATCCGGGGAAGTACAGTCCGGCCCATGCGGGACGAAACGCCGTTCGTCGAATTCGACGCGGTCACCAAGAGCTACGACGGCCGGACTCTCGTGGTGGACGGTCTCGACCTCTCGATCCGTCGGGGGGAGTTCCTCACGCTCCTCGGCCCGTCCGGTTCGGGCAAGACCACCTGTCTGATGATGCTGGCCGGCTTCGAGACGCCCACCTCCGGCTCCATTCGACTGCGCGGTCGGCCGATCGAGGACGTTCCCGCCCGCAAGCGCGGCATCGGCATGGTGTTCCAGAACTACGCGCTCTTTCCTCACATGACGGTGGGGGAGAACCTGTCCTTCCCGCTGGAAGTCCGGAAGATGGACGCGGAGACGCGCAGGGACCGCGTGACGCGGGCGCTCGACCTGGTGCGCCTCGTCGGCTACGAATCCCGCCGTCCGGCCGAGCTCTCCGGGGGACAGCAGCAGCGCGTCGCCATCGCCCGGGCGCTCGTCTTCGAGCCGGACCTCGTGCTGATGGACGAGCCGCTCGGGGCCCTCGACCGTCGCCTGCGGGAGGAGATGCAGTACGAAATCCGCGGAATCCAGCGGCGGCTCGGCGTGACCTTCCTCTACGTCACCCACGATCAGCAGGAGGCGATGGTGCTCTCCGACCGGATCGCCGTCTTCCACGACGGGCGCATGCAGCAGATCGCCTCCCCCGAAGGACTCTACGAGGAGCCGATGCGCAACTTCGTGGCCCGGTTCATCGGAGAGAACAACCGCCTCCACGGGCGGATCGAGCGGATGGACGGAGCGCTCGCGGACGTGAGGGTCGGGGAGCAGACCGTGCGCGCTCTCCGGGTCGCGGAAATCGCCGTCGGCGAGCGGACCACGCTCTCCATCCGGCCCGAGCGGGTCCGGTTCGGGGCGCAGCCGGGAAGCGCGGCGAACGAGTTCGACGGCCGCGTGGAGGACGTGACCTTTCTCGGAGACCACCTGCGGGTCGCGGTGCGCGTGTTCGGACGGAAGGACTTCATCGTCCGGATTCCGAACACCGTCGGCCACGGAGGGGTGCTCCCCGGAGATACCGTACGGATCGGCTGGACGCCGACCGATTGCCGTTCTCTCGACCCGGAACCGGAGAAGACGCCATGACCCTCCCCCCTTCGAGACGCCGATATGCGGGCGCGGCCCTGTGCTCGACGCTCATCCTCGCCGGTTGCGGCGGGGCCGACCCCGGCGCCGGCTCGCTCACCACCGTCTCGTGGGGCGGGTCCTATGCGCGCGCGGTGGACCACGCCATCTACCAGCCGTTCGAAGCGGAGACCGGCGTCCGGATCGGTCGCGAGGACTACAACGGCGGACTCGCGCAGATCCGCAGCCAGGTCGAAACCGGAAGCGTCTCGTGGGACGTGGTGGACCTCCAGGCCTACGACGTCCTCCGGGGATGCGAGGAGGGGCTTCTCGAAGTCCTGCCACCGGACCTCGCCAGTCCCGGTCTCGACGGGACTCTCGCCGCCGAGGACTTTCCTCCGGGAACGCTGACCGAATGCGGCGTTGCGGTCGTGTTCTATTCCACGCTCTACGCCTACCACCCGGACCGGTTTCCGGGCGAGAAGCCCTCCACGATCGGCGACTTCTTCGATCTCGAGCGGTTCCCCGGCCGTCGCGGCCTGCGGCGCACTCCGGAGGTGAACTTCGAGATGGCGTTGCTGGCGGACGGCGTGCCTCCGGACCAGGTGTACGAGGTCCTGGACGCGGACGGGGGCGTCGAGCGCGCGTTCGCCAAGCTGGAGACGATCCGCGATGAGGTCGTGTGGTGGGAGGCCGGCGCCCAGCCGCCCCAGATGCTCGCCGACGCCGAAGTCGTGATGACCACGGCCTACAACGGCCGGATCTTCAACGCCCAGGTCACCGAGAACCAGCCGTTCGTGATCGTGTGGGACGGCCAGGTCTTCGACTGGGGGCAGCTCGGGATCCCCGCCGGCGCCCCGAACCTCGAGGCCGCGCTCGACTATGTCCGCTTCGCCACCAGCCCGGAGGCCATGGCCCGAATCTCCCGGTACATCGCCTATTCGCCGGTGCGGCGCTCCGCGGCGCCCCTGGTCTCCACCCACCTCGAGACCGGGATCGAGATGGCGCCGCACCTTCCCACCACCCCGGAGAACCGCGCGAAGGCGGTCCTGAGCGACGCTCGTTGGTGGAGCGACAACCTCGAAGAGATGAACGAGCGGTTCAGCGCCTGGCTGGCGCGGTGAGCGCGGCGCGGCGCTACCCGCGAAGCGCCCGCATCCGGGCGGCGGGCCTCGCGCTGCCGCTCGTCGCGTTCGTCGCCGTCTCGTTCCTCGCTCCGCTCGGGGCGATGCTCACCGAGGCGATCCATCAGCCCCTCGTCGCCGACACGCTGCCGGAGACGCTCGCCCTCCTCGAGTCGTGGAACGGCGAGGGCGTCCCGGACGACGCGGCGTTCGCGGCCGTCGCCCGGGAGCTCGCCGCGGCGGACGCGAACCGCACCGCCGCCCGGATCGGCAGCCGGGTGAACCGCGTCGCGAGCGGGATGCGCAGCGTGATCGTGGCGGGCGCCCGCGCCGATCCGGGCGAGGCTTCGGCGAGGGAGGCGCTGGCGGAGGCGGACCCGGCGTGGCTGGAGCCGGAGACCTGGCTCGCGATCCGGACCGCGGGAGAGCGATTCACGATCCGGAACTTCCTGCTCGCCCTCGATCTCGACCGGAGTCCGGACGGCGCCCTCGTGCGGCAGAGCGAGGACCGCCGGATCTATGTCCCGCTGCTCCTCCGCACCCTCCTCGTGAGCGCCGCGGTCACGTTGCTGTGTTTCCTGCTCGGCTATCCGATCGCCCACCTGATCGCGAGCGCCGCCCCGGCCCGATCCCGATGGCTGCTCCTGCTCGTCCTGGTTCCGTTCTGGACCTCGCTCCTCGTCCGCACCTCCGCGTGGATCGTGCTGCTCCAGACCCACGGGGTGCTGAACGGGCTGCTGGTGGCGCTCGGCCTCGTGTCGGAAGACGGCCGACTCGCGCTGGTTTACAACATGACCGGCACGCTGATCGCCATGACGCACGTGCTGCTGCCGTTCATGGTGTTGCCGCTCGTGTCGGTGATGAAGGGGGTGCCGCGCCACACCCTGCGCGCCGCCGAATCGCTCGGAGCGACGGCCGGGCAGGCGTTTTTTCGCATCTACTGGCCGTTGACCCTCCCGGGGACCGCCGCCGGGTCGCTCCTCGTCTTCATCCTCGCCATCGGCTACTACATCACCCCCGCGCTCGTCGGCGGCAGCAGCGGTCAGCTCATCTCCAACATGATCGCGTTCCACATGCAGACGTCCCTGAACTGGGGGCTGGCGGCTGCGATCGGCGGGGTCCTGCTCGTCGTCGTCGGCGCGCTCTACTTCCTCTACGACCGGGTGGCCGGAGCCGGGAGCCTTCGTCTCGGGTAGGTCGCGATGCGGCGTTTCCCGAATCCCCGCCGGATGCTCTACCTCGGCTTCTGCTCGCTGGTCTTCGTCTTCCTCGTCGCGCCGGTGCTCGTCATCGTGCCGCTCAGCTTCAACGCCGAGCCCTACCTGACCTTCACCGAGGGGATGCTGCGCCTGGATCCGGAGGCGTGGTCGCTCCGCTGGTACCGCGAGCTGGTCACCGGCGGTCGCTGGAGCGCGGCGCTCGTCAACAGCGTCGTGATCGGGGTCGCCGCCTCCGTGATCGCGACGGTCCTCGGGACGCTCGCCGCGCTCGGCCTCTCGAGCCCGGCGATGCCCGCCCGGCGGTTCGTGACCGGGCTCCTGATCTCTCCGATGGTGATCCCGGTGATCCTGGCTGCGGCCGGGATGTTCTTCTTCTATTCGTCTCTCGGGCTCACGCAGACCCACCTCGGGATCATCCTCGCCCACGCCGCTCTGGGCACGCCGTTCGTCGTCGTCACCGTGACCGCCACCCTTTCCGGCTTCGACCGCAACCTCGTCCGCGCCGCCCAGAGCCTCGGCGCCGGACCGCTCCGAACGTTCCGCCGCGTCCAGCTCCCGCTGATCGCGCCCGGAGTCCTCTCGGGGGCGCTCTTCGCGTTCGCCGCCAGCTTCGACGAGGTCGTGGTCGTCCTCTTCCTCGGTGGCCTCGAGCAGCGCACCATCCCGCGGCAGATGTGGTCCGGCATCCGCGAGGAGATCAACCCCACGATCCTCGCCGCCGCGACGATCCTGATCGTCTTCGCGCTGCTCTTCCTGCTCGTCGTCGAGATGCTCCGTCGCCGCCCCGGAGCCGCGAGTTCCTGAGGCCGCCCTCCCGGGGCGGGTGGGATACTGCGGCCTTGCGCTTCTTCAACACCACCGGGCCGATCGTTCCGGCGGACCACTACCACGTTCCGCCGCTGGAGCGGCTTGATCTGGACGAGATCCTGCGGCTCGTCAGCCAGAAGCGCTACTTCCTGCTCCACGCCCCACGCCAGACAGGCAAGACTTCGGCGCTGCTCCATCTCCGGGATCTGCTGAACCGACGCGGCGAGGTTCGCTGCGTTTACGCGAACCTGGAGGTCGCCCAGTCGGCGCGCGAGGACGTCGGACGAGGGATCGCAGCGATGCTGAGTCAGATCCAGCAACGCTCCACGCTGGTTCCTGGCGGCGTACCTCTCGAAGGAAACTGGTCGGGGATGGTGAAGTCCTTCGGGGCCGACGCCGCTCTGAACGAGGCGCTGACCCGGTGGTCCCTCGCCGAGTCGAAGCCGCTCGTGCTCCTTCTCGACGAGGTGGACACGCTGGTCGGCGACACGCTGATCGCACTTCTCCGACAGATTCGGGCGGGTTACGACCAGCGTCCGGAAGCGTTCCCGCAGAGCGTCGTGTTGTGCGGCGTACGCGACATCCGCGACTACCGGATGACCATGGGCTCGGGCGAGGTGATCACCGGCGGGAGCGCCTTCAACATCAAGGCTGAGTCCTTCCGGCTCGGGGATTTCGACGAGGCCGAGGTGGGGTCGCTGTTCGCTCAGCACACCGAAGAGACCGGACAGGTATTCACGCCGAGAGCCATCACGACTGTCTGGGAGTCCACGCGGGGACAACCGTGGCTTGTGAATGCGCTGGCCTACCAGGCCTGCTTCCGGAACCGGGCCAACCGCGACCGCACTCGCCCCATTCGCACCGCCGACATCCGGGAAGCCCGGGAGGTTTTGATTCTGCGCCGGGACACCCACCTGGACCAGCTCGGGGACAAGCTCTCGGAGGAGCGCGTGCGGCGCGTGATCGGACCGCTCCTGAGTGGGGACCCGGCCGTCGCGGCGCTTCCGACCGACGATGTGCAGTACCTGCGGGACCTCGGGCTGATCGCGACCGACGCTCCGGCGCGGATCGCCAATCCGATCTACGCCGAAGTCGTCCCCCGCGTCCTGACTCTCACGACGGAGGATGTGCTCGTGCAGGAACCGGCTTGGTACGTCGAGGAGCAGGGCTCGCTCGACGTCCCCAAGCTCCTCGCCGCTTTCCAGGATTTCTTCCGCGAGCACTCGGAGCACTGGGTCGAGCGCTTCCAGTACCGGGAGGCGGGCCCCCAGCTACTCCTCCAGGCGTTTCTCCACCGGGTCGTCAATTCCGGCGGGAGGATCGAGCGCGAGTACGGGCTGGGACGCGGGCGGACGGATCTGCTGATCGTGTGGCCGGTCGAGGAGCGGGCCGAGAAGACGGTCGTCGAGTGCAAGGTGCTCCGCCGCAGCCTCGACCGCACCATCGCGGAAGGCGTGAAGCAGACGATCGGTTACATGGACCGTTGCGGCGCGGCCGCCGGGCACCTGGTGGTCTTCGACCGCGACCCCGAACGAAGCTGGAAGGACCGCATCTTCCGGCGCGAAGCGGCGACCTCCGCGGGCGCGATCACGATCTGGGGGATGTAGGTCCGGGCCGGACCCGCCGCGCGTCGGAGATCAGCCCCCCGCCGGGGGGAGCAACGGCTTCGGGCGGGGTTGAGCGATCGTGTAGCCGGGGCCCACTTTCCGAATTCTCCCGGCCGCGACTCCCTGCCGCAACCAGAGCTGAGCCTGCCCGAGGCGGAGCCCGAGAAGGGTCGCGACTTCCCTATCCTGTAGCGGAGGTGCGTTGGCGAGTCGGGTCACCTCGCCGAGGAAGTCGTCGTAGGGAGTGCCGTCCGGCGCCTCCGTGGGCTGCCCGGAGGCCCGGTATCGTGGCGGCCGCAGGAGTCTTTCGATGTTTCCGGATTCGACTCCCGTCCGGATCCAGTCCTTCGTCTGCTTCTGCTGGAGCTCGAGTCGGCTGGCGATCTGCTCCGGCTCGAGCGCAGCTCCGGCGGTCAGATGGCCGAGCCGCCGGAGGAACGCGGCGAAGAGCGCGCGTTCTGGAGGCGTCGCCGGCTCCGATGGAGCGTCTCCCGCCACTTCTGTACGGCGCTCAGCCCCCCGAATCACGACCGCCTCCTGATCGGGTCCGAAGAGCGCGGCCAGTCGATCGAGCCCTTCGTCCGGCAGCCACCGCGCCCCGCGCTCGACGAGCCCCACGTTCCCCGGGCTCTCGCTCGGCCGCACCCAGACCGGGACCCATCCCTTCTTGAGCGTCTCGGTGGCGCCCGCCCAGGTTCCGCTGCGGCCGCGGGCGCTCGTGACCACGACCCCGGCGTCGGCGAGACAGTAGATGTGCTTGTTCCGATCCATCGCCTGCCAGCCCCGCCAGCGGGTTTCCGGCGGAAAGCTGGAGACGAGCGTGAGCTGCCCCTTCATCAACCAGCGGCGATGGCGCTTCGAGCTCGCCGAACGGAGGAGATTCCCGGGCAGCACCCCGATCACCCTCCCTTCCGCTTCGAGCGCTCCCTCCATCGCGGCCCGATCCACGCCGCGGGCGTCGCCGGAGACGATCGGGAGCCCCTGCTCGGCGGCGCGCCGGCCCAGAGTTCGGGCGAAGTCGCGGTCGTCCTCACTCGCCGAGCGCGAGCCCACGACCGCGACGCCGCCGGCGTTCAGAAGCGCGCGGTCGCCGCAGCCGAACAGGACCGGCGGGGCCCGGTGGCGCAGGCGCTCCACCAACCGCCTTGGATGGTCCGCCTCCGACCGGGTCACGCTCCACAACCCGCCCCGGCTCCACCGCTCCAGCAGGATGCCGAGCGCCATGCCCCGTCCGAGGAGCGCCGCCAGCCGCTCCCGGGTGACCGCCCGGGACCTCGCGGACGGCGCCTCGCGTTCCGCCCACCGCGACAGCAGGGCGTCCGCCTCGTCTCCGAGAAGCGACTCCGGTGTCACTCCCCCCGCTCCCAGCCAGCGCGAGAGCTCGTTCCACTCCCCGATAGCGAGCGGCTTCAGCCCCGGGGGATCGGCCCGTCCGAAACCGACCGTGAGCAGAAGGATCGCCTGCGCCCGGGGCGGAGGACCCACGCTCAGCCTCCCGGATTGGCCGTCGCCAGGGCGAGCGGGTAAATCGGGCCGCTTCCCGCTTTCCGAAGCAGGACCGCGATCACGGTGAGGGTCCAGCGCGAGTCCACCACGTCATCCACGAGCAGCGCCGGCCCTTTCGGAATCGGCCCGTGCACGTCGAACACGCCGTCCAGATTCCGGCACTGGTGGAATTTGTTCTGCTGCAGCCTCTGCGGCTCGTTCGCCCTGACCTTCACCACGACCGCCCGGAAGGGGAGGTGGAGCTGTTTCGCCAGACGCGCCGCGAAGTCCGGAACGAGGTGCGGTCGCACGAGCGAAGGCACGGCGGTCACCCAGCGCGGCGCCGGATCCGGTCTCCAGCGTTCCCGGACCATTTCTGCGGCAGCCGCCACCAGATCGTCCCCGAAATGCCCGGCCGCCTTGCCGTCGGCGACGATCCGTCCCCACGCCGCGTCCCGCCAGCGCGACAGCACCCGACCCTCCTCCGCGCGCCAGTCCACCCTGATGTTTCCCCGGAAGCCGTACTCGGGGAAGGCGCCGGTGGCGAACTGCTTCAGGCACTCGAAGGGCATTTCGGATTGCCGGAGGAAGCGGCGCGCCTCGAGGTCGATCGGCCTCGACACCGAGATCGCGACGACCGGGCGCCCGATGCACCCCTGGCACTGGCCGCAAGGCGCCGGTTCGGGATCGTCCAGCGACCGGGCGAGGAACTCCATCAGGCAGCCTTCCTCGCGCACGTATGCCTGCACCTCGGCCCACTCGACTTCGCGCTGGCGGTGGAGACGTTCGATGCGCTCCCGGTCCGGCCGCCACGGCGTCGGCGTCCGCATCCACTTCGTTCCCTGCTTGATGACCGGCGCCGGGTTGTCCACCGCCAGAACCTTGAGCACGTGCTGGATCTGTCCGTAGCGCAGGTTCAGCCGCTGCGAGAGCTGGGGCACCGACAGACCGTCTTCGTCTTCGAGCTCCTCGAGCACCTTCCGCACCCACTCCTCCCGGGGGAACGCGGTCCGGCGGAAGTAGTCGTGGATCTGACCGTCCTCGGCGCCCGACATCATGAGTCCCACCGCTCGGGAGATGCCTCGTCCCGCGCGTCCGACCTGCTGGTAGTAGGCGATGATCGAACCAGGCGCCTGGTAGTGGATGACGAAGCCCAGATCCGGCTTGTCGTAGCCCATGCCGAGCGCCGAGGTGGCGACCAGCGCCTTGACCTCGTTGCGGTCCAGCGCGAGTTCGAGGCGTCTGCGGTAGTCGTCGCTGCTGTCGAACTTCGGGTGGGTCTTGCCCGAGTAGTACGGCCTCACAAGAAAGCCCTTGCGATTCAGCCAGGCGGAGACCTGTTCCGCGTCCCGCTTGGTGAGAACGTAGATGACCCCGGTGCCAGGGAGATCCCCGAGGTGCTCGGCCAGCCACGCCAGCCGATCGGACGGCGCCGGGAGGCGCAGCGTCTGGAGCTCCAGCGTCTTCCGCATCGTCGGGCCGCGCTGGACCCGAAGCGCTCCGAGTTGTTCGCCGGCATCGGCGACGACGCGGTCGTTTGCGGTCGCGGTGGTCCCGAGGATCGGAAGGGTTCGGGGGACCCGCCGGATGATCTCGTTCAGCCGGCGGTAGTCGGGCCGAAAGTCGTGGCCCCAGTCCGAAATGCAGTGCGCCTCGTCCACCACGAGGAGGCCCAGGTTCGTGGCGACGGGCAGCAACACCTCCTCCATGAACTTCTCGTTCGCCAGGCGTTCGGGAGAGACGAGGAGGACATCCGCGTTGTTGGAGCGCACCTGGCGCATCAGATCCGGCCACTCAACGGTGTTCGTCGAGTTGATCGTGATGGCGCGGACGCCGAGCCGCTTCGCCCCCTCGATCTGGTTCCGCATGAGCGCCAGAAGCGGCGACACGATCAGCGTCGGACCGCGTCCGGCGTCGCGCAGCAACCGGGTCGCGATGAAATAGACCGTGCTCTTGCCCCACCCCGTCCGCTCCACGACGAGCAGCCGGGAACGCCGGTTCACCAGCGCATCAATCGCCTCCCACTGTCCGGCGCGAAAGGCGGCGCCCGGAACCTGGAGCGACTGACGCAGCAGGCGGAGCGCGGCGTCGCGTCCGTGCGACGCCGGCCGAGCCACGGTGCTCGCTGGACCTACTCCGAGTGATGAACGCGGCCGTCACGCATCACCAGGCGGACCTGGAAGAGGGGGGCGAGCGATTCGGCCGGGTTTCCCTGCACCACGATCACATCGGCGGCGTAGCCTTCGGCGAGCGTGCCGATTTCGTCGCCGAGGCCGAGCGACTCCGCGGCGAGCGACGTCATTCCGGTGATCACGGCGACCTTGTCCTGTCCGCCCTGTTCGGCCCGCGCCACCGCCTCGAGGGCGTTTTGTCCGTGGGCGCCCGCCACCGCGTCGGTTCCGAACACGATCTTGAGCCCTTCGGTAGCGAGGGCCATCCGAAACGTCTCCATCGCCCGGACCCGCCCGGTCTCCATAGCCGCGAAGCCCTCTTCGGTGTAGTTCCCGATCCCGAGGTACCGGTCCTTGTTCTCGAAGTAGTTGGCGAAGATCAGATCCGTGTTCGGGTCGTAGTACGTGCCGTTCGCAGCGAGCAGGTCGAGCGTTTCCTGGTCGAGGAGCGCCCCGTGTTCGATCGTCGTGCAGCCGGCGCGGGAGGCCCGCGTCGCGCTCTCCGGTCCGTGCGCGTGGACCAGCGTGCGTAGTCCGTGGTCGCGGGCTCGGCCGCAGGCGGCGTCGAGGGCTTCCTGCGACAGGGTCGGGCCTCCACCCACCCGGATGCTCTCGGAGGCGAAGATCTTGATCGCGTCGGCGCCGGCGAGGGCGAGTTCGTCCACGGCCGCGATGAGGTCGTCGGGCCCGCCGGTGGAGGCCGACAACTGCCCCATCGAGGTCAGGATCCGCGGGCCCGGCACGGTGCCCCGGTTGATCGTGTCCCGGATCGGGCCGTCGAGGCGGCTGCCGAGGCTCTGCACCGTGGTGAACCCGGCTCGCAGCATCTTCAGCCCGTTCTCGAGCCCGTAGAGCGCGGTCGCATCCGGGGGCGCGCCCCGGGCCAACCTGCCGTCCGGGCCGAAGTGCCACGTCAGGTGGACATGGGTGTCGATCAGGCCGGGCAGGATCGTGCCCCCCGGAAACTCCAACCGGCGGCCGGCCGCGGGGAGCTCGGCGTTCGGGGCGACGGCGGCGATCCGGCCGTCGCGCACCACGACCCCATGGCCTTCGAGCACCCGTCCGGCGCCGTCGAGCACCCGGTCGGCCGTGATCACGGAGACTCCGGCGTCGCCGTTTCGCGTCGTCGAGGTTCCGTTTCCGGGCCCGCCGCAGGCAGGCGCCCCGGCGAGGGCGAGGAGGAGCGCGCATCGCAGCGCGCCCCCGAACGTCATCGTAGGCATGAGGGAGAGCCCCTTTCCCCGCGTCGGGCGGGCCGTTTCCCGGGTTCGACGCCCGGGCTCAGATTTCGTTCGCGAGCCGCGACGCCGTCCGTAGCGAGAGCGCGGCGAACGTGAGGGTGCCGTTGTTGCATCCCGAGGAGACGATCGTCGGGGCGCCGGCGACCCACAGGTTCGGGTGGTCGTGGGCGCGCCCCCATGCGTCCACCACGCTGTTCGCCGGGTCGTCTCCCATGCGGCAACCGCCGCCGGGATGGTCATAGTCGGAGGCGTAGCTGATGTTCAGGATCTCGCCGCCTCCGGCCCGGAGGATCTCGCGGAACCGCTCCTCGATCTTCGCCTCGGTGTAGCCGCGCAGCTCGGTCGAGACCGGATCGTCCGCATAGTCGATCCGCGGCAGCGGGTCACCCCAGGCGTTCTTCTTCGACGGCTCCAGCGTGAGCGCGCTCTCGCGCGACGGGATCACGTCGTAGTAGCCGCGCATCCGAAGCGAGCCGGTCTCGATCCGGGCCCGCCAGTCGTCCATCACCTCGGCTCCGAGGAGCAGCCCCCCGTCTTCGTCGCGCAGACGCGCCCGCTTGCCGAAGTCCGACTCCCAGATCCGCAGATCGTGGCGGATGTACTTCCCGTCGGGCTGGGCGTCGGCGTCCGCGTGCTGGAACCGCTTCGAGAGCAGGCTGTCCGAGCGGTACACCCCCGGATAGAGCCGCATCGGCACCGAGACGAACGCGTTCACCCACCGGTGGCCGGTCATGAACCGCCCCACCGTCCCCGACCGGTTGGCGATGCCGTCGGGGAAGCGCCCCCCGGCGCTCAGCAGCAGCAGGTGGGACGACCACGCGTAGCCGGCGGCGACCACGAAGTGCCGCGCCCGGATCCGGATTTCCTGATCCGGCCGGTCCCGGTGGATCGCGACCGCTTCCTCGATGTCGTCCGATCCATCGCGGGGGAGGAGCCGGCGGACCAGCGTGCGGTCGTGGAGGGTGATCCGTCCCTCATCGAGAAGACGCTGGAACGTGAAGTCGGGGCTGTACTTGGCGCCGGTGGGGCAGATCGAGCAGGTGTCGCAGCGAACGCACTGGTTGCGGCCGCGATAGGGGCGCGACAGCTTGGCCACCGGGTTCCGCCAGTAGGGGATCCCCGACTTCTCCGCCCATTCCTTCGCCGCTTGCAGGTTCCACGAGACCGGCAATGGATCCAGCGGATAGGGACGGGATCGCGGGTCGTACTCCGGCGGGCCCTGTTCGCCCCCGACTCCGAGCCGCTCTTCGGCTTCGAAATAGAACGGATCGAGGTCGTCGTAGGAGATCGGCCAGTCGCGGCCCACGCCGAACCGGCTTCGCACCCGGAAGTCCTCGGGCGAGTAGCGGGGCGTCGTCCCGCCCCAGTGCATGGCGAGTCCGCCGACGCACATCGAGCGGGACTGGATGTTCTCGCAGTCCTGCCCGAGGATGTGGTCGCCCTGGTAGGGGTTTTCGCCGTAGTCGAGGAACCGGCGGCGGGTGTCATAGCGGTTCTCGAAGTCGAAGATCCGGTTCCCCGCCTCGACGACCGCGATGGAGGCTTCGGTGTCCTCCGCGATCCGTTCCGCCACCATCGCGGCGCTGATCCCGGCGCCGAGGATGACGACATCCGCCTCGATGCTCTGCTGGATCGCCATTACCGGTCGCCTCCGGTCTCGAGCAGGACCGGCGCTTCGGCGCCCGAGGGGATGTCCCGGCACGCCTGGGCGCCGATCCGCGCCCCGTAGGCGAGGTCCGCCGCCGCGCCCCGGGCGTAGAAGCGGGCGAGCAGCCCGATGGCCACGTGGCTCGCCGCCGCCGGGCGGGGGAGGCGTCCGTCCGCCGCGTGCCCGGCGAGGTCGGCCTCGAGGATCGTCCGCCGGGTCTCGGGCTCGATCGCCGCGAACCCCCGGCCGTGACGCCTGGTGGCGAGGAGGTCGAGCGCCCGGAGCTGAGATCCCCACAGTGGCGCCGGGTCCGCTGGGCCGTACTGGACCTCGTTCGAGGACAGGTAGGGGTGCGGAAGCTCGGCGACCGGCTCGAACCCGTCGAGCCAGCGGACGAAGTCGCGGAGCGCGTTCCGGATGCCGTCGTCCCCGATCTCGGGGGGCAGCACCACCTCCGCGACCGCGTTCAGCACCGGCAGGTCGAGCCGCCGCTCGCTCCCGGCCTGCGGGGCGCCCACCGCCGGCGCGACGCCCGCGCCAGCCACGGCGGCGGCCGCGGCGCCCCCGGTGCGGAGGAACTCCCGTCGTCCGCGCATCGGTTTCGGCCGCCGGTTCATGGGGAATCCGATTCTACCGGCCGGCGCCGGCGCCGTGGAGCGCCGGAGTCCAGTCCCTTGCCGGCGCGCCGGACTCCAGACCGGCAATTCCCAAGCGAGCTGCCGGAGCGCCGGACTCCAGTGCCCTGTCGGGCTGCCGGCGCGCCGGACTCCAGTCCGGCAATTCGCCAGTCGCCGGCGCCGGCGCGCCGGACTCCAGTCCCTTGCCGGCGCGCCGGACTCCAGTCCGGCACCGAGAGACGTACTCGACCGGCGTCGTGGAGCGCCGAACTCCAGTCCGGCAATTCAGGCTGTGGACAAAAGCCCTTTTGGCCAGGAGTGGAGATGCTGGTATGGCACCTGGCGCGGCATGAAATGTGACGACGCCGGAAGCCGAGCAAGCCGAAATCGCGTCCCGAGGACGCCCCGCAGCCTCCAGAGGGCCCGGAAACGGCTCTGAAGGCGTCTCAGGCGCTCAAAATGCGACATCCGCGCCAGGCGCCGATACCGCTGCAGCGTTCTCGGCGTCCCGACCCCATACCGCGTCCGCATCAGCAGCCCCAGATTGAACGCCGCAGCGTGGATCTGGAGTCGTTTGCCGATGTTCTCCCGCCCCCGCAGATACAGCCGCCGCAGCCCGCCGGTCTCGTAGCAGTGCGCGAACGAACGCTCCACCACCTCCCCTCGCCGCGCAAGCCACCCCTTCGCGCAGGACCGCCGGATCCGACGCCGGTTCAGATACACCGCTTTCTTCTCCTCCTCCTTCCCCGCCCACTTCCGCCGCCCCCGCTGCGGCTCCGCCACATACGACCGCAGCCCCTTCCGCTTCAGCCCCACCATCGTCTCGTCGGAGTGATACCCCTTGTCGCACACCACCACCCGCACCTTTCCCCGCTCCACCTCCGCGTCCTCCAGCCGCGCCTCCATCTCCTCCACCGTCGTCTCCAGCGTCTTCGTGTCCCCCTGGTCTCCCGGCTGAACCACCACCGCCGCCATCGCACCGGTCTCCAAGTCCACCGCATGCTCCACCTTGTGCAGCATCCGCGTCTCCCCGCTCTTCATCTTCCCGATCCGCGCGTCCGGATCCACCGGCTGCGTCCATTCCCGGTTCCATCCGGTCTTCTTCTTCCTCCTCCGCTTCCGGTCCACCCGCTTCAGATCCGCCAGCGTCGGCGTCTCGATCCCCGACTCCCGCGCCAGCCGGCGCAGAAACTCCCGATACGCCTCCCCGCTGTCCCGGCGCCGGATCGCCCGCAGCGCCGCGTTCGCCCGCAGCGTCGTCCCGTCCACCCCCAGCTTCCGCCCCCGCAGCAACTTCGACTCCCGCAGCCGTCTCAGAACCCACGTGAACACCTCCTCGTGCGCCTCCAACGAGATCCGCTTCCGCGCCTTCGACAGCGTCGAGTGGTCCCACCCCCGATCCGTCGGCCCCAGCCCCACGAACTCCTTCAGACTCAGCGAGTCCCCCAGCTGCCAGGCGATCCCACGCTCCGACGGGATGCCCTCGAAATACCCCACCATCAGCAGACGGAAGTAGCTCTCCGGCGGCATGCTCGGCCGGCCTCTCCCCGACGCGTAGAACTCGCGACAGACATCCTGCGCGTGGTCGTCGAACCCCGCCTCATCCAAAACCTGGTTCAGCCCCCGGTAAAACGCACAGCCCGGACCTCTCGCGATGTCCGTCGTCGCAATCCACAACTTCCCTGGCCGTTCCACACGGCGCTTGCCCATCGCCATGCCTACAAATTGTAGAACCCCTCACGATCCCCGACCCCAAAGACCTTCGGACTTTTTCCACAGACTGAATTCGCCAGTCGCCGGCGCCGGCGCGCCGGACTCCAGTCCGGCAATTCCATGTGGCCCTGGCCGGCGGCAGTTCTCCGGGCCAGTTCTCCCGGTGGGGGCGGGCCCGGGCATGGTCGGGCCGGCCTGGCATTCCTACACCGGATACGGTTTGCGACGTGACCCCGCTTCGCCGCCTCGCCGTCACCGCCCCCCTCGTCCTGATCTTCTCGGGACCCGCCGCAGCCCAGCCGCCGCGGCTCGATCCAGCGCTCGAAACCGTCCTGAACGCCGTTCGCGACGGGGACTTCGAGGCCATGCGGACCGGGTTCGACGCGGGCCTCGACGTGGACGCCAAGGCCCCCAACGGGATGACCGCGCTCCACGTGGCGGCCGTGCTCGGCCGTGACGAGTTCGTGACCTGGCTGCTCGAACGGGGCGCCGATGTCGGGGACGGGGCGCAGAACGGGATCACGCCGCTCCATCGCGCCGCGCTCGGGAACCACGTCGGGACGATGCAGCTCCTGCTCGATGCCGGGGCCGAAGTCAACGCGACCGCCCGGTGGGGAGCGACGCCGCTGCTGAGCGCCGTCGAGCGGGGACACCTCGAAGCCGCTCGCCTCCTGCTCGCCGCCGGCGCCGACCCGACCAACGCCGCCACCAACGGCGAGACCGCTCTCAGCCTCGCCCGGTCCCGGGGACGCGAGGATCTCGTGGCGCTCCTCTCCGAAGACCCGGGGACGGTCGCCTCGGAACAGCAGGCGGAATCCGACCGCCGGGCATCGCGCGCCGACACCCACCTCCGCACCGGAGTGGCGTTCGACGACGCCGGCGAGGTCCGCCGCGCCATCGAGTCCTACCGCCTCGCGCTCGAGCAGGACCCCGCGCATCCCGAGGTTCGCTACCGGCTCGGTCGCGCCCTCCACCGCTTCGGCGAACGGGAAGCGCTCCTCCACTTCCTCGAGGCGGTTCGCGGCTGGGCGAAGCGGGTCGAGGAGGGCGAAGCGCTCTCCGGCTTCGCCCGCCCCGCGCTCGAGGACGCCTGCACCGTCCTCGAGGAATCCCCCGTCCCCGACGCCGAAGCCCCATGCGCCGCCGCCCTCGCGGGCCGGTAGGCGCGTTCGAGCGGAGTCCGCCCGTTCAAACACCGGCAACTCCTTGCGCTATCGTGACTGGTCATGAATACTGGTCGCATGAGGACGATGACCGCCACCGAGTTCAAGGCGAAGTGCCTCGCGATCCTGGACGAAGTGCGTTCGAGCGGGGAGCGCTTGACGATCCTGAAGCGAGGTCAGCCGGTCGCCGAGCTGGGCCCGGTGACGCAGGACCACAACGCCTATCCGCAGGACGGCCTTCGGGACACGGTTGTCGTGCGGGGGGACATCGTGAGTCCGGCGGTGCCTGAAGAGCACTGGGAGAGCCTCGCCCGTTGAGCCTGCTGCTCGACACCCACATCCTCGTCTGGTGGCTGTCGGATCGGGACCAGCTCTCCCGGCGGCAGCGGGGCGCCGTCGAAACGGCGTCCGAGACTTCTCCGCTGCTCGTGTCCGACATCACGCTGTGGGAAGTCGCGATGCTTCACGGTCTGGGTCGGTTGCGCTTCAGCATTCCGCTTCGGGAATGGCTGGAGCGGGCGGTCGCGCCTCCGCTCGTTCGCCGCGTGGGCGTGAGCCCCGCCATCGCCGCCGAGCTGGCCGACCTGCCTGAGACGTTTCACCGGGACCCGGCGGATCGGATCCTGCTCGCCACCGCGAGGCTGCTCGGGGCGACGCTGGTCACCCAGGACCGTCGCATCGTGGCTTCCGGTCTTGCGCCGACCCTGAGCTGATCCGCGGTCGACTTGCTCGGCTTCCCGCTGGCGCTCTCATGTTGGAGACACCGGCCGAAGATCGGTCGAGAGGGCCGGAGCGATCCGCTCGACGTCCCGGATCGAAACCCCGGCGCGGCGCATCGCTTCGCGCCAGGACGACCGGACGGTCCCGACAACCGAGTCGAGGATGCCCTCCGCCTCCGGCTGGCGGAGGAGGAAGCGCCCCGCCCCGCTGAGGAGGTTGCGCCGGCTCGCGGCTCTCCCTTGGGTCCCGCACTCCATCGCGAGGAAGGGAGGTTCGCGGGAGATCGTCGGCGTCGGCGTCAGGTCGTATGCCGGGCTGAGCCGCCAGCCGCGCTGCTCTCCGA
This sequence comes from Vicinamibacteria bacterium, assembly GCA_965232015.1. Taxonomy (GTDB): domain Bacteria; phylum Acidobacteriota; class Vicinamibacteria; order Marinacidobacterales; family Marinacidobacteraceae; genus JAJEAO01. The sequence goes on along the minus strand of OZ246946.1, from coordinate 2,893,150 downwards.
CGACCCCGTGGTTGCGCGGGTGGTCGTCGGTGTTGCTCACGGCGGCGTTGAAGCACATCCGCGCGAAGAGCTCGCGAAGATCGGCCCGAGGCGAGGAGCTGGCGCGCCGGACCTCGTCCGCGAGGAGGAGATACGACCAGCGCTCTCGCGCCGTCGCGCTCTCCTCCGCTCGCAGCAGGGTGAGGCCGCTCACGAATCGGTGGCGGAGGAACCCGCCGCCGGCCGGATGGCGGTCGAACCGCCGCACGAGCAGGACCGCCCGCTCGCCCACGACTTCCACGCGGCTCATGGCGGCCCGGAGTCCACACTCGCGGGCGAGCCACAACAGGCCGTGCTCGACGCGGGGCTCGTCCCATCGGTCGTCGGGTCCGGCGAACTTGGCCAGCCACAGATCATCTCCGTCCCGCACGGTGATCTTGGGGCGGGCGCCCCCGAGCGAACTTCCCGGGAGGAGCAGATCGCGCGCGCGTTGCGCATCGGGATGGGTTTCTTCCCGGATCAGCCTGTCAACAGATTCCGCCAACCGCTCGAGCGACAGGATGTCGGGCGTCACGACGGAGGCCTTGAGGCCCGAAGCGTCCGATCCGAACCCCAGCGCCCCCACGCGGTCCACGTCGCCGCCGAGCAGGTAGTCGAATTCATCCAGAGGGCCGCGGCCGAGGCGTCTCTCGATGAGCCGCCGCCCCCAAGCGTCAGGCATCGCGTCGCGAATGGCACCGAAGAAGCCTTTCAGACGCACCGTCTCGCGAACGCGGCTCCCGAGGGTCAGCTCGGCCGGATCGAGTTCCACCGCATTCGGGCGATCGAGATACGAGGCGCCGTACACGAACTCCCCGAGATGCACCCTCGTCGGCGTTCGTGTGACCCGGAAGCGCGCCGCGACCGTGAAGTTCGTCTCCCCGGGGAGAACGATGTGGACGAATGTCTCGCGCCGACTCGGTTCAGAAGTCATTGCCGAGGGAGGTGCGCACGCGCGCCCGACGCGGCGCCCGGGCCCGCTCCAGCGCCTTGCCCTCCTCGTCCCGGTCCGGCGACGCGAGCTCCCATGCGTCTTCGATCAGGCCGAGCGCCCACAGGGCTCCCAACACGGAACCCACCGAGACTCCGGGTCGGCCGCTCTCGATCGCGGCCAGCGTGAAGCGGGAGATCCCCACTCGTTCCGCCAGATCCGTCATCCGCAGGTTGCGGCGGAGCCGCGCCAGCCGGATGTTGCCGCCCAGGCGCAACAGCGCGGCTTCGACGGCGGCAGGCGGCGACTCCACGGCGGCGGATCGGTTGGCCATGATCGGTTCCGCGCCACTATAGCCGTCTTGTGCACGTTCAAATGCACATTCACAGGATCAGGGCTCTGCGTCGGCGGACGATCCCGAGTCGCCTCCGGTCTGCCGGAACAGCAGGATCGCCCCGTCCAGACTCTCGCGATCCCCGACGAGCACAACCGTGTCACCGGCGCGGTAGCGATAGTCCGGCGTCTTCCGGTAGATCGGCTGGCCGTCCCGGACCACGGCGACCTGGACTGCTCCGGTGCGTTGACGAAGGTCGAGCGTCGTGGCCGTCTCGCCGATGACTCGGGCGAGGTCCGGGATTTCGACCAGCTCCAGTGCGTCGTGGATGCCGAGATGCTTCAGCGCGTCGAGGCGCAGGTCGGGTGAGGCCGTGCCCCGGAGGAGTCCGTAGTGCGCGGTCCGGAGCGCCTCGGTCTCCCGCCAGATGCGGTGCACCGGGATCCGGTAGCTTTCGAGCCCCTTGGCGAAGAGTTCGATGGAGGTCTCGAACTCCTCGGCGATCACGTGGTCGGCGCCCAGGGCGGCGAGTTCGGGGCCGATCTCGGCGGCGCGGGTGCAGACAGTGATCCGCGCGGACGGGTTCAGGTCCCGCACGGTGGCGACGCCCCGTCGCTCGTCCGTGGGCGAATCCAGCGTGAACACCACGAGCCGGGCGCGGCGAACTCCGGCATGCTCGAGAACGGCGGCTTCGGCGCCGTCTCCGAACGCCGTGGGGATCTCGTCCTCTCGGGCGCGGCGCAGCCGGTTCGGGTCGCGCGTGACCGCGATGGCGCGGATTCCGGCGGCGTGGAGAGCCCTCGCCAGGTAGCGCCCGGCGGGGCCGTATCCGACGATGATCGTGTGATCGGACAGGTGGGCCGGGATGTCCTCGTTCGTCGCTTCCGCTTCCCGGCGGGATCCCCGAATCAGCCGCTCGGCCATGGGCTGGGCGACTCCGATCAGGAACGGCGCCGCGGTCATGGACAGCACGGCCACTGCCAGAAAGCGCTGGTAGTCCCCCTCGCGGAACAGGCCGAGCGGCAGCCCGGCGGCCGCGAGCACGATGGAGAACTCGCCCACCTGCGCGAGGCTGACGCCGCTTGCCAGCGCGTTGAGTCGGCCTCCGCCAGCCGCGAGAACGGACCCCGCGATCAGCGCCGCCTTGAGGAGCAGAACCCCGACGAGCAGGGCCGCGAGCAGCGCCGGTTCGCGGGCGAGGGCCCCGAGATCCAGGAGCATCCCGATCGAAATGAAGAAGATGCCGCTGAACATCGCCCGGAAGGGGAGCGCGTCCGCCAGCGCCTGAGCGCCGTACTCCGATTCCGAGACGATCAGGCCGGCGATGAACGCGCCGATGGCGATGGAGAAGCCGGCCGTCTCCGTCACCAGCGCCGCCGCGATCCCCACGAATCCGATGCACAGCGTGAACAGCTCGCGGTCCCGCAACAGCACGATCCGGTCGAGGAGCGGACGAACCAGGAAACGCCCCGCCACGACCAAGCCGGCCATGATGACGAGCCCCTGGCCGAGGTCCGAAGTCAACGATTCGAACTCGGCGCCGCCGCGATCGGCCAGCACCGGAACGAGCAGGATCAGCGGCAGGACGCACAGATCCTGGAAGATGAGGACCGAGAGCACCGAGCGGCCGGTCGGCGTGTCCAGCTCGGCGCGGTCGGCGTAGGCGCGGGTGACGATCGCCGTGGAGGAAAGCGCCGCGAGCGCGCCGTAGAACACGGCGCTCCCGGCGGGGACCCCTCCCAACCACGCGAGTCCGGCGACTGCGCCGATCGTGCCCCCGACCTGGAGTCCTCCGCCGACGAGCACCTGTCGAGCCCACTGGCGCACGTGCGACAGGGAGAGCTCGAGTCCGACCGAGAAGAGCAGGAGCGCGACGCCGAGCTCGGCGAGAAGCGAGACCTCTTCGTGCGCCTCGATGAGCGAGAACCCGCTGGGGCCGAGCAGGATCCCCGCGGCGAGGAACCCGACGATCGGCGGCGCCTTGAGCCGGTGCGCCAGCGCGACGATCGGGATGGCCACGCCCACCAGGAGCGTGAGGTCGAGAAGCAGGTGCAAGGGATTCGGTTCCGGGTCGGAGGCTACCGAAGCAGCCCCTCAGGTGGCGCCGGACTCCAAGGCGGCGCCGGACTCCAAGGCGGCGCCGGACTCCAAGGCGGCGCCGAAGCGCGGCGACCGCCCCACGCCGGAATCAGTTGAAGTCGGTGACTTTCCCGCGACGGAGGAGGTACTTCGGCGAGACGAACTTGAGCTTCAGCCGGTTGCCGGGGAGATCCGGGCACTCCCGCTCGCGGACCGGGGCGATCACGATGCCTTCCCGGACGTGCTTGCCCCGCAGCGTGGTCTTCCCGTCCCGGTGCGCCTCGGCGGCGGCGAGCGAGTAGGGCCCCCGGTAGAGGCGCGGGACCGGTTCGAGACCGAGGGCCTTCGCCTTCGCCACCATGTCGTCGTAGTCGAGGAACCGGCCCCGCCGCGGCTGCCCGACGTAGATGTCGAAGACCCGGAAGGACCGTCCCTGCTGCCCGTAGTGGAGGTCCTGCACCTTCTTGCCGAAGGTCTCGCCGAGGACGAAGAGAGGCTGTCCGGTACGGGAGCACTCCGCCCGCACCGTGTCCCACGCGCCGGTCTCGAGCAGCGCCGCCCGGAACGACATCACGTAGAGGTTCGACGCGTTCGCTTCGTTCCACTGGAATGCGAAGCCGGTGTCGGCGAGACCCTTCGACGAGATGAGCGTCCCGCCGTCGAGGAGCTGTGGGTGGGAGAGACCCGGATCGAACCCGAAGCCGGTGAACGTGCCGTGGAGTTTCTCGGTGAAGACGACTTCTTCGCCTTCCACGAGGAGATCCGGGTGCTTCTGGATGCTCTCCACGTCGTAGGACAGGGTGTGGCCACGGACCTGGCACACCTCACCCTGCATGTGAACCGGGATCTCCGGTTCGTACTTCACGATGTCGAGCTCGTCGGCGAGATCCTCCCCGGTCTCCCGTCCCTCCACCGGATAGAGAAGGCCCTGGCTCACGATCCCCCGCAGGCGGATCGCCTTCACCCGCTCGCCGCGCTGCCCGGCGAGCATTCCGCGGCCCTTCGCCTGGTCCCAGAGCCGCATGGCCCGCAGCAGTTCCTCGGGCACGATGGCGTCCTCGGGGATGTAGGCCACCAGATCCCCGGCCTGGTGCGCCCCGATCCGGACCACGCAGCGGTAGCCCCGCACCACCGCGATCTCCAGCGCGTCCGCGTTGGGATGCTCGTCGATCCGGTCCACGCGCAGCACCGGTACTTCGAAACTCGCCATTGCGAAACCTCCTGTCGAAGAGCCCGGAACCCTAGCCCGCCGACGGGACCTGGTTCACGCGGGCGCTCGGGGAGCTCGCAGGCCTGCCGCACCCTCCGCGGTACGCATTGAGACCGTCCTCACCGGGGCTTCGGCGGGAGGCGTGGGGTCTTCCACTCTTCCACGCGGCGCTCGCAATGCCCCGCCGGTCAGGAGCCTTCGCCGCCCGGAACGATGATTTCGCAGGCCGGTCCGAAACTGCGGGCGAGACGCCCATCCAATGTCGCCAGGGGGCAATCCAGGGTCTCGGCCAGCGCCACATACCACCCGTCCTAGGCGGTCAGGTTCTTCCGGAGCTCCCAGACGCGGGCGGCGAACGGCGAGTACGGAAAGGTCTGCACGTTCAGACGCATTGCATCCCGCTGTGCGACGGCCGCCTGGAATGCCGGGATTTGCCCGGCCTGCTCCAACCGCCGGAGCACGTTGGTCACCTCGGCGAACAGTAGTTCAGGACCGGCCAGCGTGCCCCGGGCCAACATCGAGCGGGCCCAGCGACCCTCCGGTCCGGCGTCCACGAGCGCAGCGACCAGGACGGATGGGCCGGGGCGGCGATCACGTGCGGTCCCGGTCGCGGGCGGCGAGGATGACCGATGGGGGAACCCGGCTGTCAGCCGCTTCCGCCCGGTCCCGGACCCCTTCCAGCCAGTCGCCGATGGATGGGAAGGACGCAATCCGCTCCAACTCGCAGCGCAGGAACTCCTGCATGGACTGGCGCTTCCGGGCAGCGCGCGCGGCCAGCTCGTCGCGCACCCGCTCGGGAACGTTTCGAACGGTGATCTGAACGGACATGATCGCATTCTGCCATCAGAGCCAGCATCTCGACATCACGAGAGAGATTCGCCTCTGATCAGAGCGGACGGCGCTTCGGGCGCCCGCCGGCGAATTCATGTCATTGGTACTGAAGCATCACCAAGACGCTTGATGACTGCGCGCAGGTCGGACTCACGCCGTGCGGCAATGACTCTGCTGTGCCGCGCGGATGTCAGGTTGATCTTGTTGACCAGAACAGAGGCATGGCGTGGAATCAGAACCATGATCTCCTTGTTGGGCCATACGGTTGCACGCACCGCAACATCCGGAGTCAGCGGCAACCAGCCACGGAAGAATCTATCCGGCTCACTAGAGCCCAAGGGCATCCCGGCGCTACCGATCACGAGTCCATTTCTTGGCCGACGGGCAGTCGCAGTCATCAACCCGACATTGTGGCAGTACTCCTCTACGCCCAGACCGGGGGACATACCACTCGCGAACATGGGCAATGCGCTCCGTATGATCTCTCGATCGATCTCATGAAGAGAGATGCCCAAGGCCTCTGCTCTGGCGCCAAGTGCGTCGTCACCCTTTAGACAGGAAGCGAGATTTTCTCGTGTACGTCGTGATTGAGCATGATAGAAGTGAGCCCAAGCATAGCGTTCGGCGGCGGAGAGATTGGGGTGCATACCGGATCTGGCTGATCGAATGATCTTCTGAACCACTGGAGCCGCATTACTCTCGATCACACTCAACCTCTTCTCCACGTCGTCGCTATGTGCATCGGTTGCTGGATTGAAGGTGCGGTACAGGTGCTTCTCGAAGAAAACGTTGTTTGGTGTGCCGTGATACAACTGCTCTCTGGTCCGGTCGAGCAGATGAAGGTGGCCACGTGCATTGCGGAACTCCCGCAGAACGAAACGCGGTACGTAGTGGTGGCGCTTTGAATGGCGGGCCATAGAGAGTGCGGTCCGTTACGAGCCGTCCACTCCATCGTCCCTCATGTGAGTAGGATCCAGAGACCGACGGCGATCAGCAAGATCTGGACAAGACCGAAGACCATGGGCGTCTTGACCTCGACTGTCGTGAACGGTCTGTACGTCTTCGGATCCTTCCCTTCGCCGAGAGCAGCCCATTCCGCAGCGAACATTCGCGCCGGCAATCGACGCTCAAGGTGGTGTATAACATCGAACTTGCCACGACTCAATTGCTGGAACGACGTGATGAGTCGACGCCAGACAAAGCATAGACTCACACCGCCGAATGCGAGCACGATCAAGACGACGGCTTCTGTGCAACTCGCTTTCCCGTCTCTCAGGATAAGGCCGGCACCCGCGAGAACCAGAGAATTCACGGAGAGAAAGAAGTTGTTGACACCTTGTCGACGAAGAACAAGAGCTTCGGAGCTCTCGACAAAGATCCGATATTGCGTGAGAAGAGCGTCCCCGTCATGAGCCGCCGTATCGCCATCGGCGAAGAGAGTGTCTTCGATCGTGTTTGGGTCATCAGTCATTTGAGTGCGTCCATTAGAACATCGACATTCAACGGCAATGGAGCGACACCGATCTCAGAGAGAGCAGCCGGAACCAGTTCGGTCGGTTCAAGGTACACGGCGATTACTGGCTTTCCGAGGGCAATCGTTTTGCGGATCTCCCAATCGACGGGAGCGCTGTGATGGGTGGAGCGCCCGACCAGGCACAGCGTGGCGGCACACGCCCGGATCAGTTGTTCCGCATGGTGCTTCCACTCGACGTCGTCCGAATTCGCCGCGTCGCAGTCATCGAATGACAGCATCGTCAGTCGAGTCTGAGCATGGGCGCGGAACGGATCAACGAGGGCCTTGTGTTCACTCGCGAAGCTCAGGAACAGGTCGGGTGCCGAGCTGCGTAGAGGCCCGGCGTTGTCGCGCGGAGCGGTGGGGAGTCGTGTGCCGCTATTGATCGTGACGCTCATCGTGGTTGTGGGCGGGTGAAGGGGGGGAGCTGCGCTTGTCGAGCTGGGGTCGCGGCCGGGCGAGGTCACGGGCTCAACAGGCCGCCCGGGCAGCGCTTGTAACCGCCTCTCGATTCTCGCCCACGGTTCCTGCCGTGTCAATGTTCTCGACGGGCCCATGATGGTCGGCCACGCCCCGTCAGTCGGGTCAGGGAGAAACGGTGGATGAGCCGCACTCAGCCGCGATTCAGCGGGAGGGCGACGGGGACAGGGGGGCCGTCTGGAGGAAGTGACGGAACCGGGCCTCCAGCCGGACTGGATCCGGGCGCTGGGCCACGGCGCGCGGGATGAGGATCTTCTGATTGTGGAGTCCTTGCAGGCCGTGGCGAAGCATCGGACCGTCACTCGCTTCGAGGACCTGGGTGTGGATCTGGATGATGCCGTCGGGCCGAATGCCGAGGAACATTCGGTCGAAGGCCGCATGATGAATTTTGCACAGCGCCAGTCCGTTTCGAACAACCGGCGAGCCCCCCTCGCTGTCGGGCTCGATGTGGGCGGCGTCGAGCAATGCTCGGTAACGGAGCCGGCAAAGCGCGCACTGGGAGCGGTAGGCGTCCAGCACTCGTTCGCGGAACGACTGTTGATGGACCCGGACGCGCATCCGCCGAGTGAGGTACCGGCGACGACCCTCGCTCTCCTCGGCGGCCGCCGCCGGGTGCGCGGAGCCTCCGAGAGCATCCCGAGTGTCCGTTTGAACCCGGAACACGAGCCGGTCGCGGTCTTCCCCCACGACATAGACGGGCCACTGAGGGAGATAGCGGCCCTTGGCGACCCCGAACAGATAAATGAGGGCCACGCCGCGCTCTCCGGCGGCTCGGAGGCTCGCGTTGACCGGGTGGCGCGGGTCTTCGCCCATGAAGTTGTAGAAGAGGCCCTGCTCGGTCCAGTGATCGGCGTAGGAGTGGAGCGTGTCGGTCCGTGGCGGGCTCGTCTTCAACGACAGCGGATAGACGCACTGCCGCGGGCGGAAGATGCCCCGCGGCCGGTTCGCGATGGGAATCGGTTGCCCGTCGAACGAGAAACCGCTGGCCAGAACGCCCCAGTCGAGCACCGGCCCGTGGAGCGCGGTCTGCTCTTCCAGCCAGCGAAAGGCCGCCAGCCGAATGGCGAGATCGCGCTGCTCCACGGGCGGCGGGCTCTGCCTATTCCTCGCCCGGGGCCGGGACGCGGATGAGGCCGGGGACGCCCGCGGCCCCGAGCACCCGGTTCGCGTCGGGGAGCTGGCGGTCGGTGATGTCCCGGTAGTCGGCCTGGATCGCAGCGAGCTGCTCGCGAAGCACCGCGTGGACCTCGCGCATCTGATCCGTCGGCGGGAAATCGTTGCTCGCCACCGCGCCGGCGAGGTAGATGATCCGCCCGGCGAGCTGCACCGGCCAGCGGATCTGGTCCTGTCCGGTCCCGGTGAGGAGCAACTGGATCAGCGGTTCCTCCACCGCGAGCAGCGAGCCGTCGAGATCGTCCACCGCCGACGCGATGGCCTCGACTCTCCCGGCTTCTTCGGCCACCATCTTGAGGTCGAGCACCTGCCGGCGCAGCCACTCGATCTCGTTCACCATTCCCACGACGACTTCGAGGTCGGCGCGAAGCTCGCGGAGCATCGCGGTCTGTTCGGCGATGTCCTCGAGCGTGCCTTCGCTCTTCGGGTCCTTCCGCACCTCGATCGGCGCGGTCTGCTCGACGTCGCCGACCTTCAGCGCCACCGTGTAGTCGCCGGGTGGAGCCAGGATCGAGATCCGTCCGACCTGCCCCGCGCGGGTCCGCTGCTCGTCGAGCGTCACCCAGTCGGCGAACTGGGGCTTCGTGCGCAGCACCGCCTGGGTCGAGGCCTCTTCGCGAAGGTCCCACCAGACGCGGTTCAGGCCCTCGTCTCCCTGGCCTTCCAGCGTCCGAACCGTCTCACCGGCCGCGTTCCGGATCTCGATGGACCAGGAATCGGCGGCCTCGTCCAGCCAGAAGTTGATCGGAGCGCCGTAGGGCGGGTTCTCGCCTTCGGACCAGTCATCGAAGTGGGCGAACGGCGGGGTGATCGGATGGAAGCGATACACGCCCCGGGGCTGGAACAGATGGACGCTGGCGTTTTCCACGTCGTTCGTCCACTGCTGGAGCGGCGAGATGTCGTCGAGGATCCAGAAGCCGCGCCCGTAGGTGCCGACCACCAGATCCCCGAAGTGCTCCTGCACGGCGATCCAGTACATCGGGCTCGGCGGCAGGCCATTCGCGAGCCGCTGCCAGTTGTCTCCGTCATCGAAGCTCACGTAGAGGAAGTTCTCGGTCCCGAGATAGAGGAGACCGGGGCGCACCGGGTCCTCGCGGATGTTCCGGGTGTAGCTCAGCGGACTGTCCGCCACTCCGTTCACGATCTTCGTCCAGGTCTGGCCGTAGTCCTCGGTCCGGTACGCGTAGGCCTCGAAGTTCCCCACCTGGTGCGCCTCCACCGTGAAGTAGGCCTTTCCCGCGTCCCACTTCGAGGCGTCGATGTTGCGGACCACTCCGTCCACCGGCATTTCGGGGACGTTTGCGGTGACGTCGGTCCAGGTCTCGCCGCCGTCGCGGGTCATGTGGATCAGTCCGTCGTTGGTCCCCGCCCAGATCACGCCCTCCGTGACCGGGCTCTCGTCGATCGCATAGACGACGCAGCAGTACTCGACTCCGATGTTGTCCGGGGTGAGGCCGCCGGAGATGCCCATCCGGTCCCGGTTGTTCGTCGAAAGATCCGGGCTGACTTCTTCCCAGCTCTGTCCCCCGTTCGTGGTGCGGTGGACGTGCTGGCTGCCCACATAGACCGTGTTCCGGTCGTGCGGCGAGATCAATAGCGGGAAGACCCACTGGAAGCGGTACCGCAGGTCCTCGGCCGGGCGGCCGCGGGTGGCCTCCGGCCAGACCTCGAGCTGGCGGAATTGCCGGGTCCGCTCGTCGTAGCGAACCACGATCCCGCCGGCGGCGCCGGCGCCCGACGCCGTGGACCAGACGATGTCGGGATCCTCCGGATCGGGCGTCGCGAAGCCGCTCTCACCGCCGCCGACCCCGTGCCACATGCCGCGCGAGAGGCCGCCGCCGATGAAACCGCCGACCCATGCCCGGCTGGGACCGCGGGTCGAGGGGCCGTCCTGCCGGTTCCCGAGCACGTTGTAGGGAATGTCGTTGTCCACCGTCACGTGGTACATCTGAGCGAGCGGCAACTGGATCTTGTACCAGGACTCGCCACGGTTTTCCGAGATCGAGACCCCGCCGTCGTGGGCGACCGCCATCCGGTCGGCGTTGGTGGGATCGATCCACATGTCGTGGTGGTCCCAACCCGGCGCGTTGTCGAAGCGGCGGACTTCATGGGACTTGCCGGCGTCCAGCGTCACCGCGTAGGAAGCGGTGAGGAAATACGCTTCATCCGGATCGTCCGGCGCCACCGCGCAGCGGGCGTAGTAGGCGTTCCGGCCCGCGAGATCGCGGTTGTGGCTCTGGATCGTCCACGTCTTCGCGCCATCGTCGGTGATCCACAGCTCGCCGCTCTCGACATCTTCACCGGCGGTGGAGACGCCGTCCGCGGTTTCGATCAGCGCGTACACCCGGCGCGAATCGGATTGGCTCATGCACAGGGCGACCTTCCCCACGTCCAGTCGGGGGAGACCGTTGCCCTCGAGCCTCGTCCAGTTGTCGCCGCCGTCCCTGGTCATGTAGAGCCCGCTGCCGGGGCCGCCGCTCACCCGCGTCCAGGTCTTCAGCTCCAGGTGCCACATCCCCGCGTAGAGGATGCGGGGGTTGTTCGGGTCCATCACGAGGTCCGAAGCGCCGGTGTCCTCGTCCACGAACAGGACGTGTTCCCAGGTCTCGCCCCCGTCGGTCGTTCGGTACACGCCGCGCTCGGGCTGCGGGCTGTAGGCGTGCCCCAGCGACGCCGCATAGACGATGTCCGGGTTCGTCGGATGAATGAGGATCCGGCCGATCCGGGCGGTCGCGTCGAGTCCCATGTGCTCCCAGCTCTCCCCGGCGTCGGTGGACTTGAAGACCCCGATGCCGATCGAGACGTTCGCCCGGATGAAGGTCTCGCCGGTGCCCGCCCACACGATGTTCGGGTCGGACTCCGAGACCGCGAGCGCTCCGATCGCGTGGACATCCTGCTCGTCGAACACCGGACGCCACTTGATGCCGCCGTCTTCGGTCTTCCAGATGCCGCCGGTGGCCGCCCCGGCGTAGTAGATGTGCGGGTTGTCCGGGATGCCGGCGACCGCGAGCGTGCGGTTGCCGACCGGCCCGATGTGGCGGAACTTCAGCCCGTCGAGCTCGTCCGGCGCGGGCTGCGCGGCGACGCCGGCGGCGACGAGGAGCAGGCCGGCGAGGGCCGGCGCGAATCTTCGGGGAGTGGACATGAGGTGGACCTCCGGTTACGCGCCGTCCGATCGGTTCGGGACCGGCGCCGCGGCGGGAAAATACCGGAGAGCGGAATCCCCGCCGCCGACAGGCCCATCCAGGGCGGTGGGTTCAGCCCGGGAACGAGCGGGATGCGGCGCGACCGCCGGGAGGGGGAAGGGGGGCAGGTCTCGCTCGCCCCGCCCCCTCGGATGGGGATGCGGTCTCCCTACCGCTCGCCGGGGCCCGGGACGCGGACGAGACCGGGAACGCCCTCGGCCTCGAGCGCCCGGTTCGCCTCGGGAAGCTGGCTGTCGGTGACCTCCCGGTAGTCGCTCTCGATCGCCGCGAGTCGCTCGCGGAGCGCCGCGTGGACCTCGCGCATCTGGTCGGTGGGCCGGAAGTCGGCGCTCGCCACCGCGCCCGCGAGGTACACGAGCCGCTGTCCGACCATGGACGGCCACCGGATCACGTCCTGGCCCGTGCCGGTCTCCTTCATCTGGAGCAGGCGCTCCTCCACCGCGATCAGCGATCCCTCCAGGCCGTCCACGACCGACGCCACCGCCTCGGCCTGGCCGGTCTCCTCGGTGAGCGCGGTCACGTCGGCGAGCTGCCGGCGGAGCCACTCCACTTCGTTCACCATCCCGGCGACCCGCTCGATGTCGGACTTGATCTCGCGCAGCATCGCGGTCTGCTCGGCGATGTCCTCCGGCGTCCCCTCGCTCTTCGGGTCCTTCAGCACCGTGAGCGGCTGGCTCGCCTCGACGTCTCCCGCCTTGAGGGTGACGGTGTACTCGCCCGGCGGAGCGAGGATCGAGATCCGCCCGATCGGCGAATCGCGGGTCCGGTCGTCGTCGAGCGGCACCCAGTCGGCGAACGCGGGCGCCGTGCGCATCCGGATTTCGGTGCTCTGTTCTTCGCGGAGGTCCCACGTCACCCGGTTCAGCCCGGTGTCACCGTCGCCTTCGAGGGTCCGCACCGTTTCCCCGGCGGCGTTCGCGATCTCGAGCGTCACGCCGTCCGTCTCTTCGGCGAGCCAGTAGCTGAGCGGGGCGCCGTAGGGCGGGTTTTCCCCGGCGGACCAGTCGTCGAACTGGCTGAACGGCGCCGTCATCGCGTGGAAGCGGTACTCGGCCCGTGGTTCGAAAAGATGCGCCGCCTTGTCGCCCACATCGTCCCACTGCTGGAGCGGTCCGATGTCGTCCATGATCCAGAAGCCGCGCCCGTACGTGCCCACCACGAGGTCGCGGAACCGTTCCTGGACCGTGATCCAGTACATCGGGCTGGGCGGCAGACCGTTCGCGAGCCGCTGCCAGTTGTCTCCGTCGTCGAAACTCACGTAGAGGAAGTTCTCGGTGCCGAGGTAGAGCAGCCCGGGGCGCACCGGATCCTCGCGGATGTTCCTGGTGTAGCTGAGCGGGCTGTCTTCGACTCCGTTCACGATCCGGGTCCAGGTCTCGCCGAAGTCCTCGGTCCGGTAGGCGTAGGTCTCGAAGTTCCCGACCTGGTGCGCCTCCACGGTGAAGTAGGCCTTCCCCGCGTCCCATTTCGAGGCGTCGATGTTGCGGACCACCCCGTCCTCGGGCATCCCGGGAACGTTGGCGGTGAGCTCCGTCCAGGTGGCGCCGCCGTCGCGGGTCAGATGGAGGAGCCCGTCGTTCGTCCCCGCCCAGATGACGCCCGGCTCGACCGGACTCTCGTCGATCGCATAGACGACGCAGCAGTACTCGACGCCGATGTTGTCCGGGGTGAGGCCGCCCGAGATGCCCATCCGGTCGCGGTTGTTCGTGGAGAGATCGGGGCTGATTTCCTCCCAGCTCTGCCCGCCGTTCGTGGTGCGGTGGACGTACTGGCTGCCCACATAGACCGTGTTTCGGTCGTGCGGGGAGATGAGCAGCGGGAAGACCCACTGGAACCGGTAGCGCAGCCCCTCGGCGGGCCAGCCGGTGGTGGCTTCGGGCCAGACCTCGATCTGCCGGAACTGACGGGTGGTCTCGTTGTAGCGCACGACGATCCCGCCCATCGAGCCGAAGCCGGATGCGCTCGACCAGACGATGTTCGGATCCTCCGGGTCCGGCGTCGCGAAGCCGCTCTCGCCGCCTCCGACCCCGTGCCACATCCCCCGCGGGATGCCGGCGGCGAAGAAACCGCCGAGGAAGGCGCGGCTCGGACCTCGGGTGGAGGGCCCGTCCTGCCGGTTCCCCAGCACGTTGTAGGGGATCGCGTCGTCCACGGTCACGTGATACATCTGCGCGAGCGGCAACTGCACCTTGAACCACGAGGCGCCGCGGTCCTCCGAGATCGAGACCCCGCCGTCGTGGGCCACCGCCATCCGGTCGGCGTTCGTGTGGTCGATCCACATATCGTGGTGGTCCCAGCCGGGAGCCTCCTGAAAGCCGTGAACCCGGTGGGACTTCCCGGCGTCCAGCGTGGAAGCGAACGATGCGGTGAGGAAGTAGGCCTCGTCGCGGTCGTCCGGCGCCGCGGCGCAGCGTGAGTAGTAGGCGCCCCGTCCGGCGAGATTCCGATTCTCGGTCTGGAGCGTCCAGGTGTCGCCTCCATCACTCGTCGCCCACAGCTCGCCGCTCTCGGCCTCGCCCCCTTCCCACGGGACGCCGTCGCTCGTCTCGATCAGCGCGAACACCCGCCGCGAGTCCGACTTGCTCATGCACACCGCGATCTTCCCGACCGGGTGCCGGGGCAGGCCGCTCCCTTCGAGGCGCGTCCAGGTGTCGCCGCCGTCCTTCGTCATGTAGAGCCCGCTGCCGGGCCCGCCGCTCATCCGGCCCCAGGTCTTGATCTCGAGCTGCCACATGCCCGCGAACAGGATGCGGGGGTTGTTCGGGTCCATCACGATGTCCGAGGCTCCGGTGTTCTCGTCCACGAACAGCACCTGTTCCCAGGTCTCGCCGCCGTCGGTGGTGCGATACACCCCGCGCTCCGGTTGGGGCGTGTAGGCGTGTCCCAGCGACGCCGCATAGACGATGTCCGCGTTCGTCGGGTGGATCACGATCCGCCCGATTCGCGCGGTGGCGTCGAGACCCCGGTGCTCCCACGTCTCCCCGGCGTCGGTGGACCGGTACACCCCGGTCCCGATGGAGACGTTCGCGCGGATGAAGGTCTCGCCGGTTCCGGCCCACACGACATTGGGGTCCGATTCGGAGACCGCGAGCGCGCCGACGGCGTGATCCTTCTGGTCGTCGAACACCGGGCGCCAGTGCAGTCCCGCGTTCTCGGTCTTCCAGATCCCGCCGGTGGCCGCCCCGGCGAAGTAGGCGCGGCGGTCGCCGGGCACGCCGGCCACGGCCAGCGTTCGGTTGCCGACCGGGCCGATGTGGCGGAACTTCAGCCCGCCAAGCTGGTCGGGGGCGGGCTGCGACGATGCGCCGGCGGCGAGGACGAGGAGGCCGGCGAGCGCCGGCGCGATCCGTCGAAACGTCAACATGGAGCGGACCTCCGGAGGAAGGGAGAGATTCAGGACCGGGCGGGCGCCGCCGGTTCGGGACCGGCCGGCCGGCGCGACGAGCGTCGCGAAAAATACAGGTAGAGCGGAATCCCCGCAGCCGTGATCCCGAGGCCGATCAGCGAATCCCGCGGATTGGTGATCAGCGTGTTCACGAGCAGGACGGCCGTGAACACGGTGAACAGCCCCGGCAGCCACGGGTAGCCGAACGCCCGGTAGGGCCGCGCGAGGGCGGGCTGGCGGATCCGGAGCACGAACACGGCGGCGCTCCCGAGACCGTAAAACAGCCACGAGACCACCACGACGTAGGTGAAGAGCTGGTCGTAGGTGCCGGTGAGCGCGATCCCCGACGCCCACAGGCCCTGCCACAGGGTGGCGTTCGCCGGCGCCCGCCCGGCGCTCAGGCGGGAGAAGCTGTGGAAGAACGCGCCCGCCTGCGCCATCGCGTAGTACACCCGGGCGCTCGTGAAGATGAACCCGTTCGTCGCGGCGAAGCACGAGACCATCACCGCGAGCGCGACGAGATGCCCGCCGAGCACTCCGCCGGCGCGTCCGGCGGCGTCCGCCGCGACGGTGCCGGTGCCCGGGAAGGCGTCCATCGGGAGCGCCCGCAGGTAGGCGAAGTTGAGCAGCAGATAGATGCCGATGAGCAGCAGCAGACTGAGCGAGATCGCCCGGGGGAGGAAGCGGCGCGGGTTCTTCACCTCGCCGCCGACGAACGTGATGCTGATCCAGCCGTCGTAGGCCCAAAGCGCCGCGACGACCGCGGCCCCCCACCGAGCCGCCGCCGAACCCTCGAGCGGCAGCCGGGCCGACCGGATCGTCTCCACCGGTTGGTCGCCCCAGAACACGCACAGCACCACGATGGCGCCCGCCATGACCAGCTTGGCGATCGTGGTCAGGTTCTGGGTGGTGGCCGAGGTGCGGACGCTCCGGCAGTTCCACAGCGACAGCCCCAGGATCAGGACGATCACGAAGGCCCTGGAGGCGACCGGGCCGAGCGGCTGGAAGCGGGTGAAGTACTCGACGAAGACGACCGCGACCGCCGCGATCGAGGCGGTCTGGATCACCGCGAACAGACTCCACCCGTAGAGGAACCCGACGAGCGGGTGGTAGGCGCGCTCCAGATAGACGTATTCGCCGCCGGCCCGGGGGTAGAGGGCCGCGAGTTCGGCGATCGCGAACGCGCCGCAGAGCGAGATGAGTCCGGCGCCGATCCAGACCAGCGAGGACGCCGCCGCCGATCCGGTCGCGGCGATGATCCCGGCGGGAACGACGAAGGCCGCCGAGGCGAGGATCGTCCCGATGTTGATGAAGAGCGCGTCTCCGAGACGCAGCTCGCGGCGAAGTCCCTCGGCCAAACGGCGACGGTACCACCTGCCGGAGCGCCGGAGCGCCGGACTCCGGTCCCTTGCCGGGCCCCCACCGGGAGAACTGGCGCCGGACTCCGCCAGTTCTCCGGGTGGGGGCCCGGCAATTCCCAAGCGAGGTGCCGGCGCGCCGGACTCCGCCGGTTCTCCCGGTAGGGGCCCGGCAACCCGACCCACCCGATGGGCGCCTCCCTGCCGGGCGTAGGATGCGACCGATGGCCCCCGCTCCCTCATCCGACCCGGCCGCTGACCGCGCCTTCCTCGCGCTCGCGCTCGCCGAAGCGCGGCGCGCCGGAGAGGCCGACGAAGTGCCGGTGGGGGCGGTCGTCGTCCGGGAAGCCGAGGTCGTCGCCACCGGCCGGAATCGCGTGCGGGAGACCGGCGATCCCACCGCCCACGCCGAGGTCGTGGCGATCCGGGCGGCCGCCGCCCGCCTCGGGAACTACCGGCTCACGGGGTGTGATCTCTACGTCACGATCGAGCCCTGCCTCATGTGCGCCGGGGCGATCGTGCACGCCCGCATCCGCCGCCTCGTGTACGGGGCTCCGGAGCCGAAGTTCGGCGCGGTACACTCCGTGGTTCCCTTGGCGACGCTCGGCCTGCCCCACCGGCTCGAAGTCGCGTCAGGGGAGACGGCTCCGGACGCGGCGGCCGAAGCGGCGCGCGAGGCTCGCGAACTGCTCCGATCGTTCTTCCGCGACCGCCGGCCCCGGCGCTTGCCGGAGGGATCGTGAGCCCCGGCTCGATCCGCCGTCGTTGACCCGGAGAGGTACCGAAGTGGCCGTAACGGGGGCGCCTCGAAAGCGCTTTGTCCGGTGAAGAGCCGGGCACGTGGGTTCGAATCCCACCCTCTCCGCCGGTCGGTCTTTCACTCCACCGACGGTCCACCGTTTCGCGGGAGCGCCTCGGGACCGAGGCGCGCTCGCCGCCTCCAGGTCGCAGGCGAGCGGGAGTGGTGGAGGACAGCGAGGACCTCGATCGTCCCGGGCAGGATCCGATAGAAGATCGAGAACGGGAACCTCCGCAACAGGGCGCGACGAACGGACGGCATCACCTCCTGGTACATCTCGGGCCGTTTCGTGATGCGCCGTAGCACCGAGGCAACGTCACCCTCGAACGAGGCCAGAAGCTGCGGGGCTGTCTCCTGATACCAACGCTCGGCGAGCGCCAGATCGTGGGTCGCCTCAGCCGTGAGCCGCAGCGGTCGAGTCACTTCCCGTTCGAGAACACTTCCTTCCGAACTACGTCCCACGGCCTCGAGCGTGCCCGGGGATCGAGCCTGTCGAGCTTCGCCAGGCGATTCCGAATCAGATCTGTCTGCCAAGCCGGGACCGGGACATCCTCCGGCGCCAGGCTGTCCCAGAGTTCTGCGATGAGCGCCAGGCGCTCGGGGGCCGGTAGGCTGAGCGCCTCTCGCTGGATGCTGGTCTTCCCCGGCATGGCTCCCAGCATAGCCCGTCCTGCCGGTGTGCGCCACGGCCGTCGCGACGGCGGTCGGGTCGTCAGGAGCCGCCCCAGCGCCAGGTCATCGCCGCCTTGATCCGACGTCCCTTCGGATCGTGGGTGAAGCCGTCGTAGGACTGCTCGATATTCACCCACGGGGGGATGGCGCCGGTCAGGTTCATCCCGTACACGGTGAGGTCCATTCCCAGATCCGTGAAGCGACGGCGGAAACTCATGTCCCAGGTCAGGAACGGGTCGATCTCCGGGATCGTCGTCGTGTCGCCGTCGTCCTCGTATCCGGAGATGTAGTTCACGTAGCTCGCCAGTGAGTGGACGCCCCAGTCGAACGCGCCGGACCACCGGCTCTTCCACCGCGGCAGCGGCACCGCGATCGGGTGGGCGAAGTTCAGGAACCCGGCGGACTCCCGTTCCTCGTAGAGGACGAGATCGCTGCCGCCGAGCAGCAGCTCTTTCGTGTCGTAGGCGAGGGTGAAGGTCGAGTCCCAGCTCAGCGAGATCTGCCCGGGACCGGCGTCGGTACGGGTCGCGAGGTGGGTGTCGATGCCCCGGGTCACGAGCCCGGGCCAGTTCACCAGGTCGATCTGGACCCGCTCGAGGTTTTCCGCAGCGCAGCGATCGGCGGGGGCCAGCTCGGACGCCCGCCCCGCCGGACAGATGATGTACGGCGCGAGCTGGTTGCTCACGGCGGGATCTCCGCTGTCGTAGAGAGCGGTGACCGCGTCGTAGGGCATCGAGCCGATCACGTTGTCGAAGTCGTAGCGCCAGAAGTCCACGGTCGCCTCGACCCCGCCGATCAGGAACAGCACCGCCCCCAGGTTGAAGGTGAAGGCCCGCTCGGGGAGCAGGTCGGGTCCCCCGAACCGATCCACCGCCTGGTAGGCGCCGGTCTCGGTGATCCACTCCAGGGTCGTCAGCGGGCTGGGGTTCAGGTCATCGAGGGACGGCGTCCGGAAGGTCGTCTGGACCGACCCGCGCAGCGCCAGCGAATAGTCCTGACTCTCCGTCGCCTGGATGCGCCAACCCAGCTTCGGATCGAAGCTGTTCACCTGCCGGCCCGCGACCCGGTAGAACTCGTAGTTCGCCGCGAGCTGCGTGTCCACGCGCGGCCCCAGTCGGAGCGCGAGTTCCCCGAACAGCCGTTGCACCTGCTGGTCCGCCGAGTACGGGCGATGGACGTTGGTGAAGGCGTAGGGACCGAATCGGTCCCCGGCGGCGCAGCCGGTGTCGCCGGTCACCGGGCACGGATTCACGGTCACATCCCCGGGACCGTTGGGTTCGCCGGTGGCGTCCATGGCGCGGTACTGGTAACCGACGGCGAAGTCGGCGACGTCCTCGACGAGGTTGCCGCTGAAGGTGGCGTCCGCCACGAACAGTCCGGTCGTGCTCACGAGATCCACTTCGTCGTTGAGCCACTGCCGCAGCGCCTCCTGGTTCGCGAGCCCGGGGATGTAATCCGGGTTCGCGACCCCTTCGAGCGCCGACCCCGGCTGGTCCGAGAACTCGATCCCGTTGCTGAACGGGTTGAAGTACATGCAAGGGCCCTGGCCGGCCACGGCGCCTCCGAGGTCGCCGAGCGCCATGCCCGCCGGAGAGTTCCGGTCCGCGACCACTCCCACGCCGCAGTCGGGGCCTCCGAATCCCCGGAAGGCGCGAAAGATGCGGTCGGTGTAGAGCCCCGGCAGGTTCAGATTGCCGCGCGCCTGCGACCAGGAGAGGCCCACGTCCCAGTGGATGTCCCGCTGTCCCAGGGTGATCTCGCCGTCCAGCGAGCCGGCGACCCGCGCGGTCCGGGATTCACGGCGTAGCCGCCGTTCCGGTCCCGAGTTCCCGAAGGGCCGCCCGTTGAAATACCACGGCGCGTCCTCGGCGCACGCGTTGTGCTGGTCGGCCTTGGGGTCCCCGGCGTAGGCGGCGCAAAACGCCTGGCGGCCCGGATGGTCGGCGCCGACTTCCATGATCGTGGTGCTGGTCAGCGGGAAGGGGGGGTACGACGGCGTCGTGCGCCAGTTCGGAATCACCGCATCGGCCCACAGACCCTCGAGGTGGTAGTTCATGGTCTCGCTCAGCGGGCCGTTCAGCTCCCCGAAGAGCCGCAGATGCCGCTGTTCGTCAACGAGGTTGTCGTAGGGGGCGTAGCGGAAGCGGCAGGTCCAGCCCTCGTCCTGTCCGCCGAAATCGGTGCAGCGGGGGTCGAACACCTCGGCGACCCACGGGGTCGGAGCGCCGATGGAGAACCCGCCCGGATTCCCGAGACTCGACCAGCCGGCGCGTCCCCCCGGCTCGAGCTCCGCGAGACGATCCAGCGTCCACGGCCTCTCCTCCATCGTGAGTTCCTGCCGGCCGACGCGCTCCGCCGAGAAGACGGCGTTCGACGCGCCGATCCGCGTACCCCAGATCCCCGAAATCGAGGTGTCGCCCGCGTTTTCGAACCAGTCGTGTCCCACGTTCAGCTCGAAGCCCTCGAAGTCACTGCGGGTTACGAAGTTGACGACGCCCGCCACCGCATCCGAGCCATAGGTCGCGGAGGCGCCTTCCTTCAGGACCTCCATTCGACCGACTGCGATGGACGGGATCGTGTTCACATCCACGAATCGCCCGCCGATGAGTCGGGCCGGAACCGGCGCCTGGCGGCGACCATTGAAGAGCACCAGCGTCCGCGAGGCGCCCAGCCCGCGCAGGTTCACGTTCGCCACGTTCTCGGTGAGCGTGGACGGCTGATTCGAGTTGTACCAACTGTTGCGCTCGCCGACCACGCCGTGGCTCACGTTCAGGGTCCGGAAGAGGTCCACGAGCTGGGTCCCTCCCTGCCGCTCCAGCGCGTCCCGGTTGAGCACCGTCACCGCGTGCGGCATGTTGATCGCGGGCGCCTCGATCGCGGTGCCGGTGACGGAGACCGTGACCTCCTCGAACAGTCCCCCGAGACGGAGGACGGGGTCCAGCGTGGCCTCGGCGCCCGCCTCGATCTCGACGGCCTGATCGGTCCGCTCGAAGCCCGCCAGCGTGAAGCTCACCCGGTAGCTTCCCGCGCCCAGCCCGGAGAACTCGTACCGACCGCTCCGATCGGTCACTGCGACGAGGGGCCCGGCCAGGTCCTCCCCGGTGACCTCCACGGTCACCCCGGGAAGCACGGCGCCGGTGTCGTCGCTCACGACCCCGGAGAGCCCCGAGTCCTGGACGCCGATCAGGGCGAGGGGGGCGGCGAGCGCCACACTCAAGATCGTTCCCATCGTTTACCTCCGAATCGTTTGGGGCCTGCTGCCGAGCCGGCGCCCAGCCCCGATTGTTCCTGGACTCCGGCAGCGACATTAGCAAAAGGGCCGGGATCGGCTACCTTGAACCCGTGGTGACCGCCGCAGCCGTTCGAACCCGTGGGCTCGCGTCCGCGCTGCTCCTGTCGCTGGCGGCCTCCGGGGGAGCGGCGCGCGCCGCTGCGCCGCCGGCCGTCAGAGACCTGACGGTCACGGTGGCGACGTGGAACATCGCCTGGTTCGGCGACGGCGTGAACGACGAGGTCCTGACGGGTAACCGACGTGACGGTCGGCACATCCGGGACCGCGAACATCTCGCCCGCCTCCGCGCCGTCGTCACCCGTCTGGATGAACTCGGGACGGATGTGGTCGGACTGCAGGAGATCGAGAACGAGGCGGCCGGGCGTCGGCTGTTCCCGGCGGCCGACTGGGACCTCCACGTCTCCCGCCGCAACACCGACCCCGCGTGGTCGCAGCGCACCGCCATCGCGGTCCGACGCGCCGCCGGGTGGACCATCGAGCGCCACCCGGACATCGTCGAGTGGTCTCCCCGGGGACTCGACCGCTACGGGGTGAATCTGACGCTCCGCCGCGGCTCGGAGCGGGTTCGGGTTCTCACGGTTCACTTCGAGTCGGGTTGCGCGGGAGCGCCGCTCGACTCGGGCCGCCGCGACTGCGGGTTCCTCAGGATGCAGGGCGCGGTGCTCAAGGGCTGGCTCCACGACCGCCGCGAGGAAGGGGTCCCGGTCGTGGTCGCGGGCGACTGGAACCGGTTCCTGTCCCGCGGCGACGAACGACTCCCTCCGTGGTTCCCGGCGGACCCCCTGATCCTGCCGGCGCCGGGCAGCTCGCCGGGCTGTTGGGGCGGACGGTTCCCCAACTACGTGGACCACATCCTCGCGTTCGCCCCGTCGAGCGGCGAGGTCACTCCGACCCGCTTCGAGGAGCTGCTCTACGACGCGCCGCGGGCGATGCGGGACGGTCTCTCCGACCACTGCGCGCTGGTCGGAACGCTCACCTTCCGCTGAGGCCGGACCGGGCGGGGCCGGAAGACGAATCCCGTCTTCCGACCCGGTCCGGTCGGGATGCGCTCAGACCGGTACACCGGACTCCCTCCGCCACGGGCGGGTACGCGGGGAACACGGTCCTCCAGCGAGAGTGGGTTCTGGTATTATGGCAGTATGGCGGTACGGAAAATGACGTTCAGTCTGGACGAACTGACAGCCGCCCGGATCGCGACGCTGGCCCGCGACACGGGCCGATCCAAGAGTGCGGTGGTGCGAGACGCGGTTGCGTTTCGCGCCGAGAACCAGGGGCGCGTCTCGGAGGAAGAGCGCGTCGAGCGGGTCCGCGTGTTTCGGGAGCTCACAGCTCGACTCCCGCCTCGCTCCCAGCAGGAAGTGGAAGCCGAGCTGCGTGAGATTCGAGCCGCGCGACGGGGCGGCGGCCGCGTCTCCGGGGATGGACCATGACGGTCCTGGACACATCGGTTCTGGTCGCGCATCTGCGTCAGCGGGAGGGCCTGCAGGGGCCGCTCCTCGAGCTCCTGGAGTCGGGTGACTCCGTGAGCGTGCCGGCGCTCGTTCTTTACGAGTGGTGGCGGGGTCCCCGGGGAGCTCGGGAGCTCGCCATCCAGCGGGTGCTGTTTCCGCGGGAGGGCGCTTTGACCTTCGGCGCGGACGAAGCGATGGTCGCGGCGGACCTCTACCGGGCTGTCCGCCGCCCTCGCGGTCGGGAGATCGACCTGGCGATCGCATCGTGCGCCCTGGTGATGGGCGCACGGCTGTGGACGCTGAACGAATCGGACTTCGCAGATATCCCGGGCCTTCAGCTCTATCGCCCCCCGGAGGCCTAGTTCTCCCGATGGGGGCCGGGCTCGCCGCCCGCGCCGCTGGCCGGGGCCGTCTCCGCTCCGCGGGGGCCCGAGCTTCGGGTCCGGTCGGGGGCCGTGTTGCAGGGCGCTGCCGCCTACCACGTTTTGCGCCCCGCCTCCGCTGGGCTCGGCTCGCTTAGACTGGCCGATTCTGCCTGACCCCGCCCCCCCTCCGTCCGTGGAAGCCACGCTCACGCCATCTGGCCGGCTGCACCTGTGGGCGCCCTCTCGACCGGCCGCTGACGTGGCCCGCTGGGTGGTGGATCGGGCGGGCGACCGTTGGCCCGGCGCGCGTCCCGAGGCGTCGGCCGCCGAAGTCGCGGTGAACGGCTCGGTCGTTCCCGGGCTGGCGCTCCCTCCGCTGCAGGCGGCGGTGGCGCTCGGGGCGGCCCGCGCCGCCGGCGGGGCGGGAGCGGACCACGGCGCTTCCTCGCTGCGCTTCTGGATGCTCGCCAACCGGTTCCTGCTCGACCTGCTGAAACAGGGCCGCTTCCGGCCGACCCTGGACCGGGACGGTCCTCGCACCGGTACCCGGTGGCAGGTGGACCTTCTCGCCGCGCCCGCCGAACTGGACGCCCTTCGACTCTCGGTCCCCCCCCGGGCCCTCGACCGGCTCGATCCCGAACCGGCGATCCGCGACTTCCTCGGCGCCGTCGGGGACAGTGTGATCCGGGACGCCGGCCGCCGACTGGGCTGGCCCTCCGCGCCGCCGCCCTCCGACGGCCCCGGCGTCGAACTCGTCGAACGCGTCCTCGACGACCTGTTCGCGGGCGCGTCGGACGGCTTTCCGAGCCCGGCGCCCACCGCGCACCGCCGGATCCAGGCCGCCATCTCTCCGAAGGCCCGGTTCCCGGCGGCGTGCCCCTTCGGTTCGGTTCGCCTCGCCCTCACCCTCGAGCCCCCCGCCGACGGGGTGGACCCGGAGAGCCCCGAGGCCTGGTCGGTCCGATTCGGGCTCGTCGAGGATCCCCGCCCCTCCGGCGAGGCGATCGAGGCTTCGTCGCCCCTCCTCTCGGAGGTGTGGGACGCCCGGGATCCGGCGGAGAACATCCGGCGCTTCGGCGTCGCGGATCCGGCGGTGCCGGTCCTCGCCTGTCTCGGCCGCGCCGCGCGCATCGTCCCGGAGCTCGAGCGGGGTCTGGGCGCGCCGACACCCGATGTCGTCGGTCTCTCCCAGGCCGAAGCGTTCGGCTTCCTCCATGCCGGTCGGGAGGCTCTCCTTCGGGCCGGCTTCGCGGTCCAGGTTCCGCCGACGCTCGCCCGCGGGCATCGGCGTCGCCCCTCGCTGCAGCTCACCGTGCGTCCGCTCGCTTCCACCCGCCGTTCGGCGCCGCCCGCACGGAAGGGGGCGCGTTCGTCCGCCGGGCCGCCGGCGCCGGACGGCCTTGGCCTCGACGCGCTCGTGGACTACGACTGGCGCGTCGTGATCGGGGACGAGTCGTGGAGCCTCGACGAGTTCCGCCGGCTGACCCGGGGCCGCCGGCTGGTCCGGGCCACCGAGGGGTGGGTGGAAGTGGACTCCGACGCCGTGAACCGGCTGTTCAACGAGGCGGCGCGGCGTCGCGCCCACACCGGCAGTAGCCCGGTGCTTCGCGACGCGCTGCGCGAGAGACTGCAGGGCGAGACGGCGACCGGGGATCTGTTCGAGTCCGACGAGGCGGCCGTGCTGGCGCGGATCGAGGGAGAGGAATGGATCGGCGCCCTGTTCCAGGCGCTCGAGGCGGGTGCGGAGCGGCTCGGCCCTCTCGATCCGCCGCGCGGGCTGCGGACCGAACTCCGCCCCTACCAGCGGGTGGGGTACTCGTGGCTCCGGCTGCTCGCCGACCACGGGCTCGGGGGCTGCCTCGCCGACGACATGGGCCTCGGCAAGACGTGCCAGGCGCTCAGTTTCCTGCTGGGCGAACAGGAGGCCGGGCGACTCACCCGTCCGTGGCTGCTGGTGTGTCCGAACTCGATCATCTCGAATTGGCGCAAGGAGGCGGAGCGGTTCGCTCCGTCGCTGCGGCTCCACGTGCGCCACGGCCCCGGGCGGTCGCGCTCCGCCGGATTCGATGCGGCCCTGGCTTCGAGCGACCTCATCGTCTGCTCGTTCGGGATCGTCCATCGGGACCTCGCGGAGCTCCAGCTCGTGGACTGGGGCGGTCTCATCGTGGATGAGGCGCAGAACCTGAAGAACCCGGGGGCGAAGCAGACGCGGGCGGTGCGGCGGCTGGGCGCTCCCGTCCGGTTCGCCCTCACCGGGACCCCCATCGAAAACCGGCTTACCGATCTGTGGTCCATCATGGAAGTCCTGAACCCGGGCCTTCTGGGACCGCAGCGGACCTTCCGCCGGGCGTTCGCGGTCGCGGTCGAGGGCGCCGGCGACCCGGAGGCGACGGCTCAGCTCCGACGGCTCATCCGGCCGTTCATGCTGAGGCGTCTCAAGACGGACCCGCGGGTGCTCCGGGATCTTCCGGAGAAGCACCAGGCCCGCGTTTACTGCAATCTGACGCCAGAGCAGGCCTCGCTCTATCAGGCGGCGGTGGATTCCTGCCTCGAGCGCATCGGTCGCCACGCCGGCTTCGCCCGACGCGGCGAGATCCTGCGCACGCTCACCCGACTCAAGCAGATCTGCAACCACCCCGAGAACTTCCTCGGCGCCGGCGGCGCGATGCGCGGCCGCTCCGGCAAGCTGACCCGGCTCGAGGAGATCCTCAGCGAGGTGCTCCAGCAGGGGGAGCGCGCTCTCGTGTTCACCCAGTTCGCCGAGATGGCCAGGCTCCTCGGCCCCCATCTCGCCGCTGCGTTCGGCGTCGAGGTCCCGGTGCTCCACGGGGGCGTGCCGACGCCGGAACGGGACCGCATCGTGACCCGGTTCCAGAGCGCGGAGGACGCGCCGCCGTTCCTCGTCCTGTCGCTCAAGACCGGCGGCTACGGCCTGAATCTCACCCGCGCCACCCACGTCGTCCACTACGATCGGTGGTGGAACCCGGCGGTCGAGAATCAGGCCACCGACCGCGCGTTCCGGATCGGACAGCAGCGCCGGGTGCTGGTCCACAAGTTCCTGTGCACCGGCACGCTGGAAGAGCGGATCGAGAACCTCCTCGAGCGCAAGTCGGCGCTCGCCGAGTCGGTGATCGGATCCGGCGAAGCCTGGCTCACATCGCTTTCCGGCGAAGCGCTTCGCGATGTCCTGTCGCTCGGCGCCGACGCGGTCGCCCCGTGACGAGGACTGGCGGGGCCGACCCGGGCGCGGCGTGGTGGGCTGCCGACTTCATGCGGGTCGTCCCCGGGGCCGCCGAGGCCACGGCGCGGGGCTCGGTTCACGTGGTCCCCGAGGTAGCCACCGCGCTGGTCGAGGGTCGGGGCTTCCGTCCCCGGCGCATCGGCTTTCGCACCCCTCGCCTCCGATCTCGCCACTGGGCGGCGTTTTGTCGGGTGTTCACCGAGACGGCGCTCTATCCGGCCGCGCTCCACGCCGGCTACCTGCCGCGCGCAGCGCGCTCCGAGCTCGCCCGGGCCGGAGTCCGCCTGATCCCGGCGCCGTCGCGGTTCCGCGTGGATCCCGAAGATGCCTCGACCGACCTCCGGGCGGCCGGCTGCGCCCTGGTGGCGTCCTGGTTCGCGGAGGACCCGCTCCGGCTGCTGCGGTTTCGAGGTGGCGACCCGGACGCGCTGCTGGCCGAGATCGTCCGGCCGTGGCGGGCCGCGGAGCAGACGAACGGGCCGGTTCTGGCGCTGGACGAACTCGAGCGGCTGCTGGGCCAACCCTCCGATGCCCCGTCCGGCGGGGGTTCCCTGCTCCCGACGGTTCGGGCCGCGGCGGCGTTCCGCAGCGACCCGGTGCTGCGAGGCAGTCTGGCGCGCCTCTACACCAAGGTCGCGGAGCGCACCGCGGCGCTCGCCAGCCGGCGCCGCGGGTGAGCCGCGCGGCCCCCGTACCTCACTCCTCGGGCGCGCCGCGCCGTTCGGCCCCCCGGATCGTCTCTCGTCGCGCGAGGAAGTAGGCGAGCGCCAGGCAGATCCCGAAGAAGAACCCGATTCCGTGGGCCCGGTAGCTCACCTCCGGCTCGATCGAAGTCGGGACCAGAACGACGAGGAAAACGCCGACGGCCCGCAGCAGCCGCTTCGGGATCGTGAGCCGCCGCTCGACCAGCACGTAGAGCGTGAGCCACGTCCCCGCGAGCAGGTAGAGGAGCCCCGATGCCCCCACGATCCGGATGTTCGGCGCGTAGCCCTCGAGTGTGACGGCGAGCGACAGCGCCGCCACCGGGACCGCGGTCCACGGGAAGAGCGTGGGCCCGAAGGCGCCGTAGCTGAAGTAGATGAAACAGCTCAGGAACACCGTGTTCGAGAGCAGATGGATCCCGTCGGCGTGCGCTCCCATCGCGGTGAAGAGGCGCCAGGTCTCGCCCCGGACGAACACCGTCTCCCCGCTCGCCGGGAGGGCGTCGGCGAGCTCCCGCGGACCCCACCAGTAGAGCGAGGAGATCGCCACCAGGACCCCGAGCGTCCACCCCACGGCCGCCACCGCGCCCTGCCGCGGCTTTCTGGAGAGCAGGGTCTCGACGACCGGAAGTCCCCGGAGACCGCCGCCCCAGGCCGAGGGATCGGACGCGAACGCTTCCGCCGCGAGCTCGGGTCCGCGGGCCCAGCCAGGTCCGGCGCGCGCCAGGCCGAGATCGGAGCCGCCCGCCTGGGTGAAGTCATCCTCGTCCCAGTCGCCTTCGTCCTCGCCGGCGAGCCACGCCGCCTCATCCGGATCGTCGTATTCGAACTCTTCCTCCTCCGGGAACAGGACGCCGCGGTCGTCTCCTGAATCCGCCGGGCGCTCCACCGTGGGTCCCCGGCGGTCCCCGGTCCGGTCGAATCGGCCGGCGCCCCTTCGGCGCCCGAGCCGGCGGCCGGCGGCCCTTCGTCTTCGGCGGTTTCGGATCCAGCGCACGGCGAGACGGGTATTCTGCGCGCCGCCTCATGCCGAATCGCATCGCACTCGCCTATTCCGGCGGTCTCGACACGTCCTGCGCCATCCCGTGGCTGAAGGAGCGCTACGACAGCGACGTCCTCGCCGTGATCGCGGACGTGGGTCAGGACGAAGACCTCGAAGCCGCCTCCACCAAGGCCATCGCCTCCGGCGCCTCCGCCGTCTTCGTGGAGGATCTCCGCGACGAGTTCGTCCGCGACTACGTGTTCCCGGCGGTGCGGGCCGCCGCGGTGTACGAAGGCCGCTACCTGCTCGGGACCTCCCTCGCCCGCCCCGTCATCGCGAAGCGACAGGTCGAGATCGCGCTCCGCGAGGGCGCCGACGCGGTCGCCCACGGCTGCACCGGGAAGGGGAACGATCAGGTCCGGTTCGAGCTCGCCTTCCACGCCCTCGCGCCCGGGCTGGAGGTCATCGCGCCGTGGCGCCGGTGGGACATCCGCTCGCGGGAGGACGCCCTCGCGTACGCCGCCCGCCACGATGTTCCGGTCGAGCAGAGCCGCTCCGATCTCTACAGTCGGGACCGGAACCTGTTCCATCTCAGCCACGAGGGCGAGGATCTGGAAGACCCCTGGAATGCGCCTCGGAAGGGCCTGTTCCGGATGAGCGACGACCCGCAGGATGTATCGCTCCCCGCCGAGACCGTCGAGGTTTCGTTCCAGGCCGGGATCCCGGTCGCGGTGGACAGTGAGGCTCTCGAGCCCGCACTGCTCCTCGCCGAGTTGAACCGTCGCGGGGGCGCCCACGGCGTGGGCCGGGTGGACATCGTGGAGAACCGGCTCGTCGGGATGAAGTCGCGGGGGGTTTACGAAACGCCCGGCGGCACGATCCTCCACGAGGCCCGGGAGGCGCTGGCGAGCCTCTGCCTCGACCGCGCCACCTCCCACTTCGCCGCCGGCGTGTCGCTGCGCTACGCCGAACTGGTGTACGACGGGAAGTGGTTCTCGGCGCTCCGGGAAGCGCTCGATGCGTTCTTCGCCGAGGTCCACCGGAACACGAGCGGCGACGTGCGGGTGCGGCTCCACCGGGGGACGGCGCAGGCGGTCGGCCGGCGGAGCCCGAACAGCCTCTACCGGGAGGACTTCGCCACCTTCGGGGAGGACGAGGTGTACCGCCAGTCCGACGCCGAGGGCTTCATTCGGCTCTTCGGTCTCCCCGAACGCATCCGCCATCTCTCCCGGAGCGGGAAGTGAGGGGCGGGCCGTGAAGCTGTGGGGCGGGCGGTTCGCCGCGCCGCCCGCCGGCGCCCTCGACCGGCTGGGCGAGTCCATCGCCTTCGACCGCCGCCTCCACGCCGAGGAGGTCCGGGTGAACCGGGCCTACGCCGCGGCGCTCGCCGCCGCCGGAGTCCTGACGGATGCCGAGCGCGACCGGATGGTCGCCGGTCTCGACCGCGTGGGCGCGGCGCTCGCCGCCGACCCGCCTCCGCCGCTCGACGACGAGGACATCCACACCACCGTCGAGCGGATGCTCGGCGAGGAGATCGGCGAACTCGCCCGGAAACTCCCCACCGGGCGCAGCCGCAACGACCTCTCGCAGACCGGGTTCCGGTTGTATCTCGCTGACGCGATCGGGGAGGTCGTCACGGCGGTCGAACGCCTCCGCCGTGCGCTCCTCGGCCGGGCCTCGGAGCATGTGGAGACGCTGGTCCCCGGTTACACCCACACGCAGCGGGCCCAGCCGGTGGTCTTCGCCCAACTGCTCATGGCGCACTTCTGGCCGCTCACCCGCGACCGCGACCGACTGCTCGCCGCCAGGGGCCGCGCCGCCTGGTCGCCGATGGGAGCGGGCGCCCTCGCCGGGAATCCCTATCCGGTGGACCGGGCGGCGCTCGCCGACGATCTCGGCCTCTCCGCAGTGCTCGAGAACAGCGTGGACGCGGTCGGAACCCGCGACTACGCCATGGAGTTCCTCGCCGCCGCGGCGATCCTCGGCGTTCACCTGTCGCGCCTCGCCGAGGACATGGTGCT
The DNA here is from genome assembly GCA_965232015.1 of Vicinamibacteria bacterium. Taxonomy (GTDB): domain Bacteria; phylum Acidobacteriota; class Vicinamibacteria; order Marinacidobacterales; family Marinacidobacteraceae; genus JAJEAO01. The sequence continues at coordinate 2,863,108 of OZ246946.1, read as the reverse complement.
GTGGTCCACCGCCGAGTTCGGGTTCGTCCGGCTCGACGACGCCTGGTCCACCGGCTCCAGCCTGATGCCGCAGAAGCGGAACCCGGACGGCTTCGAGCTGATCCGGGGGAAGGCGGGCCGGCTCACCGGGAATCTGGTGACGCTCCTCACGGTCGGGAAGGGCCTCGCCTCCGGCTATCAGCGCGACCTGCAGGAGGACAAGGAGCCCTGCTTCGACACCCTCGAGACGCTCCTCCTCGCACTGCCGGTCGCCGAGGGCGCGATCGCGACGATGAAGGTTCGCCCCGACCGGATGCGGGAGGCGCTGTCGCACGATCTCCTCGCCACCGACCTCGCCGAGTACCTTGTCGCTCGCGGTCTCCCGTTCCGGGATGCTCACGATGTGGCCGGGCAGGTGTTCGCCCACTGCGAACGGGAGGGCGTGACTCCGCCCGAGCTGTCGCTCGACGAGCTGCGCCGGTTTTCCCCCGCGTTCGCGGAGGATGTGGCCGAAGTCTGGGACTACCGCGCCTCCGCCGCGCGGCGCGCCGTCACCGGCGGGACCGCCCCCGACGCGGTGCGCGCCCAGCTCGAGGCCGCCCGCGGGACCCTGCCGACGGACGAGACCGGGGAATAGCCGCCCTCGGGACGCTGCCGACGGGCGAGCGCATCAAGCGCCGCCTCCAGCCGGCGGGTCGCGGTTTCATCGCCGGCGAAGCGGTCCAGCGCCCGATCGAGCACGCGCTGCGCGTCGGGCAACCGCCCCCCTTCGACGAACACCCGCGCCAGGAGCAGGTGGCGCTCGGGCTGCTCGGGAAACTCCACCAGGAACCGCTGGGCCCCCCGCAGCGCGAGGGGGAAGTCCGCGCTTCTCAGCGCGTGCAGCACGAACGCCCGCGCCGGGCCGAACTCCTCCGGCCGCAGCTCCGCCGCCCCCAGAAGGCGGCCCGACTCGTCCTCCACCGCCGCGCGCCGCTCGAACCCGGCGAAGAGCGGTTGCGCCTCCTCCCGCCGCCCCTCCCGCGCCACGAGCCGGGCCAGCGCGATCCGCGCCTCGTTCAGCGCCGGATCCGCCTCGAGCGCCCGCCGGAACGCGGTCTCGGCTTCCGATGGCCGACCGGCATCCCGGTGAGCGCGACCGAGGGCGAGGAGGGCCTCGGCGTCATCCGGCTGCCGCGCCAGGACCGCCTCCAGAATCGGCAGCGCCTCCTCCCCGTGGCCCCGCTGCACCAGAACGCGGCCGAAGCGCGATCCCGCCGGTCCGCCGGGACCGGTATCCGCCACGAGACGACGCAGTTCGTCCGCAGCCTCCTCTGCTCGTCCGGTGCTGTCCAGCAGCTCGGCGCGGAGGAGGCGGGCGCCTGGGCTCACCGGGTCGGCTTCGAGCAGTCCGGTCACGAGCGCCATGGCTTCGTCGTGCCTACGCATCCTCGCGAGCACCACCGCTCGGGCGTAGATCGCGGAGAGGTCGTCCGGATGCCGCTCGAAGAGGTCGAGAGCGCGTTCATGGGAGCGCAGCTCGGCGAAGAGACGACCCGCCTCGAGGTCGGCGGCGCGGCGGTCCGGGGCCCGATCGAACGCTTCCAGCGCGTCCAGCGGCCGCAGCCCGCGGCGCAGCAGGACTCCGGCGGCGAGCCACCCCTCGCGTCCCAGCCGGTCCGCTCGAGCGAGAATGGCCTCCATCAGTGCGGGCGTCGGCGCGGCCTCCCGAGCGAGACCCCGGAGCCGACGGGTCCCCTCGGCGTCGGCCGGGTCGTCCGCCAGGGCTGCGGCCAGGGCGTCCACCGCGCGACGCGCCTCCTCCTCCGCGCCGGGTCCGCGCGGCTGCGGGGCAGCGATCGCAGCGAGTCCGAAGGCGGCGACGGCCCCGGCGACGATGGCGTTCCGTCCGATCCGGGGGATTGGCGGCATGATCCGGAATCCCGGAGCCCACCGCGTCCGAGGCCGGGATGCTTCGGCTCTCCTCTCCATAAACTGTTGAAAAAACGACATGTCTCGGTGTTGTGAGAGTGCCTGCATCGGCGGGAACGCCACTTGCTATGGTACCCTGCCGGGCTTGACTCTCATGTCTTTCCCGAGGATTGCGCTCTCTGAAGCCGCCTTCACGAGGCGGCGGCATCTGGTGGCGCTTTCCTTCCGTAACGGCACCTTCGGGTTGTCGTCGCGTTCGATGATCTCGCCTCGTGAGGAGGTTTGCCATGCGTAAGACCACGACTCTGTGGCTGGCCGTCGTCGCGCTCGCCGCACTTGCGGTAGCGCCGGCGTTCGCCCAGCAGACCGGGACCATCACCGGAACCGCGACCGACGAGACCGGGGCGGTGCTCCCCGGAGTCACCGTCACGGTCAACAGTGCGGCCCTGATCGCTCCGCGGAGCACGACGACCGGAGCCGGTGGCTCCTACAGCCACCCGGCGCTCCCTCCGGGTGATTACAGCGTGACGTTCGCGCTCTCCGGGTTCCAGACCGTGGTCCAGGAGGGCGTTCGGGTCAGCGTGGCCCGCACCCTCGCCGTCAACGGGTCCATGGGGCTGTCCGGCGTGGAAGAGACCGTGACCGTGACGGGCGACGCCCCGGTCGTGGACGTGCGAAGCGCTACCGTCCAGACCAACATCGAGCGCGAACTGCTCGAGGCCGTTCCCACCGGACGGAACCCGTGGGTCATGGCCGGCATGGTGCCGGGCATGGTGACCGGCCGGATGGATGTCGGCGGCAGCAACGGGATGCAGCAGTACAGCATGGAGATCTTCGGCTCCTCGGCGAGCATGCAGAGCTTCCAGGTGGACGGACTCAAGGTGAACTGGCCGGGCGGCGACGGCGGCTGGACCATGCAGTACTACGGCTTCTCGATGTACGAGGAGTTCAACTTCCAGACCTCTCAGCACACTGCGGAGTCGGATACCGGCGGCGTGCTGATGAACATGGTCGTGAAGTCCGGCGGAAACGAGTTTAATGGTGATGCCGTTGCTCTCTATAACGCCACCAGCCTCCAGGGCGAGGCCCAGGAGCCGGGCGCCAACCCGATCACCAAGGCCGTGGACATCAACGGCACCCTGGGCGGGCCGATCGTCCGCGACCGGGCCTGGTTCTTCACCGCCTACCGGCACTGGGACCACAACGCCGAGGTCAGCGTCCCGGCCGACTACACCGGCCCCGACCCGATCGACGACAACCGGATCCGGAACCTGAGTGGCAAGTTCACGCTGCAGGCGACCGATAACGACCGCCTCGCGGTGACGCTGCAGCGCAACTGGAAGCAGCGCTTCCACCGCCGCGATCCTCCTTACACTGCAGTGGCGGACGAGCTCGCCCGTTTCCAGGATCAGTGGGCGGACAACTACATCGCCTCCTACAACCGCGTGCTCGGTGATGCAGCGCTCCTCGACCTCCGTTTCGGCCGCATGGTGGGCGTAACCCCCTACATCCTGTATTCCGAGTACTGCGGGATCCCGGTGGACGAGTATCCGGACGCGGGTCCCTGCACCGAGAACGACATTTCGGTCATCGACACCGTCCGCTTCGAGCAGTTCAACGCCGACCGGCGCGGGGAGTCCTGGGGACCGAACCATCGGAACCAGTTCAACGGCTCGCTGACCTATTACCTCGACACGGCGAGCGGCTCCCACAACTTCAAGTTCGGTGGCCAGGCCTCGCGCGAGTTCATCGAGAGTCGTCAGTTCAAGAGCGGTGACGCCTACGGCATCCTCGAAGATGGCGTTCCGACACAGATCAACATCTCGCGGACGCCGAAGACCTCCCACGAGCGGCTCAACACCTGGGCGTTCTACGCACAGGATGCCTGGACCATCGGAAACCGGCTCACGCTGAACATCGGCGCCCGCCTCGACGGAATCTACGGCTATGTGCCGGTCCAGAGCAGCCCGACGGGTACGTGGACAGCACTCTCGCAGCAGCTCCAGCCGGACGCGGTCTTCACCGTGGATTCGGAGATCGGTGGTCTGCCGGACTGGCCGATGAATATCGGTCCGCGGCTGAGTTTCGCCTACGACCTGTTCGGCGACGGCCGCGCCGCCCTGAAGGGTGGTTGGGGCCGCTACTACACCCAGACGGGAAGCGCTCTTTCGGGCAGCGCGAACCCGAACGCCGGCTCCTCCGCGAACGTCGGCTGGAACGACATCGATGGCGACAGGCTCGTGGACCTCGGGCCCTCGGGCACCCTCGTGGACAGCCCCGAGCTCGATCTCTCCAGATTCCAGGGATTCACCGGTGGGGCCAGCACGGTGTATGACTCCAATGCGGACCGGCCGTACAGCGACGACATCTCGGTCGGCGTGGACATGACCATCGGTACCGAGGTCTCCTTCAGTGCGACCTACCATCGGCGTCAGCACCGGAACTCGCTCGGAAGGCTGAACCAGGCGGCTCCTCCCTCTGCCTACGATCAGATCTCCTTCTCGTGCAACAACTGCCCCGAGCCCTCCTACACCGCCTACGAACTCAAGCCGGAGTACCGGGGTCTGCAGCAGAGCGTGGTCACGAGCCTGGACCTTCTGCAGAGCGACTACAACGGGGTCGCCTTCCAGCTCCAGAAGCGCCTCTCGAACAACTGGCAGCTCCTCGGCGGCGCGACCTTCTCGAGCCACAAGGGAGTGGTTCACAGCCCGCCGCGGGACGGCACGGACTGGAACAACCCGAACCGGCTGATCAACCGTGAGAACGGCTCGATCCTCACCGACCTGCCTTGGGTCGTGAACTTCGCGGGCAGCTACCTCGCGCCTTGGGATGTCCAGCTCGGCTGGAACTACCGGGCCCGGGCGGGCAACCCGCTCGTCGCGACAGCGCGGGCGACCGGGCTCACTCAGGGATCGGAGTCCATTTACGCCTACGAGCGCGGAGAGGAGCGCACGGAGTCCATCACTTCGCTCCTCGACTTCAACTTGCGGAAGATGGTGGATATGGGCGACGCGCGCTTCGAGCTCGGGGTGGACGCAGCGAACATCTTCAACACCCAGCCGGCGCTGGGTCTGAACACGAGCTTCGGCTCGCGGTACCTGCAGCCTACGTCCCGGTTGACGCCGCGGATCGTTCGCTTCACGGCGAAGCTGCTGTTCTAGGGATCCCTCCAGAGGATCCAACACCTCCGGCGGGCGCTCCGGCGCCCGCCGGCGTCGGAGCGCCGGACTCCGCCGGTTCTCCCGGTAGGGGCCCGGCACCGAGAGACAAGTCCGACCGGCGCCGGAGCGCCGGACTCCGCCGGTTCTCCCGGTAGGGGCCCGGCACCGAGAGACAAGTCCGACCGGCGCCGGAGCGCCGGACTCCGCCGGTTCTCCCGGTAGGGGCCCGGCACCGAGAGACGAGTCCGACCGGCGCCGTAGCGCGGGACTCCGCCGGTTCTCCCGGTAGGGGCCCGGCACCGAGAGACGAGTCCGACCGGCGCCGTAGCGCGGGACTCCGCCGGTTCTCCCGGTAGGGGCCCGGCACCGAGAGACCAGTCCGACCGGTGCCCACCGGACGTCAATGACATGAACCGACGCATCGCGGCCCTTTCGCTTACTGCGGCAATCCTGTGCCCGACTCCGTCCGTTCACGGCCAACAGACACACCCGGACAACCGGAAAGAGCTACAGCGCATCAGTCTGCTGGCCACCATGGCGGGGGCGGCACTGGTTGTCACCGCGGGGGTACGTGGCGATTGGGAAACGCGCCGTTGTCCGAGCGCGGGCGAGTCCTGGCGCGAAGTGATGTCCTACGATCTGGAGCTGTGCGTTCTGCTGCTGAACGAAGAGCTGGCTGATCGCAAGCCCAAGCCGGACTGGACTTTGACTGCCATGGGTGCTGGTCTCGCCGGCGTCGGCGTCTTCACCTACCTCCTGTCCCGGCGGTTTCCCAAGTCGCCGGACGTGTCCATCAGCATCACTCCAACGGGAGCCAGAATCAGCCACACGGTGTCCTGGTAGAGCCGCCGGGCGTTCGTGGCCCGAGAGGACGAAGTGGCGTGGTCGCGGCGTCGTCTGGCAGACCCGGGGCTGGACCGATCTGCGTCCGGCCGATTGCGGTCCGCTGTGGGGGAACCTGGTCCTCGACGAACTGCTCGCCGCGGCGCCCAGGAGTCGCATCCACGTCTGGCGCGACGGCACCGGGCACGAGGTGGACTTCGTGGTGGACGGCGGCCGCGACCATGTGATCGCGGTGGAGGCGCAGTTGTCCTCCCGACACCGCCCGGGTTCGGTCGCTGCGCCGATTCCGCAACGCCTATCCTGACGGCCCCACTCGTCTGTGCGTCCTCTTCGCCGAGGAGCCGTGGACGAAGTCCGTCGCCGGTCCCCCACAGTTCACCCCGAGTTTTTCTCCCGGGGGGCGCCGGCAACGGAGCGCGGCACTGGGCCTCGAGCGAGCCGATACCCACGCGAATGTCCGTCCGACCTCAAGTGTGACTCACAAGTGCCCGAGGATTTCGTAAACTAGACCTGCGATGGCCCCCGTTCCACGGCCCGTCTGGGTCTCACGGATCCTCGGCCTCTGGAGGACCAGGAGCATCGTCTGGCTCGCGGGCGCCCGACGCCTGGGCAAGACCGAGCTCGCGAAACAGATTCCCGAGGCGCGTCTCTTCAACTGCGATCTTCCGTCCGTCCGCAGCCGGCTCGCTGATCCGGAGGCGTTCCTCGCCGGCCAGCCCGCGGGCAGCCGGATCGTCCTGGACGAGGTCCACCGACTCGACGACCCTTCGACGCTTCTCAAGATCGCGTCGGACGAGTTCCCGGAGATCCGGGTCCTGGCGACGGGTTCCTCGACCCTCTACGCCAGCGCCCACTTCCGCGACCCTCTGGCCGGGCGCAAGTGGCCGCTTCGGCTCGCCCCGGTCCTCTGGCGGGAATGCTCCGGGTGGACCGGCGGCCTCGACCTCGAGCGGCGATTGCTCCACGGCGGCTTCCCGGAGCTCCTCCTCGCCGCCACGCCTGATCCCGCGTGGTTCGAGGAGTGGACCGACAGCTTCTTCGCTCGTGATGTCGCGCCCTTGTTCGGCGTTCGCAATCGCGGGGGATTTGTCCGCGTGGTCCGCTCCGCGATCACCGGGAACGGGACCTTCCTGTCGCACTCCGCTCTCGCCCGGGATGCCGGAGTCAGCCGACCCACCGTTGTGACATACCTCGACATCCTCGAGGACTGCCAGATCGTCAGCCGGATCCCGCCGTTCCACGGAGGCGGGCGGCGCGAGCTGGTGCGCCGGCCGCGGCTCTATGCACTCGATACCGGCCTGGTCTGCCAGACGCAGGGCTGGACCGATCTGCGCCCATCCGATCGCGGTCCGCTGTGGGAGAACCTGGTTCTCGACGAGCTGCTCACCGCGGCGCCCAGGAGTCGCATCCACGTCTGGCGCGACGGCGCCGGGCACGAAGTGGACTTTGTCGTGGACGGCGGCCGGGACCGCGTGATCGCGATCGAGGCGAAGCTGTCACCGGATGGAATCCGGGCCCGGTCCCTGCGCCGATTCCGCAACGCCTATCCTGACGGCCCCACTCTTCTGTGCGTCCCCTTCGCCGAGGAGCCGTGGACAAAGCCCGTCGCCGGCTTCCCGGTGACGGTCTGCGCCCCCCGCCACCTTGCCGCTCTCCTTCGCTCGCCATCGCGTTGACGGCGCCCTCCGGCGTCGCGGCGTCCTCTCGCCACGACGCGCTCGATTCATGATGCCCCGACTCCTGCTGCTCGCCGCGCTGCTCGCGCTGCCTCCCGCCACCTCCGCCCAGGACGAGAACGCCCTCCGCGCCGACGTGGACCGCCTCGCCGACGACTTTGTCAACCTCCGCCAGCTCACCGGCTTCGTCCACGACCTCCCGCTCCCAGAGGCCTACCGCTGGCAGGACGAGCTGATCGGCCTGCTCGGCATGGGGGAGGTCGTCGGCTACAAGACCGGTGGTCACGACCCCGGACCGAAGAACGCGAACTTTCCGCCCGACGGGATCCGCGCCACGCTGCTCGCGGGGATGTTCCGCGACGACGGCTCGGCGATCCGGCTGGACGAAACCCGCGCCGGTTTCCTCGAGGCCGACTTCGCCTTGCGGGTCGGAGACGACTCGATCAACGACGCCGGGACCGACCTGGAGATTCTCGCCGGGCTCGACGCTGTGGTCCCGTTCGCCGAGATCCCCGACCCGTTCTACGACCCCGCCGACGCGACCGTGAATCGCATGATCGTCTCCAACATGATCTCGCGCTGGGCATTCGCGGGAGAGCCCGTCCCGATCGAGGCCACGCCGGAGTGGCTGGAGCGCCTCCGCACCTTGGAGTTCGCGGTCCGCAATGAAGATGACGAGCTCATCCAGGCGGGTTCGATGGCCGACTGGTACGACCCGATCGCCGCCGTGCGCTGGCTACGCGACCAGGTTCACGCCTCGGGCAAGCGTCTCCGGCCCGGCCACCTCCTCTCTCTCGGGAACATCGGCATCATCCGCCAGATCCACGACGGCTCACCCCGCGGACCCGCCTACCCGCACGACGAGTTCCGCCTCGAGTACTACGGCCTCCGCGACGACGGCCTCCCTGCCACCGTCACGATCCGCATCGCCCGCTGACGGGTCCCGGGCCCGGGGACTGCCCTTCAGTTCGTCCGCTTGCGGAACAGCAGGAGAACAGCCAGCGCCCGCTGATCCTCAAGGGGGGCCGAGTCGAAGGAATCCATCGCGGCTTCGATCACTTCGAGGTCGCTCACGATGTCCGCCATGGTGAAGCTCGCGCCGGGGTCATAGTCCGCCGCGTGCCGCCGACCTCGGAGATCGGGCATCAGACTGGTCAGTTGGCGCAGTTCCGGAGAGAGCGTTCGAACCTGCGGGGAGCTGCACCCTCTCGCACACCGTGCGTGGTCCAGCGACCGGTACACGCGGTTCCACGCCCAAGTCTGCTGCGCGGAACCCGTGCCCACCAGCCGGTCGGCGCAACACTGGGCCAGGCGATGGAAGGCGGCGTAGTAGATCGTGCTGGCGGCCCGACGCAGGTCCGTCTGTCGCGGCCGCCCCCTGCCGGCGGGAACGAGCGCACGAGCCGTCTCAATCAAACTGCGTGCGGTTACCAAGCCATTCCGCCTCGTCGGACTTCCGTATGTAGGCGAGGACCGGAACCGCAGTCTCGCCGATCTCCCGCACGCGATCGTTGAGGGGCTCGAAAACGGCGAGCCTCTTCTGGACGTCGAGGTGGTCGTCCGGAGCCTCGAACACGGCGTGGGCCATCGCGTACTCCATCCCGTCGAAGTCCATGTCGGAGCTCATGTAGATCGGCCCGAACCGGGCCTCGCTCCCGAAGATCTCCGTCAGCACATCGGCCACGATCTGTCGAACCCGTGCCAGGCGCGCGTCACTCATCCTCGTTCAGTTCCTGAAGGGCGCAGTCTAGCCTGACCCGGGCGCCGCGCCAGCGCCTCCGGAGAGAGCCGACGCGGCTCGCCACGATTGCGGGATACCGGTTGATATCACCATCCGAGGAGCGGAAGCGGTTCCCGTCGCCTCGCGCCGACCGACGGTCACCGGCCGGGCGGGGGCGGTGGCGTCCCCGGGTTCGGCGGCGCGAGCTGGAGCGCCCCCTCCTCCCGCATGAACGCCTCGATCTCTTCCACCGTACGGGGCATGAAGTCGGTGAAGTTCTCGACCCCGTTCTCCGTGATCCCGACCACATCCTCCATGCGCACGTAGAGCCGCTCCTCGTGGACCCACAGCATCGGGTCCACCGAGAAGACCAGTCCCATCTCGAACGGACGGCCCCGGTAACTCCCCACGTCATGGACGGCGAGTCCCACCGGGTGGGAAAGGTGACCGCGGAACACGAGCGCCTCCCGCGCCGCCTGCTCGTGGAGCGGATTCGTGAAGCCCAGCTCCTCGATGACCGGCGCCATCTCTGCCGCCGCGCCTTCGAGCACCTGGTCGGGAGTGACGCCGGGCCGAAGCCGGGACATGAGCGCCTCCGAATAGCGGACGATGAAGGTGTACAGCTTCCGCTGGTCGGGATCGAAGACGCCGTTCACCGGCCACATCCTGGCGACATCGCTCGTGTAATAGCGGTAGTCGGGCGCGTGATCCATGAGGATCAGCTCCCCGTCCTTCAGCTCGGCGTCGTTGCGGTAGTAGTGGCCGAAGTAGGCGTTCGTCCCCGTCGCGGTGATGGACCGGTAGCCCTCGCCCTGGGCCCCGTTGATCCGGTAGGTGTAGTAGGCGGCGGCGTCGAGCTGGTACTCGTAGAGGCCCGGGCGGGTGGAGCGCATCGCCTCCATGATCCCCATCCCGGCGAGTTCGCTGGCGCGGCGCACGAGCTCCATTTCCCGGGGCGACTTGTGGAGCCGCATGGTGTCCACGATGGGGGTCAGGTCGGCAATCTCGAACTGCGGGAAGCGGCCTCGCATCATCCCGACGAAACGCCCCTCGCGCGACGCCCGGCCGTCCCACGGGTCGGAGACGTGGGATGCATGTCCGATCAGGTTTTCGTCGCGGCTCTGCGCCCGCCCCTCGGCCGGACTGAAGAAGGTGTAGAGCGTCGGGTGCGGCGGCCGGAGGGCGAAGCCGTAGAGTTGCCGGGCGAGCTGATCGATCGCGAACACCTGATCTACGCCGGACGCCGCGATCGCTTCTTCCGTGTCCTCGGCGGACAGCATCCGCCCCTCTCCGCGTTCCTTCCTCGGATCCCGGCGCGGCAGGAAGAGAAGCGACCGACGGGACCGGCCGTCGATGAGGAGATAGGAGTGCGGGACCTCGATGCCGGTGAGGTAGTAGAACTCGTTCGTCTGCCGGAACACCAGGAAGCCCGGCGCCGCCGGCGCGCCCTGCACCACGGCGACGGCGTTGTCCCCGATGGCCTCCATGATCCGGGCGCGCCGTTCGACGAATTCCTCGGCGGCGAAGTCGGTCTGGATCTTGGCGTGGTCCTGGCCGAGGGTCACGCCGGCTGCGGCGAGGAGCAGGATCAGGGGCAGAAGGGTCGTTCGCATGCGGGGTGGTCCTCCGTGCCGCAGATCGTACGCGGCCCCGCCGGACGAGAGCGTCGAGCCCCTGCGCTTCCCGGCAGATATCCCGGACCGGACCCGGCCCCTACCACTCCACTAGACTAGGGAAATGCGCGCCCGGCCACCGAGCCGACCCGTCTCCCCGACGGAGGCGAACCAGCAGCTCTCACGTCTCGTCGGAGTCGCCGAGGCGGGAACACGACTCGTGAGCACCCACCGCGGGCGTCCGGTGGCGCGGCTGGTCCCGGTGAGTCGCGGTCGTACGCGGGATCCCGAATGGCAGCGGGGGTGGCGGGAGGGAGCCGGTTGTCCTCATCCGGGGTCGCCCCCCTGAAATGGCAGACCCGGAAGCGCTGGAAGACGTGCTCGATTACCGCGCCGCCGGCGTGGACCTCGAAGAGGCCGATCACGTTCTCGACCGGATCAAGCCGCTCGTCCGGGAAGCCACCCGCCCCGAAGTCCTGAGTGATGTCGGCCACTTCGGCGGTCTGTTCCGCCTCGACCTGAGCCGCCATCCGCGGCCGATCCTGGTCGCTTCCACCGACGGCGTCGGTACCAAGCTCCGGGTCGCGCGGGAGGCCGACCGCCACGAAGCGCCGGGTTACGACCTCGTCTCGCACTGCATCAACGACATCCTCGTTCAGGGCGCCGAGCCGCTGTTCTTCCTCGATTACCTCGCGATGGGCTGTCTCGACGCCGAAGTGGCCACCCGGGTGGTGGCGGGGATCGCAGAAGCCTGCCGCGAGTTCGGGGTGGCGCTTCTCGGGGGCGAGACCGCGGAGATGCCCGGCTTTTACCCCGGGGGCGACTACGACATCGCCGGAACGATCGTGGGCGTCGTGAACGAGGATCGGGTCGTGGACGGCAGCGGAGTGCGCGCCGGCGACGTGGCGGTCGCACTCCCTTCCTCCGGGCTCCACACGAACGGTTTCTCGCTCGCCCGCGCCATCGTCTTCGAGCGCCTCGGTCTGGGTGTACTGGATTCCTTCCCGGTGACGTCCACTGAATCGGTCGGCACGGTCGCGGACGCCCTGCTGGCCCGCCACCGCTGTTACCTGCGCCCGGTGGCGCCGCTTCTCGAGGGCGGCGCCGTCCGGGCGCTCTCCCACATCACCGGCGGCGGCCTCGACGGGAACCTGCCGCGAGTGCTGCCTGCGGGTCTCGCAGTGCGCGTGGACCTCGACAGTTGGACCCTTCCCCTCGTATTCGACACGCTGCGGCGCGCTGGCGGGGTATCCGACTCCGAGATGCTGCGCGTGTTCAACTGCGGGGTCGGTATGGTGGTTCTGACGGCGGAGGCGGATGCCGACCGCGCACTCGCCGCGGACCCCGGCGCCTGGATCCTCGGCGAAGTCGTGGCCCGATCGGAAAGGTCCCCGGCGGTGTCCTTCACCGGATCGCTGTGATGGGGACGAGGAGGTTGTAGTCGCCATGCACGAGGCTCCCCTGGTTCCGGTCCGCGTCCCGGGGCGTCGGCTCGCCATCTTCCTGTCGGGCCGCGGCACGAACATGACCGCGATCCTCGAGGCGGCCCGGGCCGGGCGTCTGCCCGTCGAGCCGGTCCTCGTGTTCAGCAACCGGCGCCGCGCCGCCGGACTCGAGACCGCTCGCCGGTACAAGGTCCCGACCGCAACCCTGTCGCACCGGAAGTTTCGCCGCCGCAAGGCATATGACACCGCGGTGCTCGAGATCCTCCGTCGCCACCGCGTGGATCTGATCTGCCTCGCCGGCTTCATGCGCATCCTCTCGCCGGTCATCGTCTCGGAGTTCCGGAACCGCATCGTGAACGTTCACCCGTCGCTCCTGCCCGCGTTTCCCGGACTCGAGGCGCATCGCCAGGCGGTCGAGTACGGCGCCCGCTGGCACGGGGCGACGGTCCATCTGGTGGACGAGGGACTCGACACCGGTCCCATCCTCCTGCAGGAGACGGTTCGGGTCCTCCCCGGGGATACGCCCCGATCCCTCGCCGACCGCGTTCTCCCGATCGAGCACCGGATCCTTGCCGACGCCATCCGGTTGCTCGTGGAGGGACGGGTCTCGCTGCGGGGGCGGGTCGCCGTCATCGCACCGGAAGCAAGTCCCTCGCGCACCGCCCGATGACGCTGGCCGAGCAGGCCGCCTACCTCTCCAGGGGAGCGGTGGACCTCGAGCCCGCCGGCGCACTCGAGGCCAAGCTCGCGCGCCACGCCG